>JBOFHK010000037.1:0-1559 GCA_051649605.1 Brevinema sp. | reverse complement strand
AAGCATTCCCAAGACTTGCTAGGATCACGAAGATTCTAGGAGAACACTGCGAATGCGTTGAGCTAACAAACTTTGAGGAGGAGACCCGAACGATGTTCACCAATGTTCGGATCCCCAAACTCCTTGCATCCCAGAATGGAGGGATTGGAACAAAACCCCAAATTGGATCCCTTGTACTCTTAGATTTCCTTAATGGGGATCTTAATTTTGCTATTGTTTCTGCGATTATTCGCTCCAAAGACGACGCCAATTTCGGAGATCTGCCCGAGAATAAGCTTGCCCTCCGAGCTAATGGCAAAGATCTAGGAACAATACTCTGCGAAATGGCTAAGATGATCACGTCCCTAAAGACGGTAGGTTCACCCAGCACTCAGACACTCGATCCTAGTCTAATCCTTGAGTGGGAAGTCTTTGTAGAGCAGGAGATTAAGGAGATGTTTGCACCTGAGAGTGTGGTTAGTAAGGAGAGCGGTGAGGAAGAGAATAAGGAGGATCACGAAGAAAGTAAGCCTGAAGATAAGGAGGAAAATTGCTTAGGAGAGCTAACAGACGAGGAGCTGAGAAAATATTTTGAGAATCCTGAGAAACTTTGTGAACTTTCTAAAGGTGCTTATACGCATTTTGTCCATATCGCGGAACAGGTTTATCAAGATTATGAGAGAAAAGGTACACTGCATAAATTTCAAAAAATATATATTACTAGTGCTTATCGTAGTGTGGAAATACAAATAGATATTCTTTTAGATAAGCTTGATAAAAAGACAAATACTGACGGATCCAAAACAGAAAATACATATGAATACTATCACAAAACCGCTAACTCCGGTAAGTATATCAAAATTATCCAATATCTCTACGATGGCGTTTACGACCATAAGATTGGAGCCTCTACTAGAGAGCAATATTTATTGGATTTACAGGCGATAGCGGACAAAAACAAACGAAATATTTTCCAAGGTATCATAGAAGAAAAATATAATCATACAGAGTACGTCGTAAATAGCTATAAAAAGAATAAGGATCATATAAAAAATTTACTTGAAAAAAGTTATAAGGATAAACAGTTATTTAACCCTTCTTATCACGTGAGTCATATAAAAGATGAATCAAACGCCCTTGACATTCGTTTTTGGGGACTATATAACCAAACAGCAAAAGAATTTTATAATAAAAATGGAGGAAACTTAAGGGGTTATAAGGGGAGTGATCACTATCATATGAGCTTTAGAAAATAAGTAAAAATGATCCTAAGAGTTTACCATAAAACTTACCAGGGAGGATCAGGCTCACACATTATTAAACCATACCACAGACCATTAGTGGAATTTCTCCCACTACTAATACATCCATCTCCATAGTATATAGTCCAACATTTTTCTTCTGGCTCAGAGATAAAAAGTTCAGGGGTTAATATTTCATCTTCATCATCAATAGGGATAAGGATTTTAAGAAACTGTTCTTTGGTTTTGGGATTGATATAAAGGCGTTGATTGGAGGAGATATACCCTGCATACAAAAGTTCTAAGTCCTGAGGTTCACTAATGAAGCTAGGTTCTTGT
>JBOFHK010000036.1:0-4360 GCA_051649605.1 Brevinema sp. | reverse complement strand
ACTCAGACACTCGACCCTAGCCAAATCTTTGAGTGGGAAGTCTTTGTAGAGCAGGAGATTAAGGAGATGTTCGCGCCTGAGAGTGTGGTTAGTAAGGAGAGCGGTGAGGAAGAGAATAAGGAGGATCACGAAGAAAGTAAGCCTGAAGATAAGGAGGAAAATTGCTTAGGAGAGCTAACATACAAGGAGCTGAGAAAATATTTTGAGAATCCTGAGAAATTGAAGGAGTTGTTGAAAGAAGCGAAAGACTACTTCATACAATTAGGAAAAGAGACGAAAGAGGCTATGGAAAGTAAAGAGTTAGAGTTTAAGCTTGTTAAGATTAATAGTACTTGGAGATCTACGAAAACTCAGGTAGATATTCTTGTTGAAAAATTAGATCACAATAAGAATATGTATGAGTATTATAAAACTGCTTCTCTTAGTGCACCCTATCTCAAGATTATTCAAGATAGGTATAATGGTCAAGAAAACAATAATTTTCAGTCTATTGTGACAGCATATGATTCCTCAAAATATGCAGATAGAAATGGAGTAAAAAGAGCAGAAATATTCCAAAGTATTCTTAAAAAATACCCTGTTAATAAAGGTGATAAAACAGCTGTTTATAATATACTAACAGAATCTATGGTAACGATATATCAAATTCCGAATAAATATTTTCCTAATAACATGTGGAGAGAACCTCTATTTAATCCTTCTTACCATGTTTTTGGAGATGAAAACAACAAGGCTTCCCAAGCTTTAGATATAGAGGTAAATTCAAGTACAAAAGAAATGTATAATATCCATATAAAAAGGAAAGGTGGTTATCTTGGTAATAATCATTATCATTTAACATATTATTAAAATCAATCTGTATCCATGGGGGTTGAATAATACGTATTTCCTGGAGGATCAACCTCTAAAAAGTTTTCATAGAGGTTGATTTGACCTTTATTATCATAGTAACGATATGCACCTCTATCGTCTCCAGGTTCTAGATAACTAATATGTTTAAACTGATATCCTTCTAAAGGAGGATGAACACGGACAATAAGAGTATGAGAGTCTTTGATAGGGATAAGGACTTTGATATATTGTTGCTTGTTTCTATTATCAATATAGAGTCTCATATTGTTAGAAATATATCCAACAAATGTTAGAAAAGGATCAAGCTGTTCTCCTGTGTAGGACATTTCCAATCTATTAGTATCTATTGTATAAATAAACCCATTAGTACGGATCATACTAGAACCATCTTCAACAAAATAGTAATTAGTAGTATGTTGATTGTAATAGATAGAAAAAGTAGGAATATCGAGAGAATAATCTACTCTATCAATTGTGTGCTTATTAGATATAATAGGTATTCTCTCTATGAGGATCAGCTCCTTACCACCGTCATAAGAGGCTTCCAAAACTCCATAGACCGATCCTGTAACCATCAACATCACCAGTACTAAAAGCATGTTCTCCTCCTCATTTAGTAAAACAAGCATTATAGTGTATATTAAACTATAGTGCTTGTTTTGTCAAGATTGAGAGGGTCAAAACCCCCAAAAACCCAAAAATGTACTATGTTCTCCAAACTTTTTTTTTCAAGCACTTATTTCGTAAGGATTTAGATCAAGAAAATATTTTGTATCCAGCGTTTGCTGGATAAGACAATAGTATCGCCTTCGTCTCTCTATTCTCTAAATAATAGCACTAGGGATTATTATTGTCAATTTTTTAGGAGATCTTCCTTTAAGTTGTAAGGTTCTGGAGGAGAGATATTTTAAGACTTCATTAAGCTCGGATACTTACCATAATTTGAAGAAAGGTTTTTATCAGTTACCTCCTTTGGATAAGATTATGTTTGCAGTTGATCGTAAAAGTTTTTGGAATAGATTGTATACAGATAGTAATGATATGTCATTAAACATAGAAACGAGGCGTGGGGCAGGTTTAAGCATGGACACACTAGAAGGAGATGCTATTTTTGTCGCAACGAAATTGGGGATTGATTATCTGAAAGTAAGGTACAATCCTAGTGGGATGAAAAGTATTAGTAGTCAATCAGAAATAAAGCTCAAGGTTATATTACTTTATTATAACTGTATCTATGATAAAGATCAACGAGAAATTGTTATTACAAGTACGAGTCGTACAGCGAGAGAACAGGCAAAATAATATATAACGAAGTATATGGCAATGGTGGACGGTCTTCAGGTTCGATGTATGAAGGGTATTCTGGTCAGTTTGTAGAGCAAGAATTGAAAAAAAGGACTCCGAAAGAGCAGATAATTAATATACTAGAAATAAAAATACATACTAAGGAATTTAGAGGATTTAATCATGTCGATAATTCTAATAATACTTGTGATATAGGATTCCGTTCTAATCCAAACATCAGAAACAGTAGATTCGAATCTATATTAAGGCGATTTAGAGAAAAAAATAATTTTATTAAAATAGCTTTGATTCCCCCCGAAGGAAACGAAAAAAACTGCTATCATTTAGTACTATAGATCTAATGGATGTATGGACTAGAAGATAGTTCACCTCTAGAATAAGGCGAGTACGGTTTATAAGGGTTTTGAGCAAAAGAGCGAACAAAAAAATCTGTATGATTTATATAAAATATTCTTTGATAAATATTTCCTTCACTCCCGTCAAAATAAGACGCATATGGATATACTGAAAATTGTGCTTGTTGAATATCATTCTCACGATCAAAATAATAAGAATCATCAATTAGTTCTAGTTTTTTGATATATTGATTATTCTCAGAATCAATATAAATACGGTTTGTAATATTAATACTACCTATATAAGTTAGAGGCATTTTTGGGGAATACATTTCATATTCGATAAAATTTTGTTCATCAATAATATTATTAGTATGATAGATGACGTTATTGGTTTTTTCAATTATTGCAAAGTAATATTTGTTAGATAAGGGTTCATAGTATATGAAAGAATAATTATGTAAGTATTCAAGGTCATTTTTTGTAATTGTTAAAGGAGCAAACTCTTCAAGCCAAAATAATTCAGGCTTAATATCATAGGTAGCTATAGATCGATTTTTCCCACACCCCACCAGCAAAAGCAACAGTGGTAACACTCTTATCATATTAACTCCCTAAAATAAATGATCCTCTATTCCAGCGACGCTTTGCTCTGCTGGATAAGCCAATAGTATCGCCTTCGTCTCTCTATTCTCTAAATAATAGCACTAGGGATTATTATTGTCAATTTTTTTAGGAGACCTTCCTTTAAGTTGTAAGGTTCTGGAGAACATGGTACATTTTGAGTTTTTTGGGGGTTTTGACCCTCTCAATCTTGACAAAACTAAGCACTATAGTGTATATTAAACTATAATGCTTGTTTTGCTAAATGAGGAGGAGAACATGCTTTTAGTACTGGCGATGTTGATGGTTACAGGGTCGGTCTATGGGGTTGTGGAAGCTTCTTATGACGGTGGTGAGGAGCTGATCCTTATTGAGAGATATCCACTAAAGTATGAAGATCGTATCCAAGGAAATTATTCGTTTACATTATATGCATATCCAATGAGCCTTAATCTCTACTCGATCTATTGGAATCCTAAATATTTTGATTCGTTGTTACAGTCCAAGTATATAGAAGATCCCAAAGGATTAATCTATATTAATAATCGTCGCTATACATATGAACCTGGTGAATGTGATGGTGGTTGCCGTTATAGGATAACAAATCAACAATACTACTACGTCAAAGATGGTTCAAGATTGATCAAAACTAATAATATTCGTTACAAGCTTGACCCTAAGAGAGTAGAAAAAACATTAGCAGGTTTTCCCTTAGATAATGAGCTTGTATATGCTGGCTATATCTCTAGTAATGAACGGTTCTATATCCACAGAACAACCAAAGAACAGTTTATCAAAGTCCTCGAACCTATTACCGACCCTATAGTAGTACTACCTATCGTAAGCGGATATGGAAATCTCCGATATCGTGAATATCGGAATTTTCTTTGTGTTGAACCTGCTAATGAGACCTACCGACTCCAACATGATGGTACTTATATATTTTTCGAAGACTGAGAAGGTTTTATAAAAGAGAAATGGATATGTTCGGGGTAATTATCGCTCTTAGAACCCGAATATATATCAAACATATGTTTAGAAGATTTATTTTTACCAATATCATAAGCTTCCCCAAGAGGATGTTTTGAAGGGATATACCATCCTTTTTCGGTAATATATGCTAGGGTATTGATGACCTCATCTTCATCTTTAGGTTTTAATGTAAGGATAAAGGGGATTGCTCTAATATCTATTTTTTCATCTTTCAAGTCTTGCTCCGTATATCGTCTTTTGTCTTCATAGATATCCATCAAAATATTAAATAG
>JBOFHK010000035.1:0-48852 GCA_051649605.1 Brevinema sp. | reverse complement strand
GAACAGGCTCTTCTATCACTACTGTTTGAGATTTTTTATCAGTACAGCCACCAATAATTAATAATACTATTAATAAATATTTCATTATATACCTCCTTCTTTAGCAAAACAAGCATTATAGTTTAATATACACTATAGTACTTGCTTTGTCAAGATTGAGTGTTTATTAGGGTGGGTTTTATGAAATTAACGGACAAAATAGAAAGCTGCGAGCTTGATATCAGGGTCTTGATAGCTTCCAATAACTTCGTACTGGAGCATAATATTTTTCTCTGGAGTAATTTTGAATAGCTGATCCAAGGAGATGTGTTGGTTCTCATCAAAATCTAGGTGTTTAAAATTTTGCTGTAATATCTTACCTTTTTTATTGATAACAGCGAGGGCAAAAGAAACGGTTTGTTTTGGTACACTATAAATATCCACTAATCCTTGAAAATATTTTCCTGTATTGCGATCGATAAAAAATACTTGATCGGGAAGAGGTTTTTGACTATTCGAAATAATCTGATGACCGATAATTTTTTTCTTTTGATTGTAAAACATAAGAGCAAGATATTGTTTTTCAGGAAGATCTTGTATACTGTTAATAATCCGAATAATTCTATAGGTATCTAATGATTTTTGTTGAGCAGCTTCTTCGGTTTGAAGAAGGATAATTTTTTTAGTTATTTTATTTGGAGCAGTGAAATCTACTTTGATACCACTAGGAAAAAGCTGTATTCCGTAACTATTGATTGAAAAATAAAATACGCTGAGTATGAATATAATATACTTCATGTTAATAAATCCTCTTTGATTATCATATTACTTTATTGAGTTGGTTAAATATTTTTATAAAGTACCCAGATGTTTACTATATAATTGATCAGGTGCTTGTATAAAATCAATTAAGTAGTTATTTTGGGAAATAAAATGCACCGATTCTTGTTAATGTTTTATCGCTTTGCCCTAAAACTTCTATTTGGAACATGACTGCTTTCTTAGAGCCAAGAGCGTTATATTGGGTAATAGGGATTTGAGTTTTTTTCGTAAAATCTGGGTGTTCTGCATAATAGATTAGTTCTTTATTTTTGTTATAGATTCCTATTTGAAAATAAGAAGTGTTTTTGGGAATATGATAATGATCGATGAATCCTTGAAAACGTCTTCCTGTATTACGATCCATATAAAAAATATTATTAGGAGAGGGTTTGGGCGTATTAGTAATAATCTGTTGGGAAATTAATTTGTTATTATTATCATAAAAATCGATTGTAAGGTATTCTTCGGCATTAAGAGTTACAGCGTTAATAACACGAATAAATCGGGTAAACCGAACTAACTGAGGTATTGGCACTTCTTCTTGCTGCTGCTGTTTTTTTTCAGCTTCTTTTTTTGCTTTTCTAGCAGCCCACCGAGAGAGTTTTTTTTGAGGAGGAGCTTCTTTTTCTTCTATTAATGGAGGAACATCAAACTTGACTTTGATACCACTAGGGATAAGCTGCAGTTTGGAAATATCGGCATGGAGTACATTTGATATGAATAGGAGTAGTAATAATAGATACATAAATAAACCTCTTTATTGGAAATATACAATTGTTTTTCCTGTCCCCCCCTCTCTTGGGTCGGCAAAATGAAATTTTTTGACTTCAGGGATTTTTTTGAGGTATTGGTGGATCGCTTTTTGTAAAATACCAGTACCTTTCCCATGGACAATTGTAAAATGGAATAACCCTGAGCTTAATGCTCGATAAAGATATTTATCGACAAGAGCTAAGGCGTCTTCTTTTGTTAACCCATGGGTATCTATTTGATTTAATAGTTCAGTACTGTAATATTTTTTAATATGTATGGGATGAGATGTTTTATTAATATGAGATTCAAAAATATCGGTTTTTTTTACAGAATATTTAAGAATCCCTATACGAACACTAACATTATCTTTTTGAATATTTTCTATAGTGGCATCTTTATTAAGGGAAGCAATAAAAACATGATCTCCTATAGATATATGTGTCTTTTTTTGACGAGATAGATTTGTTATTTCTTCTTTTTTTTTGTTAATTGTTTGTTGAACCTGTGATAATTGCTTGGATATTTCTTTGGGATTTTTTTGAATATTTTTTTGAATATGACTAAGCTCTTGAAGGCATGAACTCAATTCTTTATCCGCTTTTAGTAAACCCTCTGATTTAAGTTTATTAGATAAGTCTTGTAATTGCTCTTGCTGGTTTTGTAGTTGCTGAGATTTAATATGATTTTCCTGTTCTTTTTTGAGGATTTGTTGTTCTTTTTGGCGGAGATTTTTTTCGTACTGTTCGATATTGGCAAGGATAAGTTCGGTTTTGTCTCGTTTATGGTGCAAATACTCTGAGGCGGATTTAATGATCTGTTGAGGGAGTCCCATTGTTTGTGCAATGTTAAGAGCGTAGCTTTCCCCGATTGTATGGGGGTAGAGGATGTATAGTGCCTTCATTTTTTTACTATCAAATCCCACTGCATAGCTCTTAATTTGAGGGTGTTCAAAACTTTGAATTTTTACCTTTTTGTAGTGGGTGGTGATTGCAAAAAAACTCTCTTTTTTTATAAATTCATCGATAATAGCACAAGCTAGAGCTTCACCTTCGACAGGATCTGTAGCGTGAGCAATTTCATCGATCAAAATTAGGCTATTGGGGCTACATTTAGTTAGGATGTTTTTGATATTACGAATATGACCAGAAAATGTTGATAGGTCATCACTAAGATTTTGAGCATCACCTATTTCAATTAATATATCAGAAAATAAAGGAAGTGATATTTCTTGAGCTGGAATAGGTAAACCTCGGAGAAAGAGATCAGCACATAAGGCGAGTGTTTTTAAAGCAGCACTTTTACCTCCAGCGTTTGGTCCTGAAATAATTATCCCACTGTAGGAAGATTCTAACTCTATGGTAATGGGAGTAACATGTTCTTTTTTTAACAATAAAAAAGGATTATAGGTGTTTTTGAGAATAATTTCTTTATGGGTGTTTACAGTGCCGAGCTGTGCTGATAATTTTTTAGCAAAATGGTACTTGGTAAAATAAAGTTCTAAATGAGCGGAACGTTCAATAACTAAGAGAATAGTACTCAAATTCACAGAAATAATTTCGCTCCATTCTCTTAGGAGTCTAAGAATTTCTTGTTGCTCTAAGTCGTCGACAGATAATAAGTCGTTGTTGAGTTGGATGATTTCAGATGGTTCGATATAAGTGATTAAGCCCGAAGAGGAAAATCCATGAACGATACCATTACTACGTTTTTTTGCGACACTTTTAATAGGAAGTACATAACGGTCTTCTCTAAAAGCAATACGCTTTTCGGCGAGATCTTCATTGTTTTGAAGTTGGATGTTGAGGATTTTCTCAATTTGTCGTCGGATATTTTTTTTCATATTACGGATTCGAAGTAATTCTGAAGAAGCGGAATCTAAAATATGCCCTTCATGATCGAATACATGAGACCAATATGTTAGTAGTTTTGGCTCTATTAATATTTCGTCAATAAAAAAATTAAAGATGGGGTATTTTTCTGGGGGGATTTCTAAGTTTTTCCATGTACTCCATTGGGATAAATATAAATGGCAATGGTAAATATCTTGAAGATCTAAAATATAGCCTTTGATACTCTGGAGTAGTTTTTTACGGATATCAGAAACCGTATAAAAAGTTAGAGGCATGTATTCTGTTGAATAGTTAAGAATTTCTTGGGAAAACCGTAAATTTTCATTTAGTGCATCGATATTTTGAAAATACTCCTGCTGTCGAAATATATTTTCAGCAGTTTCACTAGATAATAATGAGAAAAAATATTGATGGATAAATTCTATTTCCTGCACGATATCCTCACGGTTATACTATATAATAGTATAAAATAGAATGGTAATATTGTCAATACTTATAGTTTATGGTATCTTTATAGTATAAATTTTATACGTGGAGAGGGTTTCTATGAATCGAATTTTAAAAATAGGGTTATTAATATTCAATATATTTGTTTTTATTGGATCTATTGTTATTTGTTATATGTTTTCTGATAAGATATCTTTGGTATCTCATCAATTCATGACACTGATTACTCCGATCAATGCTACTTTTGCAATTTGGGGTCTTATTTATAGCATTGCTCTTTTTTGTAATCTTTATTTTTTTATTGACCCCAATTTTCAAATAAAATTTGTCTTTATTCAAATGGCATTATTTCTATTAAATGCTTTATGGGCGGTGTTTTGGTCTAATTATTATATGATACTATCTTGGATCACGATACTGATGATATGGGTTCTACTACTTTATACGATTATTAATATTTCTCGAGAATATACTGTTAATAAGGTTCTTAAAGAGTACTTTTTTATGTATTTTGCTTGGATTAGTGTTGCTGCATCGATTAATACGGGGGTTGTGTTAATTGATATGGGGCTTCCAGGAGCTTTTTCTTGGGGTATTTTGAGTGTTTGTAATTTGGGGATCTTGTCCGTTGTTATTAATAGAAAACAAGATGTTATTCTCTGTTCGTTAACGATTATTTGGGCCTTAGTAGGAATATTTTTCCAACCTGTTATCTTATTTCCATTTTTTCAAAATTTCCGCTATTTGATATTGGCGGTAGTATGTTTGTTAACACTGGATTTTTTTCTTCAGTGGTATCTCAAACTAAAAAAAGCAACGGACTAATCCGTTGCTTTTTGAAAGAGGTTCCGGAGGGGAGATTGGCTGAATTATACATACTCGCCATCCGAAACAGGGAATTATTAATAAATATAATATAATATCGACGATCTGGGTAAAAACTTTATAGACTCTTACTACTTTATCTTTTATAATAGGATCTAAAGATTTGTAAAAATAGATGGTCATTTTTCTGTATAAATTCTATTATAAAAACTTATATATAGAGCTTAAATAAGTATTATTGTACACCTTTTTGATAACCCATCAATGGAAAATTTACTATAAGATATCGTTGAGATAAAAGACCGTAGTGAAACTCTGTATAAAGGATGGTTTTCTGGAGGATACAAGCGTTATTTTTTATTATCAAACTTGAGATTTTCCTGCCAAGAGAGATTTAATTCATGAGAAAATTTTAAACTTTCTATCTGATGATCTTGATGCTCATCTGTATTGAATGCTTCGACTAAGGCTTTGATGGTATGTTCAGTTTGATATACGGAGCTGAGGGATTTTGCTACTGTAGTGCTGATTGTCTCAATTTGATCTGTTGTTTGGTGTAATTGAGCAAAAATACTATTTAATTCTTCGAGCGAACTTTCTTGAGTGATTATGGAGGAACGAAAATCTCTAAAAAACTCTGATAGATTTTGTATTTTTTGTTGAGAAATAGTTGTTAGCTCCCCTTGATGATGTGCCAATGATGATGAAGTTTCGGTAATAGAACCTAGTTTTTTAAATTGCTCAATCATGACTAAAATAATTTCATAAGCATCAGAAACTAATTGGTTATTTTCTTCGGTGATGGTAGCGATGGCGATTGTTTGATTGACAGAGTCGCGAATAACTTCTTGAATATCAATAAGTTTTTGAGAAATTTTATCGACAGCAATACCAGATTCGGTGGCTAGGGTACGCACCTCGTTAGCAACTAATGCAAATCCTTTCCCTGAATCACCAGCATGAGCGGCTTCAATAGCTGCGTTAATGGATAATACGTTTGTTTGTTCGGCAATATCTTGGATGATAATTAAAATTTCATCAATATGCTCAGCTTCTTGACCTGCAGACTGAATTTTTTCAGAAATCAATTTCATCGATTGGGTAACTTTAGTGCTTTTTTGTAAAGAATCTTTGATTTGATTCATAATGATACTGGATAAGGATAAACTATGAAAACTTTGATACTTGATATTTTGAAATAAAATAATAATCTGATCGATTTGTTGGGAAATTCTGTTGATAAAATCTAAATTTTGGATGGTTTCATCGTAGCGTTGGTTTATTGCAACAACTAAATTACTCATATCGGTAGAAATTTCTTGAACAGATTTTTGGATAATAGGAGTATCTTCTTTATCTTTTTTAACATTGGTGATAATTGTATCTAAATTTTCTGTGATATTAATAATGGTATGGTCTAATTCTTCAGTAAATTCTTTAAGCCGTGTTGACTGACCTTGAAATTTTTGAAGGAATTTATTAATCCAAGCAGTAATAAGGGAGATTCGATTTTTATTATTAATATTAAAACGGAGAGTGAGATCGGCTTTTCCTTGTGATAGGAGTGTAAACTGATTTCGTAAGGGAAGAATAATAGCAGCTTCTTTTAGCTGAAGAAATAAAACAAATAAAATTAAGCTTACTGATAAAAGAAGAATAAATAAAACGATTGGAAGTAAATGACTGGACAGAAGAATATTGGGAGTTTTGATACTGTAATATTCAACAAATGAGCTGAGGTGAAAAAATAAAGCTAATAACATGAGCGTAGAAAGAATAGGGATAAAAGAGGCACTGGTATCTTCTAAAGGATCAATATCTTTTACAGAAAATTGATGAATAGGAAAAAAATGTAATACTGGTAAAATAAAAAATTGACCAATATAAAATAATAAAAAGGAAAAGATAAACCAAGTACTAATAAGGAAAATAATATCAGCCCCAATATAAAGTATTGGACGTGCTATTTTTAGGATATTTGTTGTTTGATAAAATTCAAAGAAATAGAGGATAATCAATAGAAAAGGTATTAAAAATATTTTACAAAAGCCCTTGAAAGGGATTTTGTGTGGAGTTCCCGTACCTGTGTGGAGGAATTCAAAAACTGGTCTAATATGGATGAGATAGATAATTAATTGAAGAAAGTGAGCAAGAAATAAAATGATAAAACCTAAGCCTGGAACACTAAACTGAGGTAAAAAAGATATACTAGGCACTGCCTGAATTAAATAGAACATTCTTGGGGCATTAAATTGAAGGAAAGGGAGGGGGGATAGATAATTCCACCCAAAAATGAGTAGAAGATTTATTGGTAGAAAAACACAAAACTGAATAATTATCAGCTTGATGATAAGATGAGTTGTGTAACGTTTGTGGATATTTAATTGTTCGGTTGTAAATATTTGATTATTCATGATGGTACTCTTCGTTAGATTGTTGTAGTTTGACTTCTTGTAGGATATCTTTTAAATGGCTTTCAATCATATTTAATTTTTCCAAATTAGTTTCTATATAATATAAAGAAGATTGTCCTTTTTTAAAATTTTGAATCATTGTTCTAAAATTAAGAGAGAGGACAACAGAAGTAGAACTTTCTTTTTTAAGTTCTTGGATAAGATGATCAAGGAAATCTCTCATATTATTAATAATATATTGAAATTGTAAAATCAGCTCGTTTTGTTCTTGGGTGATTGGTTGAGCCTGCTCAGTAATGTTTTGGAGTGCTTTGGAAGTTTCAGCGATCTTAGCAATTGATGTTTTTAATTGCCCTCCTGTACTGAGACTGGATTTAGATAATTCAATATTTTCTTTAGACATATTATGGGCATCGTTGATATATTCTGTGATGGTTGATAGTCGGTTTGCAATTTTACTAACAGATTCTTGAGACATTTGTGCCAATTTTCGGATTTCTTCTGCAACTAATGTAAATCCTTTACGAGAGGCATCCCCATGAGCCGCCTCAATAGCAGCACTCATGGATAGAAGATTTGTTTGTTCGGATATATTCTTAATAATCCCCAATACTTCATCAATAGCAGAGGTTTCCAGCCCAGCGGTATGGATTTTATTATGGATTGTGGCAATATTTTGATTCATTAATTCAGTTTTAACTAAAGATTTTTCTACAGCTTCTAATGCTTTGTTATTGGCCTCTTGGCTTAATTGATATGCTGTGGTAATAGATTGGAATGTTTCGGAGATATTCTTTGTGCCAGAAATTAAATTATCCATAGTATGCTGTTCGTCCCTAAGAATCTTTGATTGGGTATTAACCTCTGATAAGAGATATTGAATTGTGGTACAGGTGGTATTGGTAGCGATATTCATCTGGGTAACGTTAATTTCTTGCTGGGATAAGGTAGAAATCAATTCTGCTGTATTTTCTCTCAAGAGCTGATTTTCTTCTTGGAGTGCTTGAGTGGCAACAGTAATTTGCTGGAATTCTTTTTTGAGATAGCTAATAAAACGGTTATACTCAGAGATAAAAGATCCGAGGAGATTTTGTTCATAATAAGTATAGGGATTGGTGAAATCACCACTACTCACGAGGTTTTTTACATCTAGGTATAATTGTTGTTTGATTTGGGTATTAATATTATTCTGATAATGTAAAAGGATATTGACAATAATGAAAGAAAAAGCGATCATTATCAATGCCCAAAAAGAAATATAATCTGCTGTATACTTCTTGGAATCCAAAAAGTGTAATACCTCAAACACAATCAGTGAGAATAAAATAAGCTGGATTAGAACGATAAGCGTAATTTTAAATACGGGGAAGAAAGACCATTTACTCGTATGGAACGTATAAAGCCCTAGGGTATCCCTCATATTTTCTGTGATACTGAAAAAATAAAAAATTGCTAAAAAACAAGCGGCAATCTGCCATAATGTTTTAAAAGTAAAAAAATAAATAATTGTTTGTATTGGCAAAGAAGAAATATAATTAAAATCTAAAATAAGATTAATCGTATTGCAGATATTAGGGAGTACCAAAAAATAAAGAACTAATCCTAGAGGATTAATAATTTTTTTTTGAATTTTTGCTGTGTCTTGTCCTGTCGCAATATATTTTAGATAGGGGGCTAAAAATATATATGCTCCGAAACAACTTCCTATAAATAAGAGCGAAGCAGTATGGAGGATATAATGTTTTGAAAAATAACTATACAAAGCTAGGGGAATATTTTGAGCTGAAACCATATCAGGAATGATATAAGGAAGTACAAAAAATTCTTGTAAGAGGTTAAGAGGGAAAAGAACAAAAATAGTAAATAGATACAATTTAACAAGAATAGTAGTTCTCATTTTTTTTCGAGTATAAAGCGATAAAGATATAATACCTTGGGACATACACCAACCTTTTTACAAGTATTTTATTAATTATCGATAAGAATAAGAAAAAACTCAAGGATTATTAATAAAATAACTTGTAAGAAGAATTGCCGTATTATGATTTTTATATTGTAAAGTTATCAGGAATCACTGCTTTTGCAGGAATAATAATTAAATTATCTCGGATAATATAATTATCTTCATAGATGTCGTTAAGGTTTTCTTTGTTAATGAGAGTAACATTGTTGCCAATACGGGAGTTTTTATCAATAATTGCATTACTGATCGTACAATTTTTACCAATTCCAATATTTGGAATATTTTTGGCTTTGTTATCAATAAAATCTTTTTCCACTTCGATCCAATCAGCTCCCATAATAACAGAATTTTCGATTTTAGAGCCTTCCTGAATAATAGCACGCTGTCCGATAACACAGTTTTTTATTTTACACTTTTCAAAACGAGAACCATCACTAATAATAGAATCAATAATAGTACAATCTTTAATCGATGTGGGAGGTAAGAGACTAGGGCGTGTTAATGTAGGCCAAGAAGGGTCGTACAATTCAAACCCATTACTTTCGTAAGTAAGATCGAGATTGGCTTTATGGAAATTTGCTAAAGTCCCAATATCTTCCCAATAACTATTATGGACAGCAACTTGGACTTGGTGATTTTGGATAATATGAGGAATAATTTCTTTACCAAAATCCATCATATCGATATTTTCTTTGAGAATTTGATCCAAAAATGATAGTTTGAATAAATAAATGCTCATCGAAGTAAATACACAATCTTCAGAAATATTATACCGTTCTCTAATGGTTTTAGGTACATACCAATCGGGATCTAAAACGGCATCCCCTGGTTTTTCCCAAAAATCTAAGATTTGATATTGTTCGTTTACTTTCACAATTCCAAAAGCATTAGCTAAAGCTCTTGGAACAGGTACGACTCCTAAGGTGAGATCGGCATCAAATTTATCGTGAATTGTTGTGAGGGTATTAAAATTCATTCGGTACAACTGATCTCCAGCTAAGATTAATCCATAGGTTGCTTCTCTAATACTTTTAATATGGTGCATCCCTTTCCGAACGGCATCAGCAGTCCCTTGGGAAAATCCAGAGCTTTCTTTATCTTTGGAAACACCACTAGCAATAATATCAACAAAAGAATTATGAAAAAGATCAAATTTGTAGGTCTGTGTGATATGTTGATTGAGAGAGGCTGAGTGAAATTGTGTGAGAACAAAAATCCGACCGATACCAGAATTGATACAGTTGGTAATGGGAAAATCAATAATTCGGTAGCGTCCTCCAAACGGTACTGCAGGTTTAGAACGTTGGCTGGTTAATGGCTCAAGGCGTGTACCCTGACCTCCAGCTAAAATGATTCCTAAAATATCATTCATTTTAATCATCGTTAACTCCTTGTTCTCTCTATTTTTTAGTTTTAGCAATTTCCTTTATAAGGACTGAACTCTATTTGTATCCCCGTTTCTTTTAACTTTTTGTTATAATATTTTGCTAGTCCTCCTAGAGCAGTTTCTTTGTAGGCACTTTGCATATCTTTACCAGTTTCTATCATTGTTTGTAATACTTCATCATAAGTAATAAGGTGTTCTGCACCGGTGAGATGAACGAAATAGGCAGATTGTATGGCACGAACAGCTGCCGTGGCATTACGTTCGATACATGGAATTAATACGTAACCGCCAAGAGGGTCGCAGGTCATTCCCAAATGGTGTTCAATAGCAACTTCTGCAGCATTTTCAATATGATAAATATCATAACCTAATAAATAAGCAGCAGCTCCTGCTGCCATCGCACAAGCAACCCCCACTTCTGCTTGACAACCCGCTTCTGCCCCAGAAATAGATGCGTTGTGTTTGGCTATGAGACCTAAAATACCCGCTACGGCTAATGCTCTGCAGATTTCTTCGTCGGATTTATGATAAACTTCCTGTAAATATCTTAATACAGAAGGTAAAACCCCACAAGCTCCACAGGTAGGAGCGGTAACAACAATCCCCATAGAGGCATTTTGCTCGGATACTGCAAGAGCATAGGCTGATAACAAACCATTTTCTCTAATGGAGGGATTGTTTTCTGATAAAGTGTTTTTATAAACTTCAGGAGCTCTCCGAGCATACTTAAGAGGACTAGGTAGGTAATGCTCTTTATTGTCTAAGCCTTTTTGGATCGCCGTCATCATGGTCTGGCGGATATCTTCGAGATACTCCCAGATATCACCATCATCAAAATAATCTACATATTCCCACAATTCGATTTGTTTTTCTTTACAATAGTCCATAATTTCTGCTAAATAATTGTGAGGGTAGGTGTGCGTCCCACTTTTGGTACTTTCTCCTGCGTTGACCAATGTACCTCCACCCACAGAAAATACTTCCCAAGTATCTATAATGGCACCATCACTATCTAAAGCTTCTAAAATCATTCCGTTTGGATGTTGTTCTGGCCACACATCATCTTTCCATAAGATTTCTAAAGGACTTTCTCCAAAAGCTTGTTCTAAGGCTTTATCGGTAAAATGTCCTATCCCTGTTGCAGCAAGACTCCCCAATAACTGGACACGAAAGCTTGTGGCAGTAGGATTTTTGGCTTTTATGATTGTCCCAGCACGAAATGGGCCTATTGTATGGGAGCTAGAAGGGCCAAAACCGCTACGGTATAATTCTTTTAAGGAATACATACTGTTCTCCAAATATTTATTTTTTTGATAAGAGCAGATTAATACACTCTGCTACACTGTTAACTTGATTGTCTGTATATTGTTTTAATTCTACGTCGCCATTACTCATAAGGAATGCATGGGACTTACCGACGTGTTGAAACATAGATAAATCATTAAAAGAATCCCCTATCCCATAAGTTTCTAAATCTTTTTGGTAAATTGTTTGAAAATCTTCGATGCCAGAGCCTTTAGAAGATCCAATTGGTGCAATATCAATAAAAAATTGATTTCGAAAAGCCAAAACTTCCCAGTGTTTGAGGATGTAATTTTTGATTTCTTCGGCTTTGGATACATCACAAGAAATTGGCGTTACCCCTATCGTTACAAAATTGGAAGTAAGAGCCATTGCTTCCTCAAAAGAAATATGAGTAGAATAATTTTCTTGGATAATTGAAGAAGCCTGAGAAACTAATCGATCATGAAGCTCATAAGTTTGATTACCATCATCCCAATATAGGGCAAATTCTTCTAAGTGATAAAAATAGTTGATAATTTCTAAGCCGATTTTGTTGGGAACACTACGATTAACGATTTCTTTGATATCAGTAGGATCGTTAGGATTTACATGATAAATCATCGAACCGTTACAGAGAATCAGCCCGTCAGTCTGGAGATCGTGTTTTTGGATTAGGGGGATAGCCCAAACCGCTGTCCGACCTGTACAGAGTACAAATAAATGCCCCGCCTCACGAAAGCTCTTAATTGCTTGGAGGTCAGAACCTTTAATTTTTTGATCTTCGTGAAAAATCAATGTACCATCGACATCACAAGCTAGTAATTTTTGTTTCATATAAACTCCTCATTATGCTTAGCTTACCTTTATATTATAAATTATATTAAATAATAGTCAAGAACTAAAAAGAATAAAAGTAATAATTTTTAGCACTTGATTTTATATCAGAATCGTCTATACTATTAGAGAAATACCAAAACAGTAAAGGAGAACGAGATGAACTTTTTAGGAATAGACCTCGGAGGTACAAGTGTTAAGTACTCTCTTATCAATTCAGAAGGGCAGATGTCCCAAGAAAATTCTTTCCTAACGGCATCTAGTGATGCTATGGAATTACTCCAAAAAATTATTACGATAGCCCAAGAATATAAGGACAAATATGATATCCAAGGTATTGGTATCTCCTGTCCGGGAGTTATTCATCCTTTTGAAGGTCGAGCCTTGTGGGCAAACCTTAATATGCCTAAAGGATGGCATGAAGTCGTTATTAAAAACCATCTCGAAGGGAGCTTAGGACTTCCACTAATCGTTGATAACGATGTCAACTGTGCCGCAATGGGAGAAAAATGGCTCGGAGCTGGAAAAGACTATCACACTTTTATTTGTATTGCGATGGGGACGGGTATTGGTTCTGGGATTGTAATCAATGACAAACTCTATTATGGTGCAGGATTCCAAGCAGGGGAAATTGGTTATATCCGAGCCAATAAAGGCACAACCATGTTTTGGGAAAAAGAAGCTTCCACTCTTGCCTTGGTGCGTCGTATTCAAGAGATGTGCCGAATTGATCGTGCCTTGCCTGAGGAGCAGATTGAAGTCATCGACGGAAAATGGATTTTTGAACAATATGGTAAAAACCCTCGTGTTTCGGCAGTCTTAGAAGACTGGGCGGATCATTTAGCGGGAGGTATTGCCGATGCGGTCTGTATTCTCAATCCTCAAGCCGTCATTCTTGGCGGTGGAGTGTCCGCACAAGAACAAAAATTACTGGACTTACTCGTCCCTCGTGTGAAGGCTTACCTCCCTGTAGGATTCAAATCAGATGTGGTCATCGCCAAAACAGGCAACAAAGCTGGTCAACTCGGTGCAATAAAACGCCTCCTCGATGAATATGCATTCGGCGAATAGGCGTCCATCAAATATACATCCCACTAATATACATCCAGCAAATAACTATGTGATCGCTGATAATGATTGATTTATAACAAAAATCAAATAAATCTTCTACGAGGAAATTTATTCATTAGGAAAATTATTTGATTATGGACTTGCTAGAAAATCAATAGTAGTGTATAATAATTAATACAATTATTTTTGAGGTCAACCGATGCAATTAAAACTTAGCTCCTTAAACGATTTCTTAAAAAAACGTGATCTTTTAGATAATAGGTTAGATAACGACAAATTGAGTTTTTTTATCAACGAGCTTACCAAATATCGCGAAGACTTAAAAAATATTGTCGATACCGCAAGTGAGGATACTCTACGACCTCATCTTGATAAATTGTTATCGTCGTTTGACCATTTCAAGGTTAAAACTAATTACGATAAAATGGATCTATCCTTGTGGGTGGATGATCGATTAAAAGTGATCATCGAAGCCAAAACCAAAACGAACAAAACAGAAATGATCACCGATGATGATATCAACAAAAAAGCCTTCTACGAAACAATCTATTACTTTTTGGAGCAACAGGCCAAACAACAAGCAATCCATTCTGTCATTATTACCGATTATCATGAGCTTTACCTTATCGAAAGAGTAGAATTCCAAAAAATTACCTCCCCTCGTTCTGCAATCCAAAACGCATACAAAGAAGCGCAACACCAAAGTGCAAGCAAAAATACCTTCTATGAAACGATGAAATCAATCACCAACGACGCTGTCATTGAGGCGATCAAGATTGATTTATTGCATGATGATGAGGACTTACTTTATCGGCTTTTTGATAGACCGAATATTATGCACGAAGCCCCAAAAATCGATCCCAATTCTCTCAATAGACAATTTTATAACGAATTACTCTATATTATGGGCTTAGAAGAAGAGAAAAAAACCAATAAATTGGTCAAAAATTCTGTATCGAACACCCTCCTAGACTTGACGATGCAAAATATCAATATCGGTAAAGAAAGCTTCGAAACGGCATTAGGCCTTAATATTTTGTGGCTCAATCGTATCTTATTTCTAAAGATCCTCGAGGCTCAGCTTAGGGTGTTTTGGAATGACAAGGACTTTGCCCTCTTAGACCCTAAACAAATCAACGATTATTCCCGCCTGAGTAAACTCTTTTTTAAGATTTTATCGATTCCTATTCCCGCGAGACACCCAGACGATAAACAATACAAAACAGTCCCTTACCTCAACAGCTCACTCTTTGAAGAAACTGAGTTAGAACAAAAACGCTCTTACGGTATTTCTGACCTAGATAAAGATAGAAAAATCCTTTTACCAAAAGATAGTGTTTTGTATCAAGCACCCAATTTCAAGGATCTAGAGTTGCCTCTCCTAGAGTATCTCCTCCGATTTTTAGAGTGTTACCAATTCAACAGCGAAAGTAATGATATTGATGATCATACTGTTATTAAATCGTCGGTCTTGGGTCTCGTCTTCGAAAAACTCAACGGTTATCAAGAAGGCTCACACTTTACCCCTGCTAGTATCACTATGTATATGGCTCAAGAGGTGATCCAAAAACGAGTCCTCGCTCAATTCAATAAAGAATTTGCGATTGACTGCCAAGATTTCCAAGATTTGCAAAGCTTTGTGCATCGTAATTGTTATAAACAAGCCGACCGACAAAAAGCAGTAGCGATTATTGATCATATCAGTATTTTAGATCCTGCCGTAGGGAGTGGACACTTTCTTGTTTCTTGTTTGAATGAATTAATTCGGATTAAGAGTGATTTTCGATTGCTTCACGATGATATTAATATTGATATCCAAAATGATGAGCTTATTATTAAGTATCATAACGGCGAGGATTTTGTTTATCAAGTAAAAGACGCCAAGATCAACCCCGAAGTACAAAAGATCCAGCAACACATCTTCCACACCAAAAAACATATTATTGAGAATCAATTATACGGGATCGATATTAATCCTAATTCTGTGAATATCTGTCGGCTTCGTTTGTGGATAGAGCTACTCAAACATACCTACTTTACTAACGATCATTATATTGATTTAGAAGTCCTCCCCAATTTAGAATTTAAAATCATGACGGCAAATAGTTTGATCGCCCTCAAAAAAGAGAGTAGTAGTTTAGTTTCTAGTGAGTATGAGCCTTTAAAAGAGCGCCTAAACCTTCTCTTTAAAGATTATTATACGGCTCAGCTGAGTGATAAAAATCAGATTCGTTTACACATTACCGAGACCTTAAAAGATATGAAAAATCTTACGACTTTTTCGAGCGACGGAAAAGATCAAATCGAACAATTACAAGCCTTCTCTCCCTTTAATACTACCGTTACCGCTCCGTTTTTTGATAGTGAGTTTATGTTTGGTGTAGGGCAGTTTGATATTGTGATTGCGAATCCTCCGTATTTTGCCCTACAAAGTATTCCAAAAAAAAACAACCCTTACCAAGGTAAAAACTTTGATACCTATGCTCCAACAGGTGATATTTACCAGCTCTTTATCGAGCGTGCTTTTGGGCTCATCCACGAAGAAGGACAGGTATCAATGATCGTATCCAACAAATGGATGCGTGCCGGCTATGGAGAGGGGACGAGGGAGTGGCTCTACAAGCATGCTTATGTTTGGGAGCTTTTGGATCTCGGATCGAATTGGTTTGATAGTGCGACGGTGGACACCAATATTATTAGCTACCAAAAACGACAAGGACGCCCCCACCAAGCGTCAATACCATCCTATACACTAAATAATAAGATCCAATCGATCAAGATCGGCAAAATAGAGAGCGAGCAAAAATATATTATACCTACCGTCCAAGGCGAAGCGTGGATCATCCTAAACGATAGTGAAGCAAAGATTTTAGATAAGATGCACCGAGTGGGTAAGCCCCTCAAAGACTGGGATATTGAGATTAAGTATGGTATTAAGACAGGGTTTAACGAAGCTTTTATCATCGATGGGGCGACTAAAGATCAGCTCATCGCCGAAGACCCCAAATCGGCGGAGATCATCAAGCCTATTTTAAGGGGCAGAGATATTAAGCGTTATTCTTATGAGTTTGCCGATCAGTGGTTGATCGGGACGCTACCTGCTTTACGTGTGAATATAAATGAATACCCAGTAATTAAGAGATATTTAGAATCTTTTAGACCTCGTATCGATCAAAGTGGAGAAAATGGATCTCGAAAGAAAACCACCAGCCAATGGTTTGAAACTCAAGATACGATTGCTTATTATCAAGACTTCGATAAGCCCAAGATTGTGTGGGGGGAAATTGTTCAACAAGCAAAATTTACTTATGATAATACACATACTTATCTTGAAGCAACTACATTTTTAATAGTAGGTTCTCAGTTACATTACTTAACAGGGATATTAAATTCTAAGTTTGGAGAATTTGGATTTAAAAATTTCTTTGCAGGTGGTGGTTTAGGTAATACTGGATTTAGATATAAAAAAGCCTTTTTAGAGAGGGTTCCCATCCCCGTCCCCAGCCCAGCCATCGAACAACAAATCACCGCACTCGTGCAGACCATTTTAGACCATAAAGCTCGTAATATCGATACTACTCCCGAAGAAAAACAAATCGATCAAATTGTCTACAAACTTTACGAACTCACCGAAGACGAAATACAAACTATCGAGGCTAACTCTCACTCACAAGATCACGCATCCAACGAACAGGCGTCCAACGAACAGGCGTCCGACAAACAACAAGAGGACGATGAATAAAGAAGAGTAAAAAAATTAACATAGTATGGTTAGGTGATCAATATATTTACTAGAGATATAGTAGCCATCAATTCAATAATTAATATTTTAATTTATACGTAATTTAAAGAGGTGTTATATGGCTTATTGGATTATTAGAGCAGAGTATATAAAGGGAGAGGGGACAAATTCTCATATTTTTGAAGATAATTCAGATACAGCATTTTGTGGGATAGAACGTGCTAAGAATGCTAAAGGGGTAAAATATACAACACAAGAGAACTTGAAAACTGCTATTAAGAATGCTGGAAAAGAATTATGTGGTAAATGTTCGGGGTTTTCTATTCATACAGATTAGCACAATATTAATATATGCCTTACTAAAAAAGGAATATATTAATATTGTGCTAAAATAAATAGAAGCGTCTCACAAAAAACAGAACGATAATAAATAAAAAAAATTAAAGAGGAAAAATAATGAAAATTGGAATGCGAAAACCCAGCCTCAACAAATCCATCTCCGCCATGCTTAGCCCCAAGAGACGGATCAAAAACGCTCTTGGACTCAAAGCACCACGAGGCTGGGGCTGGGCTACCAACCCTAAAAAGTTTGTCCAAAATAAAATCTATAAACGAACCACTTTTAGTATTTGGGATTTGTTTAAAAAACTCTTTAAATTGATCAACTATAATAAATAAAAACCATTTGAAAAGTTATCGTATACTACAAATACTACAAATAGGAAGTAATTAATATAGAATATACTAAATATTTTCCAAGGAATATTAAAAATGAGGAGTTTTAATATGGGATTTTTTATAGAAGGCTATTTTATTTTACCACCAGAGAATATTGATGGTGATGGTGTCAATTACCATGTTTTCCAAGGAGAACAGCTAGGCAAAGATGTCCTCATACTCAATAACTCAATTTGTGGTCGCGTACAACGGTATAAAGATCGCCCTATGTCAACAGATCTCTATTTTGAGACAAAAACGGAATTAGAATCGTTCTTTACCATGAATCATAATAAAAAAATCTGTGCCAGCTGTTCCGAAAATCACAAACATGCTGACCTAAGATAAATTAAAATCATTCGGTAATATAGTTGCTCGTAATATGTTATCGTTGATTATTAAAAATAAATCATTATTTAATAGACAGGAGGCTTTTATGTTTCTATTAGCACCCTCTCGCATCAAAGGCGGAGGCAAAAATTATCACCTATTTTCAGGGGAAAGAATCAACAATAAGGATACCATATCCAAAAAATCACTCTGTGGTCTTGTCGAAAGACTAGATACAAATTCTAATTCAGACCAATATTTCGCTAGCACCGCAGAGCTTATAATCTTTCTCAAAAAAACTTCCGATCAGCGGATTTGTGCTTCTTGTTCGGATATGCATAAACATGCTGACCTAAGATAAATTAAAAGAATCATTCCCATAAACGAGCAATGGGGTAATTCTTAATAAATACACTCATGAGGAATATTAAGATAATCGTTAGTATCTCTAAGAACGGTAACGAACATACCTTCGGTCAATGATCATTACAAAATAAATCAATTAAGCCTCCCATAAAACTAGTCATGGGCTGGCTAATACAAAAATTAAAATCATTAGGAGAATGAACATGATTATTAATAGTGCATTGAGTATTTTTATTACCCTAGAACTCGCAAATATTACGATCCTATACTTTTTCCCCAATCTTAACAAAGGGAATAGTATTGCCGTATTCAGAGCCTGGGAAGAATCCAAAAAACACGAGAATCTTCACCTCTTTATTCAGTATCTCGTCTATTGGATTGCTGGGACGAAACTAATCTTTATCGTCCTCTTGCTCATCATCCTATTTTTTGGTACCCCCTTGCTCAAAGTATATACTATCGCGGGGCTTATTTTGTCGATTGGCTCTTTTTATTGGAAAATGTTTCCCATTATCAAACGCCTCGATAAAAATCAACAGCTGATTCCTTGTGGTTACTCTAAAACCTTAGCGTTGACTATTGCTTGTTTCCTTGGAATGTTCTTAGGAGCATTACTAACCGCAATCAATCTTTAGGAACATGCGTTCGGCGAACATACCTTCAGTAAATAATTACCTCGTCTTATACAAGAGAGTAATCTGAAGGCTTAAACAAAATTAAAATAAGGAGCTTATCTATGGCTACAATCAATTCAGATCATCCCACAGGACTTTATGAATGTCTTCAATGTGGACAAACAGAAAAACACACCCAAGGGACTTCTAAAGCACCTTGCTCTACCTGTGGACATAATGATCGGTGGAAGCTTTTACGGGCAATCACTAGATAAAAGAGTAAGATGGATTCTTAAAATTTGATAAAAACTATTGTCTTTTTACGAGAAAGAGGCAATAGTTTTTTTATCTTAATCATAAAAACTATTAAAAATGCTCTTGCTTATAATTCATTTCTCTTTTATAATAAGAAAAAAACGATTTATGTGAAGAGGTCAATATGAATAGGAAAGTACTTGTCATCGGTAGCCTGAATATGGATATCTTCGTCGGTACGGAACGTTTTCCCAACGAAGGAGAGACCGTATTTGGTAATGATTTTCAAACACTCGTCGGCGGTAAAGGAGCCAATCAAGCTGCTGCTATTGCCTTACAAGGAATTGATGTTACTATGCTGGGCGTCGTCGGCAATAACGAATTTGGCGAATATATCATTCAGGAGCTACAAAGGGTAGGGATCAAACCTTGTATTACTCAGGTCGATCATCCTACAGGTACAGCCATCATCGAACGAAATGCTCAAGGGCAAAATAAAATTATTGTGGTCTCTGGAGCAAACAATCTTCTTTTGCCTGATAAGATTGATTTAAAATTAATTGATGAGCATGATATTATTGTGTTGCAGTTTGAGATCCCTATCGAAACAATTACTTTTGTTGCTCACGAAGCCAAAAAAAGAAACAAAATTGTCGTTATCAATCCTGCTCCTGTCTGTGATATTCCTGAAGGACTCCTACAAAACACTGACTTTATCGTTCCTAACGAACACGAACTAACATTGATGACAGGGATCGAAACACGTACCAAAGCACAAATTAAAACAGCTGTTACCAAACTACCTACCCACCTTCAAACGATTGTTACCCTCGGATATCAAGGAGTTTATTTCGCCAATCAGGATCAATTTATTCCTGCTTATCCGTTCAAAGCTTTGGATACCTCAGGGGCGGGAGACGCATTTATTGGAGGCTTTGTGGGAGCATTAGCGAAGGGATTTACCACAGAAGATGCGATCCACCATGCTAATAAAGTGGCTGGGATTAGCGTTACCAAAAAAGGTGCATTCGCAACGGCGGGATCATTTGAAGAAGCTCAAAAAATTATGTGTACGTCAATCAAAAAGATCGCGATTATTTGTTCTTCAGGGGTTACGAGTAGTTTATTAGCCAAAAAAGCCCAAGAGGTCTGCGATGGTAAGTATCATATTGAATCGGCAGATCCAGGGATTCTATCGCTTCCTCATGATTATGATATTATTTTTCTTTCTCCGCAATTTAGCTATGAGCCGAGTAAAAATTCTTCTACGATTATCAAAACTTTACCTGCGAATATGTATAATATTCTACACGTAACGGAATTACAATTTATCATTCATGAATTATTGGAGGACTAATGAATTATTGGATTGATACCGACGCTGGGGTCGATGATGCAGTCGCTCTTTTATGGGCTTTCAAACATAAATTAAATATTGTGGGGATTAGTGCTGTTGCTGGAAATCTCCCAGTCAAATCTGCTGTTAATAATGTAAAAGCATTGTTGGAACATAGTAATGTCGATATTCCTGTTTATCGAGGAGCAGACGCTTCTTTTTTAGCGAACCATATCAATGCGGAATACATCCACGGTAAAGACCTTGGACCAATTGTTGTAGAAAAACATTATAATGATGATGGTCATGTCTTGCAAGGCTTAGCGAATTATTTTCAACAATGTAACGAACCACTTACCTTGATAACGATAGGGCCTCTAACGAATATAGCAACTTTTTTGATTCATTATCCTGAATATCATTCAAGGATCACAAAAATTATTACTATGGGTGGAGGGAGCTATGGAAATATTGCGCCCTATGGAGAATTCAATATCTATGTTGACCCTGAAGCTGCTCATGTGGTCTTTAATAGTGATATTCCTATGGTTTTGAGCGATTTAGATATTACAGATCTCCATGCTTATTTTACGTTGGATGAGTTAGAACCATACACTAAAGAGTACCAATTAGAAGATTGGAGCTTACAACTAATGAAATTCCGCATTGAAAAAAGCCACCCACCTCAAGCAGCTCGGATTTATGATGTTCTCCCTATGATTTATATATTTTATCCAGAATTATTTGAGTATGATACTGTTGCAGTAGACATCCAACTACAAGGTAAAATGCGGGGATTTACGGCTTACGATTATGCAAATAATCGAGAGAACAATCATCTATACCCCGAAAAAGATGTAAAAAGGATTTGTCGACTCAGAAAAATAGATAGAAACAAATATATTTCTCTCTTATTTGAGTACTTAATGATGTCAAATTAATAAAAACTGGAGTAAAAGACATGAATGGACAAGGCTTATTAGGGATAGGGGCGTTTATAGTTCTTGCCTATTTATTTTCAGAAAATAGAAAGGCAATTGATTGGAAGATCGTCATTTGGGGTGTTGCCATGCAATTTGTAATTGCAGGGATTATTTTAGGCTCTCATTGGATCAGTCTTACTTGTTTATTTATCTATATCTTAGCAATCGTAATCTACAATATAGGTAAACTAGGCTATAGCAAAATACCTCCTATTCTCCAAATAGGGCTAGGGCTTGTTATTGCGGTAGGATTGTCGTTTATGTTTAGTCTTTTAGGGGATTCTTCAGTATTTATGAGAGATATAATTTGGTATTTCTTTTTGGCTATTGGGAGTATTCGTGTGATCTTTGAAGATAAACCGATTATTCGCTTACCCAAAGCTTGGTCAAATATGGCTGGGATTTTACTGTGTACTTCTATTTTTGGCACATTATGGGCAACAAATACCACAGGAGCAGATCTCTTTAAGGGTATTGGAGATGGACTCACAGAGCTTTTATCCTATGCAAGAGCTGGAGGGATTTTCTTATTTGGTAGCTTATATACGGGGGAAGTTGGTTGGATTTTTGCTATTGATGTTACGGTATCTATTATATTTTTTACAGCATTAGTATCTATATTGGATAGTGTCGGCTTGATGAATCAAACAATCTCCAGTATTGCGAGTTTTATCAATTGGAATATGATGTCTTTAGGGATTAAACCACTTTCTGGAGCGGAGACCCTTGTTAGTATTGGAAGTATCCCTCTTGGTGGGCAAAATCTTTTATTTGTAAAAAGTTATTTAGACCGATTAACAAACTCAGAAATTACGGTCATGCTGACAAGTGTGATGGCAACTATTTCAGCAAGCTTATTTGCGGCATTTATTTCTATTGGGATTAGTGCGACACACCTTCTAGCAGCAAGTGCAATGTCTGTACCTGCGGTAATTGCTTTATCTAAAATTTTAGTTCCGGAAATGGACAAACCTATTACCCAAGGAGAGCATATCGAAATTATTAAAGGTCCCGACTATGGTAAACCACTAGCCGCAACTATGACGGGGATTTCCGAAGGGATACAGATTTCTTTATTTATGGGAGGAGCGTTAATCGTTTTTATTTCCTTAATAGCGATGTTTGATGGAGCATTATTAAAATTGGATGCTTTTGTTGATGGAGAGCTATTAGCTTCGATATTTAACCAAGAAAAAAACTCTTTTGGAGAATATAAAGGAATTGTACCTGGGAGTGTAAAAACAATATTTGGTTATTTATTTGCTCCTTTGGCCTTTGTAATGGGTACTCCTCCAGAAGATATGCTCAAAATTGGCTATTTAATGGGTACAAAAATCTCTGTTAATGAATTTGTCGCTTTTGCCCAATTAGGAGAATTTATTAAAAATATGGAACTATCAGAAATTTCTATTATTATTGCTAGTTTTGCCTTATGTGGATATGCCAATCCAGGAACGGTTGCTATTGCCTTAGGAACGGTCTCTCCTTATGTGAAAAATAAAAAAGAAATTTATGCTCGTTATGGATTTATTTCCTTATTTTTAGGAGCGGGAGCGTCTTGGATGACGGCGGCAATAGCGAGTTTATTTGCCAATATAATTTAGGAGATGAAGATGAAAAAAAATATTTGGATTGATACTGATCCTGGCTTGGATGATACCCTAGCGCTAATTTGGGCAACACAAAAAGAAAAAGAAATCAATTGGAAAATTCTTGGGATTTCTACAATCAATGGTAACCTTGGTTTAGCTCAAGTCAATGGGAATTTATCAGCAGTTTTAACACATCTTGATCGAAGAGATATTCCCTTATATAGTGGTTGTTCTCAAGCCTTACTTCAAGGTGAATACAATGCTTCCTACGTCCATGGCAATGCTTTGGGGCCTATTGATGTTGCTCCAATGGAGCATTTGAATACGATCAAAGCCCCAGAGGCCTTAGCTCAATGTTTATCTACGTTGGAAGGGCAATTAACACTGATTACTTTAGGTCCTTTAACCAATATTGCAATATTCTTACGTTTGTATCCTGAATATCGTACTAAAATCGAGCAAATTGTGATTATGGGAGGGGGAAGCTATGGTAATGTTACCTACTACTCAGAATTTAATATCTACATTGATCCAGAAGCTGCTAAAATTGTCTTTGAATCAGGTATTCCTATTATCAAAAGTGGCTTGGATATAAGTGATCATTATTCTTATATTTATGCTTCAGAATTGAAGCAATATTTAGCACTAAGTTCTAATGAATGGACACCGCGTATTTTAGAGTATTTATTAAATAAATTTTACCAAGGTAATCCTCAGGCTAAAATGCCCCTATATGATCCTACGGCAATGGTAGCAGCTGCTCACCCAGAGTTATTTGAATCCTTTGATAGTCCTGTATCTGTCGAGTTGCAGGGGGCGACTAGAGGGATGACGCTTATTCCAACCAGAAGTACCTTTGACCATCCTTTCCCTAATAATATCACCACAAAAGTATTAAAATCTTGTCCCAGAGAACAATTTTTAGAAACGTTATTTTCTGGTTTATAGACTCATCTAGGCAACCTAACACTCTTATAAAAATATTAGTATGGATCTGTAATATAAGGAGTTTTTATGTATTTATTATTATTTCTATTGTGTTCAAGCTCTCTTTTTGGTATGGCGACGAGACCTACTACCTTAGAGTATCAGGGACGGCTTATCGAGATTCCTAAAGATATAAAATATCGACATAATCGTGTAGAAAATACCTATACTCTCCAATACAGATACCCAAATATTCGATTTGAATTCTCTATGGATGTACTAAATACCAAAATAGTACCTATGTTTGACTTTAAATACTCTGGAACTGGCTGGTTGGAGATCAATTCTTCGGCGGTGTGTATTCAAAATCCTGATGGGCAGACTTTTAATTACGCTGTTACCTGGGAAATAAGAAATACTTTTGTCAACAATAGCCTTATGCATGAACGGTATTCGGTATCTGATGAGGGGCTTTTAAAATTTCTCTTAACCTATGTACAGAATGATAGCAAAATTAAGATTCAATTTTATGGGAAATCTTTTTCTGAAACAAGCTATCTCTATAAAAAAGATGTCCGACGATTAAAAAATATGATTGATATTTATAAGCAATTAATCCTGTGATATATTGTAATTCTTGAGTGAATGACCAGATCAAATCTCATATGTTTTTTATACGTATGAGATTTTTTAGTGTTAACATAAAAAATCTCTATGCCTAGAAGATTTTAACTGACTCTTTTTCATATTAGGAAAAAGATTTTTTCAACAAAACATAAAGTATCAAAAAAAAAATCCGAAGATTATAGAGAAAGAGATTTTTATGATAGGAGGCAGTGATGATTTTCGGTAATACTTCGTCAGGAATGGGGCGTTCTTCCGCTATGTTAGAGCTAGGTCTTCAGGCAACAACCCTTCGACGTCAATTAATCGCTAATAATATTGCCAATGTAGATACACCAGGTTATAAAAGAGCTGAATTAAGCTTTGAATCTCAATTACGCCGTGCTGTAGATTCCGAAAAACCTGCTCGCTTGGAAACTTATAAAACAGATAGCCGGCATATTGATTTTAATAAAAAAATTGATTTTACCACGGTAACACCTCGTATTAGTGTGGAGTATGATACTTCCTATCGGAATGATGGAAATAATGTGGATATTGATGTAGAATCCGCTCAGGCATCTAAAAATACCATGCATTATAACCTAATGATGGAATTATATAGTCGTAATATCAAACTTCTTGATCTTGCCATGAAGTAAACGGTAGAGAAAAATAAATAATTAAAGAGGCTATGATGGGTTTATTTACCAGTATGAATATCGGTGCTACAGGATTGAGTGCCCAACGTCTTCAAGTAGATGTAATCGCAAATAATATCGCAAATGCTAACTCTACTCGTACCACAGAAGGTGGACCTTATCAACGTTCTCGTGTGGTATTAACTCCTAGAGCTGGAGTTCCTGTCTTTAAAACTCCTCATATTCCTGATGCTTTACAAGCAGAAATGGGAGGCGGGGTAAAAGTTAACGCTGTAGAAAAAGATGAAGCTCCTGCAAGAATGGTCTATGACCCCACTCACCCTGATACGATTACTGGTGGGAAATGGGCAGGTTATGTTGCCTATCCTAATGTAAATATTGTTGAAGAGATGGTTAATATGATTGCTGCGAATCGATCTTATGAAGCGAATGTAACGATGATTGATTCTTCTAAGCAGATGTTTGAAAGAGCCTTGAGATTGGGGCAATAAATAAAAAAATAAACTGCTAAACAGTTTATTTTTTTTGAGGAATTCTATCTATGGATAACAATTTTGACTATAAAGGCTTACGCTTTACTTATATTACAGATCACGATTTAACAAATATTATTGATCTGTTCGGTAAAGTAACTGTCTGTCGATTTTTGCGTATAGGCCCTAATACCGCAGAAGAAACAAGAGCCTTTTTTACACCTTTCATCCAAGCGACACAAGATTCTTTGAAAGAACAAGAACTACCCCAGCATCATATATTTGTTGTAGAAAAAGATGGGGTATTTCTTGGTCAAGGCATCTTGCAACATATTCCTTATTCTTTTGGTAATTATGGTCTAACATGTATCATTGATACGACACATTGGGGGCAAGGGTATGGAAAAATCGTTGGAGAATTCTTAGTAAAATATGGCTTTGAGACTCTCTCTGCAAGAAGAATTTCTACTGAGTGCTATGAAATAAATCAAGCCTCTTATCGTATTATAAATTCTTTAGGTATGAAACAAGAAGGCTGTGTCCGTCAATTTTATTTTTTCCACGGTCAGTGGTATAATAATTTATTATTTGGTTTATTTAAAGAAGAATATATTTAAGTATAAATTGTCAATATGATAATAATATCGTTTTAAAAAATATTTAAAAACTCTGAATCATTTGAGATTAGTATATCTTTTTTAGGAATAGTATATGCTTATTTTATATGCTTTTATGACCTATATCATTGGAGTAATCTTACTGTCATGGTTTTTGACTAGGAAACAACAGACAGCGTCAAATTATTTGATTGGTGGTAAGGCACTAGGGCTTGTTTTGTTGCTAGGGACAAATATTGCTACAGTGATTGGGACAGGATCTTCGATGGGTGCGGTAGGAAATGCTTATTTTAATGGCTGGGGTGGGGCATTATATGGTATTGGCGGTACAATAGGACTCATTATTTTTGCCTTTACTTTAGCTAAAGGTCGTAATCAGGGTTTTGTAACCATGACAGAAGAATTTGCTTCTTATTATGAAAATAATAAAACACTTAAAATCATGGTAACGATTATCCTTATTCTTGCAGAAGTTGGTTGGACAGGTTCTCATTTGTTGGGAGGTTCTTTGTATCTTCATTATATTGTTGGGATTGATCTTAATATAGCTCGATTTATTATGATGATTTTATTTTCTGGAGCTATTCTTGTTGGAGGATTACTAGCGTTAGCTTGGAGTGATACGATACAGGCAGTTGTTTTATTTATAGGATTCCTATTATTAACCTATCTTTCTATTCCTGTTGCTGGGGGCTGGGAACATATTATTAATACCCTTCCTAAAGAATCCCTATCTTTTTTGGGATACCAGCAAACAGGGATGATTCCAGCATTTTCTTTGATGATGGTGATGGTGGTTAATATTCTGAGTACTCCTGTCTATCGTCAGAGGGCATTCAGTGCTGTAAATTATAATCAAGCAAAAAATAGTTTTTTAATCACCGCTGGGTGTTATTTTATTTTTGCGTTTTTCCCTGTTATTATAGGAATGGCGGCTTATACGATTGATCCAACTATTACAAATGGTGGTTTAGTTTTCCCCTATATGGCAACACAAGTATTTCCTCCACTAATTGGAGCATTGGTACTTATTGCAGGAATGTCTGCAACGGTATCTTCTGGAGATTCGGAAGCGATGGCGGCGGTAACAATTACGATTAGGGACTTTATTCCTCTACTTACTGGTAAAATAATCCCGAAAGAAAAAATGATAGTATATTCTCGTATCGTTTCGGTTATTCTTGTATTTCTAGCCTATATCTTTGTGCTCTTTGCAACAGATTTATTAGGTTATATTCAAAGTATGGTATCTACTTTACTCACAGGGATTGTCATCGTTGGTCTATTGGGACGTTATTGGAAACGGGCAACTTGGCAGGGAGCAATAGCATCCTTAGTAATATCACTCTCTGTATCTCTAATGGTTAATAATCATAAAGATTTACTGACATTTTTTGGGAACTCAGTTATCCCAGCATTAATTTCGGCATTAATTGCTCATGTCTTGGTGAGTCTTTGTTCGCCGAGACCAATAAAAACACATCAAGAAATCGAATTAGAGCTTGCTAAAGAAAGAGAGCTAATGGGGCTCTAATGATAAATTTTATTGATATTTTAAATACAGGATTTGGTGTTTCTATTGTTTTTTCTCTTCGTGATCAAGGTAAGGAGCACATCATTCTTTTGGATAGCGGAGATAATAATCCTCAAATTTATAAAGACGCGAGACGGATTAAAATTACCGATTATCTAAAATATAAAAATATTAAAGAAATCGATATTGCCGTTTTATCTCATATTCATAGAGATCATATTGCCTGTTTTAATGATATTTTGGATCAAGGGTGTCGTATTAATACCTTCCTATCCAATATTCCGACCAATCCTGATTTTGTAGACCCTAATTGCTTAGAAATTATTTCGGAGCAATACCCAGATATACCAACCCAATATATTATTTTTTCATTAAAACAGTATCAAAAACTATTAGATCGTATGGGCGATAGGGTATATTATGTACAATCGCCAATGAATTTTTTAATAGGGGATTATGAATTACAAATTGTTCCTATTGCCATCGAGATTATTCAAGAATGTTTGAAGTATCTAAAAAAAAGTGCCGACCCTCTCTTAGATTTGGAGGAGCGGTATCAGAGTCTAAGAAAGTTTGACAATCAATTAAATCAAACCACCTTATCTTTACTGGTATCAACAAAAAGATCACAGAAATACTTGTTTTATTCTGCTGGAGAAAGAGATTTATCCAAAAAAGAAAACTGTCTTTTAAAAGAAAAGGTGGAAATTCTACATTGTCCACATCATGGAGATTCAAAATATCTTGGAGAATCATTAAACACTCTTTCCCCAAAATGGATCGTAGTATGTTCTGATCATCAAAGAACTTACAATCTTCCAAGTATGGACTTAGAAAAAATAGTACAGCATTATTGTTCTGCTCATCTTATTTATACCGAAACAACAATATCAAGCCATAGGTGGATTACTTTTTTGTTAGATGTCGAACATATTACACCAATATATAGAATATAAACTCTAACCTTAGCTTATGAAATAAAAAACACGACCTAGATCGTGTTTTTTATTTGTAAATTTGGGGTTAATTAATAAGTTTTATTTTGCTCCCAATACCAAGCGGTACGAATCATATCTTCGAGATTGTATTCAGTTTTCCAATGAAGAAGTTTTGCAGCTTTGCTTGGATCAGCGACCAAATAGGGTGGATCACCTTCTCTACGGGTACTTTCTTGTACACAAAAATCAATACCAGTAAGTTTTTTACAGAGAGTGATTACTTCGGAAACAGAGTGTCCCTGTCCTGTACCAAGATTGTAAGAATCGCTAACCTTTTCTTTGAGCATTCTTTCCATTCCGAGAATATGAGCTTTTGCCAAATCAACAACATGAATATAATCACGAATAGCCGTACCATCTGGAGTAGGATAGTCGGTACCAAAAATTTTTAAGCAATCTCTAAGACCTTTAGCGGTTTGTAGGGTTACCGTAATTAGTAATGCTGCAGGATCGTAAGACGCTCCAATTTTTCCATCAAAATCTGCTCCACAAGCATTGAAATATCTTAAAATACAATAATTAAATTCTGGGAAAGCATGGGCATAATCTCTTAGAATCCATTCTACCATGAGTTTAGAGCTGCCGTAGGGATTGATAGGAAGTTGGGGATGAAGCTCGGAAACTGTTTCTGCTTGGGGGATACCGAAAGTTGCAGCTGTACTACTAAAAACAAAATTATTGACTTGGTATTCTCGCATGGTATCTAATAATTGGATTACCTTGCACACATTGTTTTTATAATAAACATCAGGATGAAAAACGGAAGCACCAACTTCGATTAAGGCGGCAAAATGCATGACAGCATCAATAGAATATTTAGTAAAAATTTCGCCTAATAATTGGATATCTCCTAAATCTCCTTGAATTAAAGGAATAGAGCTATCTATTGCTTCGATAGCTTCTTTATGACCTTTACTAAGATTGTCTAATACAATAACATTAAAACCTTGAGTATATAACTGTTTTACAGTATGAGATCCGATATATCCAGCCCCTCCAATAACAAGAATGTTTTTCATTGAGGACTCCTTATTTGATAAATATTTTTTTATTATAAATGATAATATCTAATTTGTCAATACGAACTATGGTTATACAAACTATAAGAGGAATTTTGATTCTCTATTGTTTCTGTAATTTTTTGTATAATTATTTTATATAATACTCAAAAATATGTTATACTATAATTAGAAAAATATCAATAATTAAGGTGGATATTATGTATAAAGTGGCTATAATTGGAGCAGGGCCTGCAGGGATTGCGATGGGAGCAGAGTTGGTGCAATCAGGTATATCCTCAAAAGATATACTCATTTGTGAAAAATCAGAACATACGAACGCATCAATCCATCAGTTTTATCCTATTGGAAAAAGTATCAATTCTGTGTATAAAAATATTGAAGTACCAATTACAGGGGTGATGGGATTTAGTGGACTGATCTCTTTAGACGAATATTATCAGATGATTGATGGGGTTATCCAGGAAAATCAATTATCTTTTACTTACAAGACAGAAATTCAAAAAGTTGTCAAACAGGATAATACTTTTCGTTTGGAATTTGCGGGTGGTGTATTTGAGGCAGAATATGTCATCTTAAGTAGTGGGGTCTTTTCAAAACCGCGTAAACCTGACTATCCTATCCCCGCTCCCCTTCTTTCGAAAGTTTCCTATGATATTTTAGCCCTTCAAAAACAAAAAGTTGAAGGATTAGAAATATTAGTAGTGGGCGGAGGAGACTCTGCATCAGAATATGTTCAGGCACTTTCTGGGATGAACAATCATGTAACGCTTTCTTATCGCCAAGATAAGATTTTCCGTATGAATCAATTAAATATAGATAAACTTAATGCTCTCAATGGAGTTGTTGATATTTGTTTGGGAACGAATATTATCGCTTTAGAACAAGATGGCGATAAAATACAAGTGAAATTCCAAGAACGGGATAATCTCATCGTTGATTGTATTATCTATTCTCTTGGAGGAGCTTCTCCTGTAGCGTTTATGGCAAACTGTGGTTTGGAATACGATGATACCAATGTTGTCCTTCGAGAGAATAACGAAACAGCCATAGATGGTCTATTTATGGTAGGTGATATTGTTAATGGGCGTAAAGGTGGGTCATTAATGTTTGCGTTTACAGGTGCTCGTAAAGTTATGGAAGCATTACACCAAAAATATGGGTTTCCTACTCCTAAATCGGTTTAGTGGCTTCTCTAAAATAGTTATTAGTTATTAAGAGGTGATAGGAATGTGTTTGAAAAATATAAAAATAGCAGTGTTGCTCTTTTTTATTCCAAATATTGGATTTTCCTTATTAGGTCATGATACGGAATGGACTGCTTGGGCAGGTTATGAACAACAATTTGGAGTATTGCAGAATAAATTTATTACCTATGGAGGAGGTTCTGCAGGAGCGTCTATTTATGGTCTTTCTTTGGGAGCAGGTGTCTATGGTAATTTTGGCTACAATACCAGCTTTGAAGGGAAGCCCCCCTTTGATGCTACCATGATTTATGGGGGAGTGATTCTTGGTTATAAAAGTCCGACATTTGCTATTTTTCGTATCCGCTTAAATACGATATTAGGTTATGGAACGATCCAAGTGGGGACACAAAAAACAGGACATTTTGCACTATCACCAACGCTATTTTTTGATATTGCGATTTTTAGTAATCTCCATCTTAGTGTTGGGATAACTTATCGTTACTTCTACGGTTCAAATACGATACTTGATATTAATAGGACAGACAATAGCTTTGCTGGAACTTTAGGACTGGCTTGGATTAGTGGTTGAATAAAAAAGCTCTTAACAATAAGAGCTTTTTTATTTAGTAGTTCTAATATTATTCCCATTCAATTGTAGCAGGAGGTTTGGAAGAAATATCATAGACGACTCGGGCGACTTCAGGGACTTCGTTGGTGATACGAGAGGAAATTTCTTTTAGATCCTTGATAGAAAATTCATAAACATCAGCACTAATACCATCTACAGAAGTAATAGCCCGTAATGCAATGGTGTACCCGTATTTTCGGACATCTCCAGCAACACCGACAGATTTTAGTGATACGAAGACAGCAAAAGCCTGCCAAATTTTGTCATAGAGTCCACGTTTTCGGAGTTCTTCAATATAAATAGTGTCGGCTTCTTGAAGTATACTGACTTTTTTTTGATCGATCGTTCCTATAATCCTCACTCCCAATCCAGGCCCTGGAAAAGGATGTCGAAAAATGAGATTCTCTGGTAGACCTAAAAATAATCCTAAAGAACGAACGCTGTCTTTGTATAGCTCTTTTAGTGGCTCTACCAAATAACCCGATTCTCGTTTTTCCATAATGAGAGGAGAATTAACATTATGATGACTTTTGATAGTATGAGCTTTTTTACCAACCCCTTTACCAGATTCGATCAGATCGGTATATAAAGTACCTTGAGCAAGATAAAATGGATTAGGAAGCCCTAGTTTTTTTACTTCATCCATAGTGATTTGGACAAATAGATCCCCAATAATTTTTCGTTTTTCTTCAGGTTCGGTGATATCTTGTAAGTTCTTTAAAAATTGGTCTTGAGCGTTAATAATATGTATGTTTTTTGCGTTGAGCTGATAAAGAATATCACGGATTTCTGCACTCTCATTTTTTCGCATAAGCCCTGTATCGATATACATTAAATGAATGTTATTGGGGTCGAGGCTTTTTAAGAGTACTGCTGCTGCAACGCTGGAATCAACTCCCCCAGATACTAAAATTAGTACTTGATGACCCTGTACTTGTGCTTGTACTTCTTGTGATATTTTCTCAAAAATATGGGCAATCGTATTTTCAGAAGGGCTAAGCTTACAGATATGTTGGGCAAAATTATTAAGAATTTCTGTACCTTGCTGTGAATGAGCTAATTCTGGGTGGAATTGTAAACCCCAAAAATTATACTCTTTGTTGTAAACAGCGGCAGGGTGGCTTTCGGATTTAGCTAGTATTGTAAAATCTTCTGGGAGCTGAGTTACACTGTCTCCATGAGACATCCAGGTAATAAATTCTTGAGGGATATTTTTGAAGAGAAGGTCATTAGTGTGAAGTGTAATGGGGCATTCTCCATATTCTCGAATAGAGCTTGCTATAACTTTACCTCCCAAATTATAAACGGTGCATTGGAATCCGTAACAAATACCTAATTTTGGAATAGGGAGAGAAAGAATTGCCAAATCATAATTGGGAGCTTCTGATTCATAAACTGAAGAGGGAGATCCTGAAAAAATAATTCCTTGAGGGTGGTGTTGGCTAAGCTCTTGGATACTGATCTGAGAAGAGACAATGAGTGCTTGATACCCTAAATCATGTAAACGTCTTTGAATGAGGTGCGTTGATTGGCTTCCAAAATCTAAAATAATGATCATATATATCCCTTAATTTTTTGTTTGTGATTTATTTTATCAAGATAGTTAAATAGATTGTTATCGCTTGGTCTCTGCAAAAGAGTCTTATTACTTATGGTAGTTAGGGGCAGATTTGATCCCAAGAAGATCATGGGCATGGGATTCGTTTAGACCGGCTGGGGTGATCTCAATAAATTGTTTATAATTGTTCATTTCAGGAATTGTTTTTTGTCCGCAGTACCACATTCCTTTTTTAATTCCAGTAACAATTTGATGAAGGATTTCTTCCAACGCTCCACTACAAGGAACAAGTCCTTCGACTCCTTCTGGAACGATTGCTTTATTTTGCTCGCTTTGATAACGAGCTGAACCACCTTGGGAAACAGCATCCACAGAACCCATACCACGGTATTTTTTAAATATTCTTCCATTTTGTTCGATTTTTTCTCCGGCTGATTCAAAAGTTGAGGCAAGCATATTACCGAGCATGACGGCATTAGCTCCTGCTCCGATTGATTTAACAATATCTCCAGAATAACGAAGTCCACCATCAGAAATACAAGGAATATTATATTTTTTACATTCATCAGCACAGAGAAAAGTCGCTGATAATTGAGGAATACCTATCCCACAAATAATCCTTGTAGTACAAATAGAACCAGCACCGACGCCTACTTTAATCGCATCAGCTCCTGCTTCAATTAATCGTCTTGTCCCATCAGCAGTAGCGGTATTTCCTCCCATAACAGGGATAGTAAATTGTTTTTTACAATCGCTAATGGCATCAAGGGTAAAAGAACTATTTCCATGAGCTACATCAAAGACGACAAAATCAACCCCTGCTTGTTCGAGAAGGGGTATTCTTTGTAGGTAGTCTGTAGGAGCAATTGCTGCTCCTACGATCAGTTGATTGTTTTTGTTGAGACTAGCTAAAGGGTGCTGAGAATGGTCTACAATATGTTTTTTAATTTGGGTAACTTGATTGGCTTGCTCTTTGGGAGAGATGTTTCTATGGATGACTCCAGCCCCACCAAGGAGTGCTATGTTGAGAGCCATAGTAAATTCGGTAACGGTATCCATTGCTGCCGAAATAATAGGGATATTTAAAAAAATATCACTAATTAAATGTGTTTTTAGAGATATTTCTTCTAGGGAGAACGTTGATAAATTTGGTACTAATAAAACATCATCATAGCTGTAGTATTTTGTAAATATCATAATGAATCCTTATTTAAGATTCATTAAATTTTATCATAGATATAGGGAGTTGTCAAGAGTTGATCAGGAAATTTTTCTCTTAATTAAGAGGATTGTACGGACTGCTGTATCAACAATTGAATATCGTGAAAGTGTTCTGTTAACTGTTGTTCCAATTTATTTTGCCTTAGGTGGACGTCTTTAATTCCATAGCTAACAATGATGCCCCGATAGTGCATTCTGGTGAAATAGGCAATTTGTTTTAATCCACAGAGATAAGTTTGGATACTATGAGCATTATATCCAATATGGGAGTAGGATTCTGCTGGTGCCCCTGTGGTGGTAGAAATAATCAAATTTTTTCCTTGAATGGGATCATCCGCTTCTTTTAACCCTAAACCTAACACACTGTCCAACCATGTTTTCATTGATGCGGGATAATTATACCAAAAAATAGGAAACTGAAGGATGATGGTATCAATTTCTTCGAGAAATCTTTTCTCTGTTGTCACATCAATAGTATCTAACGTATCAAGATGCCTCAATACGGAATCAGTAGATTGTAATAAATGATTGACAATAAATTTATTAGCGAATGATTGTTCATAAAAGGGATGAGATAAGTAAATTCCTATTTTCATAACGACTCCTAAGTGATCAAAATACTAATTAAAATTACTCACGAATAGTTCTATTTGCAAATATTATTGATAAAAAGATCATATTTTTTTGGAATTTTATTAATCTGAGGTTTTAGACACTTTGAAATGAAAATACCAAGAACGTAAAGGAATGTACTAGATATTATAGTTTTTTTGAAAAATTGTTGAATTTTTGAATATTATATATCATACTAAAATAGTATTGTAAATAATTCTATTGTGTAAATTTTTTATATAAATTAAGCTCTCTCTTCTGTTTTTGATCTTAAGCAAATTTATTGTAGGAATATTTCATTATAAATATATTACTACAACAAGAGTTTACAGGTATTTTTTTTATCATATCGAGGAGGAGCTCCTATGAAAAAAACTGATTTACTTAATGCACCGATTTCTGCCCTTATCGCACAATTAGGGCATACGGATACTATTGTTATAGCCGATGCAGGTCTCCCGATCCCTAAAGGCATCCTTCGGATTGATTTAGCCTTGACACGAGGTATCCCTACCTTCAAACAAGTACTTCAGGTAGTACTAACCGAAATGTCCGTCGAATCTTATACGATTGCTTCCGAATCAACATCATCATTTGAACAACTCTGTCAAAAACTTCTCGAAAAATCCAACAATCAAGCCAATGGTCAACGGATTTCCCATAAAGATTTCAAACAACAGTGTCAGTACGCGCAGGTTGTTATTCGTACAGGGGAATGTTCCCCTTACTTTAATATTATTTTGCATGCTAATGTTTCTTTTTAGGAGGTGATTCGATGAAAGATCTCATCCTTTACATGCAAAATATTGATAAAAGTTTTGGAAATAATCATGTTCTCAAAAAGGTTAAGCTTCATATATACCGAGGGCGAATTATGGCACTAATGGGAGAAAATGGTGCTGGGAAATCAACCTTGATAAAAATATTATCAGGATTAGAAAAAGCTCAAAACGGTTGTATGTTTTTTGAGAATAAAGAATATATTCCCAAAAATATTGATCATGCAGAGTCTTTGGGTATTGTGATCATTCATCAAGAATTGAATCTTTTTCCTGATATGACGATCTTAGATAATGTTTTTTTAGGGACGGAGCTAGGTAAGCCTCTTTATATTGATGATATTACCCAAGAAAAAATACTCAAAGAATTGATGAATACAATAGGCTTAGATCTTTCACCCAAGACATATATTCGTGATTTATCTGTTGGACAACAACAGCTTATCGAAATTATCAAAGCACTACACAAAAAAGCAAAGATTCTAGTTATGGACGAACCGACATCAGCATTGAGTCAAGAAGAAATTCAGAAAGTCTTTGAAGTTATTCGTCTATTAAAAAATCAAGGAACTTCGATAGTCTATATTTCTCATCGGATGCAAGAGATTTTTGAAATCTGTGATGATGTTACTATCCTTCGAGATGGAGAGTTTATAGAAGAATTTGACCTTAAATATATAAATGAACAAGATTTGATACAAGCGATGGTGGGACGAAATATTGATAATCCTTTCCCTTACGAACCAGCTGAGTTGAGGGGAGATTATCTTCGTGTGGTGAATCTTAGTGGTGATTATGTGCAGAATATTTCATTTAACCTACAACGTGGGGAAATTTTAGGGATTAGTGGATTGATGGGAGCAGGGCGAACATCATTAATGCATATGCTTTATGGCTTACTTCCTATTCATCAGGGTAATATTTATATTAAGGATTCCAAAATTTCGATTAATCATCCAAGCGATGCCTTGGCACATTCGATTATTTATGTGTCTGAAGATCGTAAAGGAGATGGGTTATTTTTGGATTTCTCTATTGCTTATAATGTAGGGATTGCTTCTTTAGATCTTTTTTCAGGTGTGTTAGGTCATATTGACTCTTCTCAAGAAATGGCTCTTGTTCGCGATTTTTCTCAGCTCACTTCTGTAAAAAACACCTCTTTATTAGTACCAGTCAGCTCACTTAGTGGGGGTAATCAACAAAAAGTCGCATTATCCAGAGCTTTACTTACGGCACCAATGGTCCTAATCTTGGATGAACCAACGCGAGGGATTGATATTGGGGCTCGTCGTGAAATTTATCTTATGATCAACCAATTCAAAAAAGAAGGAACAGCAATTATTTTAATCTCATCTGATATGCCAGAAGTTTTAGGATTGAGTGATCGTATTTTGGTCATGTCCGAAGGGCGATCCAAAGGGATCCTTGATTTTGATGAAAAATCACCTGAAAATATTATGAAATTAATTGTTTCTTAAGGAGCGTAGAGTGCATACGATAACAATAAAAAAACTAAGGACTTATGGGGTGTTACTCTTTTTTGTTATTTTTTGTATAGGAATTAGTATTATCGAGCCGAGATTTCTTTCTATAAATAATTTATTGAACGTTTTTCGTCAGACTTCTGTTAATGCGATCATTGCGGCGGGGATGACTTTAGTTATTTTAATAGGGGGTATTGATCTGTCAGTGGGATCAATTTTTGCCTTAAGCTCTGTAGTGGGAGCAATATCTTTGGTGAGTGGTGTAGGGTCAGGTGTTGCCATTATTATGGCTCTTGTGGTTGGTGCTGTACTAGGGATGCTCAATGCACTTTTTATTGTTTCCTTTAGGATACAAGCCTTTATCGCTACCTTAGTTACGATGACTTTTGCACGTGGTTTGACTTATATTGTAACCAATGGAATTCCAGCGACGATACCAACAACTGCTTTATCAAGTGAATTATTTTATTTTATGGGAGATGGGTATATTATGGGTATTCCTTTTCCTATAATTATTACGATTGTGTTATATGCTTTGCTTTTTTGGCTTTTACACAAAACAAAATATGGTCGTCATCTCTATGCAATAGGTGGTAACGAAAAGGCAGCTCTTACTGCAGGACTTAAAGTAAAAACGATAAAATTTTGGGTATATACGACTAGTGGGATAACGGCGGCACTAGCTGGGGTGATCCTTACGGCACGTCTAGGCTCTGCTCCTCCTACGGGAGGCGCTGGGTACGAACTTGATGCAATTGCAGCAGTTGTCTTAGGAGGTACGTCTCTTAGTGGAGGTAAGGGGAATATTCTTAAAAGCGTAATGGGGGCGTTGATTATCGCTATATTAGGAAATGCCTTAAATTTATTAAATATTTCATCATATTATCAGATGATTGTTAAAGCAACCGTTATTTTACTGGCGGTGTTGGCAACTCGAGAATAAAAAATATCTTTTGGAGGATCAAAATGAAAAAAATATTGACTTTGTTTTCTATTTTGTTACTAGTACTTTCGTGTGATAAAAAAGAACAACAACCAACGATAGGCTTAATTGTTTCTACCCTAAATAATCCTTTTTTTGTGGCTCTTCGTGATGGTGCAGTTACCAAATCTCAGGAGCTAGGTTATAATCTTATTGTCTTAGATTCTCAGAATGATGTTGCTAAAGAATTAGCAAATATTGAAGATCTTACGACACGTGATGTCTCTGTCATACTTCTAAATCCTGTTGATAGTGATTCGTCGGCTAGGGCAGCTCAACAAGCGATTAATGCTTATATTCCTATTATATCACTTGATCGAACGCTTAATGGAGTAGAGGTAGCTACCCATATTGCTTCGGATAATGTTGCGGGAGGGATACTCGCTGCAGAATTTATTAAAGAGAGGGTACCAGGAGGTACTTATTTGATTGAATTACAGGGTATCCCTGGAACATCTGCAGCTCGTGATCGTGGTCAAGGATTTAATCAAAGTATCCAGGGAAGTAGTCTTCAAGTTGTTGCTCGTCAAGCAGCAGATTTTGATCGTGCTAAAGGATTGAGTGTAACGGAAGCATTGTTACAAGCAAATCCCAATGTGGGAGCAATTTTTGCTCATAATGATGAAATGGCCTTAGGGGCTTTAAGAGCTGCCGAAGCTATTCAAAAATCTCTTATTATTGTTGGCTTTGATGCGACTCCAGACGCTATTAATTCTGTAAAAGAAGGTAAATTATCGGCAACTGTTGCTCAACAACCCGATCAAATTGGAGTATTAGGTGTGGAGCAGGCTCATAGAATAGCTAGTGGGGAAGTTATCGAACAAAATATCCCAGTGTCCTTAACAATTATATCTCAATAAAATAATCCCTATCATATGATTTATTTAATAAAAGGACTCTAAATGCTTAGGGTCCTTTTTTTAGATTTTTTAAATCAAGGTATAAATGATAATTAATAGGTATTTTGATAAAATTTATTAAACATCTTTATAAGAGACTGGATAAATTATAAAGGAGAAGAAAAATTTATTATTTATTTTATATTTTATAGAGAGCTACAATAATCATATAGAATATAAAAATATTTTTGTAAGAAGCGATAAAATATTTTCTTTTTTTCAATGATTAATTATCTTAGAGAAGAAGAAATAGAAATTGTTAATAAGGTTACCTGGTTGACAATTTTTCGGAGATATATTATAATATTTTGTTCATATCCTAATAGTAAAAGCATAAAAACATATGTTTTTATTGCATAATATATTACTCTCACAGTATTTTATGATAAAATTGCTCATAGCAGTTTTGCGTATCTTAAGTGAGAGTAGTAAATAATACTTGTAATTTCTATTTAAACTCAAACTATTAGGATATGAACAACGCAAATGCTATGAGCTTTATTATTTCCTATATGGGTGAATATTTTAGATAGTGGTTTGGAAGTTGGGGTGTTATTCGATCTATATAAATACCCATATAGGTATATTTATATTATTCAATCCTCTTATCTATACTCTACGATACCAAAAAAAACTCTGATAAAATTTTATCAGAGTTTTTTACTTAAAATGATAAATAGATTATGATAACTAAAACTAGTTATTAGAAAAATCAAATTTTTTGCTGATCCCTCCGATAAACAGCACATTGTGGAGGGGGTTTTTTGTATGAAGGTTTTGTCCTTGATAACGGATCACCCCACTTAATGTCCAACCTCGTGGTGAATTATAAATAAGACCATTATTCCAACGGAGTTGAAGTTGATTTCGGAATGTTTTTATGTCGTCTCCTGTAAAACGGGGATTTAATTGAGTTACAAAAACCCATTGCGGGGAAAAAGCAACATTATAGGTGAAATAAACGCCAAAATAATTGATAGCATACTTAAAATGGGGTCTAGCAACAGGATCAAAAGGAATAGTTGGCTTTTCTTTGATGGGTTGAGCTGAGAGCATACCTCCAAAAGCTAGTACTTCTAGCTCCGTACCGATACGGATATTTTGACGAGCAGGAAGACGGAAGGTATGGTATAATTCTAAATCGAATCGTCCAAGATTGTTAAATGCAACGATAAAATTATTACCAAATTGTACCCCTCCTTCGATAAGGTATTCATCTAAATTCCACATATGGACTTTACCTGGAATTGTCGGTTTATTTTCTAAGTAGTTAAAACTCAAGTCTGTTTTTAATTCCAACATTAAATAATAGCGGAACCAAGGGTTGATTTGTTCAGAATATTTCAATCCATATTTAGCAAAATTAATTGAGAAAATCGGTAGAGCGTTAGGGTTGACATTACCAGAATTAGCTTGGACATATAGCTCTAAGCTTTTTGTAGCTTGTGCCTGTATATAAGAAGTACTACATAATAGTAGTAGAAACATTAAATATTTCATAGGAATCTCTTTTTTATTATTAAAATTAGGTATAGACAAAATTAAATATATATAGGTGGTACGGATTGTACAGTATGATAATCAAATTGTTTAGGTTACGATGATAAATACTCCTATATTTTATCTCTTCTAAATTTTGATTGAATTGAGTAGTATATAGTATTGTTCAAGAATAATTAATTATATATACTGCTAATAAGAAATAAGGCTGTTTCCAATATATTGGAAACAGCCTTAAGGTTTAATTATTTTTTCACCATTTTATTAGAAATGATCACAAAAGGTATGAAAATCATTGTAGAAAGGACAATCAAACCTAAAGATAAAATTGCAGCTCTCCAGTCATTACCCGTTGCAAGGTAGGCTGATAATATTGGAGGAGTTGTCCAAGGAACCAAAACAATCGTTTTATTGATCAAGCCTAATGCTGTAGCAAAATAGGCAATGAGGGCAGTAATGATAGGGGCAATAATAAAAGGGATAATATAAACAGGATTCAAAACGATTGGTAGTCCAAAAATTAGAGGTTCGTTGATATTGAATAATCCTGGGGTAAGACTTAGTTTACCGATGAGTTTTTCATCTTCTCGTTTGGAAACAAATAATAATGCGAGGATCAAACTAAAGGTCGCTCCTGATCCACCCACATTGGCAAAAGCATCTAAGAAAGGTTTGGTAACAATATGCATTGGTTCGAGACCGTTTTGGATAGCATCAATATTATTTTGGATGGCAATAAGAAGAGTTGGTTCAGTAATAGGGCCTAGAACAAAAGACCCATGAAGACCGAATCCCCATAGGAGATTTTGGATACCAAGAATAGCAATAATACCAAGAGGATTTTGTAAGGCGTTTACGAGAGGAGTTTGGATTGTTGTAGTAATAATACTGGAAAGAGTCGTTCCCCATTTGATATTAAGGAAATAGGCAAATACGGAAAAAATCGTAAAGGTAAACAAAATAGGAATTAACGCTGAAAAAGACTTGGCTACCGCAGGAGGTACACTATCAGGTAAGGTAATTAAGAGTGCTTTTTTTTGAGAGAAAAAGCGTAATAATTCTGTACTGAGGATCGCAATAAGCATCGCAGTAAACAATCCTGATGCGGAGGTATCGGCAAATGTTAAGATACCCCAAACTCCGCCAGTAGCTTCACCAACTGTAACGACAGGTGCTCCTGGTAGCATAGCAATTACACATCCGAGAGCTGTTGCCCCATAAAAAATCCCTTCTTCTTTGTAAGATTCTGCTAAATAATAGGCGGTGATAAAAGCTGATAAGAGAGACATAATCCCTAAAGTACCTCTAAAAACACGATCCCCTACATCTTTTAGAGACTGGATAAATTCGTTGTTGGCTAAAAATGGGAGATTAAATACAACGTTATTAATTAATACGAACAAAGACGCAATAAGGATTAGAGGCATCAATTTATAAAAAGATGTTCTAATCGCATTAATATGCCGTTGGTTGGAAAACGTATTGGCAACCGTTAGAAATTTTTCTTCAAAAGACATAATATTCTCCTTGAATATTTTTTTATATTATAACATAGATAATATAAAATGCAAGCACTAATACATATTTTTGCCAATTAAAAATATAGAAAAAAGCAGGGAGTTTTTAGCTCCCTGCTTGATTGGTGATAATATGTTATTTATTACTACGGATGAGAATGTTATTATATTGTAGTAAGCAAGAAATGGGCACATCAAAAAATTCCCAATCTGTCTCAGTAACGGTTGCTCCGTTCATCTTAACTTGACCCCCAAAGATATAATCTTGATAAATCATTATAGGGAGATAAACATCTTTATTTCCTACAACCCAATTGCCCTTAAACCAATAGATACCATATTTATCGTTTTTAGGAGTATAGTGGAGAGGGTAAGAAGGTTTTTTAATAGGATCTTTGTCTTTATAGGCATACCCATAGATAGCAGATCCTTTATAGAGCGTTTCTTGACCGCTCTTGTCTTTGAGGGATTCTTTAAAAATGACCACTTTACTTTTGGCACTCATACCAATAAGTTTTAATAACCCTTTGGACTGATCGTTTGCTGTTGCTGTGAGATTCCAAAATTCATATTCTTTATTATTAGTAATTTTATTTAAAAAATGATCAATATTAGGGTCGGGATCAGGATCAGGGTCGATAATAGGCGGAGTGATAGGCTCGATGATAGGATTGTCTAAGCTGTATATATATGCTGACGATTTATTTATGAGCACTTCGTCAGAAATATCCTCTATTAAACTTGGAGCAATAAGCCTGATACAGTCTAGCTCTTTCTGCATACTAAAAAATAAAGCTCTATCTGTTTCTGCAATACTATTTTGAACCCAAGCTTGGAATCCATTGGCATCTTGTTTGATAAATTCTTTGATATAGTATACGCTCCCTCCTTGGACTACAGGATTACCAGTTTCCAAATTGAACGTAATATGTTTTATTTTGATATAATTAGATTCGATTTTGTAGTAATCTCTTAGAAAATCTGTCTCAGAAGGATTTTTAGGAGCATAGTATCCATCCCACTCGGTAAGATCTAATGTAGAATTTTGAAGGGAGGTTGCTAAAAATGAACACCCACCGAAAGTAATAAGGGCAAAAATAAGGTAACTATATCTAAAAAAATTCATACCTAATCTCCGAAATATTATTTGACTTTATCTTGAAAGTTTCAAAAAATAAGTCCTACACTCAATCCCCAAACAAAAGCGTTTTCCCAATGAATACCCTGGGTTGTAGGAATGGGGAATCCTTCAGCATCGGTAAGCTTATCATTACGTAAAGTGTAACTCGTTTGATAGGAAAAACTAGGCCCAAAAGTAATCGCTACATATTTATGAAGATTATAAATGGCTTTAAAATCAAGCTCAATTCCAAGGATAAGTACACTTTGTTCTGGGGTTTTCATTCGTTCGATTGTCGGTAGATCAAAGAGAACCCCTCCATTGATAAGCATAGACCAGCCTTTGCCTTCAGGAGATCGCTTATCAAAAACATACTGAGACCCTCCTAAGAGAAGCCCCCAGCGGAACTCTTGGAGAACGGGGTAGGGGATATTATATTTGATATAGGGTGTGGAAAATCGAAATTGGATTAGGGTATTGTATTTGCTCAAGCCTACACGCTTACCTGCATAAAAATCAAGAGTGGTAGTGCTAAGAGAAACGTAGGAACTTTCTCGAACGTTTCCTAAAAATCCCCCTCCAAATCGTGTGCTAACTCCTATAGAATGGGGAGTATATTGATATGTTGTGGGAGCTTTTTGCTCTTGGGCAAAAATGATATTTACTGTAAATAAGGCAATAAAAATAACAATTTTATCCATATTATTTCATCCTAATATTTAAGGTCTACTATTCAAGTATAATAGATTACTCTTCTTTTGTCAATATATAAGAGTGTCATTTATAAGCAGAGGGTTTTTTTATCACTTTATTTTTTATCTAATAAATATTTTCTACATTGTAAAATATTTATGAAGGATAAGGTGTGGATTCACCTGATTATTGATCATATTTATAAAAAATTATTGCAATTTTACTCAATATTTATTAAAATAATGAGAATATTTATAAGGTATAGGGGTCTATTATGTCAAAACATAAAGAAGTCTGGGTTCTTGGATTTGCATTGTTTGCAATGTTTTTTGGAGCTGGTAATTTAATTTTTCCTCCATCTTTAGGAGCGAATACAGGAACTAACTGGATTATTTCTAGTATAGGATTTCTCATTACAGGGGTGGGTTTACCTCTTTTAGGGGTACTTTCTTTTACAAAGTATACGACTTTAGAAGAGTTTGCTGCCAAGGTATCGCCTCGATTTAATACGATTTTTTGTTCAGTATTAATTCTTGTGATTGGCCCTTTGTTTGCTCTTCCGCGTACTGGTTCTGTTACCTTCGAATTAGCGGTATTACCTTTTTTACAAGAAACTTCTCTTGTGGCTGCTCTTATTAGTTCTATAATATTTTTTACTATTGTCTATGTTATTACTATTAAAGAAAGTAAAATTACTGATATTACGGGTAAATATCTTACTCCTATTATTTTAGTGATCTTAGCACTTATTTTTATTAAAGGTATGGTGGGTTCTTTGGGGACACCTATTACAACACAAGTAACAGAAAATCTTTTTTCTTATGGATTCATTAACGGCTATCAGACGATGGATGCCTTGGCTTCTATTCTTTTTGGGATTATTATTGTTCATAATCTTCGAGCAAAAGGTATTACAGAGCAAAAAGAACAGCAATATTATTTGGTCAGAGCTGGTATTATTGCTAGTGTTGGCTTAGGAAGTATTTATCTATTTTTAATTTATTTTGGAGCTTTGGTTAGTGGGGCAGATCTTTCTAGTACCTCTAGCGTTGCCCTTTATATCTCTGAAGCGACTTTAGGGACGTTAGGACGTTCGATTTTTGGGATTTGTGTTGGAGCTGCTTGTTTGACAACAGCAGTTGGTTTGACTGCATTAACGGCAGAGTGGTTTTCTAAAATCTTGAATATGTCTTATTCAAGGCTTGTTCTTATTACGGTCTTATTTGCAACAGTGATTGCAATTGGTGGAGTTGATATGATTATCAAACTTTCTATTCCTATGCTCCTCCTTCTCTATCCTATTACGATTGTATTAATTTTAATGAATATTGTAGGTTTGAAAGCAATCTATTTCAAATTAGGAGCTTATACAACAACGGTTGTCTCGGCTCTTGAAATGTTAGGCGCAACATTTGATATTGCCCCCCTAAAACAACTAGTGTCTGTGATTCCTTTGGGGAGTATGGGTTTTGTTTGGGTGTTGCCATTTTGTCTCAGTCTAGTAGTTGCTTATATTTGGGATTGCTTTATTACTTCAAAAAAAACGGTATAGCTATAGTAAATAATAAAAAAACAAGCCCTCATTGAGGGCTTGTTTTTTGTATAAATCTAAAAAGGAACTTTTACTCCTATTCCGAATCCATAGTCTGTTTTCTGTAAAGAAAAACTATAACCTATTTTCACCGAAACCAAGAACCAATCATAGGAATACTCGATACTCAGAAAAGGAAGATGACTGTTAAAAAAGTAAGCACTTTGGAATATTAATAAATGCTTATACTGGAGTTCTTTTTTATTAAGAGAGATTTGGTTGGTATAGATTCCTGATCTGTCCGTTTCAAAGGAAGCAGTGATGTCTACGCTCTGTTTTTTACTGACTGCGGTAACCTCTTGTCTAGTGATTTGTGCTTTAGGATCGGAGGAACTCACCACCAAAGAAGCACTGATTGGTATAGATCGTGTTATCAATAGGTAGACAGCGCTTCCTCCAAGAAGAATCCCTAGAATAAAAATTCCTAGATAGTTGGAGTAATGTTTCATTTTTAGCTCCTAAGATAACGGTATTAGGAATAAAACTGGTAGACCCCTTTGATCGTACTGAGTAATAGTTGTCTACGAGGAGTATTTTGTGGGGAAAGACTAAGATGAATAAATCCTCTTGTAGGATAGGATATTGCTTGATCAAAAGGAATGGTATTCCTTTGTAGCCACTGCATTAATCGTTGCTGTTCTTCTTTGCTTAGTGCCAAATCTGCAGCCAAGCCCATCGTGTGAACGGAATTTGCTGTGCCTCCAACTTCTTTATTTAAAGCAGGCGCTCGGTACCCTGAGTTTATGGTTACCGAACGATTCAAAAACAATCTTATTGGCTCGAGGATAAGACGGGATAGCTGTTGTAGATTTTGAAGTTGTTTTTCATTGGGATCGTTATTAATACCGAGTTTTTTTGCCGTGGGGCTTTGGGTAAATTCCTTTAAATGGAAGTGCTTTGATAAAAGCATATGTTCGCTCCTTATGTGATAATTTATGCTCCAGAAAGGAAAACGATTTTTATGAATTACGACGATCTAAGAGTTTACTAATCCAATCAATTTGATGATTAGGACTTGCAATCGTAATAATAAATAAGCAAACCGCCCCTGAAGTCGCTAAAAATAGCGAAATAATTAAGGCTCGATGTTCTCGCTGAAAAAAAACAAGAACACAAGAAAGAACAAAAAAGATACAGATAAAAAAAATAGAAATTCGATTGGTATAGTAGGAAAGAGGTTTCATAAAGGAACTCCTAAGATCTTTAAGATCGATAAGAGTACCGCTCCTCCTCCAATACCTAATTTAAGGATTTGGTCATGACGTTCTAGTTTTGTTTCTAGGTATTCCAATCTCTTATTTTGTATTTTATCACGTTCACTTAATTTAGCAATATTGTCTGAGAGGTGATGAAGGTATTCGGTATTTTTTTCACTGGCTTTAAGCTGCTTTTCTCCGATATTTTCCATTGCATAAGAAAGTTTTTCTATTTGAGATTTCAGTGTTTGATGAGCTTGAATTAAAAAATCAAGGTTGTTTCTATCAATTTCCATAAGCTCGCTCCCTATAATTCTAATCCTGATTTAAGTACTTTAATTTCTTCTTTGATTAGTTGAATATCTTTTTTTAGAGAGACTTTTAAGGATTCGTCATCATCGAGATCAGCGTCTATATATTGGTTACGAAGAACTTGAACGAGACTTTCTTTTTCGGTAAGAAGCTCGGAGACCGTTTTTTCTTTTACCTCCTCTACTTTAATTTCTGCTTGAATGGGCTTATTGATAGAACGGCGTTTTGGTGAATTATTTTCTTCAATAGAGCAAGCAGAGTAGCAACCGTCTTTATCACATTGTTCTATTTGTATTTTATCAGACTCAATATATTGTTTAATCACCGTTGCAAACAGGACGCCTTCGGGGTTTCGTTGGGGATTAATAATTTGGTCGTGGGGACTGATAAATTCAATTTCTTTCCCTTGAGCAAAGACAAAATCTTGTTCGTTTAGTGTGATTGTATCTTTGGTGTAAGATATCGTATCGGATGATCCTTTTTGATCGTTTCTTTGTAGTGTGATCGTAATCATAAATACCTCGCTATTTTTTGTGTTTTTGTAGTTGATGTGGGACAGTTAATAAGACTATTAACTGTTTCTAAGTTCTTTGATTATATTTACCTCCAGAGGCGAAAATGCCTAAGTTTATAAGGGCTACTAGAGTAGGTTTTTTGTCATAACTCCTGAATTATCGATCCTGCCTTGTTTTATTCGCTGGATTTAATCTTGCTCTTTCTTTTAAGAACCTTAGTTATCAATAATGGGCATTATGTCAAGTTCGAGAGTGGGCTGTTGATTTGTTTATTCTCGGGTTTTAAACCGTCTACCAATCATTATGATTCTATGTGGAGTCCTGATAGTAGGAATGTTCAATGGAATTTTCCTATGTCTTTTAGAAATTCTCCTTTATATTGTGATGCAATACCTACTTCAGGAGGTCGTTTTTGGGGAAATAATAGCCGTTATATATTACAACACACCTCTTCTTTTGCCATTATTGGATCCGTTTGGTTTGATGACAGTTATTTTAATGATGTCCACTCAGGAATGTTTTTTGCCATAGGTTTTTGGAAGTAAATTATTTCCAATATCCTATGGCAAATATATTGGCTCTAGAATCTCTATCTCCGTAGTTAGCCCAAGAAATTCCTGCATAACCTCCGTTATATCTAATATTATTAAAGTACAAAGAG
>JBOFHK010000034.1:0-6707 GCA_051649605.1 Brevinema sp. | reverse complement strand
CGATTTTTTGCTATTTTCCATAAGGAATCATTCTTTTGTACTGTATAGACCTCTGCATACGAATGTGAGACGATAAATACTAATAATAAAACATTTAAGAACATTCACAACTCCATTAAATTTAATGACTTATTTTTATCGGAAAATAAATAAAAAATATCAAGAAAAATAAGAAGATTCTTTTAGGAATCTTGATTTTATATATTAAGTATAGTATAGTGTATATTATACTATATTTTGATTAGAAATACAAGAATTAAGGATCTTGAATGTCAATAAATCGCTCTAACATTCTAAGAAGTATGGCGACGGATGCCTATAAAGCTAGTCATTTTTTACAATTACCTCCTAACACAAAAGCCGTCCGTTTTTATATAGCTCCAAGACGTGCATTAGCTCCTGAAAACCAACAATACCTCGTCTTTGGTATTCGTTATTTTATTGAACGATATTTACAAATTCCTATTACTCTTAAAGATATTGAAGACATCCAAAAAATTTGGAATAGTTTTAATGTTGGAGGCTCTTCTTACGATTTTCCTGTCCTGGGTTTTCAAAAAATTGCAACAACATACCAAGGCTTATTACCTATTAAAATTGTTGGTGTGAAAGAAGGTCAGATTTTAACGCAATATAATACTCCTATCTTTGTAATTTCTGTTGATGATCCAGATTTAGTATGGCTTCCAGGATTTATTGAAACAGCATTACAGAGATCAATTTGGTATCCTTCTACAGTGGCAACTATATCTTTTAATATCAAACAGGAATTAAAAAAAGCATACGAACAAAGTGTCTGCTTAGAAAATTATGATTCTCTTAAATTTCGTCTTCATGATTTCGGAGCACGAGGAGCATCTTCTGGAGAAAGTGCTGCTATTGGGGGCTTAGCCCATTTATTAAACTTTATGGGTACAGATACGATGGAAGCCGTCTATCTTGGACACCAATTATATGGTATTCCTATCCACGAACTTGCTAGTTCAATTCCAGCAACGGAGCATAGTACTGTTACCAGCTGGGGAAACGGTTTTCAAGGTGAGAGAGAAGCGTTACTCAACCTAATTAAAACTTGTGAAACCCATCATAATAAAGTATTTTCTTTTGTATCCGATTCTTATGATTATTTTCATACGATAGATCACTTATGGGGCGATCCAGAAATTATTCAACTAATTAAATTAAAGAAGCTCTACCCTGTTGTACGTCCTGATTCGGGAGATCCTATTGAGGTAGTTCTTTATGCGTTAGAATCTCTTTCCAAAACATGGGGGTATTCTACTAATAAAAAAGGATTTAAGGTTTTAGATACTATAAGAATCATCCAAGGAGATGGGATGAATAGTACGCTCATTAAAAAATTAGTGGATACGATTTTAAAGTATGATTATTCCGTAGAAAATGTAGCATTTGGTATGGGGGGAGGATTACTCCAAAAACTCAATAGAGATTCGATGAGTTGGTCCATGAAAATGTATAAATTAAATGATAATGGGATTTGGCGAGATATTCAAAAAAATCCCCTAACCCAGCAGAACAAACAATCATTTAATCCCCAAAATATCGTTAACGATAAGGATTGGGTGATTCATTATCATTGGGATAAAAATATGGAGCAACCTACTGTCTTTAATGAATCCTTCCAAAATATTCGTAAACGAACTAATCTCGATTCCATTATTCAATAATATAGAGATTTTGTAACTGAGTCCATTTAGTTTCTTGGATTAATTGATTGATGATTTTATCAACAGCAGGAGAATATTTGGTATTTTTGGTAAATTGGATTTTTAATAATAGACCAGGAACAATATTGTCTTTAACGGCATTTTTATTGTTTGTATTAGGGAATGAATGTACGTAATAGGCGACTGACTCTTCGATATTCCACAAAAAAGCACCTTGAAGGGGAGCTTTTAAACGATATACAGGGATATTTTCTTGAACACCAGAATAATGAGAAAATTCAATATAGGTTTTGTAATAACTCACTTCTTCAAAAGCATATACTAATGATAAAGAGATTTGAGATAAATAGTCGTAATTAAAATTATATTCAATAAGAGTATTGAAATTTACTTGATTATCTTGCATATCAAAAGAATAATTTTGATTACTACGGATGATTTTATAGGTATAGGGCATGAATTGATAGCTTTTTGTTAAGATATTCTTAAAAGACATCTCTAGGAGTGTAGAACTTTTTTTAATAGCCGTCCCATATTTTTGATTTTGATAGCTTTTTGATAGATCTTGAAAATTATAATTGGTAAAACTAATACTATAAGTAAAAAAAATAATCCCTAATATTGGATAATATCTCAAATTTCCCTCTTTATTTTGTGAAATCAATATATGCTTTCATCACTTCTTTTGCTTCTCCGAACATTTTTGTTTCCCCTTGATGAAGCCATAAAGCCTGCTCACAATGTTTTTCAATTGCCCCTGTATCATGAGAGATCATTACCACAGATTTGTCGGAATCAATCATTTCTTCGATACGTTTTTGGCTTTTCGCTCTAAAATGTGCGTCTCCTACACTAAAAACTTCATCCAAAAGTAATAATTCTGGTTGAATACAAGCAGCAACAGAAAAAGTTAAACGAGACCGCATACCACTAGAATAACTATACATAGGAAAATTGATAAACTCACCTAATTCGGAGAAATCAATAATTTCATCAGCCAGTCCAGAATTAAGTGTTTCCTTAGAAATCCCTAATAATAGGGCATTAAGATATAAATTATCTCTGCCTGTTAGTTCGTTAATGAAGCCAGATCCTAGGGTCAGTAGCTGGACATCTTGTGTATTAATCTTAAGATTGCCTTCATCTGGTAAAAAAGTTTGCGATAGCACTCTTAATAGGGTAGATTTACCAGATCCATTAGTACCAACAATCCCTAAATTTTTACTTCTTTTTAGATTAAAAGATACCCCTTTTAAGGCATGGACAGTTAGGATATTTTTGTCTAACTCGGTACGGGTAAACAATCGTTTTAAGCTAAAACTTTGGGCAATTTTATAAGTGAGATGAATATTTTTGGCTTCAATGATATTTGGCATATATTGTTATTACCTACTAACTTTATTATAGATTTGATCATATTTATAGAGTAAATAAATACTATATATTAAAAATATAATAGTAACTATAATCATATAAATCAATTGTTTGGTTGGAGGAGCTACTCCATAAGTAAAAATATCACGAAAACTTGTCGTAATAATACCGACGGGATTGAGTTTCATAAAAAAGATATATTTTTCAGGAATACTGCTAATATCATAAAATATAGGGGTTGAAAACATTCCCACCATAATAATATGAGGTAAAATATTACCAAAATCGTTCATAAAAACATTAATATGGGCACAAATAATACTAACAGTCCACGTCAGTAAAAACAGTGATATTAGTAGTATTGGTAAATATAGGAGATTTAAAGTAATAGAAACTTGAAATGCTATCATTAATATAAATAAAAAAACTAAAGAAAATAAAAATGGTGTTAAGCTAGAAATACAAATAGCTAAAGGGAAAATAAATTTAGGAATGTAATTATCTTTACACATTTGAATATTATCTGTGATACTGCTAGCTGACTGTTGTACCGCCATAGAAAAATAACGCCATACTAACATTGCAGAAAAGAAAAAAATAGGGTAATTAGCATCTCTCTGCCCAAAAACAATCCTCACCATAATAATATAAATAGCCATATTTAAAAGAGGATCTAAAAACCACCATAGATAGCCTAAACTGGTGTTGGATACTCTTGATTTTTCTAAAGCTTTAACATAATAATAGATATAGCTTTTATAACGGTGTAAATCTTTAAAAAAACGGTTGATAACAGAAATCATAGCCTATCCTTATTTAGTCATAAAATTATTAAGAGATATATTATAGAATATATTGATTAATAAATCAATAATTTTGATAAATTGATTGGTATAAGAGATTTTGTTGGTATTGAGTAGGTTCAAAAAAAGAATTTGTATTTTTGATCATATGTGTAGCATGCTGAGTAAAGGTATCATAAGTAATCAGAAATGTCCAATCCGATGCCTGGCTTAAAAGGAAATAATATAAATCATCGGGGTTTACTGAAGATTTTACTAATTGTTGTTCTATATGATAAGATTCTTTGATTAAGTGCTCCCATACTTTCTGCGTTTTTGGATTAATCCAAGATTCAGAATTGTAACCTTTACCCCAAGAAGAAAGAGAAGGTTTGATAAAGGGAATATCAATAGAAAAATCTATTGGTGAAATATTGATATCCCCTACTTTATTAAATAATACATCTAAAAACTTCACCCCATCTTTCCACCAATGTCCAAATAATTCAGCGTCAAAACAGATAACAATATGATTTTTATTATTAAATTGCTGATTAAGATAGTTTATATAATCTGTTGTATCTAATTGGATCTGTTCCAAGGCTCGATGATGATTATAAATTTGTTTTTGTCGTGTTGCTTTATCGGTTACTGCGTATAAAGAAATTCCTGACATAGGAATACGATACCGACTAAGTAAACTTCGTACAGAAGAACATTCCTCTTTTAGATCTTTATAAAATTCTCTATAAACTGAATGACCAGGGTATCCTGTATCAGGGTGCCAAATTTTTGAAGTACATTCATAATCACGACAGAAATAATGAATATTATTATCAATATAATGTTGTATTCTATCGTTATTCTTTATAGAAGAGGGATCAGCAAATGTATATTTGATTTGATATTCGTCCAAATAACTACTAAGATTTGGATAAATACCACATTCTGGTACCCAAAAACCTTCAATTTTTGGAAAAAAATATTCTGATATTTTTTTTCCCAATACAATCTGGGTTTGTATAATTTTAGGAAACTGAATAAAGGCTGGTAAATAAGTGTGCGTCGCTGTACTGGTAATAATATTGATTCTTCCCAACTCAGCATAATAACTAAATGCCTTGATAAGATCTCCATTCCACTCTTCGTAAATTTTTTTTAATTGTAAAAAATCCTTTAGATCTGATTCCAATACTTTATTTTTTTCAGAATTTTCTAAATCAAGAGATAAAATTTGTTGGATAAGTTCTAAATATTCTTGAAAACGAGGACAAAACTGAGGATCAGATAGTTGTACCAATAGAATCGGTGATAAATTTAAAATCAATGTTATAGGGGTATGTTGATGATTACGTAATAATCGTAATAAAGGTAAATAAGAATGAAGCACCGCTTCATGAAGCCAATATTCCATGTCCGTATAGAGCACATAGGGAATATGAGCATGTAATACGATATGTAGTTTTTTCTGCATAAAAACACTCTGTAAGTTATTTAATTAATATATGCTCGTAAAATGCTTGTAAAAAAAATATTTTTTTGTTATAATAATTATAATATTAGTAATATTTACCATCGGAATTCAAATATAATACTTTAATATCTTTACCGTGGTCTTTAATAAAATATTGAAGCTAGTTTCTATCTAATATAAAATAGGAAGGAATCTATGTTGAATAAGATTTATCATTCAGATAATAGCCGAAAGTTGTCAGAAGAAGAATTCTTTAGTATAGATTTATCAGAGGTTTATATTGTTGATGTTAGAAATCCATTCGAATTGAGTAGCGGAGCTCTTCAGTGTGCTCATAATATTCCCTTTTCAGAGCTTCTATCTTTACCAACGAAGCTTCCAAAAAATAAAACAATTCTAGCTTATTGTAATTACGGAAATCGTGCAGGACAAGCAGCATTAGCATTGTCTAAAGCAGGATATAACGCCTATTCGTTGGGGGGGTATACTTTATTTTCACAAAAATTAAAAAATAGATGTAATTAAAAAATAGATCTAGTTGATAGATAACAATACAAGTGGAGTTATAATGAAAATAGCATTAGGAACAGATCATGCTGCTTATATGTTAAAAGAAGCTATTAAAAAATGGTTATTAGAACATCAGTATAAAGTTTTAGATTTTGGCACTCATTCAGAAGATAGTGTTGATTATATAGATTTTGTATACCCTGCTGCAAAAAGTGTAGTGCAACATAAATCGGATTTGGCAATTGTACTTTGTGGTACAGGGCTGGGTGCCTCTTACGTAGCAAATAAGACCCATGGTATTAGAGCTGCTCTTTGCCAAGATGAGTTCTCCGCACGTTTATCAAGACAACACAATAATGCTAATGTTCTAGTTTTAGGTGGTCGGATTTTAGCTTCTCAGCGAGCAATTAGTATTGTGCAAGAATGGCTTAATACTCCCTTTGAAGGAGATCGCCATCAACAACGGATTGATAAAATCCACCAAATTGAACGAATAGAATGTTCCAAAAACTAATTTAAAAGGACGTTTTATGGCTAAGCAAACTACCTCCAATATTTACTTTGAACAGTTTATTCCTAATAAAACTCGCCAAGATGTTTGGAAAAATGTTATTCATTCAAAAGAATTTCAATCATTTTTTGTCGAAGAAAATTTTGATTTTCAACAAAAAACGGTGGGAACTTTATTATGGCGGAAATTTATATTTTTTAACGTTTTAGGTCATTATGAAGTTGAATCTTATCAAGAAAATATGCATCTTTTACTAAAAATATTTACAGATAATTTTAATTCTCTCTTACTTCTTACTATAGAAGAAAATAAAGGCGGAATTCTATTACGAGTAGACCACCGAAGTTTTTATGGGCAACATAAAAATC
>JBOFHK010000033.1:0-12016 GCA_051649605.1 Brevinema sp. | reverse complement strand
CAATACTGCTAATATCATCATTTTTTTCATCTTCGTACTCCTTTTTGTACTATAATTTTTTTATATATTTTATATATATTTTTTATCATTACTTGATACTTATATAAGTATAGTTAATGATTCTTAGATTCGAAATTTTTCAAAAAAAACACCTTCCATTTTGGAAAGTGTTTTAAATGTTTATAAAATAACGAATAAATTATTGAACAGAATAATAAAAATTAACCCTCATATCATAATATTTTGATAAAAAACTCATTTGTTCTTGCATCGAAGCATTTCTCAATAAACCATCTACTTCTGCTTCTTTTTCTGCAATCTGATATTGTATTTGACGAATTTCTTCCGAATAAGGGTCAATCACAAAAGATTCCACCCCTCGTTGTAGTAATATACCATATTCTTCAAGCCATATTTCTGTTGGTGAAGGACTACAGCTGATCAAAAAAAATACCAAAAAAAGATACTTAACGACTTTCATGCTCTTATCCCTAATAAAATTATCTTCACTCATAATATCGGATAAAATAAAAAAAAATTAAGCTCTATACCACTAATAACGTCTTTTCCAAAGTGTGGATAAGCGTTCTTTAATCTTTTTTTCAAAACCCATACCATGCGCTTGATAAAAAGAAACACACTCAGATAGATATTGTTGTTCTACAAAATGCTCAGGAAAATCATGGGGGTAAAGATATTCTTTCACAGACTCTTTTGCACCACGATAATGCGAATCTCTAAGAGATTCTGGTACAGGGTGGACATTACCAGATTTGATATATTGTTGTGCTTGATGAATCGCCAAAACAGAGTTGCTTTTAGGAACTCCTGCCAATAGCAGCACCGCGTGAGACAAAAACAATGTCCCTTCAGGAAATCCGACCTTTTCAAAAGATTCCGCACAGGCATGAACAATAGAAATCGCTTCTGGATAGGCCAATCCTACATCTTCCACGGCAGAAATCAATAAACGTCTAAAAATAAACCTGGGATCTTCCCCTGATTCGATCATCAATGCTAAGTAATATAAAGCTGCATCAGGATCGCTCCCTCGAATACTTTTAATAAAGGCTGAAATTACATCGTAATGAGCATTTTTATGATCATAGAAAGTTTCTGATTTTTGGATTACGGAAATAGTATCATTTTTGGTGATACGATAATCACCAATATTTTTTGTAAGAACAATTGTTTCCAAAACGGTGAGCATATTACGAGGATCATTAGCATGCATGATTAAAAATTCTTCTGCATCAGTTTCTATACTGACCGATAATTGTTGTAGAAATGAATCTTCCGCCAAAGCTCTATAAAGAATTTTTTTAAGATGAGCATGAGAAAGAGCAAAAAATTCAAAAATCAAAATCCGAGAACGAAGGGCAGGTTGAAGAGCAAAATAAGGATTTTCTGTTGTTGCTCCAATTAAAACAATCTTACCTGATTCTATAGCATCTAAAAACACATCCTGTTTAGGTCTGGTTAAGCGATGAATTTCATCGATAAACAATACCATACTCTGACCCTGATGATGTTCAGCTTGTTGAAGGACAGCACGAATATCATCATTATTAAGACTGAGAGCATTAACCGAAATAAATTCGGCATGAATGTGATCGGCAATAATTCGAGCCAAGCCAGTTTTACCCGAGGCAGGAGGGCCATAAAACACCATTGATTGTACCATTTTTTTGGCAACCATCATAGAAATTGCTTTGTGCTCACCGATCAAATGTTCTTGCCCTTCATATTGATCAAAATTTTTAGGAGCACAACATCGAGCCAGAGGAATATAATTTTGATTGTCAAAAAGGCTCATCTACTGGATATGCTCATCAAAAATCGCCTGTTTATAGAGAGCGTCTTTACTCCAAGTAGCAAAATAAGACATTGCAAAAACATTAGGGGCATGTCGATATAACTCTTTCCAAATAAGAATCATCAACTCTCTAATTTCCCACTGAGCTTTTTTAGAAACTCGCACATCAATAATATGCAACCATTCTCTGAAGTTGGCAGTCATTACTAATATTGTTGCCGTCGCATTAGGTAGAATAAAGCGGGCATCTTCTTTTTTGATCCCTAGTTCAATTAATTTAAGGTATTGTTGATTGAGTATCTGCATTGTTTCTTGGTAAACGGCATCCGCTTCTGTATTAGCTTGAATAGTAGGAGGAGTGACAAACTCGAAATCTCCTTCATTAACATAACGCTGAGACCGCTGGGAAAAAGAACTCATCCGATGACGCACTAATTGATGAGAAGTAGTACGACTAATCTCATCGATTCTAAAACTAGCAGAACTATGCTCAAACACGGAACTATGACCAGATTTTAAAAGTGTTGGTAAAAAAGATTCTCTACTTGTTTCTGTCATCTTAATATGAGAATCATAACAAATCCTTGCTCCGTATTCACATGTCCCTTCGGGATCAGGTGAAATATAGATTAACTCAATATTCACTGAAAACTCCTTTTGATATTTTTTATCTATTTAACATAGATTATTATACTATTTTTCTATAAAAATATCGAAAAAACGTTCTTATATTTCTTCTCAAATAAACAATGAAATATTTGATTCAAGTGTAGATTATCATAGAAAAATATGCTATATTATAAGTAAAAAGAACTATATTATAGGAGGTGTATCTTGGTACTTTATAAAATCCTCGCACTCCTATTGGTGCTTTCTCCTATTACTATTTATAGTGATATCCTATATTTCCCTTATTCTTTTTTAGGAATGACTTTATTTTTCTTAAGTAGTTTATTTTCTTATAAAAACTATTTTCCCTTTTGTGATTTCTTATTTTGGAGTTTTTCGACGTTAACAATCATCACTCAAAAACCGATAAGCTATCAACTTATTCTGAATATATTTATTTTATATCAATATCTAACGCTTTATGTGAGTAATCCAAAACTACACATTACTATTTTTATAGGAATACTGCTCTCATTAATTGGATTAATATTTCCTGAAACAACCTTTATTAGTATTGTATTATTAGCATTTATTATAAGTGTTGATGTCCTTATCACAAAAAAAAATAAAACAAACACCGCTCATAATTTATCCCAAAATTTAAGCGACGAGCATCAAAACCGTATTATTCCACTAGAAATCCATGAACAACAGGAGCAAGACCATGTTATCCCCCTATACACAGAAGAACAAAATTAATTCTATAAAACTTATCGCCCTCGGACTCTTATATTCCGTGCTTAGTACTACTTTTACCCATAGTTTTTATTCCCAATTTATTATTCCCACACATCAATATGAAGAAAATTTTTTGAAACACTATGAAAATACAGAAGATATTTTATCAGCCTTGATCGCCAGTGGTGTAGAACCGCAAAATTATTCTTTTTATCAATCAGAGATCGAACGCTGGAAAAAAGATATTCAAGAATCTCTCCCTGCAAACACCACAGAAACACAAATTGCTCAGCAAATTGGCTATTATCTCCATGATCATGTATATAGTGCCTACAAACTATCCTCAACAACCTTAAAAGAAGTTTTTGAAACAGGTCATTTCAATTGCTTATCTGCAACAATTTTGATGATGATTATGTTAAAAGCGTTTGGAATTCAAGTAGAATCTATTATTCTTCCAACTCATGTCTACACATCAGCAACCTTAGATGGTAAAAAAATCGAGATCGAAAACACGATGAGAGATGGATTAGCAATTTCTTTAGATCGATCGGTACAAGATCGGTTCAACCGATTGACAGGCTTTAATTATAAGAGTAACCAAAAAAAGGTGTTGATTAATTGGAATGAAACACTCGGTCTTCTTTACTCTAACCGTTCCTATTTTGATGCTCAAAAAAAACAATACGATCAGGCTTTTCAAAATATGATCAAAGCCCAGGTATTTTTAGCAAACGCCTCAAGTGAACACCAAAATCTCATCGCAGGGTATCTCAATTACTCTTACTATATTTATACCCAAAATAAAGCTTCTCTCCAAGAATATCTTAAAACTTTATCCATTTTAGAAGAAGGTATTCAGAGATTTCCTAAATATAATATGCTTAAAGACAACTACCTTAAAGGGGTTGACCGCGTCCTTGAACAAATGATCATTTCCAAAGCTTCAAAAGAAGATTTAGCACATCTGATACAAGCTTCCCAACCTTACCTCACAACAGATGGTTTCCAAAAACTTCAAAAAAGCTATTTTGTCCGAATGTCTCTCCACCATATACGAACCAATCAAAATTTTGATGAAGCCAATTATTTTATTAAAGGATTTTGGGAATATAATTCCAAAGATAAAGACGCCCAAAGCTTGATTCAAGAATACACACACGGTCTTGTTCTCAACGATCTGAAGAATAGCAAAAGATTAGAGGCTAATCCTAAAATCCTTGCCATTTTAGATACTTTCCCCAAAAAACTTACCGATGAATCTTTAGCTTGTTATTATTCTGGATTGGCCAAAAGTAACTATGACAATAAGCAATTCGAAAATTCTGTTCAAACGATGATAACAGCTAAAGAAAAATTAGGTAATCATTATCTTATCCTTCAAAATGGATTTGCATATTCTGTGAATTCCGCACAACATTTTATTGATACAAAAAATTTTATAAAAGCAATCGAATTTTATAAACAAGCCTTATCATTTAAAAAAGATAAAAATGTTATTAATAATCTCGGGATTCTGTACGAACAGGAAATTACAAATTTCTTAAAAAATAACAAACAAAAAGCGGCTTTACCACTAATTACCGAAAGTAAACAATTCACTCCTAACCATCCAGCATTACGGCAGATACACCAACAATATTAAGGACATTTTGATATGATTAAATCGGTAATTTTTGATTTAGACGGCACACTAGTAGATTCCATCCAAGATCTGGCAGACTCTGTTAACTTTGCTCTAGCACAGCAAAATTTTGAACTATTAAATTTAGAAGAAATCCGTCAGAGGATAGGTTATGGTATTGATAACTTAGTTATTTCTTCGTTACCAACAAAATATCAAACAAATAAAAAAATCATTGTCCGCTCATTAGAATTAATGGCTCAGCATTATAGTACAGCTTGGAAAAAAAACACTGCTTTATATCCTAACATTCCTTTCTTACTGGATCAATTAATGATAAAAAACATCCCCATAGCAATCATCTCCAACAAACCAGAAGCTTTTCTCCAAGAGATGGTCAATTTTTTAATGCCTAAATGGGATTTTATTGCTATTGCAGGGGGGAAACCTTCCGTACCTCTAAAACCAAATCCCCAATCAACATTACAAATCATCAAAGAATTTCATCTTAATCCTCTTAATACAGCCTTTATAGGTGATGGAGAAACAGATATTAAAACGGCTCTCGCTGCAGGTATTCAGCCTATTGCTGTTACTTGGGGTTTTAGAAACGTTGAAGAGTTAAAAAAAGTGGGAGCGGATATTTGTATCGATAATCCTTTGGATTTACTGACTCTACTTTAAAAGTAAAATTGCTACAGCATAATGCTCTGTATGAGAAACACTTACAAAAATTTGAGGTGAACCAGAATCCCGCCATTTTTGTAAGGTTGTACCATATAATTTTATTTGAGAAGGGTCTTTACTAAATTCTATTTCATTAAAAATACCGTATTGAAATATTTTAAAAAAAGCTTCTTTAATGGCAAAACGAACAGCATAACGTTGATACTTATGGTAAGAATCGTGAGCATATTTGATTTCGTTGTGAGTAAAAATCCTCAGTAGTTTATCCGGGGTTTTTGTATCAATAAATTTCTGAATCCGTAGAATTTCCACTAAATCGATTCCTAACATCTTTCTCCGTCCTATACCATATGATTCAATTTTTTAATAAGCTCCTTTAATGAGGATAGATTTTAAAAATAACAGCAGCAAGAGGCCCAATATTAAATACTAATGAATGCTCCTGTCCTTGCCAAGAAAAATCATCCGTATGGATATATTCTGCATTAAGAATATTTGCCCCTCCATAAATAGAACGATCCGTATTAATCATTTCCTGATAGGCACCCTTACTTGGTACACCAATTCGGTAATTAATCTTTACAATCGTATTAAGATTGAGGACAATCAACACTTGATTATTGTGAGAATCTCGTCTTATCCACATCAGAAGCCCTGAATCTTTGTTATCACAATCCAACCAAGTAAAAGTATAGGGATTGGTATCAAGCTGATATAATGCTGTTTCGTTTTGATAGATGTGATTGAGATCTTTAATTACTTGTCTCATTCCTGCATGAAGATGGTATTGATTTAAGTGCCAATCAATAGAACGTGATTCACTCCATTCCTGCCAAGGTGCCCATTCCTGCCCTGCAAACAATAATTTTTTTCCAGGATGCCCCCACATATAAGTATACATGAGACGAAGATTGGCAAATTTTTCCCATTCTGAACCAGGCATCCGATCCAGTAAAGAGCCTTTTCCATGAACAACCTCATCATGAGAAAAAGGAAGAATAAAACGCTCACTAAAAGCATAAATCAAGGAAAACGTAATTTCGCCGTGATGCCAAGAACGAAAGAGCGGATCTACTCCAAAATATCGGAGCGTATCGTTCATCCAACCCATATTCCACTTATAAGTAAACCCTAATCCTCCCATTATCGTTGGAGCGGTTACCCCTAAATAGGATGTAGATTCTTCGGCAATAGTCATTACTTGAGGATAATAGCGATCAATCTCAGCGTGAAGAGATTGTAAAAATTCAATTGCTTCTAAATTTTCCCGCCCCCCGTATCTATTGGGAATCCATTCTCCCTCTTTTCGAGAATAGTCCAAATACAACATAGAAGCTACTGCATCTACGCGGAGTCCATCAATATGATACATATCCATCCAAAATAAAGCACTACCCACTAAAAATTGTCGTACTTCTTTTCTACCATAATTAAAAATATAAGTACCCCAATCATGATGCCAGCCCAAACGTTCATCTTCGTGTTCGTAGAGACAAGTCCCATCAAAATTAGCCAATCCATGAGCATCACTAGGAAAATGGGCAGGAACCCAATCCAAAATAATCCCTATCCCTTGTTGGTGCATATAATCAACAAAATACATAAAATCATGAGGTGTTCCATAACGAGAAGTTACAGCATAATAACCTGTAACCTGATAACCCCAAGAACCATCAAAAGGATATTCCGTAATAGGCATTAATTCTATATGAGTAAATCCGTGTTCCAAAATATATTCTGCTAAAGGAGCTGCCAAATCTCTATAAGAAAATGCTTTATTATCATCGTCTCTAATCCACGAATCTAAATGACATTCATAAATACTTAAGGGGCGATCAATACCACGGTTACGAATATCCATCCATGCTTGATCTTCCCATTCATATCCCCCTAAACTATAAGAGATAGAAGCAGTATTGGGGCGTAGTTCGGCATATACGGCATAAGGATCACTCTTTTCTACGATTACCCCATTATAACTTTCGACTGCAAATTTATATAGGACAGGATCGGTAAGGTCAGGAACAAAAAACTCCCAAATCCCTGTCGAGCCTCGAAGACGCATATAAAAGCGATTGTGATCCCAACCATTAAACTCACCAATAAGCCGAACACTAATGGCATGAGGTGCCCAAACAGCAAATACTGTGCCAGTAGCTCCTTGGTGTTCGATAACATGAGAGCCTAAAACTTCCCAAATCCTTCGGTGTGTTCCCTCGGAAAATAGATAGAGGTCAAATTCACTAATCACTGAACCAAACAAATAAGGATCTTGCTCGATCCACTCTTGATTATTTTTACGATTTTTAATCACATAGTCTAAAGCTTGCTTCCCTTCCCAGTTGAAAAAACCATATTTATCTCGGAATAAAGGATATTCCTGTGAGGAATTTTTATCACAGAGGATTAGTTCATCAACCTGCCCATTCAAAATTTTCACTGAATACGAACCTTGGTTATTTTGAAGTCCCAAAATCCCAAAAGGGTCTTTTTTAATTTTTTTCCACAGATCATTCATTAACATATTACCTTCTTTTTTTATTAGATATACTTACTCATTTACTTATTTTAAATACCCTATTTTTAATTTTTTGTCAACTATTTTGAATTATTTTTGCCCTTCTTTAAGAATCTTAGTATATTTATAAAAGATAATCAATAGATTAGAAAATAAAAATATTATAGGAGGCCATCTATGGCACTAGAATCAATCAAAGGTGAAGTTCTCAAAGAAATGGAAGCGGTAAAATGTTTCATCGAGTACGCTATTGAGGCACAAAAATCAGGCTACACAAAGGCTGCTCAGTTTTTTCTTTCTGAAGCTCAAGAAGATTGTAAACATGCGTTTCTTTATGCAAGAGAAATCGATAAAGACTACACTCCCTCCTCAAAAGATCGAACAATCATCGATATCACCAAATCATATTATGAGCTAGAATATAGTGCCATTGAACGAATTAGCGAAATGTATAAAGAAGCTAAAGATAAAAATATCCGTAGTGTCTATCCTTTTTTAACAGATATGATGTCTCGGCATAGTGAAGATTGCTATAAAGCAAAAAAACTTCTCCAAAAAATTGAAATTCTATTCTCATCAGACGCTCTATCTGATATTGAAGAGCTTTTTGAAGACGACGAAGAAGAAACTCAAGATTAGAATTCACCCTTAGCGGAACACTAAAAGAACTCTTGACTCACAATAGATAATCCTGTATAATAAAATTATAAATATATAATTTTATTATACAGGAGATTTTTATGGCATTACAATTAATGAAAGACGAAGTCTTAAAAGAAATGGAAGCAGTAAAGTGCTTTATTGACCTTGCAATCCACGCTCAAAAAGCTGGTTACCTCAAAGCAGCCGAATTCTTTTTGGCACAAGCTCGAGAAGATTGCGAACATGCATTTTCTTATGCAAAAACACTTGATAAATACGATGAAATCCAAGGTAATATGACTATAACTGAGATTGTTAAAAAATATTTGACTCTCGAAAAAGAAGCTATTGACCGCGTATTAGCGATCAAAGACCAAGTCATCAGCGAAAAAAAAGAAGGAGTTATGCCTTTTGTATTGCATATCCTTCAAGATCACTCTGATGAGGCCTATACTGCTAAAAAACTTCTCCAAAAAGTATCCGTTCTTGACGAACAACAAGCCCTTAATGACATCGAAGAGCTTTTTGAAGAACTTCTCGAGAAGTAAAAAGATTAGTCTTATCTAGTTAATATTTTAAGCTGCAGTAGTTGATACTGCAGCTTAAAAATTTTTATACAAGGATTAATACCATGCATATTTTATTTTCTCTTCTCATAGGATTTTTGTTTATTTCTTGTACACCCCAAAATACTCCTTTGGATCAGATCGCTGACAATTTGATTATTAGTAAATCAACTAAGTTCCTCAAAATTAATCCCTATGGAAACGCTCCCCTTTCTGCCGAGCTTCATCTTAGTCCCTCAAAAGATAGCTTAACCATTACCGTTAAAGGGCAGGATGATTCCGATATTTCTTATACATGGGACAATTCGACCAATACCGTATTTCCTATTTTGGGTCTATACTTTGATTACACCAATACCGTAATAATTAGTACCCCCTCTTTAGAAAAACAAATTCAGATTGTTATTACCAATACAGTTCCCAAAATCATCAAATCAATCACCGTACTAAGTAACCAACGAATTGATTCTCCAGAGCGAGCTAATTTTTTAGATTTCTTTAACCCTGTCGGTACGTTGACAGATCTTTTCGCTACCGATAATTATGGAAAAATTCGGTGGTACTTACAAAGTAAAGACGAGCTTCATGGGATGAAATTTACTACCCAAGATGGAGAAGTCATATTCTCTATCTTAAATACCGTAAAGCCTGAAGTTTTAACATTCAATATGCTCGGTAAAAAAATTAACACCATTCAAGGTCCAAAAACTCATCGTTATACGATTCCAGAAGCCGATAAACGATTTCATCATGATATGTTTAGCCGTTCCAATGGAAATATCCTTGTCTTGGATAAATCTCAATACGGCGTCGAAGATACTATTTTAGAACTAGACCCCAAAGGTAAGATTATCCAAGAAATTCGCATCGGGGATTGGATTAGAAAAACCGTTAATAACGATCCTAAGGACAATACAGGATTAGAAAAATTTATTTTTGATTCCGAAGAGAATCCTTTTGATGAATTCAAATCAGAGATTCGTTATCCTGGGATGCCCCCTAATCAAAATGCCATTGACTGGGCTCATATCAATGCCTTTAGTTTTGACGAAGCAAAAGAGATAATTTATTTTTCTTTCCGCCAGCATGGGATTTTTGCTTTTGACTACAAAACACAGCTATTAAAATGGATTTTTATAAGAGACGATTATGTCCTCCCTACCGAAAATTTAATTTTTTACAATTTACCTGAAGAAATTGATTATGTCTATAATATCCCTGCTTTAAAACCTTATATTCTTAAGGGAGCTAAAGGCCCCGATCATCCTCATGCTTTGACTTTCTTGTCCAATAATACTTTTATGGTCTTTGATAACTCTGGTAATGACGGTCTCTCTCCACAAGAAGGATCACGCCTTTTGGTATTTACTGTCAACGAAGAGACAATGACCGCCTCAATAAAATGGGAATATCGTCATCAAGACACTAATAATACACTAGTTTACTCACAAATCGTTTCTGATATGGATCAAACTCCTTTCGGTAGTTATGTTGGTGTATTTGGTACAAGAGTACCATTTACCTATATCGAAGTCGATCAGCAAAAAAAACTTCTCTTTGATCTCCGTTTAGAATTAATCCATCAAGGGGCTGGGGAAAGTGATATTTCTTTACCGATAGCCTGCCCTACCTCCCGCTTAATCCAAAATGGTGTTTTTGTATATCGTGCCGATTATAATGCAATTTATCCTAGCGTCTACCGATCGATCGATTAGTCACTTTTAATAAATATTCTCAAAACAATATCCCTAGAATAATAAATATAAGCTATTTATTGTCCTAGGGATTTTTACAATTTTTTCTATTCAGTAAAAAAAGATCATTTATTTTTTATTTTTAAATATTCTCTTTCCTAATTAGTCTCCTATTGATATAAGTTTCTGTATAGTGTATCGTAATTTTTAGTGTAAAATATATTAAAATACTATTGATAAAAATAGTGTTTTAATATATAATAAAATTCTTCACCCTTTGGACTGATTTATGCACTTTATGTTTCAAAACATACACGTATATCCTATACGGATAATATTACAATAACGCTCATAGCGGTTTTGTATGTCCGTAAAGGGATATATGGTGTATAATCATAGCTCTGAAGGGTGAACACATGTAGCCCTATAAGCTTTTTTTACGCCTATTTTATAATACCATAAAAAACTCATAAGGATTACTTATGAGTTTTTTTATTAAGCAATGTAAGTATTAGGAAATACAAATATAAAAAGAAATAAAAATAAATCAACAACAATATCTATAATATCTATTTTGATTTAAAAAGGGATATTATTTAAAAATATAGGAGGATTTCATATGAAGAAATCACTATTGGTACTAAGCGTACTATTACTTTTTTGAGCATGCTCCACTGCTGTTGACCTACCTAATGGGGTCAAAGGGACAGGCGACGCAGTCTTAGATGCAGGTCTCAAAGACGCCCTTGCTCAAATCGGATCCACCCGAGGACTCACCCAATGGACACATGAAGAGAGGCAGGAGACTGATTCAGAAGCAGAAGATAAGTTCAGTAGCAAATTTGTTGCTAATCTCTTCCTAGGGAAAAACAGCTATAAAAAAATCGGGGTAGTATCCTTCAATGGAAAGACTGAGAACATCGTATTTAAGAATGAAATCGTTTGCCTATCTACTGTCGAAGGTATACTTTCCTCATCAAGCAACTTCAAAGTATTTCAGATAGATTCTTCCATTACCAACGATGTCACGAAAGAATTTAGCGACAAAGGTTACACTCGTATTTATACAATGACTCCCAAAAGACAAAGACAGTGGTTGTCTAAAAAAAGTGGAGGGGCTGA
>JBOFHK010000032.1:0-3862 GCA_051649605.1 Brevinema sp. | reverse complement strand
TTAGAATCTTTTGTCAATCCGTAAGAGTATATATTTTTGTTTTTAACGTTTTTAATGAATGACAAAAAAAAGAACCTTCTAACAGATTCTTTTTTTTAATTAGATAGTTATATAACTATCTATTATTTTATTTAATTTTTCTAATGTTAGTACTTTTGTATTTCTTAAAGGAATTACCTCTTTCAATATATTTAATATCAATCTTTTTTTCTCTTCTTCTGAATATGAAAATGCCATATCTGCTAACTCAATTGATTCAGTTATTATTGTTTTTATTTCTTCTGTATTTTCAATAATGCCTTCTTTTATTTCTGGTTGTATTTTGTTTTTTTCTTCTAAATCTTCTACGTTATCTTTTAGAATTTCGGAATGTTTTTCTAAAAACTCACATATATGCTTTTTTCTACTTGCTGTAAATGCTAATTTTTGTATTTTTGTTTCTATTCCACATTTTTGTATGTATTCTCTATATGCGTATGTTTCTATTCCGTTTTGAATTTCTATTGGTAGCTTCTCAAACTTTGTATATAGGCTTTCATTATATTTAGGTATACTTGCAGTAGTATTTTCAACAATCTCTACCTTTAATTGCGTTTTATCCAGTCCTAATGATTTTTCTTCATCTTCTACCCAATTATTTTCCAGTGCTTTTATAAAATATGCTCGAATCTTCTCTACTTTATTTTTTTTCATGTAATTTGCCACTGCTTCAACTTTGGAATATCCATATTTTTCAATTGATTCTTTTATTGCTTTTGGAAGAGTTTTTAAAGACTTTGCTTTAATTGGCATTAATTCTAAAATTTGATCTATCATTTCCAAAGTAACTTTTATATTTTTTGTTGATGATTTATTTATATCAATTACCTCTATTTCTTCTATCATTTTATGTTCAGTTTCACTTACTCCAGATAAACTTAATATTTTTCTAAAGTCGTTCCTGTCTTCATAAAATCGACTTTGTTTATCTTCATTAGAGCTTTCATCAAAAAATATTTCTACTTCTGATTTTTCCCAAGTTGATTCTTTAATTATTTTAAAGTTAGATATTAAATTTCTTTTTAAAAGCTCTTGAAATGCTTTTTCTAATGTTTTTATAGTTTTATATAATCCATTTTTATTATATTTTAATGGAATCCTTTTTATTAAAAAAACAGTATCCAACTTTAAATAAAGATTGTTAAATCTTAATTTTTCTACCAACATATAAATTGTTCGTGCAACACTAGATTCTATTTCCAATAAAATATCTCCATTATAAACCAAATATCCTTTTTGAATTAATAGCGATAGGTAACTCTTTGAAATTATCTCCAAGTTTTCCCCCGCTCCACACCGTGCGTGCGACTTTCACCGCACACGGCGTTCCATCATAATTTTATATCTTATTTATACTTAGAAAGTGTTTTTAATATCTTTTGATAATTTTCATTGTCTTTATAGTAGTTATCTCTATTTTCATCTTTTAATAATATTTTAAATAAGGATTTTAATAGCATCAGGTTGCTTGTATCATCTGTTCCTCCATATTCTTTTGGAGTTATCCAATGAACATAAACGTCATCTTCGTTTTTAATATATTCACCCGTTACTTCACAAACTGAGTTTCTTTTGAATCTTAAGATTGCTCTTAAACGAGAATCATCTACTTCTCCTACCTCTGTTTGCTCTTTTTCTATTCCAATATTACTTTTCGCTGAAAATAGCTTTGGTCTTCTATGTTTACAAGCTTGTAGCGAGAATAATGTTACTTCTGCTATACTCCATACTTTTAGGTTATATTTTTCATAGCGGAGCTTGTATTTGCTATCCTTCTTGGTAGTAGGATTACCTATCCTACTAGTCAATGACTTGTCTACTATATAGCCAATTTTACTTAAATCTCTATTCACCATTGTGGCCATACTATAGTAATTTTGAATTCCTAGTATTACTGAATTAAATTTTAAGGCTTGCTGGGCAGTCCGCCTCTTTTGTAAATCTCTTATCTCTTTTTTAATTAATTGTTTTATACTTTTATTTGCTTTCTCCGAAATATATGACCTTGCAATACGCCTCTTACGCTTAATTACAGCTTTAAACCTAAATCCCAAGAAGTTACTATATTCTTTCCTTAGATTAACTATTTTAGATTTCTTTTCAGAGATTTCTAACTTCAATCTGTCTTTCAAGAATATTTTTACAAGCTTGAACATCTTTTCTGCTGAAGCTCTATCTCTACAAAAGAGTTTAAAGTCATCTGCGTACCTGATAATTCTAACTTCTGTTACCTTTGTAGTTCTGAGAGCTCTTGACTTATTGCTAGGACAAGAATATTTAATTTTTGTTTTTAATCCCAACCATTGGGAATGAACCCACCAATCAAGTTCATTTAAAACCACATTTGCCAATAGTGGTGAAAATATTCCTCCTTGAGGAGTACCTTTTTCTGAAAAAACAATTTCTTTATTCGGCATTGCAGTTTCGACTTTTAACATACATTTTATTATTGATAAGGTTTTCTTATCAATAGATTTAAATCTTTGCAGCTGTTTTATTAGCTTATTATGATTTATATTATCGAAGAAACCTTTTACATCAATATCTACAACAAAATGTAACTTAGAGATATTTACTAACCGATAACAGCCTGCTATCGCATGTTCTGCACTACGACCTGGACGGAATCCAAAAGAGTAGTGATAGAATCTTTTTTCAACTATAGGTTCTAAAATCTGTTTAAAGCATAATTGAACTACTCGATCGTAAATTTCAGGTATCCCTAACGGTCTAAATTCTCCATCACCTTTTGGAATATCTACTCTTTTTATCATTCCAGGTTTATATTTGCCCTTTAATTCATATTTAATTCGTTTTACTATTTTCTTTTCAATCTTTAGTATGTGTTTTATGGTCTCGCCATTCATCCCTGGAGTTTTACTCCCTTTGTTACTTTTTAGCGTATGAATTGCTCTTTGAATATTTGATTCGTCAATTATCAAGTCTATTAAACTCATAGATTGTATGCCTCCTTCTTCCTAAGAATTAGGAAACTTTATTATCTCGGTTTGCGACCATTCATCTATTAATTCTAAATTAAAATAATCTTAAAATTATTGACTTGGGGCTATCCCTCCACCACTTATTATCATGGTTTCATTGGTACTATGCCCCTACTCTCACAAGACTAAAGAAATTTCGTTAAATCCTTAACTTATATTCACCAACCCTCTAACTAGGTTCTTGTTGTGTCTTGCTTTCCACGTTCCATATTTTCTATCATTAAATCCACTTAGGCCGTTACTTTGAACCTGTAAGCTTGATACTGCCTGTAACAGTATAGCGAGTTTCATAACAACACTTCTTACTAATCGCCACTTACCCCACAATTTTGCGGGTATAGCATTTCTACTATATCTACATTTAGATTCTTTCATTCGCAACTTTGTCAGTACCCTCGTACATTCTAGCCATATAGATTTGACTCCCGATCTATCATTATCTCGACCACCTCTGGTTCGCATTTCCTCATCATTACATGTTAGGGATAACTCTCAACCGACTTCACCGAGCTTTACACCATTAGATTTAGTTAGAACCTAATCGCATATCGGAGTATCAGAGGAAGCATTTCAGGACGTTACTCCTTCATTCTACTTCTCGAAAATACAGTTCTCTGTTAATTCGCTTATTCTTAAGCTACTTTTAACATGTCGTAACTTTTCATTACGAAACGTGTCGCACTATTATTGTAAAAATGATCTGATACGGATATTTCATAAACTTCTTTTATTCTGTTATCACTGATCTGATCTTTAAGAGTTTTATTTTTTCTATCATCAAGTCTAATTGTTTTTAGTGATAAAATTGTTGTTTCAATATC
>JBOFHK010000031.1:0-4719 GCA_051649605.1 Brevinema sp. | reverse complement strand
TAACCTCCGTTATATCTAATATTATTAAAGTACAAAGAGCTGCCAGGCTGAGTATGGAAATAAAGGGGTAGATCTCTTATATGGATACTCCCATTGATATAAATAGGAGGATTTTTAAAAGCAAAAGGGAAAGTAAAATTATGTCCAGAGTAGGTAGTTTCTGGAGTAGGAGCTTTCCAAGTTGAATGACAGATACAAATCAGCAATCCATTCTCAAACTTAACATAATTCCCATTATTGTTACTACCGATTTCCATATAGGGAGTACCGTTAATTTGGAGATTATTTGTGATGAGATTGATGAGTGGTGCATTGAGAGAAAGACTCTTTTGAGCCAATAGAGAGAGGATATTTCCTTGTAGATTGGCATCACCGTTGGTGGTAGTAAGAGCGGAAGTATTTTGGATTTGTTTGGGTAGAGTGGTGAAATTAACCTTAGTGGATCGGATTTCTACGATAGAAACAGGGCTAAGAGTAATCTCTGCTAATTGGAGAGTTCCGAGAGGGAGGTTTTCTTGAGCGAGAAATTTTACCGTTGGAATCCATTTGGTGTGGATGTTATTCCCGATACTGTCCAAGGTAGGATCGATTTTATTGTAATCAAGAACAATCCCAAGTTGGATGGTTTTCTCTCCGATATTAGGAATATGCTCGTAGAGGTTGACTTGTCGTCCTTCTGCTAAGACAAGTCGTTCGCCGTTAATATTAAAAGCAAGCCCCGCGGTAACCCCGATGAGATGTTTCTCAATCGTACTGATCTCAAAGCCGTTGACTACACCGTATCCAAGTAGAGCAGAAATAAGATTTGCTTGTCCGTAGTCGCTATAATCCTGTAATTTGTTCAGATGTTCTGGGGCGACGCTTTGCCCCATATAAAAGCATTGGCGTGCTATATTTTGTCTTTCTGTTTGCATGGTAATACCTCATTTTATTTTATTTTTAGAGAAAGATAGTTGTTTGTTACGCACCTAGGTAAGTATGTGTTCCTAATTTTTCTGTAGGATCACCCAAAATCCAATCATCAAGGACTTGTGCATCAATACGAAATCCGATATGAGCAGGTTTGTAGTATTCGATGAGTTCCTGTAGGTAATGTTTTTCGTAGACGGTGAGGGGATCTTCGAAATCTACAATAAAAAAATACAAACTCTGGGAGCTTTGTAAGATGGTATTCATCCCGAGTTTTTCTAAGGGATTGCCCAAAATAAAATCCTCTTGGTAGAGTTCTCGGAGTGTAAATTTTTTTTTGATGACTTGATCGATAATATTTTCTAAGCCTTTTTTTGTGGCGGAGTGTCTCAAAAATTGATAAGCGTTTCGGACTCGGTAATGGTATTGCTCGTATTGTTCGTCTTTGATTTTTTCGATACTACGGTCTTGAGCAAACAATTCTATATCCGATTGACTTTTAATAAACTGTTGCAGTACCGTCGTATGAATTGATTCCTGAAGAAGCTCAAAAGAATGAGCAATCGCTGAGAAAAGCGATACGAAAATTTTAGAAGTTTTCGCTAAGGGAATCTTTAATTTATGGAAATGCTCTAGCATCTTATTCCTCCTGTGTTTTTAGTAATTCAATGGTGAGATTCCCCAATCGTGCCGTTTGAAGCTGACTAATATAAGTACTAGGGGTATTCACAACAATGGATTTAATCCCTTTGATTGTGAATATCGTACTCGTCAATGCCGACGGTTCAAAATCAGTACCGATCGTTAAATTTTCAAAATATTGTCGTATGGCGGTTTCAATATGATCTTTACTTGTTTCTTGATTGGGATTCATGGAGACGGTGAGATTAATATTGATTGGCACAGGGTTTGGGGCGAGGACTTCTACTTTGGTAGCGATTGGTTTTTTGGTATCGATAATGTTCCGCACCTGATTGAGGATTTCTTGGCTAGGGGGTGTGTTTTTGTTACCATTACAGACGACTTTGATGACCCCAAGCTCTTGTTCGATTGTAACGATGACGACGTCATGAATACCTTTGACATTTTTTGCCCAAGACACATAGGCATTTTTATTTGCCCCGCTTAAGCCTGCCCAAATATCCTTACAACGGATTCTTAGATTTTCGTCTGTTTCTTGGTCTTGTCCGACTTCAATAATCCATTCGTAAGTATTGGTGATGGTATCGATTCCGTTGATGGGGGTGATCAGATCAGAGATTTGACCACCGAAGACATTATATTGAGAGCCTGATTCTTCGGCTTCGACGAGAACGAGGATTGAATTTTCGTTTTTTGGGAGAATAGTATCGGCAACGACCTTATAGCGTAAGCTATTATTTTTGTCATTGGTCGAAATAATTTTCCCCTGATTAATCGTGATACTCGATGTGGTATCGAAGCGAGAGAAGATTACATAACCCTTCGTTTTGGTGGCTTGATAACGATAAAGCGAAAGTTCCTCGGCTTTGAGATCAAGCCATTTTCCTTTGGCGGTGCTTAGGAATCGATTAGGCAGAAGTTCGTCGAGTTCGGTATAAATTTTTTCTAAGAACGACGCAACGACTTCAATAAAAAGCCGAAACACGCCCCCAGAACGATAATGCGTAATTTGCGGAATCTGCTCTTTACTTTGTTCGATGATTTCTTGGACGATGTCTACTTGAGTTTTTTTCATGGTTTCCTCCTTTATGATAAAATATTACTCCAGCTCTCTATAGGTATTACTGGAGTGTTCCTGTAACGGTTGTTACGAGAGCACCTCCTCCGTTGGATCCTTGTCCTGAGCCGACGACTTGGGCGGTTTTTAGGTAGTCGGTAATGATCTGAGCGAATTTGGCGTTTGCTGCTTCGGTGGACAGGTCTTCTTTGGCGAGTGCGTTGAGTTGTAAGGTGAGATTGGTGGCTACTAATGGCATAATATGCTCCTTTATAAATGGTTTTGTTCTTGAGTTTATAATTTGAGGCTAAGTTTTTGACCGCATTTGGTGCTGATATTAATTTGGATTGATAGTTGATCAATGGTAGGGGTGATGAGGATATCAATAGAATCTTTATGAATCCGATGATCTTGTTTGAGAGTGTGTAGAATCTCCTGTTTGAGTTTGAGGAGGGTCAGCTCCTCTTGAGAATTGTGGATATAGCGTAAGATTCCAATGCCATATTTTTTATCATAAAATAGGCTCCCAAACTCGGTGATGAGTTTGTTTCTGATGTCTTGTAAGAGGCATTCATTTTCTTCTACAAGCTCGAAGTCTCCTTGGGTAAGGGCGAGTTCTCCGTCGAGAATACGAATATCGCAATCGCTTTGTTGCATGATTGGCTCCTGTATTAATATTTGACAGTGAAGATAGGGCATGTTAAAATATACTTATGATATTTGAGTATGTTGTTGGAGTTGGAAGATAAAATGATCAAAATCTTGGACTTGTGCGATCTCGACTTTATCGATACGAATTGACTTATTGTTATTGGTGTGCTTTGTTTGAGTGGAGCATGATTGAGAAAAGAGGTTTATTTTCTCAGATTTTTTCCGTTCTGGGGTAAGATTGGGTTCAGGGGTTTTGTTGACTTCATTGATCGTTTCTAAGTCATTGGGTTTATTAAACCAGGATTGGACGATAGAGAATCCATTACCGAGGATTCCCAAAAGCTCGGCCAATTTGGCTTCCCAAAACTCCCAAGAAAAAAGATTAGTAAATAGCTCTTGGACGTAAGCGACGCATTTGAAGAAAGATTCTTTGATATATTCGATCGCGCCTGTGAGGCCGTCGACTTGGAAAGCGTTGATAAGTCCTTGAAAGAAGTCCCAAATTTGGACGATGGCTTGGATACCGAGATTACATTGGAGGAATTGTTCAAAGAGAGAGGCAAAAAAAGAGCCAAGTTTTTGTAGAGCTTCCCAGGAGCTGGCGAAGAATCGGAGAACGGCAGCTTTAACGGTGTCCCAGTTTTTAATGAGTAGGACGACGAGACCGATGATGACGGCGGCTAGGAGGAGCCAAGGGTTGGCAGCGAGGAATTTTAGGGAATTTTTCATGACCCCTGAAAACCCTGAGGAGAGCCTTTGGAGGCCTTTTGCTACTGTACCGATACCTTTACCTATCTTAGCAGCAGTACCGCCGATACCTTTACCTATGTTAGCAGCAGTATCGCCGATACCTTTACCTATGTTAGCAGCAGTATCGCCGATACCTTTACCTATCTTAGCAGCAGTACCGCCGATACCTTTACCTATCTTAGCAGCAGTACCGCCGATACCTTTACCTATCTTAGCATCAGTACCGCCGATACCTTTTGCTGAAAAGTCCATACCTTTGAACTGACCGACTATTTTTTTCCCCAGTCCTTTGGCAGCATCTTCACCAAGTTTGGATAAATTATTGGAGATAGACTTACGAAGATTGCTGACCAAGTCCTTACCAATATCCTTAGCGAAATCAGCAAGAGCATCAGTTATCTTGGGAAGACCGGTAGACTCAGAGCTTTTATTGATCTTTTGTACAGCTCCTTGAGCAAGGGGGGAACAATTGAGTAATGATTGATTGAGAGAGAGGATGGAGTTATTAAGGGTGTTGAAAGAGTTTTCCAATTTTTGGAAAGCGGTGAGAATAGTACTAGAGTGCTGCATAGGCACCTCCTGATTAGAGATTTTTTGTATTTTTGTAAAGTGAATAAATATTAATAGATATGTTGGAGTGAAGGATGTTTAAGAGACTTAAAGAGAGTTGGGAAAAAATGAAGGCAGAGAATGCAGCTATTTGGGATCAG
>JBOFHK010000030.1:0-51066 GCA_051649605.1 Brevinema sp. | reverse complement strand
ATATTATAACATGAGCTAGGCGATTTCTTTGGTTTTTTGTGGTTAGAGAATAGAGAGACGAAGGCGATACTATTGTCTTATCCAGCAAACGCTGGATACAAAATATTTTCTTGATCTAAGTCCTTACGAAATAAGTACTTGAAAAAAAGTTTGGAGAACATGTTACATTTTGAGTTTTTTGGGGGTTTTGACCCTCTCAATCTTGTTAGATATAATGGTGAAAGAATTGAAGATAACACTCATCATTGCAAAATTTATAGAAATAAGTTATAATATTTCATACTTAGTAAGAGATATAATCAGCAATATTTACCTTTGATTAAAAATATAACAATATTGCCGAATATTAATTTACTTTTAAGAAATTTAGAAGACTAAAGAAATTGGATGATAGATATTAAATAAATAAAGGAGTACTTATGGATTATCAAGAATATCTAGACACTGCTTTATCAATTATCAGACAATGTGTCCCTATTTTCCAAGAAGGATTCGTAAAAACCAATCGCGTAACCTGGAAAGGAGAAGGTGATCCAGTTACAGAATATGACAAAAAAATTGAATTTTTTATTCGTCAGCAAATTACTCAAAAGTATCCCGATCATATCATTTTGGGTGAAGAGGAGGGTTTACAGAATTCTAGCGATTCTAAATTTCAATGGATTGTTGATCCAATTGATGGTACCAATAATTATATTCGAGGAATTAATTTTGTATCATTAAGTTTGGCGTTAGCATACCAAAACGAAATTATTGTTTCCGTTGTAGCTGATCCTAACAGTAAAGAATATTTTTGGGCAATCAAAGGAAAAGGTGCTTTCCTTAACGACGAAAAGATTCAAGTTAGTAAGACGGGTAATCTCAAGCAAAGCTATATTGCTCTAGGCACATATAAAGAAAAATACATAAAAGAATTTCACCAAATGATTCATACATTCCAATCTGTCAGGAATCCAGGATCTGCAGCCTTAGCAATGGCTTATGTAGCAGCTGGTCGTATTGAAGGAGCTGTTTATTTCTCTCTATCCGCATGGGACGTTGCAGGTGGTTGGCTTTTGATCAAAGAAGCAGGGGGAATCATCTCCAATATTGACGGTACACCATTCACTTTAGAAAATCCTTCCCTACTCACAGGAAATGCCATATCCTACCCTGTTCTTCAAAAGATTTTCACAACGCAGTAACCCTATCTCACAATCTTTATCGTTACAAGAGATTGTCTCTTAGTAGTATAAATAGATTTTTTAAAATCCCTTATAATTATATTGTATATTCAAGACTATAATCTTGATAAAAAAAAAGTAGTTTTATCCTTCTAATATCTTTTAGACGAATAAAACTACTTTTTTTAACGATTTGTTGTTTAGGATTCAATCCAATTTCTGGAACGTTCTACCGCTCGACGCCAATTTTGATATAGTTCCAAAGCGTTAGCTTCAAGGATTGAAGGTTTGTATTCTCTAGTAAATTCTTTGGTTAATCGAATTTCCTCTTTATTATTCCAAACCCCCGTTGCCAGTCCTGCTAGATACGCAGCACCTAAGGCTGTTGTTTCTCTATTTTTTGGTACTTTTACTGGCACGGATAAAATATCAGTTTGGAACTGCATTAAGAAATCACTGGCCGAAGCTCCTCCATCTGCAGCTAATTCTGATAAGGTAATTCCTGAGTCTAACTGCATAATTTCTAAAACATCTTTCGTTTGATAAGCAATACTTTCTAAAGTTGCTCGGATAATATGTTCTCGCCCCGTTCCTCGTGTAATCCCTATGAGGGTACCACGAGCATAAGGATCCCAATAAGGAGCACCTAAACCTACAAATGCAGGTACAAGATATAATCCCCCAGTATCAGGAATTTTTGACGCAAAGTATCCACTATCCTCAGCTTTTGCGATTAATCGTAATTCATCACGAAGCCATTGAATCGCAGCACCAGCGACAAAGACGCTCCCCTCAAGAGCATACTCTACCTTATTATTAATTCCTACAGCAATAGTCGTTAAGAGTCCATTTTCAGAAACAACAATATTCTCTCCTGTATTCATTAGTAGAAAACAACCTGTACCATAAGTATTTTTTGCTTCACCAACTTCAAAACAGCATTGACCAAATAGTGCTGCTTGCTGATCTCCAGCAATTCCGGCGATAGGAATTTCAACATCGCTAGAAGGAAATTTAAAAGTACCATAAATCTCTGAGCTACTCTTCACCTTAGGAAGCATAGAGCGAGGAATATTTAATTCTTTTAATAATTTATCATCCCAATCTAAGGTTTTGATATTATAAATCATCGTACGAGAGGCATTGGTATAATCTGTTACGTGAACTTCTCCACCAGTCAGTTTCCAAATGAGCCATGTATCAATTGTTCCAAACAAAAGATCGCCTTTTTCCGCTTTTTCTCTTGCTCCAGAAACATGATCTAAGATCCATTTAATCTTCGTCCCAGAAAAATATGCATCTATAACAAGACCGGTATTTTCACGAATATAAGATTCTAAGCCTTTAGCTTTTAATTCATCGCAATAATGGGCAGTACGTCGGCATTGCCAAACGATTGCATTATAGACAGGATTCCCTGTTTTTTTATCCCAAACGACAACCGTTTCTCGTTGGTTAGTAATTCCAACCGCTTTAATTTCTTCCGCTTTGATACCCGATTTACTAAATGCTTCTAGCAACACTCCATATTGAGTAGCCCAAATTTCGTTAGGATCATGTTCAACCCACCCTTCTTGAGGATAGATTTGTGTAAATTCTTTTTGGACAGTTGCTAACATATTTTGGTTTTCATCAAATACTATAGTACGTGAACTGGTAGTACCTTGATCAATAGCTATAATATACATATTATACCTCTTGCGTTTTTTTATATTTTTATTATTTTTATTATATAATTAGCTGATAAACATAAACTGCAAGGACGGCTCCTAAGATAGGACCTAATACAGGTACCCAACTATAAGCCCAGTCAGATTGCCCTTTCCCTTTGATTGGAAGGAATGCATGAGCAATTCGAGGCCCTAAATCACGTGCTGGATTAAGTGAATATCCTGTTGTTCCACCCAATCCTAAACCAATACCCCAAAGGCTACTGGATACTAAAATTGCTCCTAAAGCACCAAAACCAGAATCAGGATGGTTAATTCCAAAAATTGCTAATAAAAACACACAAGTTGCTAAAGTTTCACAGAAAAAATTCAAAGGAAGATTACGAATCGCAGGACCTGTCGAAAAACATCCTAAAATTGACCCTTGATTTTCAGTAGCATCGAAATGATCTTTATAAGATATCCATACCAAACAAGCTCCTATTACTGCTCCTATCATTTGGGCAAGCATATAATGCACCCCTAAGACCAACTCCATTGATCCATTAACAATATTTGCTATGGTAACCGCTGGATTTAGATGTGCTCCTGATATACGACCTGTAATAACAATAGCAATTAAAACTGCAAAAGCCCAACCTGCCGTAATCACAATCCAGCCAGAGTCATTACCTTTTGTTCTTTTTAAAAGAACATTGGATACTACTCCATTCCCTACCAAAATAAGTATTGCCGTACCTAAAAGTTCTGCTACCAATTCTTTAGGCATAATATCCTCCTAATATAGATATTAATTATTATAAATATATTATAGTATATTTATAATAATATACAAGAGTTTTTTTGTTTCTTTTTAATAAATTATTTTGAAAGAAAATATCTATGGGCATTATTAAAACTAATATCTTGAGCAATTTCCCCCAAATAAGATAAATCCTTTGGGGCTTCCCCATCTTCAGCCCAAGTCCCAAGTATATTACATAAAATTCTTCTAAAATATTCATGACGAGAAAACGATAAAAAACTACGAGAGTCTGTTAGCATTCCCACAAATCTTGGTAATAATCCTAAACAGCTTAAGGCAATAAGTTGACGCTCCATCCCATCCTTTTGGTCATTAAACCACCACCCAGAACCAAGTTGTAGTTTTCCTGGAATATCCCCTTGAAAATTACCAATCATGCTCCCAAGCATCTCATTATCACGAGGATTCAAAGAATATAAAATCGTTTTTGGAAGAGCATCATTCATCATCAAGGTATCTAAGAATCCCGAAAGTTCAGGGGCATAATTATGATCATTAATCGAATCAAAACCAATATCTGACCCCATCAATTGGAACATTTTGGTATTATTATTCCGAAGGGCTCCAATATGAAGTTGCATAACCCAATGATACTTCGAATAGATTTTACCCATTTCTACCATTAAAAAACTTTTGTACTGAATAATTTCTATTGTCGTTAATGATTCTTTATTTAAGGCTTTCTGAAAAATCTCACTTACCTGTTGCTCTGAGTATTCTTTAGTGAATAAAAATTCATCCAAACCATGATCAGAAATACAACATCCTTTATCTTTGAAATATTTGGCACGAATACTAATAGCTTCTATCAAGTTTGATAAAGAATCAATCGTAAAACCTACTAAGAAAGACAATTGTTGTAGGTACTCTCTAAAAGAAGATTGCTCAATTTTTAAGATCTTATCAGGACGCCATGATGGTGTTACCTGACATTCCTGTAAATTGCAATGGTACTCTAAAGAATCAATTGGATCATCCGTCGTACCAATAAATTTTAGTTGAAATTTTTTAATCAAATTCTGAGCAGAGAAATCCCCTCTTGTAATAATCGCATTTGTCTGTTTATAAACCTCAGAAGCAGTTTTTGGGGTTAATAGAATATCAATATCAAAATAACGGAGCAATTCCAAGTGCGTCCAATGATAGAGAGGATTACCCAAAGTTTGAGGGAGAACTTCCGCCCATATCTTAAATCGCTCCTCATCATAAGAAGGATCACCCAAATGTCCTGTAATTTGTTCTTCACAAAAACCTGCTGATCGAATTGCTCTCCATTTATAGTGATCTTTATCCAACCACATTTCTGTAATCGAACGATACTGCTGATCGTCTGCTATTTCTTTTGGAGAAAGATGACAATGATAGTCAATAATCGGCATATCTTTAGCATAATCGTGATATAGATAGCGAGCAGTTTCATTTTTTAACAAAAAATCATCCGTAATAAATGTTTTCATCAGTGAATCCTACCGTTGATGAGAAGATTCTAAAGAATCCCAAATCCCCTGTAAATATAAAGCTCCTAAAGCTCTATCGTACAATCCATATCCTGCAAGCCCCGTTTCTCCCCAAATCATTCGTCCATGATCAGAACGAATTGGTCCATCAAATCCAGCATCAAAATATGCTTTTAAAATTTTTGTAAAATCGATATTCCCAACATCATTAGTGTGTTTAACTTCGGAAAAATCATGATCACCATCAATACTGACATTCCGAGCGTGGGCAAAATGAATTCTTTTTTGAGAAGCAAAGGTTTTTACCATATCTTCACAATCATTTTCTGGAGAAATCCCTAAAGAACCCGTACAAAAACACAGACCATTTTCTGGAACATCAACAATAGACAACACTCTTTCTAAGGCCGATTTATTGGTAATAATTCTCGGAAGCCCAAAGATAGACCAAGGAGGATCATCTGGATGAAGAGCTAATTTGATACGATTTTCATGAGCGACGGGAGCAATAGCTTTTAAGAAATATTCAAAATTACTCCATAATTTTTCTGTATCAACTGATTTGTAAGCTTCTAAAAGATCTATTAATTCCTTATTGGAATACTTGACCCAAGCTGGTAAGGTGAGATTGGGAGAGGTGGAATCCATCGCAGTAATATCTTTATGTCGATACGTTAGCGCTGTTGAACCATCAGGAAATGGAGTATCTAAAGAACTTCTTGTCCAATCAAAAACAGGCATAAAATTATAAGTAATTACTTCCAATCCTGCTTTTGCCAAATTTTTAATAGTTGCAATATAATTTTCAATATACTGGTCTCTAGTCGATCGTCCTAATTTGATATCTTCATGGACAGGAACACTTTCAATCACTTTAAAATTTAGATTATAGGATTCAATATTTTCTTTATAAGATTTAATTTTGTTATAGTCCCATGCTGCACCAGTAGGTTCGTCATGAAGAGAACTAACAATCCCTTTCATTTTAGGGATCTGCCTAATATACTCTAGACTAATCGGATCATTAGATCCATACCATCGGAATGTCATATACATAATATACTCCTTATTATTGATATCGTTATTTGATTGATTTTTTATTATTTGCTTTGAGTTCTCACTTATAAGCTAGTTAAAAAAGAATGTAACTACCTAGCAATAGCAAGGATAAATTCTTATTCTCAATCCACTGCTACTCTTCTTCAAGCGATCATTAGTTTAGTACTATTTCCACACTCTCCAAAAGCTCAATATATCCTCATATTAACATATTTATTTAACAATGTAAAGTTTAGCTAATTATTTTAAGTATCTATAATCAACTATCATATGAAATCTTATTTATCTTCTAATAATTTAGAAAACGCACTAAATAAAAAAGAGAGTCTAGACTCTCTTTTTTATTTAGTGCGTTTAGACACTTATTATCTTTTGAAAACCAAAGCATTTTTTTCAAAATCTTTAGCAAGCTCTTCTGGTACATTACTTTTAAGTTTGACTCCACCAATTTGATCACTAGTTGAAACCAGTACTGTTCCGCCTTTAACTTGGAATCCTTCGTAATGGGTTTTTCCACCACGTTTCCCTTCATAAATAGCAATATCTCTGATCATTTTCACAAAAGTATGATTATAGCCAGAATTTTTTTTCAGCGTTACTGTCATACCATCTGCCGAAAATTCAAATCGGGTATCAACACCTTCAACTGACTTTCCTACGATTGTTTTCCCTTTCATCTGGTCAAAAAATGCTTTTCCATCTTGGGCAAATCCATTGACAGCAATAAGCGTGAATACTAATAATAGTGATTTCATAATTCCTCCTAGTAGAATTAATCATATATAATTATTGTAGCATATTTTTAAATATGATACAATAGTTTTTATGATATAAAAAACTATTGTATCATAAACTCTGTAATATAGTTATCTTAGGGTCTTCATAAAATTTATATGATAGCCTATCATTTATCGTTTTTAGTAATATCATCCTCAAACGTCCTAATGTATAATTCGTTCTATGGCACACTAAATCAACATAATTTTAGAGATGTTTCTTAAAATGATTAATCAATCCATTCGTAGAAGAATCATGAGAGTGTACGGGTTTTTGATCAGCTAATTCTGGTAAAATTTTTCCTGCTAGTACTTTACCCAATTCTACTCCCCATTGATCAAAACTATAGATATTCCAAATGACCCCTTGAACAAAAATTTTATGCTCATACATAGCAAGTAACATCCCAAGCATATAGGGGGTCATTTTTATAAATAAGAAAGAGTTTGTAGGTCTATTTCCACTAAAGACTTTAAAGGGTGCAAGCATAGCAATCTCTTTATCCGTTTTTCCTAATATTTTTAACTCTTCTTGAACTTCTTCGTAAGATTTCCCTTTCATGAGGGCTTCTGTTTGAGCAAAATAATTAGATAATAATAATTGATGATGGTTTCCTAAGGGATTCAAACTATGAATCGGAGCTAAAAAATCACAAGGAATCAATTTTGTTCCTTGGTGGATTAATTGATAAAAAGCATGTTGACCGTTAGTCCCAGGCTCTCCCCAAATAATAGAACCCGTTTGATAGCCAACACTTTCTCCAGATCGAGAAACACTTTTACCGTTGGATTCCATATCTCCTTGTTGAAAATATGCTGTAAAACGATGTAAATATTGGTCATAGGGAAGAATCGCTTGGCTTTCTGCTCCAAAAAAATTATTATACCAAATCCCTAATAATGCCATAATTACAGGAACATTTTGACGAAAGGGAGTCTCAGAAAAATGTTTATCCATAGAATAAGCTCCTGATAACATCTCATCAAAACCCTCAAATCCTAAAGCTAATGCAATAGATAATCCCACCGCTGACCAGAGAGAGTACCGCCCCCCAACCCAGTCCCAAAAAACAAACATATTATCTTGGTCAATCCCAAATTTTGTAACAAGATTAACATTTGTCGATACCGCTACAAAGTGTTTGGCAATATATTCTTCGTTTCGGGCAGATTCTAAAAATATTGCCCGTGCTGATTCTGCATTTGCCATTGTTTCTTGGGTTGTAAAAGTTTTGGACGCTATAATAAATAAAGTTGTTTCCATACTAAGATTTTTTAGAGTTTCAACAAGATGAGTACCATCTACATTAGAAACAAAATGGATCTTTAATTTTGTATTGTAATATTTTAAGGCTTCAACCGCCATTATAGGTCCCAAATCAGAGCCCCCTATCCCAATATTCACAATATCTGTAATGGTTTTTCCTGTATATCCTTTCCAAGCTCCAGAGCGAACTTTTTCACAAAATTCTTTCATTTGATTAAGCACTTGATGAATATCAGGCATTACATTACGACCAGACACCCAAATAGGATTCTCAGATTTATTTCGTAACGCGGTATGAAGAACCGCTCTTTGTTCGGTTTGATTGATAAGATCCCCAGAAAACATCTTTGTTATCGCATCACCAAGCTGTATTTCTTCTGCCAAAGCCACCAATAATTGTAAGCTTTCTTCCGTAATACGATTTTTAGAAAAATCAAATAATAGGTCTTCATGCTTAAGATGTAGTTGATCAAAACGAGTTGGTGAATGGTTATCTTCTTCCAAGAAAAAACTATAAATAGTTCGATCTTTTATTTTTTGATAATGATCTTGTAATTTTTTCCATGACTCTGTATTTGTAGGATTAATATTTAATAGCATAGTACTCTCCCTATTACATTAATATGATTTATTAGTATAATATATTTTTGTATTCTATACAATAAGGCTTAATAAAAAATAAAAATATACGATGATATAGTACACTATATAGGTAAAAAAGAAGGTATCATGAGTATTCATAAAGAATTATGCCAAGAAGTTATTACGATATTACAGGATCAAAAAAAAACATTATTTACTGCTGAAAGTTGTACCGCAGGATTAATTACCGCATCCCTAACTGATATACCAGGAGCATCTGCAATATTATTAGGAGGAATCGTCGCTTATAGCAATATGATTAAACACAGCTGTCTTAAAGTTTCTCAAGATATTTTAGATCATTATGGAGCTGTTAGTTTTGAATGTGTTACGGCGATGGCAGTAGGGGCGATCATGTTGTCTAATGCAGATTATGGATTGGCGATTACTGGTATTGCGGGGCCTTCAGGAGGTAGTAATGAAAAACCTGTAGGAACAGTTTATACTGCTGTTACCACGAAACAACGGATATTTGCTCAGCATTTTATACTAAAAGGTACTAGGGATGAGATTCGCTTACAAAGTGTAGAATTGGGATTGAAAATTTTATTAGCTATAGAATTGGAAAAAAAATTTTTCGACTCTCGTTTGATAAACACTCAAGAAATAACCACTTAGGATTTTTTTCTTTTTTCGATCTCTTTCAAAATCATAAAAGCTACTTCCATGGTATAAAGATTGGAATGACTATCCCATAAAATATGCTTATATCTACCGTCAGATATATCTCCATTAATATCATCAATAAAATATTCTAGTTCTAATTTTAGAGGATTGTCTTTATGAATAAAAACACGGTCAATCATATGACCTTCTGTATAAGTAATTTGTTCTTGAGAAACATTATAATGAACATCTTGATTACGATAAACTAAAAGATCATTAGTCGCGTAATCTAAATAGATATGGCTATTTTTTTGAGAAATAGTCATACTTCGTGCTTTATAACAAGAAACACGACTCGCCGTTAGGGAAGCAACTGCACCATTTTCAAAATATAAGGTAGCTAGAGCGTAATCTTCAAAGGGGGTAACTACAGAATTTCCATAAGCAGAAACTTCTACCACAGGAGCATTTACAAAAGAAAGAACAAGATCAATATCATGAATCATTAAATCTAGGACAACTCCCACATCCTGAATCCGACTCACCGATCCTATTCGCTGGGTTTGGAAATAAAAAGGTTCATCAATACAATCACGAATCGCTTGAACTGCTCCATTAAAACGCTCCACATGACCAATATGAAGGGTGAGATTATGCTCTTGGGCATAAGCGGTCATTTCTTGAGCATGTGCCAAATTGTTAGAAATGGGTTTTTCTACCAAAACATGTAAGCCTTTTTTTAAGGCTGCCATAACATATTCATAATGTAGATAAGTCGGTATTACTACGATAACTGCTTCAACTTTTGATAGTAGTTGTTCGTAGCTCTCACAACATTCTACGTTGTATTCTTTAGCCACTTTATGGCTTTGTTCCAAATTAAGATCATAAATAAAAACATGGTTATTAGGGATTATCTTTGTTAATAAATTAACGTGATATTGCCCCATATGACCGACACCCACAACCCCGATATTAAATAATTTTCTATCTATAATGGTCATAAATACTCCAAATAAATAATATAGTATAGTATAGTATAGTATAGTATATTATTCATTATAATATATTATTTATGGTCTAGCAAGTATATTTTTCTAAAATTCTAAAAATAGATTATTGTTAATTTCAGAAAATATTGACTAAACACTGTTTTTTATATATAATATAATATAGATAACAAATGTTGTTTAGTCAATATTTTAAGGAGTTTTTATGTCGATATTAGGTGTCTTATTACTTATTAGTATTTTATGTGTATTTTCTATTATGTTACTTGCAGATCAGATTGCTCAGTGGGTGAATAGACAAACCCCCAATCCAAGTTACCAAAAAATACAAGAAATCTGCCAATTTCTTCAACTACCAGAAACTAAAAAAAATGGAAGCTATATTGCTCTTCTTTTTGGTATTTGGAATCTTTTTGGTCCTAATTTTGGATCACTTTACGGAGGACCAACGATTATTGGAGCTTTAATCCCTTCCTTAATGCTTTGTATTAACGCTTTTATCCTTAATCCAGAATTACTACATTGGGTTCCTAATGTTTCTTTTAAGGAAAAACTAGATACTTTCTTACAAAAAATTACTCCTACTGCAGGTTGGATTACGGTAGTTGTAATGATTTTACATAGTATTTTATACCGTGAACCTTTCTTTTAGAATCTACCAACAGAGGTTTTAATATGAGATTTTATTCCTCTTCCTCACCTCTTCTTTCGATTTTATCTATGGTATTGGGTATTTTTTTACTTTTTTATTTATGGTTACCACTATTAATTATTTTTACCATCTTAGGGGTGATTTTCCTTATTATTTCTTATTTTCCTACCCTATTTCGTCCTTCTTCGGGTAATATCCATATTAAAGTGGTCAAAATCCATCACCCAACACAGCAAGATAACAATAATTACATTGACTCAACAACAGCTGATAAAGATCAACAGCAATAAGGATTAACTATGGAAAATATTTCGATTTCAGAAATTGTCACCCAAACCAAACACTTAGAAATTAAAGCCCGAAAAATGGTGAATAGTTCCTTACAAAGTGATTATAAAAGCTCCTTCAAAGGTAGAGGAATGGAATTTGATGAGGTGCGTTCTTATATTCCTGGAGATAATGTACGTGATATTGACTGGAATGTTACTGCTCGAATGAATGAACCTTTTGTAAAAGTTTTTATTGAAGAACGTGAACTACAAGTTTATTTTATTGTAGATATCTCAACATCAGAAAATTTCGGAAGTACCAAATCCAAACGGCATGTGATGGCAGAAATAACTGCACTACTAGGTTTTACCTCTTTTTTTGCGAATGATAAAAGTGGATTAATTCTTACAAGTGATCGTATCGAAAAAATCGTACCTCCCGCTCATAATTATTCCAATATTCTCCGAATTATCCGAGATGTTTTTTATTATCAAGCTCAATCTTCATCCACTAATTTACAACTTGTTTTTAACCATGTCAACCAGCTAATCAAAAAAAAATCAATTATTTTTATTCTTAGTGATTTTTTTGATACATCTTATGAGCATTCTTTGGGAACATTGGCAAAAAAACACGAAGTAATTCCTATTGTTATTAAAGATACCTTAGAACAAAAGTTTACCATCCCATCTCTTTTACCTATTATCATAGAATTAGAAGATATGGAATCAGGACACCGTAGCGTCCATAATTTATCCCAAAACTCATTAACCCATGAAGAAGATTTTCGTAGTCAATACCAGCGTCTTTTCCGAAAATTAGGACTAGAATACGCTGAAATCGATAATTCATCAAATTATGTTACCGTAATTGACAAGATTCTTCGTCGTCATACGGCACGACATTAATGCAAGATTTCCTTATAGAAGTTGCCGTTGAGGCGATTCATCAAAAAAAATGCGTTGTTTTTCCGACAGAAACAGTCTACGGGTTAGGTGCTAATGCTCTTTCTTCCGAAAGTGTTGCTCAAATATTTAAGCTCAAAAATCGTCCAGCAAATAATCCCCTTATTGTCCATGTTCCAACAATTGATGATATCTATCAGGTTGCCGAATCGTTATCTCCCTTAGAAATAAGCTTATTAGAACAATTTGCTCCAGGACCTCTCTCTCTCGTCTTAAAAAAAAAAGATTGTGTACCGAATATTGTTACTGGAGGATTAGATAGCGTAGGCGTCCGCATCCCTAAGCACCCTGTCGCTTTAGAGTTTTTATCTCAAGTAAAAAAACCTATTTGTGCTCCTTCTGCAAATATATCTGGTAAACCTTCTCCTACAACTTATGAAATGGCAAGCTTTTACATGAAAGATCAAGGGGTTGTTATTTTAGATGGAGGAAATTTAGATATTGGGCTTGAATCTACCGTCATTAAGGTCGAATATCCTCATATTTACCTATTACGAGCAGGTGCTATTACCTCGGAAATGATTTTCGAAGCTTGTGGTATTATCCCCCAATGCAATCTCGAACAAGAACATCGTTCTCCTGGCACACAATTTGCCCACTACAAACCCAAAGCTTCTATTATATTATTTCCCCAAGGTACTATCCCTCCTTTTATAGAAAATTCCGCATTACTATGCTTAAGTCCCAATTCTTTCCCCTATCGCAAAGTATACCATTTTGCCAATATCCAAGAATACAGCCACTCTCTTTATGACACTTTTTTCCAATGCGACAAACAAAAAATCCCAACAATTATTTGTGAACTTCCAGAAAAAAAAAATATAGGTTTAGCTTTATACGATCGTCTTATCAAAGCAGCAAAATAAGAATTTGATTTTTTTTATTTAATGTAGTATAATAAGCAAGTTTAAGGATAAAAAAAATGATAAACGATTATAATTTTCAGACAATTATTTTCAAACTTAAAGAATTTTGGGCAAAACAAGATTGTTTAATTCGTGAGCCTTATGATCTAGAAAAAGGTGCTGGGACTTTCAATCCTGATACTTTTTTACGTTCTTTAGGGGATAAATCTTGGAAAGTCGCCTACGTAGAACCTTGCCGACGTCCAGGGGATGGGCGTTATGGAGAAAACCCTAATCGATTAGGGTTTTATTACCAATTTCAAGCCCTACTCAAACCTGCTCCAGAAAATATCCTTGATCTTTACACCCAGAGTCTATCATATATCGGTATTGATCTCAAAAAGCATGATTTACGGTTTGTTCATGATGATTGGAAGTCGCCTACATTGGGGGCTTGGGGATTAGGTTGGGAAGTATGGCTTGATGGAATGGAAATCACTCAATTTACCTATTTTCAGCAAGTGGGGGGGATTAGCCTCCCTGTAATTCCAGCAGAAATCACCTATGGTACAGAACGTATCGCTATGTATCTTCAAGGTGTAGAACATTTTAAAGACATTAAATGGAACGACACCACAAGTTATGGTGATCTTCATTTAGATTCAGAAAGAGATTATTCCGTTTATTCTTTTGAAGTTGCTGATCAAGATCTTTATTTTCGCTTATTTAATGATTTAGAAAAAGAGTTTGAACGTACCATACAAAAACATGCTATTTTTGCTGCATACGATCTTGCAATGAAATGTTCCCATATTTTTAATACTTTAGGATCTTTAGGAGCTATTTCTATCACCGAAAGGGAGTCTTATATTTTGAGAGTTCGTTCAATGACCGCTCAAGTTGCCGAAGCGTGGGTACATCGCTATCCTTAATTTATCCTTGAGCAATTTCGTCTTCGTTGTTCATAACTTTAAAATCAAAATATTCAAAAATTAATCGTAATTGTACATCAGCTTCCTCAATCCGATTCTGAAGCATTTTATTTCTCGTTTCCACCAATTGTGCTAAAACCATCCGCCCTTGAGTAAAAGACCGATATTGAAAATTATACCGTTGTTGAAGGGTTTGTCTTACGGCTTGACGATTATCAATTTTATCACGATAAAAAGTTAAATTCCTGATTTTTTCTTGTATATTATAATCAAATTCGTTATTATATTTCTGTATTAAAAAATTATACTCTAAGTTATTCTTTTTAAATTCTGTAAGATTAGCACGATAGTCCATATCACCCAAAGGGTATTTAAACTGTAGCCCCGCATAATATGCAGGTACAATAATCGTTTCATTAGGTTGTATGGTAGAATTTGTTGTATAAACTTCCATAGCGACGCTAAGTAAGGCATTAAATTCAGGAAGGCGAGAATTTCGTAACGCCCCAACACTATGCTTTAATTTATCTCCCATAAAACTTAGAATCAAGGCCTGCCTAGTATCACTAAAAGCAATCGGTGTAAAAGTGTCTTGTTTGACAGACTCACTCAAAAGACTCCATTCTTGAAGGTCAGGTTGGATATTACTATTTTGTACAATATAAGAAATCTGATATAGTAAATTTGTATAAACACTTTCCACATCCAGCAGTTCGTTTTGAATATCTAAAACCAGCATTTTGGTGTTTTGATAATCAACTTCATCAATATATCCTAAACGTCGCTGATCTTGGCTTAATTTTTCTAATTGATTCGCATTTTCTAACGATTCTAATAAAAAATTGTGGATTTGGGCATAAACAACCCACTGCATATATAATTTTTTATAGTTCGACAATAAATAAGAGTTCTCCTCTTCTACTGTCCAATCTGTAATTTTTTGCTCTAAGCCTGATAAAGCAATCGGCATCCTATCTAAGATCCCAAAAGCATTTTTTAATAAAGGCTGGACATATTGGAAAGTTAATGTCGGAACAAAGAAATCTCTTCGTTCCGTAATACCATTAACAATTCCTTGAGCGGTAAATTGTCTATAAATAAAATCCAAATTCATCCGCCCACCAACATTAACAAATGTTTTATTGAGCGAAGTTGCTAGCTCCCAGCCCTTTTGAAATATAAAAGGTGAATCAATATTACCTGTAAAATCACTCTCTTGAAAAAGCCCACTACGGAACTCAAAATTCCATTCTCTTTGTTTGAGAGCTTTTAGCTGCTGAGCCTCGGCTTGGACACGTTTGAGTTTGTTGAGTTGAATATCAGGAAGTCGTTCCCTTACACTATCAATATAATCATTAAAAAATAAAATAGATTTCTCTTGAGTAAAGATAGGAGCACTAATAAAAAAACAAAATATTAATATGTATTTAAAAATCACGATCCCTCTCATCCTTTATTTTTTGAGTAAATATTTAAATTATCCATTAGTCATCTTTTTTTATTAGGAATAAAATATTATACCATAATCTTCTAAAATTATACAATTATTATATTCTACAACAAACGATTAGCAATATCAACTTGTGTACCTAATAGGAGAATAGTTTTCTCCGCCCAATAAACAGAAAACATCGAAATTGGGTAAGCAGACATATCAAGCCAGCCCCAAACAACAATCCAGTACACCGCTAATCCAACAAAAATCATTGTCTGTACCCCACCAAATATTCCTCCTAACAAATGATCCAAAATTCCTAGATTCATTTGTTGAAAAAAACGAGTAAAGTATTGTGATATTTTCATAATGAAAATATAGACAAGAGAAAACAAAGAAATTCCTATTAAAAATACAACAAGAATGTTAGAGCTATGTTGAGGAAAAAAAGTTTGAGTCGCTCCATAAGAAAAATTCATACTAATAACAATACCAACAAACACACTAAACCAAGAAAAAAATACAGACACAAAGCCATTCATTAATCCTAGCAAAACTCCTATACTAATAAACATGATTACCAGATATTCAACCATTTGATTCATACGTTTCCCTCATTAAGAATAAAGTTATCTTATTCTCGGATTTTTTCTACTAATTATTCAAAAATAATTTCTTTTTTTTCTATTTTCTATAGAGTAACTATCTTGTATTTTTTTAAAAAATTCTGTATAATATAAATATATGTTTTTAAGAGGATATTAGTAAACAATGGTGAAATTAACAGGCACTCCTATTAATCCTGGTATTGTAGAAGGTTCTACTTTTATCAAAGTAAATCCTATCCAAGTATTATCTGGTAAAACAAGTAACCTTGTTGATCCTAAAATAGAGGTTCAAAAATATTTTGAAGCAATTGATACCTTACATTCAGAATTTCAAGCCCTAAAATACAATAACAATGAACTTTCCAATAAGACCAATCAACAAATGATTGATTTATACCTTGCAATTCTTAATGACCCTGTATTCAAAAAACGCATCCCTCTATTAATTGCCGAACAAAAAACATCGGTGAATTATATTATCATTCAAGAATTAGAAGCAATCCAAAAAGAGTTCGCTAAAATCAACAATGAATATTTCCGTTCCCGCTTTGACGATTTTCAATCAATAGGATACAAAATCTTAGAAAAGTTAATGGGCATTGGTGAATACGAAAATATTACCAAACCAAAAATTATTATTGCCGAAACATTATCTGCTGTAGATTTACTGCACATTCCTTTAAAATATATTATTGGAATTATTACTGCGTTTGGAGGTTCAACTTCCCATGCTGCAATCCTAGCTGAAGCTCTCGAAATTCCTGCTATCTTCGGAGTCAAAGATTTAATTGAATATATCCATAAAAAAGATAAGGTTATAATGGATGGATACACAGGTAATATTATAATTAATCCTAGCCTAGAAACTTCAGCATTTTACAAAAATCTTTCGCAACGCCACCTACGTTATAAACAAGAAGTACTTTCTTCTGCTTCTGGTAATCAGACTACAGATGGGCATCCTTTTTCTATTTTAGCTAATATTGGTAACGCTTATGATATTCCTTTAATCCAAAAATATAAAGGAGATGGGATTGGTCTTCTCCGAACGGAAACCCTCGTTCTATTGGAAGAAGCGTTACTCAGTGAAGAAGAACAAAGCATCTACTACCACGATATCCTTACTAAAGTTCCGCAGATGCCCGTATATATTCGCACCCTAGATTTAGGCGGCGACAAAACTATTCGAGATGAAACTATTACCCCGCTTAACGAAGATAATCCTTTTTTAGGTTTTCGCTCTACAAGACTATTTGTCCAAGATCCTCGAGAATTTAAAAAACAAATCCGAGCAATTATAAAAAATCACCATATTAATCCTAATATTAAGATCATTATTCCTTTTATCACAACCCTCGATGATTTTTTAATTCTTAAGTCTATTATTTTAGAATGCTATACTGAATTATATCATAGTCCTTGCCCTATCCCTATCGGAATGATGGTCGAGGTACCTTCCGCCTTAATTTGTATTGAAGATTATCTCCCACATACTGATTTTGTTAGTATTGGTACTAATGATTTAACCCAATATATTCTTGCTACCGATAGAAATAATCTTCATGTATCTCATTACCATACTCCTGCTCATCCTGCTATTATTAGAATGCTCGCACTAGCTGGTCAAAGTTGTAATAATCATGGGGTTCCTCTTTCTTTATGCGGAGAAATGGGAAGAGAGCCACATTTTATTCGTCTCCTATACGGTTTAGGTATCCAAACACTAAGTATGTCTCCCTTAGGAATCCCTATGGCTCGTTATATTTTAACACATAGCACCTTACAAGAATGCAAACAAATTGTTGCGGACATCCTCAAAATACAACATGCTTCGGTTATCGAAGAATATCTCCAGCAGGATCTTATCAACTTTCTCAAAAAGCAAGATGCTTATTTTGATAATAATTTTCTTGTTTCTCACCAAACAAATTCGGAGTCTTTATGATAGCAGCTCTTGTAGGTATTCTCCAAGAAAAAAACAATTCAAGTATATTGATCCAGGTATCGTCTGGTGTTTCTTTTGAAGTTTTAATCCCCGAATCTATCTCTCTCCCCAATGTCGGACAAGAATACACAATCTATACCCACCTTATTGTCCGAGAGCAAGAAATGTATTTAGTCGGATTCGCTAGTATGGCCGATAAAAAACTATTCGAAGTTTTAATTACCGCCAAAGGGATTGGACCAAAGCAAGGATTAAAAATCCTTAGTGATATTCCTGGAACTGATCTTCGTATTGCGATTGTATCAGGCGATATATCACGCCTCAGTAAAATAAAAGGTATCTCCACCAAAAAAGCAGAACAAATTATCTTGGATCTTCAAGAAAAAATGAAAAAAGAAATCGGTGATAGTAGTATCATCCATGCCGACCCTCTCTCCAAACAAAGAACTGAGGTTTTACTCACCATGAGAGCATTGGGGTATAACGATCATGAAGTTAAAAAATCTCTCGATAAATTTTTTGATTCCCAAGAGATCCAAGGGAAAACTACCGAAAATCTCGTATCAGAATTCTTAGTACAGTTTTCCAAACATCCCTAGGAAACAATATCATGAAAATTATCAATACTGAAAAATCAAAAAAATCGTTTTTATCTTCTCCATCTAAAAGTAAAAATATCAGTCCTTCATCTTTTTCTCAAATGATTGAGGAACACCCTGAAGAATCCATTTTAGACAGCTTATTCAGCGAATCCGACCATGCCTTAAGTAATATCTCCGTACTAGCAGAAGAGCTTGATAAAATTGGACAACTATTAGCAGAAAAGCCTCTACCAGAGAATTTTTATCAATATAAAAAACATATCCGCCTTCTCCTCAAAGGAGCTGGTCGTAATATGGTAATCCAAGAAACAACGGGGAGATCGGGATTAACTCGCACTAAACTCTTCCGTACCGCTCAAGCAATCGATCAAACTTTAGGAGCATTAGCTCAACGTATTTTGAACGATGAAAAAAATCGCATCGAAATCCTTAAACTCACCGACCAACTAAAAGGTTTAATTTTAGATATTCTCACATAATTTTTTTATCGAAGCTATACGATAACTTTTATAAATACTCACCTAATCATAGGTGAGTATTTATAAAATTCAAAAACATAATCACATATTTTATCATGCCTCAATATTTATTAATGAGTAAGTAATTCCATAGCTTTTTGTACCGATCGCTGAAAAGAAATCTCTGTTTCTTTACGATCCCATTGTAAGGGATAAGCCTTTGCGTCTTTTAAACTAAATAATACCAACTCATCTACTTGCTGTCCACATTTTTCTGAAAGTAGTGCGTAATATGAGAGCTGACGACTATAACGTTCCATGTTTTTGCCTATAGATAATTTATAATCAACAATGGTACGTTTTTGAGAAGAAATATATAAATCCGCCACCGCTCTAATCATAATATCATTGGGAAGAAGGTAGGCAACTTGACATTCTTTATCAGTAATATCCGCATCTTGAAACAACTCTTGATAAAAATCAGAATTCCAATACCCATAAGTATACGATATTACTTGATCAAAAACTTCTTTCATCTCGGAATGATATGTTTCCAAATAAGCGTTCACTTCTTGAGGATCAGGGCGATCAAATTTTTGGATGAGAATATGCACTAATGTCCCTACATCCTGTAGAGAAGGAGAGTACAAGGTAAATTCTTCTTCGGCTAACTCACGAAGGGAATCTAAAAAGTTAAAGGATCGTCGTAGATACTTATCATAAAATTGATCAGGATTAAATTCAGCATCCAATAATAACGAAACTGATAAAAACTGAGGAAATCCCTGAAACTTCTTTTCATTTTTTTCTAACCACTGATTACGGCGTTCGTATTCTGATAAATCTTCTATTGTTCGGTGTGTTTTTTGGGCTTGGAAAATAGATACATCAAACACCTGTTTTCGAGAGGCATAATAAGGAACTTTTTCAATTAATTCTTTATTGAAAAAAGCTTCCCACTGGGTTTCAAATTGATCCGAAGAAGAACGATTAATCGAAGGGACGGCACAAAAAATAAATTTTTTCTTAGCCCTCGTACAAGCAACATATGCAAGTCTTTTTTCTTCTTCTAAAAATTCATTCAAATAAATTTTACTCAAATGTTCTGTGCTCACCCCTTTTCCTAAGAAATCAAAAGCAACTTTTTTATCCAAATAAATAGGAAATTTCATTTTTTCTTCTTTCGACTTAGGCTTATGAATATAAATCACGTAAGGAGATTCCAAACCTTTTGCAGAGTGAATCGTTATCAATCTTAGTGTCTTTCCTTCCTCTCCAGAAAACTCAGCATCTTCAATATGATGTTTTTTTTCTTCAATACTACGGACAAAATCTCCTAAAGTCATTTCTTTTTTTATTTGTAATTTTTGAGCCTCTTCGAGAAATAAGGCTAAAGTAGCTCTTGCTTCTCCAGTTTCAGAAATCAAATCCAGATAGGCTTCATATTGTGTCTCTTTTATCAAAAGAGACATCAATTCTTCCAAAGGAATTCGATCCCTTAAGACAAGAAATTCTTGAATTAAGAGTTTATCTTTTTCGGGTAATACGTCCAATAATGTTTTATGATCTATTTCAGCAGATACAAGTAATTCGTTGATTTCAAGGTCAGATTTTCTAAAAATAGGCGTTTTTAATAATTCTATCATACTTAAATTATGATAAGGAATCAAGAGGACTTTTAAAAAACTTATCAAAGGACTTATATAAACACTATCCCATAAAATATCCCGTACCGATGAAGAAAGAGGTAAGGTGGGATCATACATTTTTGTAAATCGATAGAACTCTAAAATAGAAACCCTATTACGAAAGAGTATCATAATCTCTCCAGGTGAAACACCCTCTTGAAGCATACCCTGTACAAAAATTAAAGCTTCTCCATAAGCTTGTTGAAGTTTATCCTTTACAAGATATTTTTCCTGATCTTCCAATCCTAAAGCCAAAGTATAGGCAAACTGACCCTTATCATCGTTTTTTGAGAGTTGAGGCACATAAGTAATCGGAGAACAATTAAATATATCTGTAAAGAGATAGTTTACCAATTCCACATGATCTAATACCGAACGATAATTTGTATTTAACAATTTATATTGATAATTTCGTGTTTGAAACTCTTGGATCGTTTGATTAAAAATATAGACATTTGCATTGCGAAAACTATAGATAGATTGTTTGGGATCGCCCACAAAAAACGGTTTAATTGTATCAGAAGAAATTAATTTATCAAAGATTTCTTTTTGGAGATCAGAAGTATCTTGATATTCATCCGCAAAGAAAAAACGCATTCGTAATTGAATTTTATTGAGAAACTGCTGATTTTGTAAGAGATCCAATAAAGCTATCTCACTATCACCAAAAGATATTTCTCCATATTCCTCTTGGCGTTTTTTCAGCTCTTTAGTGCATAATTCCGAAATGGGTAATAATAGTGGGATCACAATTCTATACAAACAATCCACCAACCGCTGGTAACTACGGTAGGAGTTTTCTCTTAATTGGTTAAGTTCTTCATCTTTAACAGGTTTAGATTCTTTATAGCAATTATTTTTAGAAAACAACACTAATAAATTGTCCTTGGTGCAATGTTTTAACACTTCATAAAATATAGCATTTTCTTTTGGTAAACTTTTCTTAATATTTTCTTGCTCCAAAGTTTGTATTAATTCCTGGATACTAGACCACAGTAATTGATAAATCCCCTCTTCTGGATGATCTGTTAAGATAATTTTCGATATTTTTTGAGACTCTAAGAGATATTTTGAAGCTTCTAATCCTTGAAAAATAGCTTGATCCCCAAATCGAGATACCAAATCTCGTAGTTGTTCAAAAAAATTAAGCCATGCGTTCAAACCTAAGAGCCGAACTCCTACTTGAAATACTTTATAATCAGGAGCGTGTTGGATTAATTTTCTGAGCATAACGATCCGTGTTTCTTTTTCGGAAGCAGAGATACCATAAGAGCCTTCTTCAGGATTTAATCCAATATCTTTATTCAATTCTAAAGGATAACTTCGCAAAATATACAAGACAAAAGCATTAATTGTCATTACTTTGGCACTAGCTAAGAGATCCTCTATATCCGTTTTTTGATGAGATAAGGTATTAAGAATCTCCTCTAAGGGTGTAGGAAATTCTCCTATATGTTGACGAAGTTGATCTAAAAATTCAGGTAATTCATTGTGTTCCCATAGATCTTGTATCCGTTGACGAATTCGATTTTTCATTTCTGAAGCAGCTTTTTTGGTAAAAGTTAACGCTGTCATGCTCTGTAGTGCTTCGGTAACTGAATATTTCTCCCAGACTAAAAGATATAAAAAAGACGCTAGCCAGCGTTCTGTAAGTATTGTAGTTTTTCCACTTCCTGCAGAAGCTTCTAAAATGATTCCTTGATTGACATCAAAAACGATACTGGGATCTTCGAAACTCAACGGCATAAATAATCCTTAAATAATTTCCTATAGGAAAATAAGCTACACTCATGTGCAGCTTATTTTAACAGAGTCTAAATTAATAGTTAATTGATCGTTTCTTGATATTCAGCTTCGAGCATTGTATTTAGAGCTTCTGTTTGCATTTCTGGGGTCAATACTTCGTTAGCAAGCCCTTGAGCAAGATTTTCATAATAAGATGATTGGTCTCTATTGTTAAGGGCTGTATAAACTTGTGCAATTTGTTGGTATAATTCCATGGAATTCCAAAGCTCGTTAGCCATGAGATAATGAGATAAAGCTTGTTTATAACGCTTATTCTGTAACTCTTGATCACCCATCATAATAAAATTAGAATAGGTCTTATCATCATCTAATTTTACTCCCAATTGACTAGCTAATTGATGAGCCATATCTCCGATTGGATAAATATCTAAGGCAGATCGATAAAAACTATCTGCTTTAGCCTTTCGACCATTTTTTTTGTAGGCATCAGCAACTTCTTTAACAGAGGTAAAGAAATACTGCCTATCTTCAATAGACATCATTAGAATATAGTCTGCAGTTTTTGCATACCCCGAACCGATACCTAGAAAAATTAAACTCCATAATATTATTTTCATAGAAAAACTCCCTTATTTATTGGATATAGTACCATACACATCTCTATTAATATTATAGAAAATATTCTCATTTAGGTCAACTATTTAATACAATTAATTTACTAAAATAACTCTTTCTTGACAAAAATCAAGATTTTATTTATAATTTTTTAACATCGAAAATGAGGATATTATGTGTTTTATTACCTTTGAAGGAATCGAGTGTTCGGGCAAATCGCTACAGAGTCAAGAATTGCTTGAATACTGCCACCAACATAATATTCCAGCAATCCTCGTTCGTGAACCTGGAGGAACGGTATTAGGTGAAGAGCTAAGACAAATTATTTTATCCCAATCCTGCACTCCTTTGGCAGAATTTTTTATGCTCTCTGCATCCCGTGCACAGCTTACCGATACAGTTATTCAACCAGCACTTAAAAATAATGTAGTCGTAATTAGTGATCGTTATTTTCATTCTTCGTTAGCATATCAAGGTTATGGGCGTAATTTGGATTTAGAGCTTCTCAAAATAATAAGCGAAGTTGCTATATTAGGTCTCCAACCCACTAAAACATTTTTATTGAATCCTTCTTACCAAACCGCTCAAATACGACTCCAACAAAAAGTTGGCTTGGATAGAATAGAACAAGAATCACAAGAATTTCACCAAAGGGTTTACCAAGGATTTTTAGAGCTTACAAAACAATATCATTATATATCCACCATAGATGGAGATTTACCATCAGAGGACATTCACCAACATATCATTCAAGAATTAAGTATTATCGATCCTAGATTTTTATAAAAATATTCTGTATTTATTATTCTTATTTATTAAAACATTTAAAGGAGATTTGATGAATTTTTTATTATTTTTTATAATGTTAGGATTCCCATTATTCGCCATCACTAACAATTATCAGTTAACCGTTAGTGATGGCGTTTATCAAGACAAAGTGGATCTGATGTGGGATCAAGTTCCCAATGCCGATTATTATCGTATAGAACGGGTATACGATACTCCTTTCTATACCAAATTAGGTAAAAAAGCAGTGCTGGAAACAAATATTTTGATTCCTTCCACAAAAGCCACTTCTTTTACCGATAAAGAAATCCCATTCGGCTCCTATCTCTACACTGTTACAGCTTATCAAACTAATATTACTCTCAAAGAAGAAAGTGATAAAGAAAGAAAAAAACGGGAAAAGATCGTTCAAAAGACTGGGGAAGAAATCCCTATCGCTATCGAAACCAATATTATTCCTATTGCTGTTATGACTAATGTCGGATATCGACAAGTTACTGATACGGAATTCTTTTTAGAATTTCAAAAAACTATCGATTCTTCTCTCCCTCGTATTAGAACGATGAAGATGTTAAATTTTATAGGTGAAAAAAAAGATGGTTGGCGAGAAGGTTCGTTAGTTTATAAAACAACAGGGATTTTTAGAAAGCCATTCCGTGTTACAATCAATTATAAAGATTTTGTTGATCAAAGTCTCAAATTAAATGGAACTTATGAAGTCCAAATTTTCAAACTGTTCGCCCAAGAAGGTAAATTAGTCGGCACTTTCCAAGTTGATGGCATCTATAAAGGTACGGTAACGCATAATCTCATTATTGATGGTGGGCAATCTGTCGGTGGAACTTATGAAGTCCAACAATTGGGAAAACCTACTGTTTCTTTACCTTATGATGTTACTTCTCACCCACTTGATGACTCCCAATACGAAGAAGCCTTAAAAAGCTCTCTGAACACCTCTGAAGAAAAATAATAAAACAACCCTACAACATTGTAGGGTTGTTTTTATGAGATTAACAAATTTAGGGCAGATTTTTTTTAAGTCTTGACTATTTTTGAAATATCCTGTAGAATATATGATATATTTACCAATCTTATAGGAGAATTTTATGAATTCGGAATATCAGGCGTTGAAGCAGGATGCCCAAGACAGTATGGAAAAAACTATTCATTTTCTAAAAGATGAATTTAATAGACTAAAAGCAGGTCGTGCTAGTATCGTTATGGTAGAAGATATTGTATTTGAAGCTTATGGTCAAAACACATCCATCAAACAATCAGCCGCTCTTTCAGTTCCTGATCCTCACCAAATTGTGATTGAACCTTGGGACAAATCATTACTAAAAGATATCGAAAAAGGTATCCACAATACAGGGCTTGATTTTTCTGTGGTTAATGATGGAAAAGTCTTACGGATTAATATCCCCCCTCTCACCGAACAACGCAAAAAAGATCTCGTCAAGTATGCAAAAGGCATCGCTGAAGATTCTAAAGTTGCTATCCGTAATATTAGAAGGGATATTAACACCCATCTCAAAGAGTTCTCCAAAGAAATTAGTGAAGATGATATGCGTAAAGAACTTGAGCTTATCCAAAAAAATACCGATTCTTATATTAATACTATCGAAACAATTATGAAAAATAAAGAAAACGATATCATGGAAGTTTAATGAATCCTCTTAATCATATCGCTATCATTCCTGATGGTAACAGAAGATGGGCAAAACAACATTTGTTACCTGATGCTAAAGGACATGAAGCAGGATTCGAAACCCTAAGAATTCTCCTCAAAGAGTGTCGTGAGCTAGGTCCTAAGATTTTGAGTTTTTATGCGTTTTCTACAGAGAATTTTAAGAGAGAACAAAAAGAAATCCAACAATTATTTTCTCTATTAGAGCAAGTCTTAGATCAATTTGCCCAAGAATTAACTAAAAATAATATCCAATTACGTGTCTCGGGATCACAAAATAATTTACCATCCAAACTAATAAAAAAATTAAATAGTGCTGTACAACAATGCTCCCAGGGAGATTTTATTCTAAATATTTGCTTTAACTACGGAGCACAGGAAGAGTTTATTAACATAGGAAAAGAAATTTTACGAACTGCTCATACCCTTAAAGAAGAAGATATTACTGCCGAATATATCCAATCTCACCTTTGGAACGGCGATCTCCCCCCTGTTGATCTTCTAATCCGTACTTCTGGAGAATACCGTATTAGCAATTTTATGCTTTGGCAATGTGCTTATGCAGAATTTTATTTCTCTGATAAACTATGGCCTGATTTTAATGCTCAAGATTTATCAAAAGCATTAAAAGAATTTCACGATCGTCAACGCCGTTACGGCACATAAAGAGGTTTTATATGACAAAACGTTGGATATCCGCTCTTATCGGTATTTTTATTACTGTGGGTATTTGGTTAATATCGCCTCTATGGCAAGAAATACCAACCTTATTGTTGGCGATTCTTGCAGGATCACTCATTAACTTTGAATTGATGATGATGAGTAAAGATAAAGAGAATTTCTATTATCCTTTTTTTGCTCTAGGAATTTTACTAACAATATCCCTTTTATTTACCTATCTTTTTGGTATGGGAATAATTTCTTTTTCCAATTTTATTGTTACTCATATGATCTTTTTTCTATTGTTTTTTTATAGTGTTCTCGGTCGATCTCTTTTTAAAGCCTACGATTTTTCCGAAATTTTTACTCATTTAGGATTTTATTTTCTTATTTATATTATCTTAATTTTACTCTTTCCTCAATTAGTCCTTATCAAATTTCGGGAAGCAACTTCTTGGATGATCGTTATCCTCTTTTTATTCTGTTGGATTAGCGATGCTTTTGGTTTATTTACTGGTATGTTATTTGGTAAACATCCTTTAAAAATGCTTCCTAGTAAATCAAAAACCTTAGAAGGATATATTGGTTCTTTTGTTTTTACAGTACTACTAGGTGTTTTATTTTACTATCTCCAAGGTATCCTTCATCTTCCTTTTCAATGGTCGTTCAACAAATGGGTATTATTTGGGTTCTGTATGAGTTTAAGTTCTAATTTTGGTGATTTAGTAGAATCACTCATCAAACGTTGGTTTGATAAAAAAGATTCTGGAACTCTTCTTCCTGGGATTGGTGGACTTTTTGATGCGATCGATGGGCAAATTTTTGCGGTACCGATTGCTCTTTTATTTACCTATCTCTAAGATCATTTAGCAACTTATTTTTTGGTACAGGATCATAACCAGAACCTCCCCAAGGATGACAGCGTAACAATCGATTAATAATCAGCCACGAACTTTTCATAAAACCATAAACTCTTATCGCTTCTAAAGCATAAACAGAACACGATGGAGTAAAGCGACAAGAGGGTTTTAATCGCTTAGAAATATACTTTCTATAAAATAGAATCATCATAAATAACATTTTTGCTGCACTAGAAAGTTTGGTAGAAGCTTGCACCGACTTTAAAGCAATAGGCTCTACAGAACATTGTTGTAACAAATAATAATCAGATAATAGAGTAAAAACTTTTTGAAGTTCTTTACGAATCTTTTTGTTACAAGGACATGGTTTTAATTGGTTGACAAGAAGTACAATAGGGTAAGAAAAATAAGTACACCGATATTCTTCACGAATAACCCTTTTGATCCGATTACGACAAACAGCATTACCAAATTTTTTAGAAACACCAATTCCTAGTTTTGATGATTCACTAAATATAAATCGATAAACAAAAGAGTTTCCATAAATACGGAAACTCTTTTGATAAAGTTGTTTAAATTCTTTTTTGCGTTTAAGGTGTTGTGTCGATGGGAAAGAAAAATCTTTTTTCATCAACTATACAGCTAAACGTACTCGTCCCTTAGCTCGACGGCGAGAAAGAATTTTTCTTCCATGACGATCAGACATTCGAGCACGGAAACCATGTTTACGAGCTCGTTTAATTTTAGAAGGTTGCCAAGTACGTTTCATTATATTCTCCATAACATTGAAACAGCATGTTTCATTTTTCTTGCCGAAAGGCGGAATCGAACCACCGACACGAGGATTTTCAGTCCTCTGCTCTACCTACTGAGCTATTTCGGCATCCTAACTTACGTTCTTAATATTATAGAATATTTACTTTTATTTGTCAAGCATTTTTTATTTTTCTCGATTATTTTTTTAGTTCTAAGGTAGAAATGAGATGATCAGTAATTTTAGAAAATTCTTGTTTCCAAGATCCATTTTCATCAATCAAATCAAGTTCTCCTTTATCTGCACATTCCGCTACTTTCGGATCTAAGGGTAAATCGGCAATGACATTAATTTGATACTTTATCATCAATTCATCAAATTCTTTACTCTTATTAAAAAGAGGAATAGTATGCTCACAATGATCACAAACAACTGAACCCATATTATAGACAAAACCTACAATTGGAACATTGAATTTCTGGAACATGACCAAGCCTTTAAAAGTATCTTCCAAAGCCACTGCCTGTGGAGTACTAACAACAAGTACTCCATCTGGAGGAATACTTTGTCCTACCAAAATCGGTATATCTCCTGTTCCTGGTGGTAAATCAACTACCAAAACATCGTACTCATCATCCCAAAAAGTGTCAGTAAATATCTGTAAAATAACTCCGTTAACAATAGGAGCTCTCCAAATCAATGGAGAATCCACACTAGGCACTAATAATCCCACGCTCATCATATGAATACCCCCTAGCTCAGCAGGGATAAAATGTTGATCATAAATTGCTACAGGATTTTTCATTCCTAAGATTCGCGGAATACTAGGGCCATAAATATCTAAATCTACAATCGCTGTTTTTAAGCCTCTTGCAGTAAAATCTTTCGCCAAGTTCGCTGATACGGTAGACTTCCCTACTCCACCTTTTGTTGAATAGACAGCAACAATCTTTTTAAAACGACTTAAAAAACCTTCTGGTAAAAAAGGTTTAATTTCTGATGCTGGTTTTGGCTGGACACTACTTTGTGTGGTAATACTAATTAAAGTATCAACACCCTTTTCGGTAAAAGCTTCCTCTATTAACGTACGTATTGTTTTTTTTTCGTCAGGTTGTAAATTAGGAATCTCCAATCTAATCTTTAAGAACCCAGTACCTTGATTGATCCCTTCTATTTTAGAAATCTCCGATAATTTTTCCTGAGTACCAGGGTGTGTAAGCGTCGCTAAAAGATCCAATACTTCTTGTTCCGTCATTAGTTACCTCCTTATTAAATATGAAATTTATGATATGATTCTTCTATCGATTGCTTAAATTTACGGCAAAATTCTTGCTGAGAAAATCTTTGGCTCTGTTGAGCAATAATTTGAGGGTCAAAACGATCTTCTAGGGATTCGAAATAAGTTACTGCCTGTTTTATACTATCAGTAGTCTGCTGATCAAAAAAAACTCCTGTGATCGATTCTTGTACCGTCTCTCGTGTTCCTCCCACTCCATAAGCAATAACAGGTGTTCCCAAACTTTGGGCTTCTACAGGGAGAATACCAAAATCTTCTTCTGCTGCAAATACAAAAGCTTTGGCTTGTCCTATCGTCTCCAATAATTGAGCTCTTTCTTGGTAGCCTCGATATTCAATATTAGGAGCAGTTTTACAGATCCCTTCTACTTTTTTACGATCAGGCCCATCTCCCAGAATCACTAATTTTTTATCAGGCATTTGGGCAAAAGCTACTGCAATCAAAGGGATATTTTTATAAGGCACAAGCCGAGATGCCGTAACATAATAATTTTGCTTATCGGTATACACAATATCACTAAGATTAACTGGAGGATGAATAACCGTCGACTCTCTCCGATAGATTTTTTGGATTCGTCGTTTGATAAAATGGGAATTTGCGATAAAATAATCTGGGCGAAGTGAAGAAACAATATCCCAAGTCCGAAGTTGATGAAACACATTTCTTGTATAGTATTCAATCGGTTTGGAGAAATTCGCTCGTTTGAGATAATCTGCTGTTAAATCCCAAATATAACGCATAGGGGTATGAATATACGAGATATGACAGGTTTTGGCATCAGTTAAAACCCCTTTAGCAACAGCATGTGAAGAAGAAATCACCAAATCATAAGAAGAAAAATCAAATTCTTCTATGGCTTTAGGAAAAAAATTAGGGAGTTTTCTGTAAATTTTATTGATAAAGGGGATTTTTTGTAAAGAGCTATGAACCACACGCGTGTTTGAAAAATTCATTTTATTAAGAAGAGTTTGATCACTAAATAAAGTATAAATATCAGCCTCAGGATACAATATGTACATTTGCTCCAAAACTGTTTCTGCCCCGCCCAAACTTACTAGCCAATCGTGAACTAACGCTATTTTCATAAAAATAAACCTTTAAGAAAAATTATTAGGAAAAAATATCAAAATATAGTATAATATATCTATTATACTATAGAATCAATATTTATTCAATACTATTTATGATTTTGTATCGAGGTTAACAATGGCTCTGCCTAATAAAAATAGTAAGCATCTTAGAATCGCTGTTTTTGGTGATATTGTTGGTGTCGCTGGTAGATCGACCACCAAAGAAGCTTTTTCGATTGCCCGTGAGCAATGGGAAGCTGATTTAATCATTGCCAATGGTGAAAATGCTTCTCATGGATTTGGAATTACACCAAAACATATCCAGGAGTTATTCTCATACGGGTTGGATCTTATGAGTTTGGGGGACCATTCTTGGGATAAACATCTCCTACGTCATAAAATAGGATCTTATTCTCATGTGGTCAGACCCCTCAATATGCCCAAAGAAACACCAGGCTCTGGTTATATCATTATTGATACCAAATACGGCAAATTTGCACTTATTAACGCAGTAGGTCGTGTCTTTATGAATCCTGCTGACTGCCCTTATCATGCTGTCTACGATAAAATCAAAGAACTAAGAAATAAACAAGATATTAAAATGATTGCACTAGATTTCCATGCTGAAGCAACCGCAGAAAAAGTCATCATGGGACGTTTTTTAGATGGTAAAACCAGTATTGTGTGGGGGACGCACACGCACATCCAAACAGCTGACGAAACAATCCTTCCTCTGGGAACAGGCTATCTTACTGATTTAGGAATGACAGGGGCAGAACATTCTATCATCGGATTTGAAATCGGCACATCCTTAAAAAAAACTATTTATGGAGAACCGTTTCGACAACAACCTGAAACCAAAGGCACAAGAATTGCTACTGGACTTATCGCTGATATTGATCCAGAAACAGGACACACCATATTTATTACTAGATTCAAAAAACGATTCTCCCCTATAGAAAATTTAATCGAAGACCCAAAACAACAAGGATTTTATGAAGAAAATAGTACACAACCGTCTTGATACCTTACTCCACCGAGTAGAAACTATATTAACACTTGCTGAAGACTTTTCTAAGCACGCTTTTTTACTACCAGAAATTTTGATTAAAAGTATCCAAGATACCTACCGATTTATAAATAAAGGAATCTCTCATTTGAACTGCATTGAAATTCTCAGCAAGCTTCCTTTGGAATGTTCTCAGGAAGAACTCCTCCTCCTCCAACAAATCGAACATGCTCTCCGCAAATCAAATGATTACAATACTTTATGCTCTAATTATTCTAAAGAAACCCTCATCTCAATCACAAAAAAACTCTATAAATATTTAATAGTGTTAACAGGATAATCTTATGCAAGGAACAATTATTAACGTAAGCACCATTATTTTGGGAAGTTTATTAGGGAGCCTTCTTGGAAAACGCCTCAATAAAAAGTATAGTGATGCTTCAATCCAATGTATGGGGCTTGTTGCCTTATCTTTAGGTATTTCTTGGATCACTTCCAGTATCCCTCAAAGTACCCAAGCTCTTCTCTTTATTATCAGTCTTGTCCTCGGAAATTTATTAGGAGAGTTTCTCCAAATTGACCAAAGAGTGGAAAAGCTACAAAAGAAATATAGCTCTGATGACACAAATCTTATCCAAGGGCTAACTACTACCGTCCTACTTTTTTGCTTAGGAACATTTTCTATTTTGGGTCCAATTAATGCTGCCTTAAAACAAGACTACACTTTACTTTATACCAACGCCCTTTTAGATGGTATTACCTGTATTGTTTTTGCTGCAAGCTATGGGATTGGGATTATGCTCTCTGCTGTTTTTTTATTCGTTTGGCAGGGAAGTATTTACTTTTTGGCACAATATATTGCTTCTTATATGACTCCAGCGACTTTTACAGAACTAAATATTATTGGTGGTATCCTTATTATGATGACAGGATTGAATATTTTAAAAATCGGTGCTTTTCGTACGCTTAATTTTTTACCAGCAATTTTTATTAGCCTTATTTATATGATCGTTCTTCAAAATTTGTAATAATATTTTAATACAAAGCTATAAGATGGTTGATCCATAAGATAATAATTAAAGAACTTAATATCATAAATAAAATCTTCATCTTCGAAAGATATAAAGTAATACTAAGAAAAATTGGAACAAAGTGTAATAATTCCCAATAAGAACGAAATCCTTGTTCTATAATAATAAATACAAAACTAATCGCCCTTAGTCCTACCTCTAAAATAAGAAATAATTTTGCTCCTTTTTGGGCTTGGTACAATTGATAATAATAATAGATCATGATTCCTGCTAATAAAGTAACAATTAATGTTTCTATAATTTTTAACGACATCACTGAAACTACTAAGACCAAAGATAACGAAACATCAAGGGAAGATGGCGAGCAATAGAAGGCATATTATGTTCCCCTTCTTCATCAATCCTATAGAGAATATCCAAACACTTTGTTTTAAGCACTCCATAGATCCAATCTGCCCCTTCTAAGTATTCTTGAGGAAAATCTCTATATAACGGATCACTGCTTTCTTTTCGCCCTATATCCATATAGATGCGATCTTGATTTTTAAAAGAAGAAATCATCTGAAGATAATTCATAAATTCTTTTTTAAAACACCAAAGAGCAGGGGACATAAAAGCAAATCGAGTAAACAATCGATTATACTTTGTACCAATATAAAGACTCTCCATCGCTGCCATCGAAGAGCCCCCAATCCCTCGCATTTGAGGGGAACCCCCAATATTATAATTTTGTTCCACAAAAGGAATCACTGTGTTAACAACAAAATCGGCATAAAAATCACCCCGACCTCCAGCACTACTAACTTTTACATCTGTCCATCCTGGAATATATTTAAAAAGATCGCTCGACTCCCAAGGCGATAAATCCGTAAAACGGTCTAGTAACTCCCTAGATTCCCAAGTATCAATACCCACAAGAGCAATAGGGGTTAATCCTTCTTGAAACATCTTATCTAATAAAGTTATTGTTCCTATTTTTGTTTCTATTCCTGACCATACATCAAAAAAATTTTGGGCATCATGTACGATCATCATGGGGATCGGCTGAGAAATCTTTTCGGGAAGGGCTACACGAATCTTAATATTTCGTTTGAAAATATCAGGGGTGGGGAGAATATGTTCTTTTATAATCATCTTATATGTCCTATAAAAATCACTTTACCACTAGATAATAAATCTAGCAATAAAGTGATTTTTTATTAATTTTTGTATCGGATTTGAAAGAATTTAGTAAATATCCGATTGATCTGATAACGAAGAGTAGGTCAAACCATCAAGATGCTCTTTAGAAGGGGCAGGCAATACTAAGGAGGCAAGATATCCAGGAATCATACAAGAGGCAATAACAATAGGAGCAAATAAAAATCCAAAAATATCTGGTTTAACATATCCTGGAATCAAATTAAAGAGCCCCCCTGGATTTCCGAGGTATAAAGCAACGAAAATCGAGATACCGAATCCTATCCAAGCTGATTGAGAACTAACTTTATTGGAGAAGATCCCCAATAGAAACACTCCAGCAATTGGAGAACCCAGTAATCCTAAAATGCTGTTGAAAAAGACATACATATCGCTTTGCCCTTGTGTAATAAAGACCATCGCAATAATCGTCCCTATAATCCCAGCAAGCCAGCTAATCCATTGAGCATATACGATTTTGTCATTATCGGTAATTTCAGATTTTTTTAGTGGTGCAATAAAATCTACCAAAGCACAAGTTGCAGTAGAATTTAAGCTAGAGGATACCGTCGATTGAGCAGCGGCAAAAATCCCTGCAATGACCAATCCAGAAAGCCCTATTGGTAGTTCGTTAATCACAAAATATGGAAGAAGAGCATTGTTATTTACTAACTCAGGGGCAGCACCATTAAATTTATAAAACAAATAAATTGCTGAACCCATACCTGTAAACATAATCACACTGGTAAATAAAAGAGGGAACTGCATATAGAGCGTTTTTTTTGCTTCTTTGAGGTCTTTTGTCGAACTATACCTTTGTACCATATCTTGAGAACCGATATATTGATAAATCGAACCAAAAAAACCACCAATAAATAACCACCAAACCGTTGTTATCCTAGGGTCAAAAGAAAAATTTTCTGGAGGGAAAACTTTACCATCGGCAACTAATGTTTCAAATCCATTAACCCCTGCTGGGATAGAGAGGAATCCATAAGCCATTACCAACACCGCCGCTCCGATAAGAAGAATCGTTTGGATGGTATCCGACCAAACAACAGCCTCAAATCCTCCAACCGTGGTATAAATCACACAAAGGAATCCCATTACCGCAACAATTAATAAAGGATTCACATTAGGCCATACCTCTCTAAAAGCTAGTGTCGGAATAAAAATAACAATAGCTATTCTCATTACATGAAAAAGTATAAAGACCGCACTAGCAAATAAACGCATCGGACGATCAAAACGTACTTCTAAATATTCATAAGCGGTAACACATTTTAAACGTCGAACAAAAGGAACAAAGTACTCTGCGACTAGAGGAATTAGTGGAATAATTCCTAGAACCCCTACTGCAAAAATCCACCCACTTTGATAAACATTAGAAGTTGTTGCTACATAAGAAATCGAAGATAAACCTGTTGCATAAAGACTAAAAGCTGCAACCCAAGCAGGAATTCTCTGCCCACCTACAAAATAATCATCACTATTTGATCGTCTTTTAGAAAAGAAATAACCTAGCCATACTAAGAAACCCAGATATAAAACCAATACGATCCCATCAACTATAGACCAACCCATACTATTCTCCTCGGTTTTTTCTTTAAATCAATATTTTAAATAAACATTTTTTTACTAAACTATTCCCTTTTGGTGTTTTAAGACCAGGTTGATGTACATCTTCTGGGAAAAATACTGCTAAATCACCTTCTTTCATCGTCATAGAAATACGAACCTGACCTTCGTAACCTATAAAGTCTTTTTCTGCATCGTATTCCCCTAACTGGGTTAATGTATGAATCCCTGCAATATCCATAATTTCTTCACCAGATAGAATAACTTGTATATCAATATATTTTTTATGTGATTCCCACGGCGTATTATCTTTAGATTGGTATTCTTGAATCATATAAAAGAACACTGGATCTACCTCATATTTACCGACGTCCTGCACTTTAAGCTGAATATAATTACTTATCAGATAAGAAACCGCTTTTTTAAGATTTCCATGAAAATCATTTTCACCAAGATATTTGATATTTGTTTGTATCATTACAGACTCCTATAATTAAGAACTATATTTTTTCATCACTTGATCAATATATTGAGCGACTTCTTTAACACGATCCTTATCTTGAGAATCTACCGATTTTAAAGGAGGACGCCCTGTACCAACATTAAGACCTCTCAATTTGAGAATTTCTTTAATGACAGAATACATATGCCCAGAAAAACCGCAGAGTTTTGTGATAATAACATTTAGATCCATTTGTAATTCTTGAGCCTTTTGTAGTTGCCCCTTACTATATAATTCTTCTAAAGTTAAGTACAATTCTGGCATAACTCCATAAGTACCACCAATACCCCCATCAGCTCCCATAATCCGTCCACCAATATATTGTTCATCTGGACCATTAAAAACAATAACATCTTTAGTTGCATACATTTTTTTAGTCATAATGTCCAAAACAGGCATCGAAGAATTTTTTACCCCAACTACTTGAGGAAGCTTGAGCATATTTTGGTATACTTGTACTGATAAATTATAGTTTGTTAACTGAGGAATATTATAGATAAAGAAATCCAAATTAGTAGCCGTCGCCATTTCTGTCCAATAAGCCTCTACGGATGCATCGGATAAAGGAAAATAAATCGGAGGAATAGAAGAGAGAGCATCATATTTATACTCTTCGGCATATTTTGCCAAGATCACACTGTCTCTTGTATTGGGGGCTCCAATATGGGCAATGAGTACCAAACGTCCTTTACTAGCTTCTGCTACCGCTTTAAAGACCATTTTTCGTTCTTCAATCGTATGGTAAATACATTCGCCTGAACTTCCTCCAACGTATAAACCTTTAATGCCTCGAGCAATATAGTATTCTATTAATTGAGTGAATCGCTCTGTAGAAATCGCTCCATGATCATCATAACAAGCATACAAAGCTGGGAAAACCCCACGATATTTGTTTAAGGAAGACATAATCTTACTCCTTTATGAATTACTATTTTGTGCTAATATTTCCTGTTTGGATTTCTGGAACACGAACACCTGCTTTAATTTCGCCAGATACAAGCCATACTGTACTATCTTTTTTCACCAATGGAAAAGGCCCTGCTCCTCCATAAAAAGGAATTTCTCCAACACTTTTCCAAGTATTTTCCTTAATATTATAAACCATTTGCTGTCTACTAAAATTAAACTGCTCAGGGCTACGATTAAAATAATCTTGACGGAATATTTCTAATTCTTCTCCTTTAAGTACCCCTAATTGGGTTACGGCATCATCAAATACTTCTTTATTGACTCCTCCCAACACCAACAGAGCATCTTCTGTAAGAGGCACTGCAGCACCACCAGCAACCGTAAACGGTTTTTGGTGAAGAGTTGTATCAGCCAATTTTTTCCAAGTATCGGTTTTGAGATTATAAACGTAATTATCACTAAGAGTTAATGCTCCTAATCCATTAAAGACATAAACATCATCCTCCAATACTGCATAAGGCATCTGAATACGTGCTTCTCCAGGAAGATCTGCTAAAGCAGTAATTGTTTTATTATCTAGGTGAAAAACCCAATTTTTATTAACAGCTATTTTATTATTACGTCCCGCAAAAAGATAAAGCATTCTTTCTTTTAAAACTGCTCCGCCTAATGCCCAAGTAAATGGTAACTGTGCAACTTCTTTAACAACAGGCATAGTATCGTTTAAAGTAATAGAATAAATCGTTGCAGATTCTCCAGTGGAGTTTTCTCCACCAATAAGCAAAATTTCTTCTCCTGTCGAAACGGTGGCTCCTCCCGACAGTTTTTTAGGGAGCATTCCTATATTAACCAATTCTAGGGTTTTATCAGGATTAATTTGATAAACAAAAATATCTTGATAAAATTCTTTACCTCCTCCTTCGAGGATTGGTGCATAAGGAAAATTAGCTCCCCCCGCAACTACAAGATAATCGCCAATCAATTCGGTATACGCAGCGGCAACTCCTATTGATTCGGTAAAACCACTAGGGGCAGGCAACATCCCCGCGATTTTCCATTGCTCCACCTTGGTAGTCGATTGGATACCACATGATGATATTAAAAAGCTACAGACAAAAATAATTATTTTTTTTGCCATGAGACTCTCCTTTTATAAATTATTTCTCTATTTTGTTCATATTATAACATAATTTTTATTTTTAACAAGTGGAAAAAGATTATATTATTTAATATTTTTCCCTATTTAAGATTATAATCGATCTAATACTCACTTATCCCCATAACAATATATAAACCACATCTTGATAAGTTTCTTTTTGGAGATTTTTATTAGTAAAAATTAAATTTAATTACTTTATTCAAAATACTTTAGTATAAAATAGGCTAAAATCAAATGTAGTATTGCTTTATATTAATATCGATGTTATAATATTGGCATGAACCGAGCATAATGAGTATTTTATCTATTGTGATTCATAAATAAAAATAGAGATGTTTATGATTATTTCCGACGCTTATCAAAAACAAAAAAAAACGACCAAAATCCTCCAGATTGGAGCAGGTAATTTTTTAAGAGCTTTTTTAGATTATGCTGTTCAATTACTTAATGACGATCATTACTTTGATGGTGGGATTCTTATCGGGACTTCTTCAGCACAAAAAACTCCCAATCTCAGAGGACAAAATGGATTATACACCCTAATATTAGGGGATCAAAACGGAATACACCATCATATTATTGATGTTGTACAAGACCAGTTTTCTATTACCGATGAATTTGATTTTTTTTTAGAGACTGCTACCGATACCAATATCAATATTATTTTTAGTAACACCACCGAAATTGGTATCAGTTACCAACAAGAAGAATATAGCCATACTGTTCGTTCTTTCCCTGCTCGGTTGACTTTATGGTTGGAACGACGATTCCAAACTCTATACAAAACTAATTCCTTACAAGAACCCCTCTTTATTATTCCCTGTGAACTGATCGAATCCAACGGTACTACCTTAAAAAAAATTATCAAACAGCATAGTATCTACTGGGAGTTATCTAAAGATTTTTTATTATGGGTAGACAACCATGTCCACACTTATGATACCCTTGTAGACCGTATGGTGCCGGGTTATCCTTCGGCAGAAATACCAACATTAGCATATCATGATCCTATGGCGGTTTTTTCAGAAACGTTCTTTTTTATGGCTATTCAAGGTAATACAGTATTGTTAGATCGCTATCTTCCCCTGTCCAAATCATCCTTAGATATTATTTATACTGATGATTTAGAGTATTACTTTAGACGCAAAGTGTTTTTCCTTAATGGGAGTCATACGGCTATTTTAGCCTTATCGGTATTATTAGGATACCACACCGTACAGGAAAGTTTAAAAGATCCCGATATTTTAGCGTATCTCAAATTATATCACAATACAGCACTCTCCGTCCTAGAAAGTCAAGAGCATTCTTTTATTGAATCCGTTCTCAATCGTTTTAACAATCCTTATTTAAGCCACCATTGGTCTTCCATTGCTCTTAATGCCCATTCTAAAATACAAGTTCGTAATATGCCCATCGTTGATCTGTCGCAAAGGGAGCAAATTTTGATTACCCTGCTTCCTTTGGCAGCATTATGGGCAATGTACTACCAAGGAATTCATTTTGATAATGATCCTATCTATAAAGAATATGTCGAATTTCTTCAAAGTAATCCCTCTATAGAAGAGCTGACACAAACAGTACTACCCAGTCAATACCAACACTGGCAAGAAATATTTATCCAACTAGTAAAAAATTTAATAAGCTCTCCCCGAACATACTTACAACAAATACATTAGGAGTATTCGTATGAAAAAAATTTTATTTGTAGGCTTCTTTTTTTTACTCAGCGCTGCTTGTCAACAATCTCAGTCTAATATTTTGAGGTTAGCACATACTTTACCTCAATCTCACCCTATTCACCAAGCATATACCCGTTTTGCCGAGCTTGTAGCAGAAAATTCTGATAATAAATATTCGGTGATTATTTATTCAGATGCTCAATTAGGAGACCAACGATCTGCAATCCAATTATCCCAATCTGGTGGATTGGAATTTGTACATATGAATATTGCCGTTTTAGAAGGATTTGATCCTATATTTTCTTTATTAAATCTTCCTTATATTTTTTCCGATTACGATCACTACATTCGGGTAATGACACACCCCCAAATACGAGAAATGTACGCGTTGCTCACTCCTAAAGGATTTATTCCTCTTACCTATTTAGAAGGGGGAGCAAGAAACTTCTACCTCAAATCCAAAGCAATCAATGTACCAGCGGATCTTCGAGGATTAAAGATCCGTATTCAAGAAAGTCCCACCCATATCGAGATGATCGAGCGTATGGGAGGAAGTCCTGTGGCGATGATTCCTAGCGAAATTTATACCGCATTACAGCAAGGAGTAATAGATGGAGCAGAAAACAACACTCCTACCTACTATTCACAAAGACATTCAGAGATTGCGAAATTTTATTCTTTAACCGAACATATGCGATTGTCAGATATTCTGTCTGTTGGTGCTCCTTTTTGGGCGAAATTAAGCGAGGAAGAAAAAATCTGGTTCGAAAATGCTGCCACCACTATGAGTGCCGAATTTGCCGAAATATGGACAAAAGGAGAAGCCGAAGCAACCGCCAAACTTCTCAAAGAAAAAGTTATCATAAATGATGTTGATCGCACCTTATTTCGTAATCTTGTCCTTCCTATGCATGAAAAATATGCCACACAGGGTGCTGAGTATAAAAAATGGTTAGATTTTGTCCGTTCACTCGAAAATCAATAAATAAGTTATATCATCTAAAGGAAAATTCATGGAACGTTTTATTACAAAATCGATCATATTTAAATCTTGGATCGAAACGATTGTCTTTTATTTCCTAAGTGGCATATTACTAGCGATTTTATCCCTAGTAATATGGCAGGTGGTCTCCCGTTATTTTTTAGGCAATCCCTCTATATTTACTGAAGAACTGGTACGATTTTTACTACTTTGGCTAGGGTGTCTCTCGGCAGTTTACGCATTTGGTCAAGATAGACATATTGCATTAACGTATTTAACAGAAAAATTTTCTACCAGTTTCCAACACAAACTGATTATTATTCATCATGTGGTTATTTTACTATTTGCCTTACTATTTTTTTTATATGGTGGATTTTTACTGATGAATATTACCACAATCCAAGTTTCATCAGTATTATCGATTTCCATGCACTATGTATTTGCCATATTTCCCTTTTGTGGAATCATTCTAGCGTTTTATAAAATAGTAGATATTCTAGTATATACTGATACTAATAATAAATAGGAGACTTTTATGGATTTATCGATTATTACAAGTGTCCTAGTTGGGTGTTTTATTACTCTCTTATTGTTAGGATTTCCAGTGGCTATCGTGATCGCTCTTTCTTCTATGATAACGATGTTTTTTTATCTCCCTTTCGGTCTTACGTTTCAAACAGCTACCCAATCAACTGGTAGTGCTTTAACCTCATTTTCTATTTTAGCCATTCCTTTGTTTATTTTTTCTGGTGCTATCATGAATACAGGAGGTTTAGCAATCCGATTAGTCAATTTTTCCAAGCTGTTCACGATAGGGATTCCTGGAGCGCTCATGCAGATTAATATCCTTTCTAATATGCTTTTTGGAGCATTATCAGGTTCGGCATTGGCTGCAGAAGTCGCTGTGGGAAAAGTCTTATCCCCAATCCAAGCAAAAGAAAATTATGATCCAGAATTATCTGCTGCTGTTAATATCACCTCCTGTCCCACTGGGTTATTGATCCCTCCAAGTAATACCCTTATTATGTACTCCCTAGCTAGTGGGGGAACTTCAATTTCTGCCTTATTTTTAGCAGGTTATATCCCTGGAATATTAATGGGTGGGGGGATTATGATCGTCGCCTTAATCTTGGGGATCAAACACAAATACCCTAAGCAAACTCCTCTTCCTTTCAAAGAAGTCTTAAAAATAATTTGGGACGCTCTTCCTAGTTTATTAATGATCGTAACAATTATTGGGGGGATTATTGGAGGAGTATTTACAGCTACAGAAGGAGCTGCGGTAGCTGTGGTTTACAGCCTTGCCTTATCTTATCTCTACAAAAACTTAAATAAAGACAAATTCAAAGAAATACTCCACGATACCCTAATATTATCGGGGATTTCTCTATTCCTTATTGGGGTTTCTTCAATTATGTCTTGGGTTTTATCTTTTTCCAGACTACCCATATTAATTACAGACGGACTATTAAATCTCAGCTCTAGCCCTACCGTTATTTTATTAATTATTAATGTTGTCCTACTAATTGTAGGGACATTTATGGATTTAACACCTGCTTTATTAATTTTTACCCCTATATTTTTTCCTGTTGCACAACGTTTAGGGATTCACCCTGTACATTTTGGGATTATTATGAATTTCAATCTTGCCTTGGGGTTATGTACTCCTCCTGTTGGAAATACTTTATTTGTAGGGTGTAGCATTGCAAATATAAAAATGGAAAACGTAATCAAACGATTAATTCCATTTTTTCTAGTGCTTTTTGTCATCTTATTACTAGTAACCTTTATTCCAGAAATAAGTTTATTTTTACCAAGATATTTCAAATTAATCTAATAAAAACTCAGAGAGGTTCTTATGAAAAAAATCGTTACTTTAGGCGAAATTATGGCTCGCTTATCTCCCAAAGGAAATTTACGTTTTACCCAAGCCAATGAATTCGAAGTAATCTACGGAGGTGGAGAAGCTAATGTAGCTGTTTCGTTAGCAAATTACGGACATTGTGTAGATTTTGTTACCAAACTTCCTAAACACGAAATCGGTCAATGTGCCTTAGAGTTTATCCAAAAAATGGGGGTTAACACTAAGCATATTGCCTACGGTGGTGAACGTCTTGGTATTTATTTTTTAGAGCATGGTGTCTCCATGCGTCCCTCAAAGGTTGTTTATGACAGAGCTTATTCTTCTATTTCGGAAGTATCTATTGAAGATTTTGATTTTGATCAAATTTTTACTCACAAAGATTGGTTTCATTTTACAGGAATTACCCCAGCCATTAGTAAAAAATCAGCGGAGTTAACTACCTTTGCCGTTAAAAAAGCTAAAGAACATGGATTAACCGTTTCTGTTGATCTTAATTATAGAAAAAAATTATGGACATCTACTGAAGCACAAAAAATTATGACTCCTCTTATGGAATTTGTTGATGTTTGTATTGGCAACGAAGAAGATGCGGAAAAAGTGTTAGGACTCAAACCTAAAGGCACCGATGTGCATAAAGGAGAATTATCTCTTGGAGGTTACGAAGAGCTCTTAAAAACTCTTAAAGAGAGATTCAATTTTAGCCACGTTACCTGTTCTCTCCGAGAAAGTCTCTCTGCTTCTGACAATGGATGGTCTGGTATCGCTTATGACGGCAAAGAATTTTTTCATTCAAAAAAATATGATATTCGTATTATTGATCGTGTTGGAGCTGGAGATTCTTTTGCTGGTGGTTTTATCCACGGATTAATTACCAAAAATGATACTCGTTATGCTTTAGAATATGCCGTTGCCGCTTCTGCTTTAAAACACACTATTTTTGGTGATTTTAATTTAGTTAGTATCGAAGAAGTTGAAACTCTAATCAGAGGCGATGGGTCTGGGCGTGTTCAACGTTAAATTTTTTTAAGGATATACCATGAAAGCTATTAATGTACCCCATAAAAAAACAATAGAAATTATTGATTCTATTTCGCCAACCCTACAAAAAAATGAAGTTAAAGTAAAAATGAAATACACAGGGATCTGTGGTTCAGACATTCATTTTTATCATGGAACACTCCCCGTCGCTCAATACCCTCGTATTATCGGACATGAAGGGGTTGGAGAAATTATTGCTCTGGGTTCTGATGTTACCAAGTTTAAAATTGGCGATATTGTTGTTGGAGAACCCTTAAAAGCCTGTGGAGAGTGTTATTCTTGTAAAAACGGTCGCCCCAATGCCTGCTTCACTATGAAATCTCGAGGTTGCCATGTGGACGGTTGTTTTAGAGAAGAAACTAGTTATCCCGAAATATCCGTTCATAAAGTTCCCTCTTCAATCGCCCTAAAGGACGCTGCATTAATCGAACCTTATTCTATTGCTGCTCAGGTTTGTTATCGTACCCGTGTTCAAAAAGGTGATATATTTTGGGTCATGGGAGCGGGACCTATTGGCTTAACCATTATCGACGTAGCAAAAAATGTCTATAGCGCAATAGTAATAGCAACAGATTTAGTAGATTCTCGACTAGAATTAGCCAAAAAACTAGGAGCAGATTATACCTTCAACGCTAATCTTCCCAATCTTGAAGAAGAGATTAAAAAAATCACTGGGGGATTTGGGCCTAACATTATTGCCGACGCAGTCTGTATTCCTCAAACTTTTGCTCAAGCAATCAGAATGGCTGCACCAGCAGGACGTGTCGCCTCTTTATCTTTTTCACCAGATTTAGCTCAAATTTCAGCTCTGGATATTACAAAGAAAGAATTAGATATCGTCGGATGTCGCCATCAAACATTCCGTTTTCCAGAAGTTATCAAGTGGTTTGAAAACAAACAAGTCCACCCTGAATTACTAATTTCTCATGTATTTCCCTTCGATCAAGTAAAAGAAGGTATCGCATTAATGGAAAATTCTCCTAATCAATGCTGTAAAATATTACTTGATTGGACTTTATAAATATTTTAATAAGGAGCTACCTATGGCAGATAAAATAATCTCATATCAAGAGCTAGTACAAAAAACCTCTGATAAACTTACACAGGGAGGGTTACCCCGTAATGACGCTGATATTGTTGCTGAGATATTAGCCCATGGAGATGCCCGAGGTGTTCGTTCTCATGGTACTATCAGACTCGAACACTATCTTAATCGAATCAAATACGGTGGGATTAATCTTAACGCTGATTATCAATTCAAATTAACAAGTAAATCCTGTGCCATCATGGATGTTGATGGTGGTATGGGGCATGTTGGTATGAAAAAAGCCACAATTGAAGCCCTCAACAGGGTTAAAGAAACAGGAATTTTTGCCGTATCCGTTCAAAATGCTAGTCATTGCGGAGCGCTTTCTTACTATATTGAGATGGCTGTAAAAGAAGGAATGATTGCGATGGTCTTTGTGAATACCGATAAATGTGTCGTTCCTTTTGGGGCAGAAAAACCTTATTTTGGTACAAATCCTATCGCTTTTGGATTTCCAGGAAAAAAGTATCGTATTATTATTGATATGGCGACTAGTGAGGTTGCTTTTGGGAAAGTATTAGCCGCACGAGAAGGCGGAGTAGAAAAAATTCCTAGTACTTGGGGGGTTGATACCCAAGGACTTCCAACCATAGACCCTTTTAAAGTCGTCGCTGTCTCTCCTATGGCCGGCTATAAAGGTACGGCGATCGCAACCATGGTTGAAGGTTTTACAGGATTCTTTACTGGAGCTTTTGGGCCTCATATTACTTCTATGTACGGTGATTTAGATAAATACCGCAATGTCGGAGGGTTTTTATTTTTTATGGATCCTAATGCCTTCGGAGCAGCAGATATTTACCTACAAAGTACCGACAAACTCTTCGAAGAAATCAAAAACGCTGTTCCCGCTCCTGGAAATGCTCCTCTTGTCGTCGCTGGAGAACCCGAAGAGCTTCGCTACCAAGAAAGTTTAAAAAACGGTGTATTGATTTATGAATCTGTCTATCAAATCTTACATTCATAAATTCTTGATCCTTAGAAAATACAACTAAGACAGTAATTTAAGTACTTATAAAAAACACTTAAGTACTAATATATTAATAAAATCATCATAACAAAGGAGGACTCCTCATGAAAATTGCTTTTGTTGGATTAGGAGCCATGGGAGCTGCTATGGTGAAACATATTCTTAAAGCAGGATATGAAGTCTACGGATTCGATCACAATCAAGAAAGAGTACAAGCCCTTCATTCCGAAGGATTAAAAACCTGTACTCATTTATTGGACATTGCTCCAGAATTAGATATTCTCATTATTATGGTCGTTGAAGCTCATCAAGTAGAGAGTATTTTAAACGATAATATAATAACAAAATTAAAAAAGAATTGTATCATTATTTCAACAAGTACGCTCCCTCCCACCTATATCAAAGAACTTGCACTCAAATTAAAAAAGTTTGGAGTAGGATTACTAGATTCTCCAGTCAGTGGAGGGCATAAAGGGGCTCAAAACGGTACACTTACTCTAATGTTGAGTGGAGATTCCCAAGATATTGAAAAATGTCAAAAAGTTTTGGAGACTTTTAGTTCCTTAATTTACCGAGTCGGTAACGAATGTGGTATGGGGAGTACCTTAAAAGTCATCCATCAGCATCTTGCTAGTACTCATATCGCCCTAACTGTAGAAGCCCTAGGATTATGTAAAAAAGCAGGTTTAGATCCCTCTTACTTTTTAGAAGTCGTCAAAAACTCTGCTGGCACTTCTAAAATTTTTGAGACTTTTGCCCCTCTATTGATCGAAAAAGATTATACCCCTCATAGCTCTGTGAACGTTACCGAAAAAGATTTACGGCTAGTCGTAGAATTAGCAAAAAGTTTAGACTATCAAGCCCCCATTGTTGAAGAAGCCTATAAAATGTACCTAAAAAGTCAACAAGAAGGTTTAGGGGAGCTATCACCTGTAGCCGCAATTAAATTACTCAACGTTGAATGGTAACATATTACTAATAATAGATAAAGGAGATCCTAAATGTTTGAAAAATATATTTCAGTACCTATTATCCCTGTAGCTGTGGTGGAAACAGAAGAAGAAATTCGTTGTATTGCAGAATTGTGTTTAGAATACCTTCCCGCCCTAGAACTAACCATGCGTACTGAGTACGCCTATAAAGCCTTAGAAATCTTGGCCAACGATTATCCTACCCTTCCACGAGCTGCTGCAACCGTATTTTCGACTGAACAAGCAGAACGGATCCTCGCCTTGGGGACTAATATTCTTATTAGTCCAGGATTTCAACCTTCGTTACTCGAACACGCCCAACAAAAAGGATACCATTACATCCCCGGAGCAGTAACCGCCGCAGAGATCGAACAATGTATGGCCTATGGACACAAATATATTAAGTTTTTCCCAGCTTCTGTTTTTGGCGGTGTTAAGTGGTTACAAGCTATGAAACCTGTCTATTCCCATCAAGGTATTACCTTCATGCCCCTTGGCGGAGTCAACATTAACAATGTCCGTGAATACCTAAACGAAAGTAATGTATTTGCCTGTGGGGGATCTTGGCTCTGTTCAAGAGAGATTCTTGAGAAAAAAGATTGGCATGAATTAACCAAACGCTTCCAAGAAGCTCATGCTATTCTACAAAATAAATAATATAAGGAAAAATCATGCAACTACCAATCAAAGTCAACCTCACAGATGAAGTCGTTATCATTACTGGTGCTGGTGGAATCCTCTGTAGCGAAATGGCAAAAGCTCTTGCCCTATGCGGAGCAAAAGTTGCTATTGCCGATCGTTCTTTAGAATCTGCTCAAAACGTTGTTACCGAAATAACAAATCTCGGCGGGATGGCACTCCCTGTCGTTTTTGATGTTCTTAACAAAGAAGAAATTATCACTGCCAAAAATCATATCCTAAAAACTTGGGGGAAAATCGACCTCTTAATCAACGGAGCAGGTGGTAATTCTCCTCTAGCGACTACCACCATGGAAAACTGTACCCCAGAAACTCTTAAAAACAAAAAAGAAGGCGATGTTACTTTTTTTGACCTTCCTTTGGACAATATGAAATGGGTTATGGATCTCAACCTTTTTGGGACGATTCTTCCTTGTCAAGTATTTGGGGAAGAAATGGTCAAAGCCCAAAAAGGAAATATTATCAACATATCATCGATGAACGCTTTTATCCCTCTAACCAAAATCCCTATGTATAGTGCTGGAAAAGCAGCCGTCAGTAATTTTACCCAATGGCTTGCTACCCATCTCGCCCCCGTTGGTATTCGTGTTAATGCAATCGCTCCTGGGTTCTTTGAAACTCATCAAAATTACAAACTACTTCACAATGATGATGGTTCTTATTCTCCTCGAGCAAAAAAAATCATTTTAGGGACTCCCATGGGCAAGTTCGGTGTCCCTCAAGATTTAATCGGTGCAATCCTCTACTTAGCTTCTGATGAAGCCAGTGGATTTGTCAGTGGTATTAATATGCCTATTGATGGTGGATTTTCAGCATATTCAGGTGTATAGCTATTTGTATATCCTATCTAAACGTGCAATAAGGGTCTTTGGAATTATTCCAGAGACCCCTACTACACAAAAATAGAGAGTTTATATTCTATAAAATGTTAAGGACGGCTAAAGATCGGAGAAGTTTCTCCCCCCGTACGATCTAAGCGTACTTCCTGCCAAGAGATATAACTTGGATTTGCACGTCCTCCTTGATAGCCTTGCCCTTCATAAAACCAACCAATATTCCCATTAGGAAGCTCAATCGGCATGGAATAGGCAAATTCTTCTCGAGGATTACTATTATTGGCGTAAGTCCAAAAACGGTTATCTCCCTCACTAAAAGTATGGTTTACATCATATTGTGCCCCATCAAAAGTAGGTACCCAAACTTTCCTACCCTCGAAAGAAATATTACCATTCTCTCCACCTTCTTTAAGATAACCAAGAGACATTGTCCCTTTTTGCCGACCAACAATATTAATAGCATCATTTTGTGCTGAAGCATTGCCAACATGGGTAATCGCAATCATTGGTTGTCCAAAAAGAGTTGATTTATAAAGATTAGCAGCTCCTACCATCGATCCAATGTTTCCACATTGCCCCAAAACAGTATTGGTAGGGTCAGACCATTTTATTCCTCGATCCATCGATACCGCATACATAACTTTACGATTTGGTTTCGTTCGTCCTATTAAGATTAATTGATTGGGGTCAGGGGTCGCTAGGTACTGGGATTCCGAAAAACGGTCAATACTTGGTTGTCCTGCAGGTCTTAGATTGATAGTATTTATTCCTAGTTTCCATGTATTTCCGTTATCATCAGAATACATAGAGATCGCTTGACAACCGTTAGCTCCGTTACCACCAACATTAGGAACTTGTTGAATCGCAAATAAAATTCGCCCTTTTCTATCTTTAAATCCTACTCCTGGAGAAACCCCAGTAAACCACTGTTTACGATCAATCATAATACTCTCATGAAAAACATGCCAAGAAACATCAAAAGGCTTAGCAAAAGTCGCTCCCCCATTGGTGCTACGAGCCATAAAAAGCATATTTCTCGGAGTTACATGATAAGGGCTTTCGTAATATAGAAGATTTACTTCTATTTTTGCACCACTTTTTTCAAGCGAGTTAGTAGAATTACCTTTGGTGTACTGATCGACCATTACTCTTGTACCATTAAGGTGATAGACATCATAAAATTTATCGACTTTAAATTGTTTATCCGAATCAATAATAGGTGATCCATCAGCAAGGGTAACATCTCTTAATTCCCCATCACTCCAGTTTCCAGATAATTTTACTCGATATTCATAGGTAGATTCGATAGTTCGATCTCCTGTGTTATCTTTATGCCTCAAACGAAGATAAGTTTCTAATCCGTCTCGGAAGTAAGGACTAATAGGGGAGATTTTGGTCTGCCCTGGAGCATTATTAAATAATCCGCCTCCCCATGGAAATACCGTTGTAATCGCAACAATATCCCCATTAGGAGCTTCAACGATCCCAGGATCAATGAACGAAGCACTAAAAGTCTGCTGTGATTGATCTCCCCCTGTTTCTCTATTATTGACATCGGCAAAATCATCGAAATGTTGGAAAAATTTAATTGGAGTCCAAGTTTGACCTCCGTCATCACTATAACGATAAACCGAGTCAATATTATTAGCCGAATCTGCCGAACCTCCCCAACGAGCATCAGAAGTAACGATCAAGCGATTGTTTTTTGTTAAAATAACCGCAGGAATACGATAAGACTGACTCGTCGCTCCTGATTCGTTCTGATGCATGAGATTAAGAGCATTATTTGGTCTTAGAGATCTAATAATCCCTTTAAATTCTCGAGTAACATCACCAGCTAGGGCATCACCGCCTCCGTCAATCCCTACATTACTACCAGCTTTTGAACAAGCGGTAATAGCTATTAATAAATTTAAAAATAATAAGTTTTTCTTCATTGTATTCTCCTGATATTTGACACACCACTAGATAGAAAATTGGTATCCTAATCCAAAATGTAAATAAACATCATGTAGTGTTTTACCGATCAATTGCTGTACTTCCGTTTGTCTAGGATGAGGAACCAGACGATCAATTTGATAACGAATTGATCCCCATATATAAAAACCATTGTCCATTTTAAAATGCATAGTATTATCCCATCTTAGGTGCATATTCGAAATAAACGCTGTCAAAGAGTCAACTTCCCATACATTAGGCAGAGTTGACCCCGAAATAGTCGCACTAGCTCCCGAAGAACGAAGAGCAATTTTTGTGCTATAGCTCCACGCTCTTGCAAAATTAACCTGATACTCAAGACCTATCGAAAATAAATCCAAATGGGGGCTATTTTGTACTCCTGAAGCTTCTAAACTTGGGTCAGAGGTGTTTTTAATCGTCCCAATATAAAATGGCTGGATATCCAATTCACTATAGACGGTAATTCGATGATCCCCAGCAATCTGAAAAGGTAGAACAAATAAATTTTTGAGTAAAAAATTATGATTGACTCCAAAATAATAATACGAGGCAAACTCTAATCCTATTTCAATATCTTTTATACCTATTCCAGCATTATTTCTACCATTATATTGCCAGTCAGAATTGATCGATGAATCAGGCTTATTATTTAAATTGATATTATTTACCGAGAAACTCCCTAATACCGCTCCTTGAATAATCATCTTCAACCACGGTACCGCTGTAAAACTTTGATAATATTGTAATCCTAATTCTATTTCATTCCCTGAAAAATAGCCTGATGTGTTATCAACGAGCGTTCCTGAATTACCTTCCAAATAGATATGTATTCCTCGGACAGCTTCTGTTGAGGGTAAGATTAGTTGTGTATACGATACCCCTTGTATCATAAAAATTGCAATGCTGAATAGTATAATTTTTTTCATAAACACTCCTTAGTTTTTGTAAAATGGACACAAAAAACTAAGGGGCGTGAATATCTTTATAAAAACAGAATTCCGGAGCATACTTCCTGTGAAAAGAACTACGATTTAAAATGCGAAAAGGCATGATAAGAAAATTTTTCTTATCATGCCTTTGAATTAGAATACAAAAATGGTCGCTTAGATCACTTGCTGGTTGCTGGTTGCTGGTTGCTGGTTGCTGGTTGCTATATCATAGGGACTTTTATTTTTTATGTCAACTTTTTTTTGCATTTTTTTCATCTTTTTTTAAGATAATATTGATTATATTTAATTTAATTATACCATATTTTTTTAGCTTTACAATCCCTATTTTATTATTTTA
>JBOFHK010000029.1:0-1962 GCA_051649605.1 Brevinema sp. | reverse complement strand
ATACTCTGCGAAATGGCTAAGATGATCACGTCCCTAAAGACGGTAGGTTCACCCAGCACTCAGACACTCGATCCTAGTCTAATCCTTGAGTGGGAAGTCTTTGTAGAGCAGGAGATTAAGGAGATGTTTGCACCTATTTCTAATACAGATGATGATCTACACCAACTAGAAACTCCTCCTAAAGGCGATTATATTGAAGAAGATATTGAGGAAAATTGCTTAGGAGAGCTGAAGGATGAGGAGCTGGAAGGGGTGGTTTATAAATTCCAACCAAATATTAGCTGGGATGGGGTGGATCTGAAGTTTAAGGGAAAAGTTATCAAAGCCATGCGTAAACTTTATTGTGATTATAGGAGTAGTAATAGAGAATGGACGATCCTCGAGATATCTAGTGCTTACCGAGATGATCGCCGTCAAGCTCAAGCGATGGTGGATCATCAATTGGCATTTGATAGACATCAATTAGTAGATGTCTATGCGAATCGGTATGGTAATGCTCTACAGTTAATATCAAATTTATTCTACAATGATAATCATTTGAGATGTGATGGCATGTGTTTGGTAACAGGTCAATCAGTCTGTGAATATGGTGTTTATCAAAAGTCATTATTAATACTTCTTAGCCAAAAAGAGCAAGAAGTATTTACCCCTTACTCTAATAAAGATATTCCTTTTGCTAATATCAAACTGAAAGGTAATAGAGAAAAGATCAAAGACCTTCTAGAATTATGGATCAAAGCCTCTGGTTTTAAATCCCCACACACTAGTAATAAAGCCCTCGACTTTAGTAGGAAAAATATAGGTCAACGTGATGAGTTTAAAAAAATATTAGAGAATGATAAGATTATCTTATCCTCGTATAAGGCTGGATATTTCCATATCCAACCCTCTAAGCATTATTAGTTACTTAACCAATAATCCTCACCACAAGACAGACTGGAGAATATCTGATGATTGGTATTTGTAAAACGAGTATGATGAATTAGTTCTATAGTAGAGGAATAGTTAGTATAGAGCTTGGTGAATATAGCTGGATAGACAAGTGAAGTGATAAGATTTGTTTGTTCGTTATCAGTACGATCAATACATCAAAAGAAGTGTCAAAAAATAAAAAGAAAGACGGAACATTTGATCGTTAGTGTTTGTAAAAGCAGTCTGAATAACATCCCTATCGCTATACACCCCATTACTACACTCATGATAATAATAATTAGTTATTGTGATAGGATATATGGGAGAAGGATTTATATTGGTTATGTATCCTTTGCTACCAATATACTCTGTATAGATAGAAGTGTTAACAGAAGTCAGTGTTTTAATATGGTAACGTTGTTTTATAGGATCGAGGTAAACTCTCTCTAGAGGCGAAATACTACCGAGGTAAGGTAATAGTGGTACAGTATCGGAAAAGAGTTCTGGAATATCGGGGTAAAGGGTAGGTTCCTTTTGTTTATCATTATCAACAGTATATAAAAAATTATTTTTAGATACTGGAATATATGTATTTTGTGTAGATATATAATAAATATTATTATTTGAATCCCAGTAAGCTGCCTCAAAGGAAGTTATGTCTACAAGTATCAGATCAAGACCTTTATCGTAAGATACTTCAATAGGAGCTTTTAGAATAGATTCTGTGATAAGCTCTTTTCTAGCTACTGTTTGAGCTTTGTTATCAGCCCAGCCACCAATAATTAATAATACTATTAATAAATATTTCATTATATACCTCCTCATTTAGCAAAACAAGCATTATAGTTTAATATACACTATAGTATTTGCTTTGTCAAGATTGAGAGGGTCAAAAACCCCCAAAAAACCCGAAATGTACCATGTTCTCCAAACTTTTTTTTCAAGTACTTATTTCGTAAGGACTTAGATCAAGAAAATATTTTGTATCCAGCGTTTGCTGGATAAGACAATAGTATCGCCTTCGTCTCTCTATTCTCTAACCACAAAAAA
>JBOFHK010000028.1:0-28223 GCA_051649605.1 Brevinema sp. | reverse complement strand
ACTTCGTTGGTAGATATTTGTAAAGCTTCGGAGGCTAGGATTAGAGCTTCTTCTAGGTTGCTATTCATATAATCTACTGCTTCTTGATGGGCTTCACGAAACGTTTGAACAACTTCAGGGTATTTTTGAGCAAAATCACCATGTACGGCACTGACGATTATTCCTTGGATGAGATTTTCACCATCGACTAAAACACGAGCTCCAAATCCTTGAGCAGCTGTTTTTACATTGCTTGGTAAGAGAGCAACATCGATCTCACCAGTATTTAAGGCGACTAATGTCTCGGGAATCCCCATTGATACCAAAGTAACATCTGTAAGTGTTAAATTTGCTTTTAGAAGTGCTGCAGCAAGTAATTGATGTAAAACTGACCCTTTGGGTCCGCCAACGATTTTACCATTGAGGTTGCTAAGGGTTTTGATATTAGGGTCTTTAACGATGACCGTAAATGCTTTAGGAGCACGGGAGAAAACATCAAGGATTTTGAGATCCACTCCATTTGCTGCAGCTAAGATTGCCGATGTTCCTCCTAAGGTAGGAGAAATATCAATTGATCTTCCAGCCATTGCTTCTGTTTGCTGAGCTCCTGAATTAATTTCATGCCATTTAAGAGTTAGTCCATGTTTTTTGAAAGCTTCAGCGTAAATGCCTTTGTCGTGAGCAACGATAAGAGGAATATTGAGAGGAGATTTTACGTAGGTGAGATTGATCTCTGTGAGTTTTTCGGTACGAGTACAAGATACTATGAGAAGAGCAATAATTAATATATATTTTTTCATAATTACTATCCTTAATATAAAATTTTGAGTTGATTACTAATAGAGAGTATTTTCTCTAATTTTTATTATAGAGTATTTTTTAAAAATAGCAAGTGATAAAATAAAAATTCTCAATAAAAAATTATTCTAATGGGATATGGTAGGTAAGAAGGTGTATAAAAATTAAATAATATTAAAGAAAATGTATTAAAGGTAGGTGAGTGCAATCCGTAAATATTTCATCAATATAATAACGATTTTCTGGTTTTATACTAAAAATTTTTTTAAATTAAACTATAATGTTTTTTATTTTCTTCAAAAAATAGGTGGTGTTTTTAATAATAGATTGCTAGATGAGATTGTAAGAAAAGTTTTAAATTGTTTATAAATAATAAGATAGACATAATTTTTATTTTTTCTGACATTTATCAAAATGGCTATTGCGAAGAATTTAAAAAGACTCTATAATATATATGTAGAGATTATTTTTAGAAAGATAGACTAAAAGATATTGAAATAATAGTGGAGGAATATGATGAGTAATAAGGTTCAAGCGAGAACTACTATACCCCATGATGTTACACTAGACGATGCAGGAACGATTTTAGAGCTGTTCAAAAAATATGTTGATATTTGTGGAAACGAATTTTGTGGCAAATGTATGCCTTGTCGTTATGGCACAAAAGTATGGCAAACATGTTTTCAAAATCTCGTTGATGGTAATGGGACTTTAGAGGATATTAAGACAATCCGACAGATCAATCACACTATGAAATTGGGCAGTTTATGTGCTCGTGGTCTCTTTTCTCCTATTGTGATTGATGAAATGCTTGATACTTATCAAGAACAAATTGAAAATTATATTTTGAATAAAACAGTTCTAGAAAAAAAATTCTTAACGATCCCCGAAGAACTTTTAGCAAAGAAGTAGAGGTATATTATGGATACAATGGTATTAACAAAAATGACAATTAATGGCAAAGAGTGTGAAGTCCCAGAAGGCATTCCTCTGATCAAAGCAATCGAAATGCAAGGAATACGAGTCCCGCGTCTTTGCTACCACGAAGATTTTTATAAAAATGGTTTTAATGGGTCTGGTTCTTGTGGGCTTTGTATTATTAAAAATAATGATACAGGCAAAGTTATCCGCTCTTGCCTTATGAAAACAAAAAATGGAATGAATGTTTCAACCAATACCCCTGAGGTGCACTCAGCTCGTAGAACAGCGATGCAAATGATTTTGGCAAATCATCCTTTGGAATGTCTTTCCTGTGTCCGTAATCAACAATGTGAATTACAATCTTTAGCAGCGGAAATGGGGATTTTTGAAAATCCTTATCCTAATACTCCTACACAGTACGCTCCTGAACGTAATAGTCTTGCTATTCAGATTAATCCTAATAAATGTATCAAATGCTCTCGTTGTGTTATCACCTGTAGAATGCTACAACAAGTAGAAGCGTTAGAGATGACTGATATTGGGAGTGATTTTCATCTTCAACCTTTAGATGGACTCAAAATGAATGAAACCCCTTGTATTTCTTGTGGGCAATGTACGGCACATTGTCCTGTTGCGGGGATTTATGAAGTTGATAACACACAAGAGCTCAAAGATTACCTTGCTAATCCTGAATATCATACGGTTGTACAGGTAGCACCAGCGGTTCGGGTATCGCTGGGTGAGCTTTTTGGGATGCCTGCAGGGACACTTGTTACAGGTAAAGTATACACCGCTCTCCGTTTGCTTGGTTTTGATAAAATTTTTGATACAAATTTTGGTGCAGATATGACTATTATGGAAGAAGCTGCAGAATTTACCAATCGTTTTCTGACAGCTCCTGATACTTTACCAGTGATTACAAGCTGTTGTCCTTCATGGGTAGAATGGGCTGAAAAATTCTTCCCAACAATGATCCCTCATCTTTCTTCTTCAAAATCTCCTCACCAAATGCTTGGGGCAATGGTTAAAACATATTATGCTGAAAAAATGAACTTAGACCCTAAAAAAATAATTTGTGTTTCTATTATGCCTTGTACTTCAAAGAAAAAAGAAATTGTTCGGCATCCTGATATGTTTGTTGCTGGAGTACCTGATGTTGATTTAGTGATTACAACGAGGGAATTAGGACGAGTTATTAAAGAAGCTGGAATTGTATTTCCAGAATTAGAAGACCAACCTGTAGACCAGCTTTTAGGAGAATACTCGGGAGCTGGGACAATTTTTGGAGTAACAGGTGGAGTGATGGAAGCCGCTCTTCGTACCTCTTACTATAATATCACAGGAGAAAATCTTGCTAAAGAAGATATAGAATTTACTCAAACACGGGGATTGCAAGGCGTTAAAACGGCCAAAATTGATATTAAAGGAACAACTGTAAATGTAGCGGTAGCCCATGGAATGATCAATGCACGGAAACTTTTGGAAGAAGTACAAGCAGTGAAAGATAGTGGGGCACCTTCTCCATATGACCTAATCGAAATTATGGCCTGTAATGGAGGTTGTATTTCAGGTGGAGGGCAACCTTATGCAAAATCTCCTGAGCAAATTAGACTACAGCGTATTTCAGGGATTTATTCGGATGATAAAGCTTCTGTAGCACGTTCTTCTCATACCAATCCTATGATTATTAAGCTGTATGATGAATATCTTGAAGCACCACTTTCTCATCGTGCTCATCATTTGTTACATACTCACTATGATCAAAAACCGATTATCCGTACCCAAGAAGAGCTACAAAATCATTTGCAGTCTTCATTAGATAAATAAGATATTATAAAAGGGTAATCTATATATGAAAATTTACTTAATAATTCTTTTGGTTTTGGTATCATGTACTAAAACTCCAAACAAAATTAATATTACTTACGTAAAACCAGCACCGAATGCCCCTATTATTTTAGGAAATAAAAAAGGTTTTGTTCAAGATATATTTAATAAACGAAATATTCAAGTGCAGTACCATGATATCACTTCTGGTTATGAGCAAATTCAAGCGATAAATCGCGGCGAAATTGATATTTCAGGGGTGAGTAGTGGTACGACAGCTTTAGCTTTGATAGCGAGGGAGGTAGATGCTACCATTGTGGGGTATTTTGCACGGGCACCTAAATTATTCTCTGTAATGACTTTTGATCCTTTGATCAGTATATCCAATCTCAAAGGCAAAAAAATTGCTGCTCCTAGAGGGACGGGGTTACAGCAACTTTTAGATGCTATCCTTAAATCCCAAGCTCTAACATGGGATGATATTGAGTATTTTCCTCAAAATTTAGAAGAATCTTATCAAAGTTTAATGGATCGTGAGGTTGATGTAGCCTTAATTGCTGGTATTTACGCTGTGAATGCTGAACTTGCTGGAGCAATAATGATTACCAATGGAGAAGGTTTTTTTGATGGGGCAATGGTAGTGGTGGCCAATAAAACATTTGCCACAAAATACCCCGAGTTGGTACGTGATTATCTGAAAGCACAAGAACAGAGTATTGAATATCTCCAGGAGCACCCCGAAGAAAGCCATAAAATTGTCTCTCAGGAAACAGGAATCCCTATTGATAAAGTGGAATCGATGATGCCTTATTATGATTTTAGACAAGAAATTACCGAAGAAGATTTAAGTAATCTAACAGAGTTGCAAGAGTTTCTATACGAACAAGAGTTTATTACCGATAAGCAAGCTATTGAAAATTATATTTTAAAATTATATTAACATAGTATCATATCGATGAAAAGTGATTATACCCTATAGGTAGGGATGTTAATAAGGGATTTTATGAATATAAAAAACAAAATAAAAGGTTTAGTGATACCTACCTTATTGGTCATATTGTGGTCTTTAACTGAAGGTTCTTATCTTCTTCCACATCCTCAAAAAGTGTTTGCTAGTTTTTGGGTTTTAGTATCTAATGGACTTCTCTTAAAACATATTTATCATAGTATTTATCGGGTTGTTGTAGGATTTTTTCTTGCGTTTATCTCAGCAAGTGTCTTAACGACAATTTTTTATTCCTTTCCTTATTTACGTAAATTTTTTCAACCGACATTAGATATGCTTCGTTATATTCCCCCTTTAGCTGTCTTGTCTTTACTGATTTTGTGGTTTGGTATTGGAGAAACTTCTAAGGTGATTATCGTTTTTATGGCTTCGTTTTTTCCTATTCTCTTAAATATGGAAAGTGGGCTGTTAAATTGTGATCAAAAATTAATAGAAGTCGGCAAAATAGGGGGCTTCTCCCAAAAAAATATTTTCTTCCGAATTATTCTTCCTTCAAGTCTTCCTCCTATTGTTACAGGATTACATTTAGGTATTACCTATGCTTGGAGATCACTTATTGGAGCGGAATTTGTTGCTACCTCCTCGGGATTGGGTTACTTGATTTTAGATGCCCGTGAATTAGCTCGACCTGATATTATTATTGTAGGGGTTTTTACGATGGGCTTGATTGGATTTCTTATTGATTGGATTTTTATGTCTCTCATAAAGAAATTTCCTTATCTCAAAAAGGGTAAAAAATATGTCTAGTATTACCATAAAAAATTTAAGCCATCACTATACGATCAATCAAGAATTATTTTTTGCTCTTAAAGATATTAATTTGGATTTTTCCCTCAATAAAGTCCACGTGATTTTAGGACATACAGGAGCTGGGAAAACCACACTATTACGTTTGATTGCCCAATTAGAAACACCAAGCCAGGGAGAAATTTCTTTTTCGGATGATCTCCGTTTTGGAATGGTTTTTCAAGAACCAAGATTAATGCCCTGGTTAACAGTAGAACAAAATATTAAATTTTGGGGCGATAAAAAAGAATCCGCCGAAGCTCTTCTCAAAGAAATGACCCTTGATCCTTTTAGGACGCTGTATCCTGAGCAGTTATCAGGGGGAATGGCTCAAAAAACATCCTTAGCAAGAGCCTTATTTTTTAATCCTGATACTTTATTAATGGATGAGCCTTTTGCTTCATTGGATTATTTAACGAGACATCACATGCAACAACTCCTCTTACAGATTCAAAAAGAACGTTCCTTGAGAGTTATTTTTATTACGCATAGTATTGATGAAGCGATTACCTTAGCGGATCATATCTATATTATGAATAGAGGACGTTTAGATCATTCTTTAACGAATACCCTGACTACGCAGGAACGAGAAAATTCTCAAAAAATTTATGAATTAAAAATACATATTTTGTCGCTGATCAATAAAGTACATTAATAAAAAATCTAATATGAGAAGAAATAAAAAGCCCAATCTCTATTTTCATAGGGATTGGGCTCAATTTGGACGAGCATTCGCTCTAAGAGACATTATTGATCCTTATTATAACATAATAACTATAAAAATATCAAGACTTATATGGTAAATTTTTTGTTAAGGCTCTTTCTCTAGAAACCTTTCTTCCCTTTCAATTTATAATTTCCTATCTTGAAAATATTCTATCAATTGAGCCTTGTGTTAGCCAGATCGTTTTGCCTAAAAAGGTAATATCGATTTTGTGGTTTATTGTTAGGTATCGATAATTTGAATGAACTTAAGAAATATGCTACAATAAAAATATCAACAAAGGAAGAAATTTTATGTTTAATGAAAAAAAAGCGACTGCTTTAGCACGACAATTTTTATCAAAAACTGAGACAAAAAAAATGCTATATATGAAATTAATTAAACTAATGTATATTGCAGATAGAAAAATGTTAGAACAAAATGAAGCTCCCTTTACTAATGATACTTATGTAACAATGGCAAATGGAATGATGCTTAGTAATGTATATAATCTCATTAGGTGTCATAGTGCCGAATGTGGAATAGAAGAATCAGAAGAGAAAAACTATTGGAAAACATATATAGAAACATTAGCCAAAGATTATATGGTTGCTCTTACGGAATATTCTCCAGAAAATATTGTGGAAATGAATGATGAAGAATTAAAAGTGATTGATGATGTTTGGAAACAATACGGTGCAAAAGAGCAATGGGATTTAGTTGAGCTTTTACATACAGAAGCGTTATTTCCAGAATGGAAAGACCCTTACCCTTATGGTATTAATACGGTCTCTATCTATGAATTATTATCTTACATGGGAAAATCTCCAGAAGATGTAAGTACTATTTTAGATAAAATAGATGGCTAGTTATGGCTTATATTAATTCACAAAAATTAAGTAGTAATATTGTTCATGAGATATATAGTAAGGTTAAGACGTATTCTAAAATTTATATACGAAGTCAAAATATTGTTGATTCTGTTGGTTCCCGTGTAGAGATTGATAACGAGATTACAACATTTGTAAGTACTAATAGTAACTTATCATGTTATGAACTTTGTATTGGGATTTTTTGTATATGGAGCGAGAGAATAGATAATTCAGGTATCTCTTCCGATAATGAAAGTATACAATTTTTATGGGAAGAAATTAGACGGAAATACTCAATATTACTACAAGAAAAAGATAAGATATTTACTAACTTTTCTAAACACTACCCAGAGGCTAGACAGCAGTTGGATTTGTATAAAAAATCCCCTCTCTCACTTCCTTAAAGTTATTAAAACTTACTTAATTATATAGTACAAACTATCTCTTATGATCCCTCGATAATCCTGATTTCTTCATCGGTGAGTTGGTAGAGGGTGTAGACAATTTTATCGATTTGTCGATCTAGGGCTTCGATTTGAAGTTTAGTGGTATCGTTGGAGTGTTGGGGGGGATCCCCCTTTTTGAGCTGGAGCATGAGTTGGACTTTAGAGACAAGTTCATCGTGCAATGTTTTATCTTTTTTATTGTTGAGATCTAAATTAGGTATAGGGAGATATTTCAATTTCTCAAATTTAACTTGAGGAAATACTCGTCCTACTTCTTTTGTACTCTGTATATATAAATTTCTATAATATTTGGAATTAAATATCCCTAATATGAAGTAATATGAAAAATAACTGTATTTTTCTTTTATGGTAGCTGATTGAATACTTCGTCCAAACCATACCCCTTTAGTATCGATAGTAGCTATTAAATAAGGAGCTGTTTGTCTCCATATTAATTTAGGAGCTATTGAAAAATATTCCTTATTTAGCACTACTCGTTCATTATCTGATAAACTATTAGAAATGTAAGGACGTACATGCCTTTGTGTACTTCTAGATATATAATATGCTGTAATATCTGTACCTTTCCAATACTCAATATCTTGGGTGTTTTCGATTATTCCTTGATACAACAATCTTTTACTTAAATCCGAGTTTCCTTTTTCGGATAAACCGATATTGATACGCTGATAATTAATACCAGCATCTTTGAAATCCAAAATATCACTGAGTGTTAAAAAATGTTGCCCCATATTTGATAATGGAGTAATAAAAACTTCACTAGGGGTGTTTCTAAATTGTATTTGAGAAATAAAATTTTGATTTTTTTGAGCTAAAATTTGTAATCTAGACTCTATATCTGTTACCATTGTGGTGTCAATCATTTCTATTTTATGCTTATCATCTAAAGGCGTGTTTTGAATAATGAAAACACAACAAGGTGCTGAAACAGACCGCCCAAATACCCCATCGCCAATATTCCATAATTTTTGAATTTGAGTATTTTCACGTATATATGAACGTATGTCTTTATACCTTGGCTGTAGCATAAATGTACTGGGTACAATCATTCCTAAATATGCATTAAATTTAAGTATCTTCACCCCTTTTTCTATAAAATTTTTAAAACTATCTTTATGACTTTGGGTACTATATGGATAGTTTTTTTCTAAGTATAGTACTATATTATCAATATTAGCACCCCATGGAGGATTCCCCACGACTACATCAAAACCACCTTTTTTGAAAACTTCAGTAAATTCGTCTTTCCACTCGAAGACTTTGATTTTGTGTTGCTCTCTCTTATCAAAGAGGTTTACTTCTACGGTATCCAAATAATCATTGGCGACCAAACTATTTCCTGCTTTAATATTATGCTCAAGATTGGGCAAATAGGTGAAGGAGAGACCCGCACTATCCATTGCTCCCTCATCTTCCATAAGCTTCAACAATAAGGACAGCTTAGAAACTTCCACAGCTTGAGAATCTAAATCTACCCCATAAATATGTCGGATCAAAATATCTTTTTTTTCTTGCAAAATTAATTTTGTTCCCTCAGCACATAAGAGTTTTTTATATCTTTTATCTGCTTGATACTGCTTGAGATACCATTGTAACAAATACGTATAGACACCGATCAAAAAACTACCACTACCACAAGCTGGGTCAACAATCGTTATTGCCTCGATCTCTCTAGGGTTTTTCCCTTCCAAGAGTTTACCCACGGTATTGTGTACGATATATTTTACGATATAGCTAGGGGTGTAGTAGACTCCGCCTGCTTTGCGTGTTTCGGGTTTTTGTTCAACTTGGGCTTTACCTTTACGGTCGAGTGTAATAATATCTCCTAAAAATCGCTCGTAAATTGTCCCCAATAACTCAATAGAAATTACATTAAACTCGTAAGGACAATGAGGATAGTATAAATTACTAATAATATCTTTAATGACTTTATCTTCCAGTACGATCTCCAAACGATCATCGCTGGCGAACAAATCCGAATTATATCGCGTCCTTGCCTCATCAAAGATAATAATCAATTGAGAATAAAAATCTTTTTTGATGCCTAAAAGACGTTTGAGTAAGCCGTATTCTGTGGTGCCTCGATCTTCGGCAAATCTTAAAAAGACGATTCTATTCATAATCTTTTGAACAATATAATTCAAATCGATCTCATCAAGCTCTTTGTTTTTTTTAGCGATGGCTTCTGCCAATTCTAAACGCCATTTGGACAAGGTATTCAAAAAATCGGTATCAACTGTACCTGTGCCTTTTTTGTCGGCTTTGATATACTGGTCAAAAGCTCCCTTACGAATCCCTTCAGGAGCAAGCCAAGCCAACAATTTATCAAACTCTGCTTCGTATTCTTCGTAAGTACAATAAAAGATTCTTGCGACTTTTGCGGAATCAAGGGGATGAGGTTTGATACGAGTATCATAAATGGCAAATTCCTCAAAATCTGTTAAAATAGATATTGAGCACCCAGCTGAATAACCATAACGGCGTACTTGATAGGCAGGATCTCTATCTTCTTGAATATTAACAATGGGTTTTTTTGCTTCAACAAAGAATTTTCGATTCCCATCTAGGCGGAAACTGTAGTCGGGGGCTTTGGTTTTGCCTTCGACACGGACTTTATCTTCCCGTACTACTTCGCGGTAGTCCTCAGAATATCCTTTATTATTGAGAACATCCCAACCTAGTAAGGTAAAAAATTTATCAATAAAGTCAGCTCTAGTATTTGCTTCGTCATAACTCATTGTTTTATAGCGGTCGATATTATCTCTAAATAAATCAACTAGTTGTTTTAAGTAGTCTTTGCTATTATGTGGCATTGTACTTACTCCTTGAATCATTATATTGTACAATAGACAGTAGATTTAAGCAAGAATATTATAATTATCTTTTGTAAAATATTTGAATACCAACAATTACAAGAAAAAATTAAAAAATTTAAATAATACTTGTAAAGATAACAAAATATATGTATAATAAGTAAAAATATATGGGTATTGGTAAATTATTATCTTTAGCTAGTAAAATATTGATTTATTAGAAAAAATAGGTAAAATTGATTGATTTGCAAAGGAGAAACTAATGCAAAAATTATATTATGGTCTCATGTGTTTGTTATTTACTTCGTGTGTAGATACAAACTACAAACCCGAAGTCGTAGCACATAGAAGTGCGTCTGGATATTTACCAGAACATACCTTGCCTTCCTTAGCGATGGCTCATGCTTTTAATGTGGATTATATCGAACCAGATATTGTCTTGACAAAAGATAATGTTCCTGTGGTGATGCACGATCATTCTTTGAATACTAGTACTGATGTGGTACAAAAATTCCCAAACCGCAAACGGAGTGATGGCTCTTACTATGTGATTGATTTTACCTTAGCCGAAATTAAAAGCTTGGTGGTACATGAGCGTCGCAAAGACGACATGCAAACGGTGGTTTTTCCAGACCGTTTCCCTTCTATTGATAGTATTAGTGATTTTCGTATTCCGACTTTGGAAGAATTTATTCTTACGGTGCAGGGATTAAACAAAAGTCGAGGAATTGATATTGGAATCTATCCTGAAGTAAAAGAGCCTGCATTCCATGAACGTGAAGGAAAAGATGCGGTAAAGATTGTTATCGATATGCTTACAAAATATGGATACAATCAACAAAATGGTAAGGCAGTTTTACAATATTTTGATTTTGATGCGGTGAAAAAAACGAGAGAATTGGGTTGGAAAGGACCGTTAACCATGTTAATTTGTGAGAGTGGGCAAGGGCTAACGGACGATAGAGAAATCCACCAATGGCTTCTTACCGAAGAAGGGATTGCTGAAGTTTCTCAATATGCTGATCGCTATTCGCCATGGTTGGGGATACTTGTACAAGAAGATAAAACTTCTTCCAAAGGCTATCGTGTTAGTGAAGTAGTTGCTTTAGCACGTAAATATAATATGAAAGTTGGTTCATGGACACATAGAAATGATGCAACTGTTGCCCCTATGAAAACTTCTAAAGAAGTACTTGATGTGGTCTTTAAAGATCTAAAACTAGATGAGTTATTCAGTGATCATGCTGATACTGTAGTAAATTACCTAAAAGAAAATAAACTTCGTTAACGGTATAAACGTTGGAGGAAAAAATGAAAAAATTTTTAAGTCTTATTATTACCCTTTTATTTGTAACAGTATCTTGTGGAACACCTCAAAATACCATCAAAACACTAAAAATGAGTATGAAATTTGTAGACGATGAACAGACGGCAAAAACGCTCAAATTAGTCACTGAAAAAATCAATCAACGCTTAGAAGGATCACTTCAAATACAGGTTTTTACTGGTGGGCAATTGCCAATTGGTAAAGATAGCTTAGAGCAAGTGATTAGTGGTGGTGATTGGATTTTTGTAGATAGTCATAATTTTTTAGGAGACTATGTTCCTGATTATAATGCGGTTACTGGGCCTCTTTTGTACAATGATTTTGATGAATATTTTGCAATGATGCGATCGGATCTTGTTAAAGGCTTAGATACAGAAGCAGAAAAACAAGGGATGAAAATTCTTTCTCATGATTATGTTTTTGGATTTAGAAGTTTACTTACAGGTAAAGCTATTTACACCCCCGAAGATCTCAAGGGGATTAAAGTAAGAGTTCCCAATAGCCAGCTATATACCTATACTCTTCAGGCGATGGGAGCAACGACGAGTCCTCTTCCCTTCACTGAACTTTATGCTGCTCTTGCTCAGGGGGTGGTTGATGGACTTGAAGGATCAATTCTGTCTATTGAGGGGACAAAAATTTACGAGTATCGTAAAAATTACTCACTCACAAAACACCTTTTGGGAGCTTCTGCTATTGTGATTTCACCAAAAGTTTGGGAATCACTAACAGAAGAACAACGAACAGTTATTCAGGAAGAGATTAATAACGGTGCTATATACAATACGGAAGAAACAATTCAGCAAGAACAAGAATATACCAAACTATTACAAGATCAAGGAGTGGTTTTTAATGAAGTAAATATGGAATCCTTCCAAAAAGTGATTGCTAATGTATACACACAATTCCCACGTTGGACTCCTGGTATTTACCAAGCTATTCAAGAAGAGCTTAAGAAGATTCGTCAATAATAGGGTAAACCATGAAAAAAATCTTAAATAATATTGAACTATATATAGCGATGATAACGATTTCAATAACGACCATTATTGTTATTCTAAATGTTATTTTTCGTTATATCTTTAGCATTCAATTTATTTGGTTAGAAGAAATTTCTTTAGGATGTTTTATCTGGACGGTATATCTAGGTGCTGTTGCTGCCTATAAACGGGATCGCCTTATTGGAGTTGATTTTTTAATTCAGGTACTTCCCTCAAGAGCAAAAATTTTCTTAAAATTGTTAACGGCTTTGCTTATGGCTATTGTTAATATTATCTTATTTATTTTTAGTGTTTCTTACACCTTACAGTCTGGTAAAGTAACAGCCGCTTTGGAAATTTCCTATGTATATATTAATAGTGCTTTAGTGATTACATTTTTTCTTATGTCTATCCATGCGATTCATCTTTTGATTATCGATATTTTATTAATAAAAGAGCAATGGTCTCAGCATAAGGAGTGTTGAATGGAAAAATACTATCCGATTTATCTTTTATTTATTTTATTTTTTCTCAATATTCCTATCGCATATGCACTACTGATTTCTTCATTATACTACTTTATTTTTCTCAATCAAGTGATGAATATGAATCTTATTATTCAGAATATGGTTGCGTCTTTAGAATCTTTTCCTCTTTTAGCGGTTCCCTTTTTTATTATGGTAGGTTCGGTAATGAATTACTCAGGGATTAGTCGGTATTTATTAAAAATGGCTGAAGTCCTTACAGGGCATCTGAGAGGGGGCTTAGCACAGGTTAATATTATTTTGAGTGCGTTGATGGGAGGGATTTCAGGTTCTGCTAATGCAGATGCAGCGATGCAATCAAAAATCCTTGTTCCTGAAATGGTCAAGAGAGGTTTTTCACCAGCATTTTCTGCGGCGATAACTGCAGCTTCGTCTTGTATTGCTCCTATTATACCTCCAGGAACAAATTTAATTATCTATTCCTTATTAGCTAATGTTTCTATTTCTAAAATGTTTATTGCAGGTTATACCCCCGCCATTTTTATTACGATTGCCTTGATGATTACGGTATTTATCATATCTACAAAACGGAACTATGGTGCTAATAGAGAAAAAGCAACATTTTGGGAGATTTTAATACAATTAAAAGATTCGATATGGGCGTTACTGATTCCCTTGGGGATTATTATGGGGATGCGTTTTGGGATCTTTACTCCTACGGAAGCAGGGGGGATGGCAGTATTCCTCTGTGTTTTGATTGGGACTTTTGTTTATAAAACATTAAAGTGGCGAGATATTCCTGTGATTTTAAAAGATACCGTTTTAGGGACAGGATCTGTAATGCTTTTAATTGTTGGAGCGAAGGTTTTCGGCTTTTATATGACATTGGAGCAAATTCCTCAAGCAATTGCTTCGTCTCTTATTGGATTTACTGATTCGCCTATGGTGATGCTTTTTTTAATTAATATTCTTCTCTTGGTAGTAGGTATGTTTATCGAAGGAGGAGCAGCACTTTTAATTTTAGTTCCACTATTATTACCTGTGATCAAGGCTTTAAATATTGATCTCATTCATTTTGGAGTAGTTGTTATCTTGAATATTATGATTGGAGGAATTACCCCACCATTTGGCTCAATGATGTTTACGACTTGTTCTATTGTTGGTGTAAAGCTGACAGATTTCATTAAAGAAATACTCCCTTTTATTATTGCTCTTTTGTTAGTGTTGGCTTTATTTACAGTTTATCCATTGTTATCAACGTTTGTTCCTTCGTTATTAGGAGGGTAAAGTGTCTGCACATATAGAAATACTCCTTCGATTTACGTTTGCGATATTTTCAGGGGTTATTGTTGGTTTAGAACGCAAACAAAGAGGTAAACCAGCGGGAATTATGACCAATACTCTTGTCTGTTTAGGGGCGACGATACTGGCTGTATTTCAACAAATTATCTCTACAGGGATTCAGGTTTACGGTTTTTCTTTACCTGTTGAAGGGGGAATGGGTTCTGATGGTCGGATTATTGCCCAAATTGTTTCAGGAATCGGATTTTTAGGAGCAGGGACAATCATTAGAGATAAAACACATGTACTAGGGATTACGACTGCAGCAATGTTGTGGATTATGGCTTGTTTGGGAATCGTAATTGGTTACGGCTATTGGTTTTTGTCGTTTTCGAGCTTTATTGTTATTATTTTTGTGATTTTCGTTTTAAAAGCGTTTAATACAAAATTTATAGAACATAAAAATTCTGTTACGATTGTGATTACTTGTGAGTCTTCTGTCGATATTTATGCTTTATTTGAAGAATACAACCTTAGTATTTATCGCTATGCGATTTTAAAAATCCAAAGAAAAGACTCCAAACTAATCCGAACTATTCGTATTCGTACCTATCTACCTCCTTATGTAGATATAAAACAGATGATGGGAGATTTATCTCAAAAACAAGAAATTTTGTATTCGACTTATAAAAATTCATAAGAACAAACCCACTGAGATAGAGTGGGTTTGTTCTTATGAATCATTACAGTTTTTCTATTTTCTTTAATTGTTTATTGTTTAAATCGCAATTATAAATTCAAAGTACAAAATAATTAATTATTTTCTTTGTATAATTCTAACATTTTATAGCGTGTAGAGCTAGGACTATCTAATTTAATGTTTTGGAATAAATAATTTTGTACTTTCTGTGGATAATAGATAGAATCAAGAGTTTTTATTGAGCCATCTTGATCAACAATCAAAAAAACGAACTTTGAAAACATCAAAGTTCGTTTTTACTGTACCTATGTACTTGCTCAGAACAGGACTTGAACCTGCACGACCAAAACGGCCACTAGCCCCTCAAGCTAGCGTGTCTACCAGTTCCACCATCTGAGCTTATTTTATGTTGTTATTATTATAAAATAATTTTATTCTTTTGTCAAGGTATTTTCCTGAGGATCGCAGATTTTTATTATAATTTTTAATAATAGTTCTATGATCACTGTACGTATCCTGTATCAACTCAAAGGTGGTTTATTATCTTGCTTTTTATATAAAAATCCTGTATAATAATTTGTACTATTGTATTTTCATAGGAGGTGGATATTGTATCGAGAATTACAAAAAAAAGATCCTGCGTTATACCAAGCGATTTGTGATGAATTAAAACGCCAGCAACGTACAATTGAATTGATTGCATCAGAAAATATCGTCTCTGAATCTGTATTAAGTGTTCAAGGAAGTATTCTTACTAATAAATATGCTGAAGGTTATCCTAATGCTCGTTATTATGGTGGTTGTGAATGTGTTGATGTTGCAGAATCACTCGCTATTGAGCGTGCTAAAAAACTTTTTAATGCTGAACATGCCAATGTGCAGACGCACTCAGGTTCTCAAGCAAATATGGCTGTCTACATGGCTTTATTAAAACCTGGAGATAAGATTTTAGGAATGGGACTAGGGGCTGGAGGGCATCTTACTCATGGATTTTCGCTTAACTTCTCTGGACAACTCTATGAGGCATTTAGTTATCAGGTAGATTCGATTACTCATTTATTAGATTACGCAGAGATTCGTAAACAGGCATTAGAAATTCAGCCAAAACTTATTATTGCTGGAGCTTCTGCGTATTCTCGTATTATTGATTTTCAAAAATTTCGTGATATTGCTGATGAAGTGGGAGCATATTTTATGGTGGATATGGCTCACATTGCAGGATTGGTTGTTGCAGGGGTACATCCCAATCCTGTGCCTATTGCTGATGTGGTAACCTCAACAACCCATAAAACATTACGAGGGCCTCGTGGGGGATTGATTCTCTGTAAAAAAGAATTTGCAAAAAAGATTGATAAGATGGTTTTTCCAGGTATTCAAGGGGGACCGTTAATGCATGTGATTGCTGCAAAAGCAGTGGCATTTCAAGAAGCTCTACAGGAAGATTTTAGACTTTATCAACAGCAGGTGGTTAAAAATGCTCAAGCAATGGCAGAAACCTTACTTACTTTGGGCTATTCTATTATTGGAGGGGGGACAGACAATCACCTTTTAATTGTGGATGTTCGTTCCCATGATACCAATGGTAAAGAAGTTTCAGACCTCTGTGATCGAGTGCATATAACACTTAATAAAAATATGATTCCCTTTGATCCGAATCCAGCGATGTACCCATCAGGGGTTCGGATAGGTACCCCGTCAGTAACCACAAGAGGAATGAAAGAAACAGAATGTATCCAAATAGCTCAGTGGATTAACCGTATAATCCAATCTCGGACAAACAATCAAGAACTAGAAAAAATTAAATGTGAAATCATATCTTTATGCGATAAATTTCCGATATACAATTTATGAAATTATTCTTTAGACAACAAAGTAAAATAATGAGGATAGAATGGAAGCAGTAAAGTTTAAAACTGTTAGTTTTAGAGCGGGTGCTTATGTATACGTAGAAGAACAAACGGATAGTTCCGAATTTTATATTGTACGAAAAGGCTCTTTGGTAGAGGAAAACCCTTTAAACAATTTAACCGAAGAAAATAATACCGTTTTCCAAGCTGGAGACTTTTTTGGAGTCTTAGAATGTATGAGCCAGAGGGCACGTCTTTCTAGTGTTAAGGTGCTTGAGGATAGTGTATTAATTATTGTTAAGTTTGAGCAGTTTGAATCATTGATTACCCAAATGGCACCTGTTGCTATGAAAATTATTCGTTATTTTTCTCATCGATTACGGAAATATAATACTACCTTAAGCCAACTAGCAATCGAAAATATGAAAAATGTTGAGTATAATACTTTTGGTACATTATGTACCCTTGGTGAATATTACCAAGGGGAAGGTAAAAATCTTCTTGCTGGTTATGCCTTTACAAAATTTATAGAAACATCTCCCAATGATCCCAATGTCGAAAAAGTGCAACAATATCTTAAAGTATTAAACTATAATCCAGTATCTGTACAGCCCATCCAGCAAGGAATACAAAAAACCTATGAAGCGGGATCTCCAATTTTTCTGGAAATGGAAGAAGGGCAAGATATGTATATTATTATTGAAGGATTTGTAAAAATCTCTAAACTAATTCACAATACAGAAGTTTTATTAGGAATGCTAAAAGAAAAAGATCTCTTTGGAGAAATGGCAATTTTAGAAAATAGCCCTAGATCAGCTTCAGCGATAGCATCAACCAAAGTAACGCTTCTTTGCATTAATAAGCAAAACTTTGAACTATATATTAAAACGTATCCCGAAATTGCACGTCGTATTATTCAATTACTTTCTGATCGTATTTGGTTGATTTATAAAAGATTGGCCAATCAATTAATTAACGATCCTGCTACTAAGATTTATGATGCTTTACGCACATTACTCCAGAAAAATCGTATTCCTTTGCAAAAAGGCTTGGTTCACGCTTTTGAAATGTCTCCTGACGATCTGATCCAATTTATTGGGATGGATCCAGAGATTGGGAAAAAAGTTATGGCACAAGTATTACAAAATGATCCTGTATTGTATGTGAATAACAATAATCAACTGATTTCGAAAGATGTCTATAATATTCGGAGTTCGATTTCTTTATCTAATCGTAGTAGGACTAGAAATAGTGTTGTTCCGAAAGGGGTATTTTAAACATTGTTGCTTGTTGGTTACACCTTGAACGATTTAGCGCTTATTGTTTTCGTAAAGTGATTTTAGAAAGATCCCCAGCAAAAAAAGTGGTGTCTTGCTGATCAATAGATAAAATCAAAGAACCATCCTCTGATACTGATTTGAGAATCCCTTGATAATGTTTATTATTCCAGTTTAATGATACTGATTCACCAATCCATGCTAAAGATTTCTCCCATTCTTGGGAGATTTTTTTTTCATTTTTCGGAAAATATTCCCATAAGGAAGAAAGTTCTGTAATAATTTCTGCATAGATCTGATTAATGTCAATAAATGTTTGAGAAAGTTTTCTTAACGAAGACGCATAATCTGGAAGATCAATGCTATTAATATTAATTCCAATACCAATAATAAGATATTGTATCTGATTGTTTCCTAAAATTGTTTCTGTTAGGATACCACAAATCTTTTTACCGTTTGTAGTAATAAGATCATTGGGCCATTTAATCATAATATCAGGAGTATATCTTTTTAGAGTACGGTAAATAGCTAGGGATGTCAAACGAATTACCGAAAATAATAAATGTTGTTTGATTAAACAAGGAGTGGTGAAAGTCATAGCAATATCATGATCAGCACACATTTGCCAAGAACGAGACATCCGTCCCCGCCCTGATGATTGATTTCTAGTCATAAGAATAAACGATTCTGGATGAGTGAGCAAGATTTCCTTGGCAAGTGTATTAGTAGAGGTAGTATGGTCTACAAATAAGATTTCGGGATGTTCTATATCATTAAGAAGATGATTAATTTTTTCTGGTATAATATGGTAAGGAAATGGTGTTTTTAATGATAATAAATCATGCTTAGTCTCAATAAGATAAGCTTCGGCACGAAGTTTATCGATTTGTCGATAGACAATATTGAGAGATAAATCTTTACTCAGTTGTTCCAACGAAGCTGGTGATAAGAGTAATGCGGATAAAATGGGGTTTAGTTGGTAGTTTGGCATTATATTATAAATCGATGGTAATTCCTACAGGGCAATGATCTGATCCGTGAACATCATAAAGAATAAAAGCATCTTTAAGTTTGGGGAGGAGATCCTCACTCACAAAAATATAATCAATTCTCCAACCGACATTTCTTTCGCGAGCTCCAGCCCGATAGCTCCACCAAGAATATTGATCAACAGCTTGTGGATGGATATAACGAAATGTATCGACGAATCCTGCTTGGATCACACGATCGATCCAAGAACGCTCAATAGGTAAGAATCCAGATGTATTTTTATTTTCTTTTGGACGTGCAAGATCTATTTCAGTATGAGCAGTGTTAACATCACCAGAAAAAATAATACTGCGCCCTTCTTTTTTTAGTTGGATGATATATTCTAAAAAAGAGTCGTAAAAATCTAATTTATATTGTAGACGTTCTGGTGAACTTTCTCCATTTGGAAAGTAAATCGTAAAAAAAACAAAATCTCCATAATCTGCCATAATGGTACGCCCTTCTTGATCATAAATTTCTTCTCCCCAGCCTAATTTAATGGATTGGGGTTCTTGGCGACTAAATAGGGCGGTTCCCGAGTATCCTTTTTTGGTGCGGCTCGGATTCCAGTAGGTTGTACGTCCCTCGGGTGTGTGGATGGGTGATTCTAATTGATGAGGCTCAGCTTTGATTTCTTGAACCCCAAGAACGTCGGGATTGCATTTATAAAGCCAGTCTAAAAATCCTTTTTTTGTAGCAGCACGAATACCATTGATATTCCATGAAATAAAAGTTTTCATAACGATTCCTTCTGTGTTTCTAATTTTATTCAGCAAATTTAATGAAATTTGTACTTTGGTCTAGTGTTTGAGATTGGGGTGGAGCTTTTAATGCAATATCAAATTGACCTTCTAAAAATACTTTAAAAGGGAGCTGGAAATTGTGGTATTGATAAGGGATTTCTGTGGTAATTTTTCCGATGACAGCTGCTTGAGATATGATTTTATTTTGTAAGTCAAGAAAATATATGCCTGTTAATATACTTTCTCCTTTAAGCTGTTTATAAGCATTCAGGTGGGTAATTTCTATATTTTGTATCCAAAAAACGGTTGGTATATCATCCTTTTGCTTTTGTTCATAATGTTGATAAATATTATTAATAAACGGGGTATTTGTTTCAAGAAGAATTAAAGGGCTAGAGTTGGTAGGGCGAGTTTGCCTGAAGAAATCCCAGCCTTGAATCTTGAGAGTCATAAAACTTTTTTGTTTAGGAGATTCTGGGAGTTCTAAATAATATTGTTGTTGATAGATAGATCGTTGTAAATTAACAATCGGAAAAATACTTTCTAAAAAATACCCAATAGGATGTCGTTGACCTTTTTTATCGAATACCAAAAACTGATCAGTATCAAGCTTAACGGAATAAGCGATTTCCTTTTGTTTGCTTTGAAGGTAATAAGACCAGATAGAACTTAAAATTAATGGGAGCTGGCTCGTCGTTAAATTAGAAAAATACCAGTCGACAATAACTTGTTTGTCGGTACTAAATTCTGAGCGGGTAACGACGGCATAATTAAAATTAAACGAGCTGTTGGTATTAGTATAATTAAAATATTTTGAAGAAATGATTACTTTCCCTGTAAAAACAACTTCATATTCAAAAGGAATATCCCCATAAAGATCATAAAAAGAATGTGTTGTCGTGATAAAAAAGAAAATAAAAACGAATATCATATTAACACAACCTTTGATATTCTTGGGAAATGAGATCTTTAATAATAGTTGATACTTCCAATTTTGAAATAGATAGTATTTTTCCATTACGGCGGATTTTTATTTCGAGTTCTTGTTTTTCTTGCCAAGAACGTCCTACGGTGATGCGAATAGGAATCCCAATGAGATCAGCATCTTTAAATTTCACCCCGGGGCGTTCGTTTCTATCGTCTAGCAGGACTTCCACTTGTTGGTGTTGAAGTTCGTGGTAGAGTGATAGAGCTTCCTCATAAAGTTCGATTGTGGTCGCTACAATAATCACTTGATAAGGGGCAATGGAGATTGGGAATACAATGCCATCACTATCTGCATCCTGTTCGATAATTGCAGCGATTGTTCGTCCTATACCTATTCCATAACACCCACAAGTAGGGGTAATTGCTTGATTGTTTTGGTCTAAGACTTTAACATTCATCGCTTCTGTATATTTTTTACCTAATTTAAAAATATGTCCTACTTCGATTCCTTTATAACTTTGCAAAGAACTAGAACACTCTATACATTGATGTTCTGCTTGGGCTAAGTGAAAGTCTCCTGTTTTAGTGATTTTACAATCACGTTGTACGGAGACCCCTTTCCAGTGCATATCTTTTATATTCGCTCCAATAATGGTGTCGTGCATATTAATAATAGAATTATCTGCATAGACATCGATAGGACAATTTTTTGCTCCTAAAAATCCTGCTGGGATTTTTAACTGCTCCCAGATAAGATCTGCATCAGCGATTCTCATGTCAATAGCACCAATTAAATGTTGTAGTTTGACTTCATTAATTTGCAAATCTCCTCGGATACAAGCCATAACAAAACGACCATCCGCTTCCACCACAAAAGCTTTTACCAAATCTTTACTTTCACATTGGAAAAATATTGCTAAATCGTCAATAGTTTTAATATTTTGGGTGTGGATTTGCTCGAGACCTTGCTCAGATTTAGTTGTTCTAATTGGAATTACAGAGTCTGCTTTTTCAGCATTAGCAACGTAACCACATTGACAGCGAATAATTTCATCTTCTCCTACGCCTGAAGGCACCATAAATTCTTCCGAACCGCTCCCTCCGATATTACCAGAATCTGCTAATACAGGATCAACAGTTAAACCGATCTGCTTGAAAAGACTCAAGTAAGCTTGTCTCATCGCTTGGTAACTTTGATCTAGACTTTGTTCATCAATATCAAAAGAATAGGCGTCTTTCATGATAAATTCTCGACATCTTATCATGCCGTAACGAGGACGTATTTCATCCCGAAATTTTATATGGATTTGATAGAGATTTATTGGTAAATCTTGGTAGGAGTGGGCAGTTTCTTTGATGATCTGGGTAAACGCTTCTTCATAAGTTGGACCTAAGACCATATCATGCTCGTGCCGATCTTTAAAACGGAGAAGTTCTTTTCCCATGACACCCCAGCGTCCAGACTCTTTCCAAAGCTCACCGTTGGTAACAAAAGGAGGGAGAACTTCTAAAGCACCAGCTTGATCCATAGCTTTTTTAGTAAGAGCGATTACTTTATCCAAAACTCTTTTCCCCAAAGGCATCCAAGTATACAATCCAGAAGAAGATTTACGAATTAATCCTGCTCGAAGCATTAATTGATGGCTTATAATTTCTGCATCTCTAGGGGTTTCTTTTAGTGTGGTAATATAAGATTTTGAATATAACATCCCTTTCTCCTTTTTTATGACACTAATATTATAACTAATATTTTTTCCTTATGCAAGAAATGATAAAATGTTGATATTTTTTTTTATAAATATTATACTAATACATGTTATTTTTTCTACGAAAGGAGTTTTTATGAAAGTATTACTATTAGTTGCGTTTTTCGGTACTAGTGTATCCATATTTGCTCAGACAGAGGTAGAACTAAGACGGACAATCCAACAAAATCCTAGAAATATTCAGGCTTATGCTGATCTTATCGAGCTAGCAACAACAAGAGATCGGATTCTTAAAGTCGGGAATGAAGCCCTCAATGCAGTAGGTTCTAGTTTTCTGATTCAGACGGCAATGGGTAATGCTTATATGAAGGCACAAGATTATAATAGTGCGATTAATGCCTATCGTATTGCAGTTAGTTTGAATCCTCGTTCAGCAACAGGATTTAATCGTTTAGGACTAGCATTAATGAGGATTAGTTATTTTCGTCAAGCCGAAGTATCTTTTAATGCAGCGATTGCTTATTCTCCGAATAATTCTCAAGCCAATTTAATTTATAAAACCCACTTAGGTTTAGTATTTGAGAATCTCAAAGAATATGACAAGGCGAAAAAGATTATTGATGAAGTATTACAAGTGAATGGAGATTTAGTGCTAGCATTAGAGATACGTAGACGGCTTAATAATATCTAATTCTTATCAAATTTAGCTAGTGTGATAAGAATTTATCTACTTATATGGGTTGAGTCAACTAAATGATGGATGATATTATAGCGTGTTAACAAAAACTCAATTAGAAGTAAATACAAAATAAAAAAACTTGTACTTGTACAAGCTTTTTTATAAGACTTAGTGATCAAAATATCCTGTAATTTTAAAATTACAGGATATTTTATTGTTTAGGGGTTTGAACTCCCTACCGGAACATCTTTCTAATGATATTATCGTCTTACAATCTTACAAAACTAAAATAAAAATTAGGATTGAATAGGATTATTTTTTATATATCGATCAGCAAAAGGGATATAAATGGATAATATGGTAATGATAAATAATAAACCCTGATACCATAAATATGGGAATACTTGGGAGTAATCAACGTTACCAGTAAACTGGAGTAGGATGAGCATTTGAGCACCATAAGGAATTGCCCCTTGAAAAATACAAGAAAACACATCCAGTAAGGTCGCAGTACGTCTTGGATCAACCTGATATTTAGTACTGATTTCTTTTGCGATTGACCCATTGATGAGAATAGCAATAGTATTATTAGCGACGGCAATATCCGTAAGGCTTATAAGACCAGCGATACCGAGTTGGGCAGTTTTTGTACCTTTAATAAATTTTTGTATTTGTTCTAAAATCCACTGAATTCCCCCCGCATGAATAACCATTTGAGCAAGACCACCGGTGAGAATTGATAAAATAAAAATCTCGTTCATATTGGTGAAGCCGTTATATATGTGATTTGCGTATTGGAGAAGAGTAAATTCTTGATAGTAAAATCCTATAGCCCCCGAACTAAAAATCCCTGTCAATAGAACAACAAAAACATTGACCCCCGAAAGAGCTAGTCCCAATACTAAAAGATAAGGGAAGACTTTTAAAAATTCGACGGGAGTAGTTTCTATAGGGATTGTTTCGCGATGACTACCAAATACAAGAAGTAGTATAATCGTAATTATCGCTGATGGAACGACTAAGGCGAGATTTACGCGAAATTTATCTTTCATATTAACACCTTGGGTACGTGTGGATGCGATCGTTGTATCAGAAATCATTGAAAGATTATCCCCAAACATTGCTCCCCCCATCAATGATGCTAAAACAAGAGGTAATAGAACGCCGCTTTTTTCGGCAAGTCCAACCGCAATAGGCCCTAAAGCAACGATTGCTCCTACAGATGTGCCTGTTGCTGTAGAGATAAAAGCTCCCAGAATAAAAACACCTACGGCAATAAATTGGGATGGAATATAGGTGATACCTAGGTTGACAGTGGCATCAATACCTCCCATTTGTTTGCTGATATTGGCAAAAGCTCCTGTTAGGAGATAAATCATACACATGATCATAATTTCTTCTTGTCCACACCCTGTAAGAAAATTGTGAAGCTTTTTAGAAAAACTATCTTTAAAAATAAGAAATGCTGTGATAATTCCACAGAATGCAGCAATTGGAGCAGGCAGTTGGTAGAATGCCATTTCGACCTGTTGGGATTGTAGGAATAATCCTGTACCAAAATATATTCCTATAAACACAATAAAAGGAATAATTCCTCTAAAATCAGCTTTCATAGTAGCTCCTTAAAAATTTACGATACCTTTATTATACATAAAAATGATATTAATGTAAATATTTTTAGAATATGAGATATTAGATCTACTCGTATTATTTATAAGATACTTAATATATTAAGGAATAGTAGGGTATAATGATATATCAGACGATCTACCATGTATAATTTTTAGAATATTTTGTGGATACGATAGAAATTATTTATTAACCTAATCATATAAAAAGATTTGATAAAAAAATAAAACATGATATAATATAAATAATAGAATAGTAAATTAGGGGGAAGCATGAATTGGATCGAAGAGAAATTAGTACCTGCAATGGGATCAATATCTAATAATATGTATATATCCTGTATTAAAGACGGAATGGTTGGAGTTATGGGATTGGCGATTATAGGAAGTTTTTTTCTATTGATGGCTTATCCCCCTATTCCTTCAGAGTGGTATGAAACATCGAGGGTGCTCCAATGGATTACGACACATCGTTCGGTTATTTTAATGCCCTATGAAGCGACGATGAGTTTGATTGCCTTATTTAGTCTATATGGAATAGCCACTGCTTACGCGAAGATAAACAAACTTTCTCCTGTTTCTATGGGGATGATTTCAGGGGTTGCCTTTTTTATGACCTTTAAGTGGACTCCTGCTATTGCCAGACCTATTAATCAAAAAGTTGTAGAAGTAACAACAGAAAATTTATCCTTCCTCCAAGAAATTAGCGGACAAACCCTTGCTATTGGTGATAAAGTTACGAGCTTTGTTGGAGAAACGGTTAATCTTGGATTGAATATCCCTATAGGATTCTTAGGCAGTAAGGGTCTTTTTGTTGTATTTTTATGTGTGTTTACAGCTGGTAAAATCATGTGTTTATTCCGTGATAGGAAATGGACTATAAAAATGCCTGAGGGTGTCCCAGAAGCAGTAGGACGGGCTTTTGATTCTTTACTTCCTTTACTTGCAGTGGTATCTTTATTTGGATTATTACATGTTATTCCTATTTTTCTCCCTCAGTATTTCCCCGAAGGAATTATTGATCTCCATAGTATTCTCCAAAGTCTCTTATTTTGGCTTCCCATGATTACCGATACATTTTTTGGAGCGTTCTTGATTACTATTTTTTTAGCAGGATTTTGGGTCGTTGGGATTCATGGTGCAGCGATGGTGAATACCTTCGTTACGCCGATTTTTATTCAATTTCTCTACGATAATTCTCAGGCTTTTATCAATGGGGAACCAATTCCCCATCTTGTTACTAATCAATTTTTTATGGCTTTTGTTTGGCTTGGAGGTGGTGGGGCAACTATGGGTTTAGTGATTCTCTTGGCGTTCTTTGCCCGCTCCGAATACCTAAGAACATTCGGTAAAACGATTGTTGTCCCTACTATTTTTAATATTAACGAACCAGTAATTTTTGGAACACCTATTGTGGCGAACAGTTATTTATTTATCCCTTTTATCTTAGCTCCTCTAGTGAATATGATTCTTTCTTATTTAGTGATCTCTTTTGAAATGGTCAATCGTACGGTTGCAACAGCGATGTGGACGCTTCCTGGCCCAATTTATGCATTTATTGCAACAGGCGGGGATTGGAGAGCGATTGTTTTATTTTTTGTAAATTTGGTCTTAACGACTATTATTTATTATCCCTTTTTTAAAGCTTACGATAACAAACTGTTTAATGATGAACAAAATATTCAATAAATTTATTAGGAGTATTTACTATGCTAGAACGACGTTTAGGGATTTCTATTTATCCCAATCATTCAGAAAAACATAAGGATCTTGCCTATATTGATCTTGCTGCTTCTTTGGGTTATAAGCGAGTTTTTACTTGTTTACTATCGGTGGGAGATAATCCCGAAGCCGTAAAAAAACACTTTGCAGAAATTATCCAGCATGCTCGTTCAAAAAATATGGACGTTCTCTTTGATGTTTCTCCAAGCGTATTTGAAGCATTCCACTTATCCTATGACGATTTGAGCTTTTTCAAAGAGCTTGGGGCGACGGGGATTCGTTTGGATGGAGGTTTTGATGGACATCGAGAAAGTCAATTATCACATAATGATGATGATCTAAAAATCGAACTCAATATGAGTATGTCTTACAATTTTTTAGAACACCTCATGCCCTATGCCCCAAATAAAAATAATTTATTAGGGTGCCATAACTTTTATCCTCAGCGATATACGGGACTAGACCACGATTTTTTTATCGAAACTTCAGAAAATTTCAAAAAATATAATCTTCGGACAGCAGCTTTTGTTTCTTGTAAAGAAGGTAAACTAGGCCCTTGGAATGTTAATGATGGTCTCTGTACTATCGAACAGCATAGAGATCTTACAATTACTTCTCAGGCAAAAGCATTGTGGGCAACGGATCTGATTGATGATGTGATTATTGGTAATGCCTATGCTTCTCAAGAAGAACTAGAATCTTTGATTGCACTAGACCCTTTTAATTTAGAGATTGATATTGAGGTTCAAACCCCAATTTCCGAGATAGAACGTGAGATTCTTTTTTCTCATAAACATACTCGTCGGGGTGATATTAATAGTTATACGATCCGAGGTACTGATGTTCGTAGAAAATACCAAATAGCAGATATTCCTGTAAGAGGATACGATACCCAAGCTTATGGTGATGTTTTTATTGGTAATAATGAGTTTGGAAAATATAAAGGTGAAGTCCATGTCATTCTTAATGAGATGCCTAACGACCCTCGGAAAAGTCGTATTGGTCGTGTCCGAAAAGATGATTTAATTTTACTACAATATATTGGTTCTTGGACTCGATTTAAATTAAAAGAACATCAATAAAAAATAAAAGTCCCTATAATATAGCAGCCAGCAGGTGATCTAAGCGACCATTTTTGTATTCTAATTCAAAGGCATGATAAGAAAATTTTTCTTATCATGCCTTTTCGTATTTTAAATCGCAGTTCTTTTCACAGGAAGTATGCTCTGAAATTTTATTTTTATAAAGATATTCACATCCCTTAAAAAATTATTTCTATTAATATTTGAGATAGGTATTGTATCAGAAACTATAGTAATGTAATACTGCTTAATAGAAATAAGGAATTTGTCTATATTGACGTAATTGGAAATCATGAATATATTTAATTTTTACAATAATAATATTAAATATAACTGGTTTAGATAACTTTTACTAAATCTTATATTAGTTGAATTTTTGATTAAGAGAAATAGAAATAATATATAAGGAGCTATAGTAATGAAACTTATAACAGCATTTTTGTTATTGATACTAGGTTCTTGTACTGTAAGAGGGGTGATGGATAATTTTAGTGCCGATTCGGAATTTTTCACAAAGCTAGTCTATTCGGATGCTAAGCAGTTTGTTGGTGTCAACCCTGCAGAAGGGTATTTAGAAGTAATGGACGAGAATACTGGTATTCCTATTGATGGAGGTACGAAGTCTAAATCTTTCCGTA
>JBOFHK010000027.1:0-63620 GCA_051649605.1 Brevinema sp. | reverse complement strand
CTTCTTCCAACTCAGGCTCTAGCTCTTCTAGCTCTTCTTCCAACTCAGGCTCTAGCTCTTCTAGCTCTTCTTCCAACTCAGGCTCTAGCTCTTCTAGCTCTTCTTCCAACTCAGGCTCTAGCTCTTTTTTATAAGATAAAATATCATCCTCTAAGGAATCATCGTCAAATGTTGCCTCATATTTAGATATTTGCTCCAGACGAACTGTAAAATCGTCTTCTAACGTCTCATCATCCTGTATTACACCAAAATTAGAAACTTGATGTAACATATCACTAGCGTGCTCCGATTGATAGTTATTGCCTGCTTCAATATCTTGAATTAATTCAGATATTTTAGAACTATATGCCATGCTAGTATGATCTGTATTTTTTTTCTGACAGAGTTTATATAAAAAGAGGAGACCAAGTAAAAGAATTACAAACGTTACTCCCATTAATATCGGAGGAATATAAAAATCATTGCCAATATAATAAATTATAGAGCCTAATTGGGAAATCTTAAACAAAGATCCATAATTTACAGGTATTTGTTGTACAGTAGATTTAAGAGCTAAGGTAGAAGCTAATTCAATATTAATATTTTTCGTGCCAGCTAGAATTATAATAGGTTCTTGTTGATTAACAATTCGTATATAATAGTTAGAGATTCCAAGCTGTTGAAATAATGCTCCAGTAGTAAACTCCACAGTAATATATCCAAAATTATCCATCAAATAAGGATTTTGATATTTCTGTATTCCTACAAATCTATCTTGATCTAAGAAGAAAAAAGATAATTCCTGATTGGAATTCTGAAACCACTCTAAAATTGTTGGGGAGATTTGGAGATTAAATTCTTGATCTCCTACAGAAGAATAAAGAATTTTTCCCCTAGGATCTGTAAATCGGATTGATCGTACCCCATTAAACATGGCATTAGGGAAGTTTTCTAATACAACCGATTTTTTTGTGAAAATCTCTGCAATAGAAGGAGAGTGTGCAAAAGATGTCATATCTATAATGAATGGAGTGAAATTTTTATTCAGAATCTGTTGTTGTTCATCAATTATTTGACGATAGTATTTTTGCCTAGCATAGTCTACTAAACCAGATTGTTGAAATAACATAATCATCATAAATATAGAAAATAAGAAACATAAGATGGCACTAATACCAAAGAAAACTTTTTTTGTAAGCATTATTTCTCCTATAATTATATTATAAAATAAAAATTAAAAACAATCTAGTATTTTTTGATATTTTAGTAAATAATTTAGGATTTTTCTCTTTAAAGATCTAAAATTATAGAAATAATATAGATAATTACTTAATTAATCAGTTAATATTTTTTATTGTACTTTCTATCATATTCTAAAATATTATCTATGAAATAAAACCCTCCTAAAATTTAGGAGGGTTTTATCATTAAGTCAAATCTAGTCTGAATAATCCATTGATGATAAACGTCGGTAATATTTATAAAGCTCTTTTGCTTGTAATTCTGCTCTATCAAATAAATCTTTAGCACGTTCTGGGAACGATCGCCCCAAGGCATTAAAACGAACCTCATGTCCAATAAATTGCTGGAATAATTCGAATTTTGGCTCTTTCGAATCCAATACAAAAGGATTTTTACCTTCTGCTTCAAGCATTGGGTTATATCTCCATAAATGCCAATATCCAGAATCTACTGCTAGTTTTTCCTCGGACTGAGCATTTGTCAAGCCTCCTTTAAGACCATGAGCAATACATGGGGAATAAGCGATAATTAAAGAAGGGCCTGGATATGCTTCCGCTTCCTGAAATACTTTCAACGAATGTGCTTTATTAGCGCCCATGGCAATCTGAGCAATATAAACATGCCCATAAGTAGACATCATCAATCCGAGATTTTTCTTACGGGTATTTTTCCCAGCATGGGCGAATTGAGCTTGAGCTCCTAATGGAGTTGATTTGGAGGCTTGTCCTCCCGTATTAGAATAAACTTCTGTATCTAAGACAAGAACGTTAATATTTTCAAAATTAGAAAGCACATGATCTAAACCACCAAATCCAATATCGTAAGCCCATCCATCACCACCAAATAACCAAGTAGAAGGTTTAATAAAATAATCCTGTAAATCTTTCATTTTTAGAGCAAGTTTGGAGTTTTCTGATTTTAAAGCTTCTACCACTGTTTGGGTGAGTTCTCGTGATTTTTCATTATCATCTTGATGCTCTAACCAAGCTACAAATGGAGAAGGATTAGATAATTCTTTTGTTTCCAAAGCTTCCTCAACATAAGAAATTAATCGCTCTCTTAGTTTTTTACGTGCAATATGCATACCATATCCGAACTCAGCATTATCTTCAAAGAGAGAGTTTGCCCAAGAAGGTCCAAATCCATCAAAATTTGGTGTGTATGGAGTAGAAGGAGCGGAACCGCCATAAATAGACGAACAACCTGTAGTATTAGCAATCATCATACGATCCCCAAATAATTGGGTTACCAATTTAATGTAAGGGGTTTCTCCGCATCCTGGACAAGCAGCATGGAATTCAAAAAGAGGTTGTTCAAATTGGATTGCTTTTGCATTGGATTTACCATAAGGATTTTTTGTTTTGGTATTTTCAAAGAGCCAATCATAGTTTTCTTGCTCAGTACGGAGTCTCTCAATAGATTCCATAGAAAGAGCTTTTTTACCACCTTTTCCAGGACAAATATCTACACAAGCAGAACACCCTGTACAATCGGCAACAGAAACAGCAATCCGATATTGTAAGCCTTCCGTACCAGTAGCTTGTAAAGTAGCCATCTCAGGCATAGAAGCACTTTCCTCTTGATTAATAAGAAACGGTCTAATAACGGCATGAGGACAAACAAACGCACATTGATTACATTGAATACAATTATCTTCAATCCACTCAGGAACAATATCAGAAATAAATCGTTTCTCATAGCGAGTTGATCCAGAAGTCATCGTCCCATCAACAAATTCCCCAGCAAAGGTACTTACAGGAAGTCCTTCTCCTTCTAATTGGTTGATAGGAGTCGCAATAGCATTTACAAATGCTGGAGCATTCTCTATCAAAGATAGTTCAAAATCTCCCTCTAGGGTTTTCCATTCTGGTTTGATTTCTACTTTTTGTAACTGATCTGCTCCGCTATCAATCGCTTTATAATTCATTTCAACAATCGCATCACCTTTTCGGCCATAGGTTTTTTTTGCACTTTCTTTCATTAAGCGAACTGCCTCTTCGTAAGGAACAATATCTGACAATTTAAAAAATGCCGCTTGAAGGATAGTATTTGATTGGCGCATTCCAATTTCACGGGCAATACCATTAGCATTAATAATATAAAAATTAATATCATGTTCGGCAAAATATCGTTTCATAAAACTTGGTAGTTTTTCTTGAGCTTCTTCTGGTGTCCAAGACGCATTAAGAAGAAAAGTACCTCCCTTCCGAAGTCCTTTTACCATATTATATTTATATACATACGTTGGTAGAGAACAACTCACAAAACTTGGATTTTCGATTAAGTATGGTAAATCAACAGGAGACTCCCCAAATCGAAGATTAGAAATCGTAAATCCACCACTTTTTTTAGAATCGTAGTCAAAATAAGCTTGAATATTAAGATCAGTGTTGTCTCCGATAATACTAATTGAGCTTTTATTAGCTCCCACAGTACCATCAGAACCAAGTCCATAGAATTTACATTCAATAATCCCAGCAGGAACAGCATCTAACTCTTCTGTAACAGGAAGTGATTTGAAAGTAATGTCATCAATAATACCAATAGTAAAGTCATTTTTTGGCTCACTTTGAGCAAGATTGTTATACACTGCAACAATATGGGAAGGAGTTGTATTTTTAGAAGAAAGTCCAAAACGCCCACCAACAATAATAGGGGTACTAGAAAGATTAGCATAGGTTTCACAAACATCTAAGTATAATGGTTCGCCTGGAGCACCTAATTCTTTACAACGATCTAGAACAGCTATTGCTTTTACCGTAGAGGGGATTAATTCTAAAAGGTGTTTGCTTGGGAATGGACGATATAAATGGACCGCTAAAACACCTACTTTCTCGCCTCGTTTAATTAAAGCATCCACAGTAACTTGTGCCACTTTGATGACCGAACCCATCGCTATGATAACACGATCAGCATCAGCAGCTCCATAATACTCTACCGTAGAGAGCTGTCTCCCTGTAACTTTAGAAACCTGATCCATTGTTTCTTGAACGACATCAGCAAGATTTTCATAATAAGGATTACGTGCTTCAAAAGCTTGAAAATAAACATCAGGAGTTTGGGAAGATCCCCGAGTTACCGGTTTATTACAACTAAGAGCACGCTCTCGAAATTCTTGTACTTTTTTCATATCTACAAGTTTTGCATAATCTTCATTTTCTAAGACTTCTATTTTTTGAATTTCATGAGAAGTACGAAAGCCATCAAAGAAATGTAAAAAAGGAACTCTCGTTTTAATAGCCACTAGGTGAGAGACTAACGCATAGTCGTGAGTTTCTTGAACAGAGTTAGAGGCAAGTATTCCCCAACCTGTTTGACGTGCAGCCATAACATCACTTTGATCCCCATAAATAGAAAGTGCATGAGTAGCAATCGTTCGTGCGGCAACATGAAATACTGCAGGTAGTAATTCTCCAGCCATTTTGTACATGTTTGGAATCATCAATAAAAGACCCTGGGATGCGGTAAAAGTTGAAGTAAGTGCTCCCGCTTGTAACGATCCGTGAACTGCTCCTGCTGCACCCGCCTCAGATTGAAGCTCGGAAACAACTACAGTATCACCAAAAATATTTTTTTTACCTTGTACAGACCAAACATCACAATGGTCAGCCATTGGGGTTGAAGGGGTAATAGGATAAATAGCTGCTACATCACTAAAAGCATAAGCAACATACGCAGTAGCTTTATTTCCATCCATTGTCATAATTTTAGATGCCATAAAAGACTCCTATAATAAAATTTTACTGGTATTAAGAGTAAGATTAGATTTTATCAGAAAGAATCATATCAAAATTCTTTAAGAATCTACTTTAAGCTAAAATAAATAAAAAAAACTCTTTTTAATAAAAATATTGTAATATCTAAACTCTAACTATATTATAATATATCTATAAATAAAAGCAAGTTTAAAATATTTTTATTATATTAATTTAATTGTTCACGAATACGGAACGCTTCCACTAAGCTCTTTTTACCAGCATAATGAATTGGCGTACCTACAGCAAGCCCTCTCCCTAAAACACTAACGATAATATTACAGTCTTGGAAAAGCTCCTTAAGGTACATAATCGTAACATCGGCTTCAGTAGTCGCACCAAAAGCAACGATGATTTCCTTTATCTGTTCATGAAGGATTTTTTCTTTCAAACGATCAAACGGAAGATCTGAGATTGTTATTCCTTCCAAAGGAGAAATAACTCCACCCAAAATAAAATATCGTCCTCGAAACACGTGTGATTCTTCAATATCAATCACATCAATATTATGCTCTACCAAACAAAGAATATCCTGAGAACGTGAATTATCCGAACAAAAACTACAAAGAGCCGATTCAGCAAAATAACCACATTCCGAACAAATACCTATCTGTTTTGGTAACTCCGATAAAACAAAGCCTAGCTCTTTCGCATAGGGTAATCCATTACTAGCAAACCATAATGCTAGTTTTTCTGCACTTTTTGGACCAATACTAGGAATTTTCGTTAGTAATTTGGAAAGTTTAGTAATTACTGGAGGAAGCATTTTTTATTTCCCTTGGAATAGATTAGCCATAGGAGAATTTTTAAAATTCTTTTTCTGCCAAGATTCTAATTCTTTATTACATTTTTTAACAGTTTCTTTAATATTTTTTGCTAGCTCTTCCTTTGGAAGTTTCATTGCTTCATCAGAAAATTCTATATGTTTTAATGTTTTTTCACCATCTAAGGTGATCTTGACATAATCTTTTTTAGAAACCGCTTTAAAACGTGCTTCTTCTAACTGCTTCTTGTAGGAATTCATTTCCTCACGCATTTTCATCATGTTTTTTACATTATCAAAAGGTCCCATTGATAAACTCCTTTATATAATTACCTATTTTCTTGGCTCAGAATGATTAGGAAATCTCAAACAAATTTTTAACAACTTCTTCTATCGTATCTCCGAGATCATCATCTTTTTTTTGTTCTATCGGTTTTTCTATTCTCTGCTCTTCCATGTTAGCTTGTACACTTACCTTATTGGTATTCTGAGGTATTGATTGAGTCTTTAAAATATTTTGATGTTCTTCCAACTGAGAAGCAAAATTTCTCTTTTGTTCCAAAGGATTAGAGAGCTCTGAGTTTTGTACTTTGGTATTCCGCCCAAGAGCTTTAAAAATCTCTTGCCTCAACTCAGATAAAGAAAGTCGATTTTTATAATCTAACATTTTAAACAAAGTACTTTCTATCCAAAACCGCTCTGATCGTTCTTGTCTTAAAGTATCATAGAGCTCTAATGATAAGTTTAATAAAGTAATCAAATCATTTTCGTCAAAATCAGCAATCATCCCCTGAATAAGCTCATATTTCTCTATGCCCACTTCTAAGAGAGAATGATTCGCAGGAAGCTTTTTGATCAAGAGCATTTTACGAAGAAATTTGGTGAAATGCTCGGCAAAAGATATGCCATCTCCTGCTTCTCGTAGATATTTATCTAGTTGCTCTAACATCGTAATAATATCTTGCCCAACTAAAGCGGTAATAATTGTTTCAAAATAAAGACTCTCAGGAATCCCTAATACTTCTCTTGTTGCCTGAAGGGTCAAATTCCCTTCTGAGTATAAGATTACCTGATCTAAAATCGTCTGAGAATCTCTCATCGACCCATCCCCAGATTGAGCAATTTCTTCTAAGGCTTCTCGTTCGTATGGATATCCTTCATTGTCTAAAATAAAAGCTAATTGATTGACTAATGTTTCTAAGGGAATTCGTTTGAGTAAATAATGCTGACACCGTGAACGAATAGTCGGTAATATTTTATTGGCTTCTGTAGTGGCAAGCATAAAAATAATATGTTCTGGGGGTTCTTCTAAAACTTTTAGAAGGGCATTAGATGCTTCTTTAGTAAGCATATGAACTTCGTCAATAATAAAAATTTTGTATTTTAAAGTCAAGGGTGTATAGAGAACATTATCTCTTATTTCACGAATTTGCTCGATACCACGATTGGAAGCTCCATCAATTTCGCGAACGTCTAGAGATTGCCCTAAGGTAATTTCTTGACAAGCAGAACAGATTCCACAGATATTAGGACTTTCAACACAGGTTAATAATTTTGCAAGGATTCTTGCAGTACTCGTCTTACCGACACCTCTAGGACCCGAAAATAAGTAGGCATGAGGTACTTTACCACTATGAATAGCGTTGGATAATGCTGTCGTAACATGCTCTTGTCCAACAAGCTGAGAAAAATCTTGGGGTCGCCACTTTCTTGCAGTGACTTGATAGTTTGACATTTTTTACCTATCTATCTATAAAATATTCTATTTATAGTATAGTATGATTTCATAAAAAATATCAATAGTTTTCTATGAGAAATAATTATAAAATAAAGGATCTTTTCGTTGTATCGAAAAGATCCTTTATTTTATAATTATAAACTTTTTTTAAGTTTACTGGAAACAGAAGCTTTCACTCGTTTTTTAGCTGGGATTTGAATAACTTCACGAGTTTTAGGATTATGTCCTGTACGAGCTTTAGACATCTCAATAGATAGTGTTGCTAAACCTGTTAATTCTACAGCAACTCCTTCTTGAAGTGATGCGACTATTTCCGCAACAAAAACACGTCCCATTTCCGCGCCTTTACTTTTTGGTAAGCCCAATTTTGCTGCAACCGCTTCTCCAATTGCAACATAGGTAACTTTAGATGCACTCATTTGATCCTCCGATATATTGTGTTCGTAATGAATTGTATTTTTTATAATATTAACCTAGTTTTAAAAAAAATTCAAGTTTTTTTATTATTTTTATACTTTATTTTAAAAATACTTACCTTGGAAAATAAAATAACGATTGCCCGCCCGACAAAAAGATAGTTTGTATAATACAAAAGCGTTTTTTGGGCTGTCTTTATATTTAAATTGTAGGGTCATAATATCTTCGTCTCGGTAAAAATTTACTAACTCGTTATTAAACATATACCCTTCACAAGATTCTTTATATGGAATCTCCTTCTGAAATTTTTCTGCCCAAGCCTCTATCTGATCAATATTTTGGAGGGCAATCAATTCCCCTTTATGAGAAATTACAACAAATGACGACAATAAACTTAAAATATACTCTAAAGAGGTTACTTTGACGATCATTTCTCCAATTTCTATTGGTACTCCACCAAAAATTTTAATAATTGGATAAGAGTGTTCTATTTTTAGAGATATTTCAATATTTTTATCAATATGCCTTTGTACCAATAGTTTTAATGCCTGCCCATCTACCATAATCCGATAGTCATACAAAAGTTTTTCTGTCCAATCCATACACTACCTTTATCATTACTTTTTTTCCCATGTTTCTATTCCTTCCCAATACTCAGGAGGATTAAAAATAAGACGTTCACATCGTTCTATATAAAGTAGCACTAAATAGTACCCCTGCGGAAGTTCTTTAAATAGTTCTAAAGCTTTCTCAAAACTACCCTGATAATAGTATTGTTGTGCTCTATGATATCGTGCATAGAACGCTTCTTCTTCTGGGGTTATCAAAGATTTTTTTTGGGGAGAATAAATAATCACAGGCTTTTTTTTTCCTTTAACTCTTACTGTATCTACATTAATAAAGAGATAATCAGAACTATCGGTTAGTGCTTGTTTTGTAAATTCACTAATCAAGATAGGCATTTGATAGAATTTTGTCAAACCTTCTAAACGTGCTCCTAAATTAACTGCATCTCCAATAACTGTATAGTCTAGTTTTTGCTCGGAGCCAATATTCCCAACAATAGCATCTCCTGTATTAATCCCTATACCAATCTCAAAAGTGATTTTTCCTTGAGCTTTTTGCTTTTGATTGAAAAACTGTAGTTCTTGAACCATTAATAATGCCGATTTCAAAGCATCATCAGCAGCCGTTGGAGATACAGCAGGAGCTCCAAACACACCCATAATTGCATCTCCAATAAATTTATCAATAATACCTCGATTATTAATAACCTGCTCTACCATCCCCGTAAAATAAGCATTTAAGGATAAAACCAGCTCTTCAGGGGGGAGTTTTTCTGAGATTATCGTAAAATCTCGAATATCAGAAAATAACATTGTAACATTTTGTTTTGTACCAATCAACATCGTGTCAGTCGAACGATTTAATACATGATCAATCACATCGCTAGGTACATATTTTTGAAAAATAAACCTTATTCTCTCTTCTTTTTGCTTAGCTAATACTGTCTGGTACGCATAGTTTTTGATTTGATTATACGATTGTTCTAATTCTTTGACCATATTATTAAAATACTGCCCTAAAATGCCAATTTCATCGGGGTAAGAAATACGAACTCTTTTACTGAAATCCATACTATCGGTAATTGATTGAATTGTTTCCACACAATATGTTAAGGGTTTTGTAATAAAATTCACAAAAAATAGAACTAAAATCGTTAAAATAATCAAACTAATGACCACAATAACCATCAAATAGATCATTACCTCTTTTACAGGTGCATAAAACTGTTTCTCATCACCCAATAAAACAAACCAACTCTGAATTTCTGTATTTGGAATAAAAATCCCAACAAGATTTCTCTGATCTAGAGTAGTAATATTAATCCAGCTGTTATAAGTTTCAAGATCTCGTTCCTTTATTTTTTCTTGCTCGGACATTATTTTATGTAATAACTCTAAATCGCTAGAAAAAATATTCGTATCAAAAGTATAAATAAGCCTATTGTTTGTTTGATATTCATAGGGAACAATTATAAAAGTTTCTTGATCAAATTTTTGTGCATAGGATAGTACAATATTATTAAAGATATTCTGAGAGTCCTCGTTAAAATCTGCTGGTAAGGGTTGGTTTTGAGCGTAATCCAAAACTTCCTTTAGCCGATATCCAATAAACTCTTTGGCAATATTCGTGATGCTTTTATTAATCGAAAAATATGCCGTAATACCAAAAAAAATAAAAGAAATCAAAAATAGCGGAAAAACAACAAAAAGAATTTTATACCTTAAGGTACGCTTAATAGAAACATTTCGCGTTAAAATTTGATGATTCGCTTTCAATTTTCAATCCTAATACTTATAAAATACAAATTAATAATATTATTATATGATTACATAAAAAAATCAATTTTATTTCGTAATCATTTATTAGACTAAGAATTTATGTTTTTACTTATAAAAATCAATGTCTCTCACTAAAATGATTGTTATTTATACAAATACTCAATAAAATAAAAAAATGAATAAAAAACTTGCATTTAATTAAAAATATTGTATAATTTTATACAACAAAATTATATATATGCTCAATTTACTCTATCTTCATATAATATTTAGGAGGATCATATGCTACACCCACTTGAAAGTTATATTAAAGATTTAAAACAAGTCTACTATCTTACTTCTACAATACAAAAATATTCTGACTTAAAACAATTATTAAGTGTTATGCTTAAAGAATGTATTTCTATGACTCAAGCTTCAGGTGGTTCTATTATGTTTCGACACCGTCAGTCTGATCGCCTGTTTTTTTATGTTACAGAAGGACTAGATCAACAAACCCTTGATAAAACAAATATGAGTGTTGGGGATGGTATCGCTGGTATGGTTATTGCCGAAGGGATTCCTAAAATTATTAACGATATTATACTTGATCCGAAGTATATTACTATAAATTCTAATTTTCGCTCTGAAATGGCAGTTCCAATCATTGTAGATAGCACCGTACTAGGCGTTATCGTCCTCGATCAAACTGTTGTTGGTGCATTTACCGACAAACACTTAGAATTAGTACAGATGGTTTGTAGTTATACAGGATTTGTCATTTCTTATCATATCAAAGTACTCACTGCCGAAAAAACATCTCGTCTTCTAGAAAATATGATGAATATTACTTCAATAAAATCAGCAGAGGATATTTTTAAAATATTGACTAAAGAGTTAAGAGCAGAAAGTGCCTGTATTATAAACGAACAAGGGATAGTCCTGTTTCAAGAGGGTAATCTTATCGAAGAAATCTCGCTCTCAACAAATCTTTTTGAAAAATCCAGCTATACTATTCTCAAAACAGAAAACAGCCAACAGATTCCTTACACAAGAATTATTATTCCTCGAATTCAAAAAGATATGACTTTTATTGCTGATAAAGTTTATTATTTTTCAGAAAATGTCCAAATCGATATTGATTTTGCCAATAAAATTCTTGAATTTCTTGCCACTAAAGATTCTAAATTCCACCATGACGAAACATTATCTCAATGGGCTGAACGTAAAATGGATAGCCCTGCAGGACAAGTTTATGATCTTGCCGTAGGAAGTATCGAAAAAGAAGTAATTATTGCGGCTCTGAAGAGGTGTAAACACAATAGATTAAAAACAGCAAAATTTTTAGGGATCAACCGTAATACCCTAAGACATAAAATGGAAATTTTTGGATTAGAAAAATAAACAACATGAAACAACACTTTTTATTATCTTGTTCTTATTTTTCTAATTTTTTAATATCTTCTAAGGCAAGATATTTTTCTTCCAATAAAGGGAAAAATTCGTCAATTTTTGCATATTCCGAGGACATTTCTTTCCTCAAAATCGCTAACTCATTCCCTGGATTTTGAAATAATTCCTCTTGGATCTCTTTTATCCTAAGCTCTGCTTTGTGGATTTCCTCTTCTAGGTCATGAATTTGCTTATTGTATTGCTTGATTTGATTATTATATTCTTGCCTAAGCTGTTGTTGGGCTTTTTTTTCTTCTTTAGATAAGTTTTTGGTTTTAATCTTTATAGGTTCTTCTTCGGCAAATCCCTTATCTTCTAAAAATTCTTGATAAGTTCCCAAAAACACATAAGGAAACTCTCCATCAAAAACAATAAGCTTATTTGCAAGATTATTAAGAATCATTTCATTATGAGTAACCAAAACTATTGCCCCCTCATAAACACTTAAGGCCTCTATAAGAGAATCCACACTCTGCATATCCAAATGGTTAGAAGGCTCATCTAAAAGTAAACAGTGAGTTGGACTAGCAATTAATTTACCCAAGAGAACACGAGCTTTTTCTCCCCCAGATAATACTTCACATTTTTTCAGAGCCATTGCTCCTTCAAACATCATCGCCCCAGCAATACCTCTTGCTTTTTCTCTACTACTATTAGGAAGTGCAGAAGCGATTTCTTCTTCAACAGTAGATCGTGGATTTAATTCTTGTTCCGCGACCTGTCCATAGTAGCCAACTAATAATTGGGGATGTTTTTTAATTATTCCTTCTATAGGTTCTAATTGCTGAGCTAATAATCTTAGTAGGGTTGATTTACCTCGTCCATTTTTTCCTACAATTGCAATCTTATCCCCTTTAGATACATCAAAGCTTAAATTTTTAATAAGCAAATTATCTACTTGATAGCCAAAACTAAGATGGTCAACACTCATCATCATTCTCGTATTAAAAGGGTTAAAGTAAAATTCAAAATCTAAATCCGTGATATATTCTAGCTTGTCTTTACTTTCTTTTTTTTCGAGTGTTTTAATTCGTGATTGTACCATCCCCGCTAACCGTGCTTTTGCACGAAAACGCCGAATAAATCCTTCGACACGTTCTTTTTCTTTAGAATCGTTAATCCGTGTTTTTTCGTGAATTTCCTCTTCGAGAGCAATTTGGTCATAGAGTTTTTGAGTCGTCCCTAAAGTTTTTTTAATTTGTTTACGATGAATTACCATCGTATGAATAATAACTGAATCCATAAACGCTCTATCGTGCGTAATCAAAATCAACTCCTTACGCCAAGCCTGCAGAAATTTTGATAACCAGTGAATAGTAATAATATCTAAATGGTTCGTCGGTTCGTCTAATAATAAAAGATCTGCATCACTAATCAAAACTTTTGCCAAATTGATCCTATTCATCCACCCACCTGATAAAACAGAAGGAGAAGAATTCATCATCTCTGGAGTAAAATCCAATCCTGAAAGGATTTTTTCGGCTTTCCAAATCTCTTGGGATTCTTCCTCAGGAAGTACTGATAAGACCTCCTCCAAAACTGTTTGATGTCGAAAAGATAATTCCTGAAGAAGATAGGCAATTTTATACCCTTTAGGAAATTGAATAATGCCAGAATCGGGGGTTTCTAGCCCTGCCAACATACGAAATAGGGTTGTTTTCCCATGTCCATTACGCCCTACAAGCCCTAGTTTATCTCCTTTGTGAATCGTAAAAGAAATATTATTAAGGATATCCTGATGGGCGTATCCTTTTGAAAGATTAGAAATTTGTATCATGCTTTGTCCTATTTTTATACAAAATTAGTTTATAATATTTAAGAATACAATAAAATTATCATAAGATTGTAGTATAGCATAGAGAACTTTTAAATGTCAATATAGAATCTATAAGGTTTTATCTAGTTACACTATCATTTATACAGTTGATTACTTTTATAATATAATAATTACTTATGTTTTTGATTATTTAAAACCCAGTGATATAATTTTATATTACTGGGTTAAATTGTCATAAAAAATATTTAAGCTTATTTCACTCTATATTTAGGAGCAATCATAACCATTTGTATAATCGTTTCTAATGATTTGACAAAAGCAGATACAGGAAGATATTCATAGATAGAATGAATATCGTGAGCTCCTGTGAAAATATTTGGTGTCGGAATCCTTTTTGCCGAAAAGACTGCACCATCAGTTCCACCTCGGATTGGTTGAACACAAATAGGAATATTAAGATTCGCCATCGCTTCCTTTACAAGATCAATACAAAGACTATCTGGAGAAAGAGTATTAGCAATATTCGCATAAGAGTCTTTAATTTCTAAAACGATGTGCGCTTTTGGATATTCCTGACAGGTATGATCAACTATTTGGGTGAGTAATTGTTTTCTTGCTTCAAACTTTTCTTGATCAAAATCACGAATAATCATTTTAATTTCTGCATCAGACGCATTACCTGATATATCCGTTACAAGAATAAAACCTTCTTTACCCTCCGAATGTTCTGGGGTGTCTTTAGAATCTAACTGGGAAATAATACTATTAGCTACTAAAATAGGATTGACTAAAATCCCTTTTGCCGACCCTGGATGAATAGAGATTCCTTTAATAGAAATAACTACCCCAGCCCCATTAAATGTTTCGTACCCAAACTCTCCCAAAGGTCCACCATCAATTGTATAAGAGAGAATATCTTTTGGTAGCTGTTCAATATCAAAAGCATAAGCTCCTCGTAATCCTACTTCTTCATCAGGAACAAAAATAAGATAAATATCCCCATGTTCCACGGAATTAGTCATTAAATATCGAGCCAAACCCACCATCACTGTAACACCAGCTTTATCATCTGCCCCTAAGACACTTGTCCCATCTGTAATAATGATTTGTTCGTTTTTATAGTTTACAATCTCTGGATGTTCAGAAACACGGAGAATAATATTTTGCTCCTTATTAAGAACAATATCTTCTCCCACAAATTCTACCACCCGAGCAGATACATCCGCTGCCACACCAATATCTGCTGTATCTACATGAGCCATAAAAGAAATAGGGGGTGCTTCCACCGTTTTTGGAATTTTCGCAATGAGAATCGCCTCATCTTGATATCTAATCTCTTTAATCCCCCAAGCTATCAGATCGTCTCTAATCGTATCTAGTAAAACTTTTTGACCTATTGTAGTCGGAATGCTGTATTCTTTAGGATCACCCTGTGTAGTAATAGCAGAATATTTCAAAAAATATTCTGTAAGGAAATCTGGAAAATGCTCTAATTTCATCATCTTCTCCTTGACCAATAAATTTTAACATATTATACTTGAATTATATGAATAAATCCAGTATAATATATTGACAAGGATTTAAAAAACTTTATTTTACAAAGGAGTACTAATATGTTTGAATTACCAAAATTAACGTATGAATATACAGCGTTAGAGCCTATCATTGACGCAAAAACTATGGAAATCCACTACACTAAGCATCACCAAACTTATGTTACTGGATTAAACACTGTTGTTGAGGCTCATAAAGAGTTACAAGGTAAAAGCCTTGAAGAACTATTAACTGACTGGAATTCTCTTCCAGAATCTGCTAAAACAGCTGTTCGTAACCATGGTGGAGGACATCATAATCACAGCTTATTTTGGACTCTTCTCAAAAAAAATCCAGCTCCTCTTACTGGAAGACTCAAAGAAATGATTGAGAGAGACTTTAGTTCTGTCGAAAAATTCAAAGAAGCATTTGAAAATGTAGCAAAAACACGTTTTGGTTCAGGTTGGGCGTGGCTCGTTGTTGATCAAGACAAAAAATTAAAAGTCATTAGTACCGCCAACCAAGATTCTCCTCTAATGGAAGGACTTGTTCCAATTTTAGGATTGGATGTTTGGGAACATGCTTACTATCTTAACTACCAAAATAGAAGACCTGATTATATTACAGCGTTTTGGGATATTATCGACTGGAATACCGTAGATAAATATCTAAAAGTGTAATTTTATTCGCTAGAACACTTCTGACTATTGCTTCTAAATTATAAAACACAGATCATATAAATAACATATCATCCTTGTAAATGATTAATACAAGGATGATATGTTATATATTAAGGATGCACTATTATGAAATCAAATTGGATCAAACTAATACAGTTTTTTACCGAAAATATGTTCATTACCAATTTTATTATTCTTAGTGTTCTTTTTTTTGGATTTTATATTAATCAACAGATAAAAAGAGAAGTTGCCCCACAAGTCGAAGCTGATGCGATCCATATTAACATTTATCATCCTACGGCTTCCGCCCAAGAAATAGAACAAGATATTATTGTACCATTAGAAGAGACACTCCAAGGCTTTGATGTTAGTATGCGTTATACTTCATTCGCGAATGACTCTTATGGAAAGATCACCGCATCTCTTCCTATTACCAAAGATATTGTTAATACACGACAACGTCTGATTGCATCCTTACAAAATATCCCCAATCTCCCCCCAGAAGCACGGATTACTATTACAGAAGAAGGGGCTCAATCCATTCCTATGTATTATTTTTCTCTTCAGTCTGTCAATGGCATCTCTAATCAAACTACTCTTCTTCAACAAGAAGCACAAAACCTAATCAAAAAAATTACAAGAATTTCTAATGTTTATACCGTAGAAACAAGTGGACTTCTACAAAAAGAAATTTTTGTCCATGTAAATCCTAATAAATTAATACAATATTACTTATCTCTTCAAGAAATTGTTCGCTCTCTTTTTCGTAGAAATATCAATAATTCCGAAGGAATCTTAAACGTCAACAACAGTGAAAAAATTCTTGTTACCGATGCTGGTTTTCGATATCCTTTAGATATTACTAATACGATTATCCGCTCTAATTTTGAAAAAAAATCAGTCTCCATTGATGATATTGCCTCCGTTAGTGAAGGCTTTGAACAGGCTAATAATGACACTTTTATTAATAATACACTAGGAGTGTTTTTTGGAGTACGTTCTAAAAATGGTGCTAATATTACTATACTCACCAAAGAATTAGACCAATTAATTACAGAGTATAAAAAAAATCTTCCCCTAGGATTAGAAATCACCATCGTCGATAAAAGAGCAGACTCTGTTAATACGATTTTAAAATTCACTCAATTTAGTGCTTTAATCAGTATCTTTATTGTATTTTTTGTTCTATTACTATTTTTAGACCCAAAGACAGCATTTTGGACAACCATTAGTATTCCTATTACCATTTCCTTACTCATGATTGCTTTATACTACTCTAATATTTCTATGAATATTATTACCCTATGTGGTATCATCACCGCTTTAGGAATGTTGGTTGATCATGGGATTATTATTTCTGAAAATATTTATCGCTATCGTAAACTAGGATACAATTCTATTGATACTATATACCATGGTGTTGGTGAAGTTTTTCAACCGATTTTAGTAACTGTTTTAACAACGATTGTTGCGTTTATACCTTTATTACTAATCCGAGACACCATCGGTAATTTAATAAAACCTCTCCCTATCGTCATTAGTATTGCCTTAATTTTTAGCTTTGTTGATGCCGTTCTTTTTTTACCAACCCACCTAGCCCATGTACCATTACCTCCAGAAGATAAAAAAAACCACCAAATTTTTGAACGTTTGAAAGAATTTTATGGTAAAGTACTAAAAAAAGTTCTTCATTTTCGTTATCTTGTATTATGTGGTTTTATCGGCCTATTATTTGGTACTTTGGTATTAATCAATCATATGTTTAAAGGCTTTGTTTTTATGGAGCCCATTGGTGTTAGTAGCCTCTATGTCAATCTAGAAGCACCTAGTAGTATTAACCGTAAACAAATGAAAAAAATCGTGAACGAACTAACAGAACTAGTTAAAACAGTAGTACCAGAATACGAAAGAACAATCATTAAAGAAGAAATTGGGAAAAATCATATTTTAGCTTTTTCCAGTAAAGGTTTCGCTCCAAATAAAGGTCAAATTGCTATCTATCTAACTCCTATCGAAGAACGTACCAGAGAGTATGATCAAATTTTATCATCAATACAGCAAGTAATAGATCGTTCTCCTCAAGCAACAAACTTTACCCGTATTTTTTATGATTCATTTGGATTAATCCCCAAAACAGAAGCCTCCCTAAAAGTACAATTTTTACAAGGACTAGGTTCTGAAACTCAAAGCTATATTATAGCAATGCAAGAAGTATTTGAATATATATCAAGCTTAGGGGGAGTAATCAATCCCGAACACTCTACCTTAACAGGAAAAAATAAACTTATTTTGGAGTTTGATTATGTTAAAATGGCACAATTAGGAATTGACCCCAGTATTGTTTCCGAAACATTAAAAATCGCTGTTTCAGGAATAATCCCTACAACTTGGCGTTCTTATCAAGAAAAAATTCCTTATATTGTACGACTTGATGATCCTTCGAGAAACTCTATTGAAGAACTCCAAGAGCTCTTAATTCCTAACCTGTTTAATCGGCTTATTCCCCTCAAGACATTTACATCAGTAGCAGAAACTTCAGGTAAAGAAGATATTTTACGGAGTTATGGACAACGAATGGTAGAAATTTATGTCAACGTCGATCCTCATAAAACAACACCAACGACAATTAGTAAACTTGTAGAAGATTTTTACGACACCATTAAATATAAATATCCTGATGTCGATCTACAAACAGGCGGCGAAAGTGTTATTATCTCTAAAGCTTTTGAAGATTTTAAATTGGCTTTTGTAATTGCCGGTATTTTAATTTATATCATTCTTTTACTTCTTTTCAAAGAACCTTTACAGCCTTTTATCGTTTTAATAGCTGTTCCTTTTGGTATCATTGGATCCGTATGGGCATTTTACTTTCACAACCAAGTTCTTAGTTTTATGTCTCTAGTAGGCATTGTTGGTTTAAGCGGAATCGTAGTTAATGATGCTATTGTTATGGTTGATTTTATTAATAAGGTTGTTCACAATAATACCGATCCAGCCCTTATTATTCCCTCAATTGTTGAAGGAGCTCAGAATAGGCTAAAAGCCATTTTACTAACTACTATTACAACCGTTGCTGGACTACTTCCTTCTATTTATGGTTTAAAAGGGGTCGCCGATTTAATTATTCCTATTACTACTGCAATCGCTTATGGATTAATATTTGCGACGATTCTTACCCCTTTCTTTATCCCCGTTCTTTATTTAGTGAGCTTCGATATCAAACAAAAGTTCCTACAAATATATACAAAATATAACAATAAATCGACAGATACTTCTATATAACATATCTTCCTATTTATCTCTCTTATTTTTTTCTCAAGAATCACATATTTTTGTTATTTTATTCTACGATTCATTCTTTAGAGAGCCTATGCAAAAATAATCCCAGCTTGTTTTCTAGCATCTTCTAAAATCTCCATCACCGCTAAAGTTTTCTCCCACGAATTATAAGAAGATGATAATTTCCTCTCTTTAATTAAAGAATAAAATTCTTCCAATTCATAACACATATCTGATGATTTTTGAGCCACGGATAGATATTCTCCATTGTAAAAAAAGCCTCTCATTTTAGAGAATTGCTCTACAATCAAATAATGATCCCCATTAATTTTTAAGTAAGAGCCTCTATTATCGATTTTAGAATGTACAATAGTAACATTAAAGCGATCATATTCTAAAATCAATTCTCCTCGTCCATCAACTCCAGTAGTAAGTAGTTCCGCTTGGTGATTCCACTTATTAGGGATACCAAATAATTCTATGGCAACCCATATACCGTATACTCCTAAGTCCATTAAGGATCCCCCTCCCATCAGAGGAGAAAAAATATTCGTCTTTTTACCTTGTAATAACTCATCGTAACGAGATGATCTCTTACAAAAAGATATTTCTACCGAATCAATATACTCTTCCTGATATTGTTTAAAAAAAAGAAAGTTTGGTAATAGGGTTGTTTTCATCGCTTCCATTAGAGTAAGCTTATTCTCTTCGGCTGTCTCAAAAAGTCTCTTACATTCTTCTACGGTAAGCGTAAAAGGTTTTTCAAGTAAAACATGTTTACCCGCAGATAATAAGATTAATGCCTGCTGAAAATGTAAGGCGTTCGGAGAAGCAATATATACCGCTTCCACATCAGATGAGGCTAATTCTTCAACTGTTTGATAATGATGGATAAAGCCATATTGTTGTTGAAAATACAAGCCTTTATCGAAAGAACGAGATACAATACTATGTAATTTAAAATTTGATGAAATACTACTAATGAGTTGTTCTGAGATAACACTCGTCCCAACAATACCTAAACTAATAATCATTCATAATACTCTTTATTTTTTTATAATAGAACTTTATAAGTCTAAAATACCTATATCGAATAGGTGTTTTAGACTTACCCCAATGATCTTTACTTATTATAACATATTTCTAATAGGTTTATAATTTTTTTAAGATAAATTTATCAACTTAACAATCAAAGTCCCCTCATCAAACACGTTCAATAAAATAAGGATATCGATTCTGATATTGTTGATATATTCGTTTCTCATTACCATCTAAGTTTAATTGGTACAGTCTAAAGACAATGAACGTATTTTTAGGGTAAACTTTTTCTAGGTAGGAATATTGATAACACATTCCTAATTTTTTCATTACTTCCCCGCTAGCAGGATTGTTAACATCATAAGTTGCAGTAATATAGAGATAAGAGGATTGTTTTATTCGATCTAATATTGCCTGAACTGCCTCTGTAACAATACCTTGAGACCAAAATTCTTTTTTAAGAGCATAACCTAAATCATAGTTCTCTTGGTTGGATAACCAAACATAACCGATCGCTTTGTCATCAGTTTTCTGAAAAATTGCATATCGATAACTTGAAGCAAGCCGATAATAAGATAAGAAGTGTTGTTCAAGAAAAATTTCTGCCTCAGATAAGGCGTTCAAAGGAAACCACGGAAGAAACAGATTAACTTTTTGATCACTAAGAAGTTCAAAAAGTTAATCTGTTTCTTTTTGATGAAATTTTCGTAAAATAAGTCTTCCGTATAAGTTGTAGGGGTGTTTTCTTGAAGCATAGAGCCTCTTTGTTAAAGATTACCTAAGTTCCAACAAACTTAGCAACTCAACATGGTGTGTTTGTGGAAACATATCTACTAAATATAATTCTTTTAATTCGTATTTATCTAACAAGATTCCTATATCTCGAGCCATCGTTGATGCTTTACAGGAAGAGTAAATAATTTTTTTAGGAAGATATTCTAAAAGAAGATCACGAGTTACCTCATCCATACCAGCTCTTGGAGGATCAACAATAATAACATCTGCTCCACCTATTTGCTTTAGGCATGCTCCCGCATCTCCAAGCATAAAGGTTACATTAGAAGTAATGTGATTAATTTCTTGATTGTGTTTTGCATCTTCTACCGATGATTTGGCAATTTCAACACCAATTGTCTCTCGAGCATAAAAAGAAACAAATAAGGTAATTAACCCAATACCACAATAGAGATCAACAATTTTTTCATTTTTTTCTTGATCGAGAAAAGAAATGATCTTTTCAAGCCACAAAGGCACTAAATAAGGGTTAACTTGAAAAAAACTATCTTTAGAAATTTTATATTTAATATGATGGTTGCCTACGGTAATCGTTTCATACACCGCTCGGTCTTGATATTCTTTAGAGGGAACCCAATAAACTCCTATTTCATCCGCAGTAGTAGCTCTCACCTTAAAATTATGCTTGGGGAAAGGATACTCTTCTAATCCTTCACGATGCTGATTTTTCATTGATTGTAGTGCCTGCGAAATGATAGGCATTTCCAAGGCACATTGATGAATATCAACAATCGATTTGGAATCTTTACGAAAAAATCCGATTAATTCTCTTCGTGGATTAACTTTATAGGTCATATTATTACGATAATTTAACTGTTTCGGAGAGCGAAGAATATCTGTCAGTGGAAAATTAATACCTGAAATACGACGGAAAGTTTCTTCAACTAAAGATTTTTTAATAAGAATCTGATTCTCATAATTCGTCATCTGATAATCACAACCCCCACATAAGGAGAAATACTCACAAGGAGCAGAACATCGAAGAGGAGAAGTTTCTATAATTTCTAAAGGATCTGCCATTGCATAGTCCGTTGCTTCTTTATAGATTTTTACTCTAACAAGTTCCCCAGGAAGAACATAACGGACAAAAAGTACTTTCCCTTGAGAATCATAGGCCAAAGCGGGACCTTCCCCTACAAATCGATCGATACGAACAATCTCTTCTCGTTCTACTGCTTTTAAACGCCGTGATTCTTTTCCACTAAATTCCATTAAACTAAATCCCCACTTTAATTCTGAGCTTTTTTTAAATTCTTTTTGATTAAGACCTCATGAACCCTTCTTCCTTGAAGAGTAAGAATTTCAAAATACCAAGGGCGTTTAAATACTATATCTCCTTCTCTTGGCATTCTCCCTAGTTCTTCCATAATAAATCCACTCAACGTTTTTGAGTCTAATGATGAAGTATCTAATTTTAATTCTTCAAAAAGGTCATCAATATCACATAATCCATAAGCTAAAATTGTTCCATCAGTAAGGGTTTTGAACTCAATATCACCATCTTCGATAACCTCTCCCACAATCTCCGAAACAATATCTTCCACTCTCAATACTCCAACAATCCCCCCGTATTCATCAGCAACAAACGCTAAGGGCATATTCTGTTTTTGCATTTGAATTAACACTTTTTCTAAATAAGCAGTCTCAGGAACAAAAAACGCAGCAATAACATATTTTTCTACCATATCTTGGGCATGAGCATTAATTAAATCTTTTGTCCGAATCCAACCAATGGGATCATCAATACGAGAATTATAAACAGGTATTATCGATACTTGATGTTCTTTCATCAAATCTAAAGCGAGGTGTACTGTTTGAGTTTTTTCGATACACACTAATTGAGAAAGAGGTGTCATTGCTTCATTCGCCTGAACTTCTCGAAACTCAAGCACATTATTAATAAATTCTCTTTCCCCAGTATTTAATGCTCCACTTTTAAGAGAAATATCTAAAAGACCTTGAAATTCATTCTGTGCCATACCTTGTTCAACTTTTTCATGGAAACCAAAAAGATAAGAAAATCCTATTGCAGTTTTTCTCAAACACCAAGCAAAAGGGTACATTACAATATACAAGATTATCCATAGATAAGCAAAACGTCCCGCTAATATATCAGCAAAAGGATGCCCTAAAGCCTTGGGTAGAACTTCAGCAAAGATTAAGATAAAGGGAGTCATCACCAATGTTGTCCATAAAGGAACCCAAAAAATAGGAACATGAAAAGCTTCAATAAACATTTTTGACATAAATAGGGTGCTGAGAATCAAGGTAACATTATTGAGAATAACAATCCCTGTTAAAAATTGAGAGGAGCGTTCCACAAGATAAATAAGAATTTTAGCGGTAAACTCACCTTTATTTTGACGAGCATAGAGAAGGATACGGTTTAACGATAAAAAAACAGTTTCACTGCAACCAAAAAAACCACTCAAACAAAAATTCAATACTGAATATAAAAAATATATTAACGCTAAATCCTTATCAATCGCCGATATAAATTCTATCATGATTTCGACCTCACTGATAAGCTTTCAATTTTTGTCGCTGTTCGCTCTCGTACCGTAATCACTAAGCGTTCATTTTCAAAAGTATAATAGAGGGGAGGAAGACCTCCAACTTGTTCTATAAGAAATCCAGCAATTGTTTCATATTCATCGCTATTAAGATTGGTTGAGAATTTTTCGTTGAAATCAATCAAAGAGACTTCCCCTTTAACAATATACCGATTGGGAAGTTGTTGAGCAATATCAGATTCATTAAAATCTTCATCAACTACTTCTCCAACTAATTCCCCCATAATATCACTAAGGGTAACAAGCCCTAAGAATTCTCCATATTCATCAGCAATTCCTGCCATATGAATATTTTTTGATTTAAAGTCTTCTAATAAAGAACCCAGCGTTTTTGATTCTGGAACAAAATACATGGGGCGGATATATTCGGATACCGCATGATCCAAATTAAAATGATCCCGAAACTGAACTGCAATATCTTCAAAAAAAATCACTCCTATCACATTACTATCTTGATCTTTATAAACAGGGATTTTACTATGCTGTTCTTGTAGTAATCCTTCTTTGAGTTCTAATAAACTTGCATCCGATTTCATAGAAAACACACGAGGACGCGGTGTCATTACCGCTGTTACTTTACGCTCTGCAAGTGATAAAATCCTTCCAATAAGAATTTTTTCTTCTACTTTTAAAAATTGTCCCCGAGATACAATATTGTATAATGCTTGTCTACGGTCTTCTCGACTCTCCACATCTGGCAGTAAATGGGCAAATTTTGAAGTGAGCCAATCTGCTAAATTATGAATAGGCTGAGCAATACGTGATAATATTTTAAAAAGAAATTCTAAAATTGGTAAAATTGTAGGAATCATGAGTGTATTTTGCGCACTAGCAAAAGATTTGGGTAATATTTCTCCAAAGAGAATGATAAGACCTGATACGACAATTGTTGATTGAATAAGATTAAAATTAAAACCTAAGGTTTTAAAAAATGTTTCTAATACCGTTGTCAAAATAATATTAGTTGTTGTATTTAAAATGAGTAAAACAACTAATAGTAACGTTGCTTGTTTTAATAACTTTCGGATAATACGCACATCATGTGATTTAAATAATCGTATTTTTAATTCATCTAAAGAAAAAAATGCTGTTTCTGAACCTGAAAAAAAGGCAGACATCCCTATGAAGAGTAGCACCAAAATCAATAGTATTAAACTTCCTGTACCCATATAACCTCTTAGAAAGAATTCACAATATCTAATATATTATGAATAATAAAATCTTGTGATTCTTCAGGTAAAAAGGGATACATCGGTAAACTCAACACCGATTGAGACATTTTTTCGGCGATAGGCATTGAATTAATCTCTAAATATTCTAAAGCAGGTTGCATATGCAAAGGTTTAGGATAATGGATTGCGGTGGGAATCCCTTTTTCTTGGAGTAATTGATGAACTTTATCCCTTTGATCTACCGTAACTGTATACTGTGCCCAAACGTGTCTATCGGTAAACTGTTCCCGTTTTAGGGGTTGAATGGTAGTCCCTTGGAAAGATTTTGTATATTTTTCTGCAATTTGTTCTCGTTTTTGGAGTTCTTGCTCATAGTAAGGTAACTTTGCCATCAGAACCGCTGCTTTTATCGTGTCAAAACGGGCATTTACTCCTACATATTGGTGAGAATATCGTACAGACTGACCTTGATTGAGGATACTAGCACATTTTTTTGCAAAATTTTCGTCTTTAAAAAACATCATTCCCCCGTCGCCATATGTTCCCAAAGGCTTAGCTGGGAAAAAAGAAGTAGCACTTATTTCGGTAATACTACAAGATTTTTCACCTTTATAGATCGCTCCAAAACTTTGAGCTGCATCTTCTAAATGAAAAATATGGTATTTTTGAGCAATTTCGTTTATTTTATCTAGATCGGGAGTTTGTCCATAAAGAGATACTGAAATAATCCCCTTTGTCCGCGGAGTAATAGCTTGTTCAATCTTGGAAATATCGATATTACAAGTTTTAGCATCAATATCAACAAAGACGGGAGTTAGCTTAAGAAAAGCAATAATCTCAGCAGTCGCAAAAAATGTAAATGGGGTTGTGATAATCTCATCACCTTCTTGTAAATTCATTGCATAAAGTGGGATCATTAATGCATCAGTCCCAGAGGAAACTGCAACAGCATGAGTACCTGTATATTTACTCATCCATTCTTCTAACTCTTTGACATCTTTGCCCATAATAAAATCATTTCGGACTAATACATTTTGAATCCGTTCATCAATATCTTTTTTATATGCTTGGTATTGTGCCTGTAAATCAATAAAAGGGATCATATTATATACTCCTAAATATATATTTAAGTCCATAAAGTAATTATAGCGTTACCCAAAGACTACTAGTTTTTTATTATCTAATTTTTAGCTACGCAAGAGCAAACTTGGCTTCGCTTTTACCCGTTCTGTTGTTTCTTCAAGATTCGTAATAATAGTTCTAATACTTTGAGTAATCTTAGGATCTTTTAAGATGGCTAGAGGAGCATTTTCAGAATTAATATCTTCAAGAAAAAGTTCTAAATTTTTTAAGCTACTTTTTGTATCATTTAGTATCTGCCTAAACTCCTGATCGCTCACCATTCCTAATTTACGATCAATATTAGCCATCGTTGTATTTAAATGCTGAGAAGCTTGGGCAATATTCCCTATTGTTTGATTAATATTTGTACGATTATCTTTTAGAATAGTATCTATCATTGCAACCACATCGTTAATAGAAGTAATAATCCCTATCACTCCAACAGCAACCCCTTCATCAGTACCTGTAGCAAAAATTTTCCCAAAAGTACCCATAATAGAATTAATAGAAATAGGACTTACCCCTTCTATGGTTGCTCCTTTTTCTAAATAGGGTGCAACACCTGTATAATTTTCTATAGCAAGGTATTTACCTCCAACAAAACTTGTTGAGAAAATCTCAAATCGTACATCTTTATTAAGTTTGTACTGCTTATCAATAAAAATTGTTACCAGCAAAAAAGTTCCATCGAGCGATATTTCTTCGACAAGCCCAATTTCTTTCCCAGATCCAACAATTACCTTTGAACCTACAACTAGTCCATCCAAGTTGTGAAATCGAATATATAGAGGGTATCCTCCTCGAATTTTCGTAATTAATTTATCAGCAAAGACAACACTTACTAAAATAGCAAATATTCCAATAGCCATAAAAATCCCTATTAACAAGTAATTAGGAGTTTTTCTAATTGTGTTAGCCATAAATACCTCTTTAGTCTCTTTTTCAATCTGTCATTGGGCCATGAGGTTGCCCTTCTAAGAATTGAAGCATATAAGGGTTAGTCGTTTGTTCCAATTCTTGTACCGTACCCAAAAAAATAATCTTCCCATTAAATAATAAACCAATTCGATCGGCAACTCTTTTAGCACTCGCCATATCATGAGTTACCACAAGGAATGTTGTTCCTAAGTGTTTTTTTACATCCATAATTAACTCATCGACCAAAGCCGTCATAATAGGATCTAAACCTGTCGTAGGTTCATCAAATAATAAAATTTCTGGATTCGTCGCAATGGAACGCGCCAAAGCTGCTCTTTTTCTCATCCCCCCAGATAGCTCGGAAGGCATGGTGTTTTCCAAATCTTTTAACCCAACAACTTCCAAACAATAAGAAATTCTCTCGTTTTTTTCTTTTTCTGTCATATGAGGATTGAGATTATCTAATGCAAATAAGACATTCTGACCAACGGTCAAAGAATCAAAAATTGCTCCATTTTGAAAAAGCATTCCTATAGAAGAACGAATATCATACCATTGTTGCTCTGAAGCTTCGCTCATATCCAAGTTTTTAATTTTCACAACTCCCGTGTCTGGGTACATTAATCCTGTTAAATGTTTTAATAAAACACTTTTACCCGATCCACTCTTACCAACCAAAACAAAAGTCTCTCCTTCTCTAATATCGAGACTGAGATCATGTAATACATAGCGATCCCGTAATTTTTTTGTTAGATTTCTTACTTCTATAATATTTATCATCTTCACCTGCTTATAACATTAAGAAAAATGTCCCTGCTACATAATCAACCAAAATAGTTGTAAAAGTCCCTACAACTACCGCTTTAACTGTTGAGTTTCCCACCCCTACTGAGCCACCAATCGTACGAAATCCATAAAATGTTGCTATTAATAAAAGGATTAAACCAAACAAGGTTAATTTAAAAAACGATTCCACATAAAAACGTAAAATCAAAATAGATAACCCATTTTGAAAAAAAGAATAAGTCGGTACTCCATGAATCAAGACCATTGCTATCCAAGCCCCCAAAATTCCAATAATAATAGCAATTGTTCCCATCATTGGTACAATCAATACTCCTGTTAATACTCTAGGGACACCGATAAATTCTTCAGGATTAACAGACATTACTCTCAATGCATCAACTTGCTCTGTTACCACCATAGAACCAATTTCGGCTGTTACGGAAGAACAAATACGACTCACCACAACCAAAGCTGTTAACACAGGGATCATCTCTCTGACCAAAGCAATAATCACGCCACCACTGACCAAAGATGCCGACCCGCTAATCACATAGTTTATCGCTCCACCCATTTGAATACCTGTAATAGCTCCCATGAAAAAAGCTGTAATCCCTATAATAGGCATCGCTGAAATTCCTACATGTACTATCTGTAAAAGAAACTCCCTATGATATTTCATCACCGTTGGAAAACCTTTAATAATACGCATTGTATAAGATCCAAATTCCCCGAGTTCGGTGATGTTGTTCATCCATTGTTGTTTTTTTGTCATACAAGCCCTCTTTATTATTAACGTTTACTTATCGCATTTTGAACCGATCTCACACACGTCGTCTATATTTCTTCTTTGATATTGTTAACTTTCACTTATCTTTAATGGCTCTCAAAATGGTGGTTCATTATAAGAGTTTTTCTGATAAGAATCTTGATAGGTTTTTTGTGGTACATCCTTATGCCCTTTATAGTTTTTATATTCTTGCTGGGCATTTTTATCAAGGCTTTCAAAACGCATTGTTTCTCCAAAAAATCGCAAAGGGATCATATCCGTCCGCCCATTTCTATGCTTCACAAAATTAAGCTCGATAATACCTTTTGCACTATCATTGGTATTATCCCGTTCATAATAATCTTCACGATAAAGCATTGCCACAATATCTGCATCTTGTTCAATAGATCCTGACTCTCTTAAATCTGCTAACTGTGGAGTTTTATCGGCACGCGATTCGACACCACGAGAAAGTTGAGATAATGCAATAATCGCAATCCCTAATTCTTTGGCTAAAGCTTTTAAAGTCCCTGTAATTTGGGTGAGCATTTGGTAACGATTATTGTTATAGGAATTCCCTAAAGAAATAATTTGAAGATGATCAATAATCATTAATTGGTAAGGATATTTCCTCATAATATTCCTAGCACGAGCTCTAAGAGTGTTAAGAGGGATATTCCCCGTATCGTCAATAATGATATTAAGAGGATCAAGGTCTCTTGCAGCATTTAATAGATAAGTAGTTTCATCTTCATTCATTTGAGCTTTACTAATTTTTTCTAATGGGACTTTTGATTCAGCAGAAAGCAACCGCATCGCTAGCTCCTCTCCCGTCATCTCCAAAGAAAAAATTAAGACACCGCATTTATTATCTTGATCTTGGGGGATCGTATGCAAAAATTTACGAGCAATATTTAATGCAAAAGCTGTTTTTCCCATTCCTGCACGAGCAGCTAAAACAATTAATGCTCCGCGAGATAAACCATTAGTTAGCTCATCAATATCGGGATAACCCGTGGGGATTCCCATAAGAGAATGCCCTGATGCCTCTCTTTGCCGAATCATTTCTAAAGCACGACTAATGTATTCACTGAGACGATGATATTCAGAAGTCTCTCGCTTAGTGATGATATTAAACATTAAACTATCTGCTGTTTCAAGGATATGATCAACTTCATCTTCTCTTTTCATCGCCATATCAATAATTTGGCGAGATGCATTAATCAAAGCACGTAGTAAAGAATAATCTTTTAAAGTCTTAATATGGTATTCTAAATTTGCAACAGAAGCATAACGGTCTATCAAGTCAATCAAGACATGTTGCCCACCAATGACCTGTAATGAATTAGATTTGGTTAAGGTATCAGTAACAGAAATAATATCAACAGGGCGACTACGGTTTTCTAAAGTAATAATCGATTGGAAAATAATTTGATGGCTGGGATCGTAAAAATCAGAATCATGTAACGACTCTGTAATCGTATATAAAGCACGTTGATTGGAAAGAGCTGCCCCTAAAACAGCCTGTTCCGCCTCAGACGAGTGAGGCGAAATAAGCATATTTTTTTCATTCATATAAATACTCAGAAAGTTTATTAAACAACGTTTTCGACAGTAATTTTCATATCAGCAGTAACACCTTCATCTAATTTGACACGAAATACATGGTCTCCTATTGTTTTTACATGTTGAATAACAATCCGTTTTTTATCAACAGAGAAACCTTGCTCTGCAATCAGAGTAACAACATCACCACTAGTGACAGAACCAAAAATTTTACCCTCAACACTAGATTTTTTTTGAATTACTAAAGCAATTTGCTCCAATTTTTCTTTCAATTCTTGAGCAGATTCATACATAAGTTGAGCTTTTTTAGCCAAAGCTGCTTTTTTACGTTCTAAATATTTTTCACGACTCAACGTTGCCATTTCCGCTAATTTTTGAGGAATTAAATAGTTTCTACCATAACCATCACGTACTGTTTTAATATCTCCAGCACGCCCTAGTCCAGGAATGTTTTCTAAAAGAATAACTTTCACAGGGATCTCCTTAATGTATTTATCTTAATGAAATTGTAGACTGAATACCAATGACGCAGCATCACGCTGGTAATAATCCATCCAAATATCAGATATTCCTATACCAACACACATAATAAGAGGTAGCAAGAAAAATTCGCCTGATATGATGACTATTCCCGTCATCAACAACATACTTATTTCATAGGGGATAAAAATTTTTTTTAAAATATAAAATATTATCGCAGCTCCAAATCTCCAATAAAAAACAGCCGTATAAAAAGCTAAACATAAAAAAAATGTTGCTAATACATGATCCTTATCAAAATAATTGATGGTAAAATAAGCAATTAACGCTCCTACCATAATTAACAATTTATTATGACTAAATTGTTTAGTCATCCTATAGCGGAAGCTTATTGGATGTTGTATATTTTCAAAAGTAGCTACGATAAGTGCTATCAAAATAGTAGGCCAAATATTCCGAAAAAATACAATCGTATACCAAATTTCAGTAAACAAATAGGTATAAGATCCGAAATTTTCTTGAATATAAGGATAAACCAAATTATTTACGGAAATCCATAATTCTTTTGTATAAGGAATATACCACCATAATCCTATACTTAAAGATAATAATCCTAAAAGATATAGTAAATTATTTTTTACTTTTTTGGTAAAAAATATCTTTTGTCCCATAAGTGTTAGAAAACCAAAACTTAAGAACAAAATAATAGCGATCATCCATACAAAAATTACAAATTCCATAAACTCTCTTTCACTCTAAATTGGATCGTTAAAAACTATCGAGCAGAAAACGGTAACAATCCAATAATACGTGCTTTTTTAATTTCTTTTGCCAAAATTCTTTGGTATTTAGAGCTAGTCCCTGTAATACGGCGAGGGACAATTTTACCACTAGGCATAACAAATCTTTTCAAAAGCTCAATATTTTTATAATCAATAGTTGCTGGATCTATTTGATTGGTGGTAAATTTACAGACTTTTTTGGCAAAAAATGATTTTTTCTTTCCTCCAACACCACCAGCATTAGGACGGAAATTCCGATTGTTACTTGGTCTGCCATCCATTCTATTATCTGGTCTGCCGTCTGATCTACTATCTGTTCTGTTCTCTCTTCCTTCTTCCCTTTTAGGGCGGAATTCTCTTGAATCAATAGATTTATTAAGGTCATCTAGCGATGCCCCAATATCTTCTAATTCTGGTTTAATATTTTGCTGTTCAGACATGTTATATTCTCCATAATCATCTTAAATTTAAAACGGTACGTCTTCGTCAAAAGGATCGTACTTATCCAACGGGGCATCATTAAAATCAGTATTATCATAGTAATCATCTTCTTTTTTTACTTGTTCCTGACGAGGTGCTTGGGTTGGTACGGGAGTAGGTGAAGATTGATTCGTATAAGATTGCTGATTAGAGTTAGGAGATAAAAACTCCACTCTTTCGGCAACAATTTCTACGACAGAACGTCTTGTTCCATCTTGTGCCGTCCAAGTTCGTTGTTCTAAACGTCCATCAACTGCAACTTGCTTACCCTTATTTAAGTATTGGCTTGCTGTCTCCGCTGCTTTATTCCATACAACAACTGTAAAAAAAGATACAGTATCCTTACCGTCCCGAGATGGACGACCCCCAACTGCTATACCAAAACGAGCTACAGGAGCTCCACTAGGGGTATAACGTAGCTCTACATCATTAGATAATCGTCCCACTAAAACGACTCTATTAATATCCCACGCCATACTAAGACTCCGATACTACCATATGACGGATAATCCCTTGGTCATATTTAATAGCCACCTCAAAATCAGCAAGCTGCTTAGGGTCGGCACTAATATTAACAAAATAATAAAAGGCACGATGAAACTTCTCACGATTTTTTGAAATGGTATAGGCTAATTCTCGAACCCCCATTTTATCGTTCTCCGCGACAAGCTCTGCTTGTACCTTGTTGAGTGCTGTCTTTACACGTTCAACAACTGACGAATATTCACCTTCTCTAAAAAGAAAAGCAATTTCGTATTTTCTAGACATATTTCCTCCTTTCGGACCACGGCCCATATTTTTAAAGAAATATGGGAAGAAGGTCGAAAATAATTATAGACAAAATATTATAACACATAAATAAAAATATTGTCAAGAATATTCTTAGCTTTATTTCCTTAACAATTATAATTTTATTCCCTTAAGAAGGGTATTTAAGTATAAGATCCTAGAATTTGCTACTATAATAAGTAAAAAATAATATATAATAATCATATAATCAAGCTGTAAAAAGATCATCTACCCTTTTTTATCGATTTGTTGCAATCTATAAAAAAATATGTTAAAATAGCTACATATATTTATCTTTGATTTTTTTATGAAATATCATAAAACAAGGAATTTTCTATGCAAAATCTAAAATTATTTCTTACCGAAACAACATCTCGTTTACCTATTGATTGGATTTTTGGTAAAAATAAATCCATGACTTATAAAGACTTCTCCAAAAAATTTTATTTAAAAACAAAAACTAACCCTCTCCCCCTTGTATCCCTATCCGTTTCTTTTATTGCTTTACTAGCGATTATTTTTTTTAACACCTACCCTAGTATTGGTCTAAACAAAATCAATACAGGAGATTCTTTCCTCACTCACCTTGTTATTGATAAAGAAATTTCACAAAATATTACCCGAAAAATTATAGAACGTAAACAAGAGCTTCAAATGCTTGCAGATACAAGTCCTTTATCTTTTGCTTTCTATCGGATCCTTCCTGGAGAAAATCTCTCCTCTGTTGCCAAAAAATTTGGACTCACAATGTCTACTGTTTTATCACTGAATAGTTTAGATAATGCACATTCTCTAAGTGTGGGTCAAAAAATATTAATTTCTACACGATCAGGTATCATTGTTAATACAACTAATAAAGAATCGATCGACGTTATTGCACAACGACATGGGATTTCTGCAGAAGAAACTTCTTTGGTAAACGCTTTAGAAAGTACAGAAATTCAAGAAGGTACCACACTATTTCTTCCTGATGCTAATCTTTCTTTCAAAGCAATGGCTGAAATGTTAGGATTTCAATTTATTAATCCTGTTCCTCAATATCGAAGAATTTCCTCACATTATGGCTGGCGAAGACATCCTATTTTAAGACAGCGTCTTCTTCATAAAGGTATTGATTTCGCAGCTCCTATCGGTACCCCTATCATTGCTCCTAAAGAGGGTCGTGTGGTATCAGCAGGTTGGAATGGAAGTTTTGGCCTACATACCATTATCCGTCATAATAATGGTTTTACAACCACCTATGCCCACCAATCTAAAATATTTGTTCAAGCTGGGCAATGGGTTACTACTGGGCAACACATTGGTGCTGTCGGAAATACAGGACGTTCTACTGGCCCTCATCTCCATTTTGAGCTTCACAAATATGGACAATCACGTAATCCCGTCTATAATGGTTTACAGTTATAAAAATTTCTTTTAAAAAACTTTATAATTACTTTACAATCTTAATAATTTTTAAGTAAATTATCCCAAGTTCTTAGTAATATTTTAAAATAAAAATCCTCATTAAATAAATGAGGATTTTTTAATTATGTTATTATCTATTATAATATAACAAAATAAATTAACCAAGATACACTAGTCAAAATCAATCCTACCAAGCTCTCAAAAGGAATTAAGCTCAATCGACTACGAAATTTCATATTGACTGCTCCAGTCGTTGCATGGAAAAACGAACCATGGGGTACATGATCCAAAACTGTAGCTCCTGTGTGGATAGTTGCTGCTGCTGCAATAGGATTCACACCTAAATCCATCAAAATAGGGCCAAAAGTTGTCGACGCTACAACCGTACCCGCTGTTGTAGAAGCTGTTGCAAAGCTCATTAACACACCTGCTAACGGTGCAATAAAATTCACAGACAAACCTATATTTTGAAGGGTGCTGGCAAAAATTTGAGTTAGATCCGAACCTTTTACCACTCTTGCTATTGCTCCTGTACCTAGCAACAGCAAAGCTACCCCTCCCATTCGCTCTAAACCAATTTTCATCCCTGCACCTAATTCTTTGATTTTCCCTATTGCCAAGCAACTTATAAAGCTACCCACAGGTAACGCAATAAGCGGGTCAACCACTACACCAGAAAATGGACGAAGAATCAGAAGAAAAACCGCTACTATAGGAGCAATACATGCTGTAAATAATGATGGGAGAGCCCTATCTTCCACTTGATCACTATCATCAACTATATCTTTAAATACTTTATTCATTGTATAAGCAATAAATACCGTACATATCATAGCTACTAGAGACGGAATAAGATTTGCTTTTATTAAGGTAAGAAGATCAAGATTAAATGCTTCCGCTCCTATAATGGTATTGGGATTTGGGGAAATCATATTTCCTGCTTTTCCTCCGCCAATCAACGCAAGAAGAATCGCACTGCAAGATAGTTTGATTTGTTTTGCAATATTCAAGACAATAGGGGCAAGGGTAATTACCGTAATATCAATAAAGACACCCACCGCTGTTAAAACCATCCCTGCAAGAACAAGAGCAAAAAATACACCTAAAATATTTTTTTCACCAAATAATTGAATAATCGACAATCCAATTCTTGTTGCTACCCCTGTTTTAATTAAAACTCCTACCAATATTCCTGCCGTCAAGATACGAATAATTGCTGATATCATTCCAGCAGAACCAGAAATAATTAAAGTAACGGTTTGTGGTAAACTTACCCCTCCTACTAAACTTCCTAAAATAGCTCCAAAAATCAAACTATAAACTGGTGCAACTTTATAAATAATACAGATAATAGCAACAAGTAACCCAACAATCGCCCCAATATAAGAAACAGTAAACTCCATGTAAAAACTCCTCTAATATGATTGATTATTTTCAATAATTATTCCATTCAACATACTCATCAAATTAAGAGAATGCAAAAATAATCATTCCAAGAAATAATCCAGCTTATAAGAAAATTTTATAATTTAATAATGGTCATTAGTTCTCTTCCTTGACGTACTAAGCTTTTTATTGTCTCTTCTGTAGACATCGCTTTCTCTAAAGACATAGGACGTCCTGTTACCGTAAAATAAGCGGAGATCCCATAATCATGCAAAATCGTAGGATCTCCATCAAGAGTCCCACCAATTGCAATAACAGGAATATTAAATTTTTTTGCCCTTTTTGTAATACCCATCGGAGCTTTTCCCATTGTTGTTTGTTTGTCTAAACGACCTTCACCCACAAATACTATATCAGTATCGTATAGCTGGTCATCGATTCTAATTTGATCCAACACAATCTCTATTCCTGATTTGAAAGTCGTATTTGCAAATGCCATCAAACCAGCTCCTAATCCACCCGCAGCCCCAGATCCTTTATGATAAGCAATATCTTTATTGAGTATCGTTTTTACCAAGTCTGCAAAATATCGTAACGCTTTATCAAAGCTTTCTACCATAGCATGGTCGGCACCTTTTTGTGGAGCATAGATATAAGCAGCACCGTTTTCCCCATATAAGGGATTATCTACATCACACGCAATGATAAACTCGCATTCTTGTAATTTTGGATGTATTTTAGCAGTATTTATTTGATGAATTTGGGATAAATTACCTCCGATCGCTTGAAGAGTTTGAGCATTTTCATCCAAAAATTCAATCCCTAAGGCATTTAACATACCTATTCCCACATCATTTGTTGCACTTCCTCCAATTGCTAAAATAATTTTTTTTGCTCCATGATCCAAAGCATGTTTGATTAGTTCTCCTGTACCAAATGTTGTCGTTTTCATAGGATTTCTTAGCTTCTCTTCTACCAAGGTTAATCCCGAAGCTGTTGCCATTTCAATAACCACCGTACCATCTTTTAGCTTCAAATATTCAGCAGTAATTTTACGAAATAGAGGATCAAAAACAGTAAGATTATGTTTTGTGCCTCCACAATTTTGATACAAAGCTTCGATTGTTCCCTCACCTCCATCAGCCACGGCATAAACCATCGTGTGAATTGACGGATCATTCGATTTAATGCCTTTTGATAAAGAATCCCCTGCTTCTAATGAGCTGACACTTCCCTATAAAAGAATCTAAAGCGATAATCACTTTTTTAATTTCCATTTTTTCCTCTAAAATAATATTTGTTTGTATCATTTTTATCTTATATATTCCCATATATTGTCCGTCAAAAGACCATATAAATTTACTATCCTATAAAATATGAACTTTATAAGATAGTAATTTATTAAAAAAAACAAATACTTGTCGTATAAATAATTATTTGACCATTTTTTCAAATACATCAAATATAGCCTTGGTATTCTTTCCTAATACAAGGTGAACTTGATCATTTTGTGTATAAATAACATTTAGATTCAATTTTGACAACTCCATACGATTCACTTTGACCATATTTCTTATGGTAAATCGTACTCTACTAATACAGTGGGTCAATTCCAAAATATTATCTTTACTTCCAAGAGCTTCGTAGATTTTAGAAACATCTTGATCCTCGGTAGGGTTTATTGACTGGTCTGAATACTCCATTCTATCCATAGGGAGAGAAATATTCAGCTCGGTATCTAAATCAAAAATATGGATACTATCTTCTTGAAAAGAAAAATGGCAGTTTGTAGATTGAAGCGTAATCGTAAGATGTTCTTGAGAACGGCAAACAAAGAGAGTTTCGTTAAAATTAAAATAAATAAATTCTTCATTACCCATATGCTCAATTACTGATATATCAGCTTTTGGTAGATTTGGTTTATCTAATGTACAAATAATATGTTCCGCTCGAACCCCTACTCCTACTTTTTTACCAATATATCTTTCTAATAAACTACATTTTTCTTTTGGGATAAGACATGTATACCCATTAATATCAACAAAATACTGCTCTCCGCTTTTTTCTAATATTCCAGAAGTGAAATTCATCGAAGGAGAGCCAATAAACTCGGCAACAAATTTATTTGCTGGATATTTATATAAATTTAAGGGAGTATCCACCTGTCTGATATATCCGCTTTCCATCACGCAGATACGATGTCCAAGGGTCATTGCTTCAACCTGATCATGAGTAACATAAACCATAGTATTGTCCAAACCTTGTTTTGCCAAATCACTATGTAATTGTGCTAAGCGAACTCTCATAGAAACTCGAAGTTGAGCATCTAAATTAGAAAGAGGCTCATCAAATAAATAAACTGAGGAGCGACGAGCAATAGCACGTCCTAAGGCTACACGTTGACGTTGTCCTCCACTCATATTTTTAGGTTTTCGATCCAACAAATGATCAATTTCTAAATTTTTTGCCGTTATTTTTACACGAGCATCTATTTCGTCTTTGGGAAGCTTGGCTAATTTTAATCCAAAAGCAATATTATCGTACACCGTCATATGTGGGTAAAGTGCATAGTTTTGAAAGACCATCGCAATATTACGGTCTTTGGGTGCAACATCATTCACTACTTTATCCCCAATATGAAGCGTCCCTCCAGAAATTTCTTCTAATCCAGCAATCATTCGTAGGGTCGTTGATTTACCACAACCCGAAGGACCAACAAGCACCATAAACTCTCCATCTTTAATTGCCAAATCTATCCCATGGACAACGGGAATATCGTTTTGATAACATTTAATTATCCCTTTTAATTCTACAGAAGCCATTATGGTTTCCTCCTAAGAGTATTCTGTATCTATTTATTTTAAAAATAAATAGAACCTATTTTACTTATTATAAAAGATATTTCATAATAGTCAACACCAAAAAGGTATTAAAATCAAGCGTTAAAACTTAATTCTAAGGAGTTAACTATTAATTGTTTGGATAAATTTATCTCTATCAATATCTCGACAGTCCATAATCGCATACAATACTGCACCATATACTGGTATAAGAATAGGAGAAACCAATTGATAAGAATTCCCTTCTAGATGTTTTTGTAATAATCTTAATAATATTTCACCTAATCGAAACACTCCTCCGCTGTAGGAAATCATTAGTTGCTCAAAATCAATCTGTCTCATTACCCCTTTTACCATCAAAGAAATTTCATAAGCAATATGATCCAAAAGCTCCATTACTAAGGGGTCTTTTTGATCAAGAGCTATAGGTACTAAGCGTGATAAATCGGCAATTTTAGCACGTTCGGACTGCCATTGGTCGTAGACAATGGTAATAAGCTCTTTATCAGTTTTTAAATTAAGGTGCGATTTGATAATTTCGTATAAAGGAGTTTTCTCAATACGAAAATCAGACTGCTTGGTAAATAATTCCAATAACTTCGATCCCACCCAATAAGCTGATCCCTCATCTCCCAGTATATGCCCCCATCCACTACATATAGCTGTTTGACCTCGTTCATTACGACCAAATGCAATAGCTCCTGTCCCTGCAATAAGATTAATTCCAGAACGGCATGCCAAACTTCCTGCCCAACCAACCACCGAATCATTAACACAAACATAACGATCTTTAAAGATATGGTCTAAGATTTCATCAGATTTTTTATCCCATATTGGTGATTCCGTATAACCAGGCATACCAACACAGGTATAAACAATATCATCATACGATAAAGAAATTTCCTGTATTTTTTTTTCAAACTGCTGAAAAATATGATGAACGGCTTGCTCTCCAACAATAGACACATAACAGGAATCTGTTTCCCATTGAAGAATCTTATTCCCCGACATATCGGTCAGACAAAAAGCAGTTTTTGTTCCACCACCATCGATCCCTAAGAAATATTCTTTCATTGTAACTCCTATTCTATTACCAAAAATTTTTTATTATTTCCTAATCAAATATACTCTATTATTTTATATATTTATAGGATACCCTCATAATCAAACTATACCCAAGAGTAATAATACGATACCTATAAGTATTTTTAGAATAATAAACTCAAAAATCTACCCTTCAAACTATTTTGGATACAATATAGATAAAAAATCATTTACTCTCAAAGCCATTATTTTTAATTACATCTGTCATCCAATATCCACTTTTTTTCATAATACGTTTACAATTATTATTAATTTGAACTTCTATATAACCATAGCGATTTTTGTAAGCATTCTGCCATGACCAACAATCTGCAAAAGTCCACAAATGGTACCCTTTACAGTTACATCCTTCTTGAATCGCACGATGTACCCATTTTAGGTGTTCTTGAATAAACTCAATCCGATAGTCATCTTCAATAAATCCTTCCGAATTTCTAAAGCGTTCTTCTCCTTCTACACCCATCCCATTTTCTGCAATAAAAGTTTCTAGGTTGTCATAATTATCTCTAATATCAGTCAAACAATCATAAATCCCCTTTTCGTAGATTTCCCAGCCCCGATGAGGGTTCATTTTTTTACCTGGCATATCATAAGAATCATAAAATGTTCCATCGGTGATTGGTGCTTTAGGATTGACAAGATGCGCTTTAGCTTTTACACGGGCTGGTTGGTAATAGTTAATACCCAAGATATCTACTTTTCCTTTGGAAAGAATCTCTTTATCTTCCGGTTTAATTGGAAGAGGAGAGCCAATCTCTTCTAGTAAATCTACCAACTCTTGAGGATATATTCCTTTTAGACAAGGTTGCTTAAAACTCTCATTATGAAATAAATCTGCTAAATGTGCTGCTTTTATATCTTCAGGGTGATTACTTCGTGGATAAGCAGGGCTAATATTCAAAATCACTCCGATTTTTCCCTGATAATTTCGCGTTTTGAAAATATCGACTGCTTTAGCGTGAGCTAAAGCAGTATGATAAGCTACCGTCATTGCTCTACCAAAATCAACCACATTTGGATACATATAATCGTGAATATACCCAATATAAGGAACAACAATTGGTTCGTTAAACGTAAACCAGTTTTGTACTCTATCCCCAAACAATTTGAAACAGGTTTCTGCAAAAAATGCATAGTGATCGATCGTTTCTCTATTTTCCCAACCACCGTTTTCTTGTACCCCCCAAGGAAGATCGAAATGATGAAGATTAATAAACGGTTCCGTGCCAACTTCGATTAGTCCATCAATTAGCTCATTATAAAAACGAAGAGCATCGGGGTTGGGTATGCTTACTCCATAAGGAAGAAGACGCGACCATTGGATTGATGTCCGATAGCTTGGTAGTCCTATTTTTTTGATAAATTTTAAATCTTCTCGAAATTGATTATAAACGTCAGATGCTGTCCCAGGGCCTACTTGATTAAAAAATCGATTGGGCATTAGTTTGTAATATTCATCCCAAACTGACGGTTCTCGCCCACCCACCATAGGACTTCCTTCCGTCTGTGGTCCACTAGTTGCTGCACCCCATAAAAAATTTTTGGGAAATTCGTATTTCATAAATCAATACTCCTTATTTGTTATCTCCTAAAATGATTAAATCGCTTCCATTAGATATAATATATTATAATCCCAAATATAAAAAAGTCAATATCAAAAATAAAGATGATTTCATTGATTTGAAGAAATAAACTATATAATTAATATACTGTAGCAAACCAAGTTATAACTGTCCAAAAAGATCTAATAGCTAAAATAAATATTTGAAAAAAAAGTCTAGAAAACATAGTACATTTTGGGTTTTTTTGACCCTATCAATCTTGATAAAACAAGCACCATAGTGTATTATATAAACTATAATGCTTGTTTTGCTAAAAAAGGAGGAGAGCATGTTTTTAGTATTAATGATGTTGATGGTTACAGGGTCGGTCTACGGAGTTGTGGAAGCCTCCTATGACGGTGGTGAGGAGCTGATCCTCGTGGAGAGATATCCAATAAAGTATGAAGATGTTAAAATGCTTGGATTATATCCATACCCTATAAATATAGAGTTGTACTCTATTTATTGGAATCCCAAATATTTTGATTCGTTGCTACGACCCTATTATAAGGAACAACCCTGCGGAAACATCTACATTAGTAATAACTACTATGAGTCCTACGGATTATATAACCGTGCATCAGACGTGAGGAAAGATGCTAAGAGTACTAAAACTTATAACATCACAAATCAACAATACTACTATGTCAAAGATGGCTCAAGATTGATCAAAACCAATAACACTCGTTACAAACTTGATCCTAAGAGAGCAGAAAAAACATTAACATATTATTCTTTAGACAAGGAGCTTTTGTATGCCGGCTATATCTCTAGTAATGAACGGTTCTATATCCACAGAACAACCAAAGAGCAGTATATCAAAGTCCTCGAACCTATCACCAACCCTGTTATTGTCTTTTTTTCTACAATGGACTCTAGTAAAGGCACAGAGATCTTTTATCAGGATCTTTTTCATGAACGTGCTGGCGAGCGATCTAGTAAAGACGGTAGTTATAGACGTTTAGAAGGGAATGAAATCAGATTAGAGAAAGATGGTACCCCCTGGGCGATGGGCGACGAATGAGTAGGTACATTAAAAGATAGGTGAATATGTTTGGTAGGATAATCATTGCTCTTCTTTCCTGAATATATATCAAATATATGTTTAGAAGAAATAGTATTACTCTTCAAATAATTCCCCTATATAGGGGAATTATTTTTTTCTACTTTTATTTAAAAATAGCTATATCAATTAGTACTTCAAAAAAAGTATCATAATAAAATAATACTTTTTTTTTGACAATTGGACTTGACGGGGATCGAACCCGTGACCCTTTGAATGCCATTCAAATGCGCTACCAGACTGCGCCACAAGCCCTTACAGGCATACATTATATTATTTTTATTAAGATTTGTCAACCGTTTTATCTTATTGAATCTAAAATGATAAAATCAATAGTAATGATTTTTTATTATTTTACCACTATTTATGAAGCTTTACTATTGATCTTATCCCGAAAATCCTATATAATATAGTACTGATAACGAATCTAAATAATAACCCCCATACTTAATAAATACATATTACTATTAGGAGTAACAAATGACTTTTAAAAAAACAATGGTACTAATTACTTTACTAAATATAGGAATGATGTTTGTTGATTCATCAATGTGGTCTCAAAGACGGGGAATGCATCGTAACAGTACTATCTCTTTTAATACGAGCAATCAATTGCCAATTCCTCCTCTCATGGAAGTAAAACAAGAAGGTAATACAAAAACTTTTAATATTGAAGCAAAAAATACAAGCCATGATTTTTTAGGAACAGGACAAACAACCAAAGTATTAGGATATAATGGAGCTACTTATTTAGGGCCAACAATCAAAGTTACCAAAGATGATCGAATGATTTTAAATGTAAAAAACTCTCTAAAAGACGTTCCTACAACACTGCACCGTCATGGAGCTGTGTTAGATGCAAAAGATGATGGTAATCAAAATCAATCTATTCCCGCAGGAAAAACATGGAAATCCGATATTGTTATCAAACAAGAGGCTGCTACCTTATGGTATCATCCTCACGTTCACGGTCAAACTGCTGAGCAAGCCTATATGGGTTTAGCAGGTTTTATGATCATCGAAGATAACAATCCTAATACTAAAACTCTCCCAAATACCTATGGAATAGATGATATTCCTATCGTATTTCAAGGAAAAGATATTACCGAAGACGGACAAGTATCTTTTCGATTACAAGGAATGGCAGGATTAGTTGGGAGTACCCTAGTTGTCAATGGAAAAGTTAATACTTATTTTGAATCTAGTACTAAACTTCTTAGATTGAGATTACTTAATGGGGGTAATTCAGGAGTTTATACAATCAATTTTGGTAAAATACCAGTTAAGTTAATTGCAGCTGACCTTGGATACTACGAACAAGCTATAAATACTTCAACAATAACCTTAGCGTCTGGAGAACGTGCTGAGGTAGTTCTGGATTTATCGCAATTAAAAGGTCAAGAAATCCCTATTATGGTATCGGAACAGATAAGAAATACTACAAAAACTTTATTAAATTTAATTGTTAACGATACTGCTGATATGGGAACAAGCGTTCCCACAAAACTAGCAACACGAGAACTACCAAAAATCACTTCTGATACTGTAGAACGATATTTTTCTTTAAGAAGTAGTATGAGAGATTTTTATATCAACGATAAACAATATCAACATGGACAAATCAATTTTAATGTAAAAACCCAAGTTGGTACTCCTGAAATTTGGATATTTAAAAATACGGATAGAAGTTACCCCCATCCTATGCACATTCACGGGGTAGAATTTTATGTATTATCTATTAATGGTAAAGAGCCACCTGTAGAGCTTAGAAATATCCCTAAAGACACTGTTTTGGTCAATCCCCAAGATGAAATCAAGATTGCAGTAATTTACCGAGGACAAGGAGCATTTCCATACCACTGTCATATTCTTGAACATGAAGAACAAGGAATGATGGGAATGATGGATGTTACCATAGAATAGTTTTAATATATGCTACAAACAAATAGTTATAATAAGCTGGCGTAATCGCCAGCTTATTATTTTAGGCATAAATAGTAATTTGAAAACTCAAACTTATTCTCTATTTTACCAAAAAATGGTTTATAAGATTACTCATAGATTATATAATTAAAAAATAAAATAATATCTTGAATCAGGTCGAGAAATCGTTTATAATATGGATATTATAGAATAAATTAAGGGAGATATTATGAATACCACTATCAATCTCATGTGTAATCGTATGAGCGTTCGGAATTTTGATCCTACTAAGACTATCGAACCAGAAGTCCTCAACACTATTCTTAAAGCAACCCAACAATCACCAACTTCTATTAACGGGCAACAATATTCTATTATTGTCGTTAATAATGTTGATCAAAGAAAAAAAATATCAGATGCTATCCTATCCAGCACAGGTGCATCAATGAGTTTTATTCATGAAGCACCTATATTTCTTCTTTTTGTGATCGATTTTCACAAAATTGATGCAGCACTCAAATACGAACATCAACAAATGATGATCCAAGAATCTATCGAAAGTCTCTTGACTGGTTCTGTTGATATTGGTATCGCTGTTGGATCTGCAAATATTGCTGCTCGTTCCCTTGGAGTGGAGTCTGTTGTTGTTGGAGCTATTCGTAAATCTATTCCTATGCTCATTGAAGAATTTCAGCTTCCAAAATATATTTTTCCATTGTTAGGGATGGCTCTAGGATATCCTACAAAAGAGCTTATTATAGAAAAAACCCCTCGTCTCAGCTTAGAATCTTTAGTTCATTATAATATTTATGAAAAAAAAGATCTTGTTGCTCAGCTAACAGATTATAATACTGTCATGCAAAAAGTTTTTTGGGAAAAACGAGGTATCCATATGACATGGACAGAATATATTGCTAAATCGTATGCAAACAGTTATGGTAAGGAAATAACAGAGCTGTACCGTAAGCAAGGATTCAACATCTAATTTTAAAGATAAATTATATATTAAGAGGTATATTAATGAGTGATTCAGCACTACATGAGTTTATGTCCCAAGAATACCAATATGGATTTAAAGCAGAAATCGATTCAGACGAAGCTCCTATTGGTCTTTCCGAAGATATCATCCGACTCATCAGCAAAAAAAAGAATGAGCCAGAATACATGTTAGAGTATCGGTTAAAAGCTTTCCATATCTGGAAAACCATAGCAGAACCGCACTGGTCTCGAGCAGATATAGAACCTATTGATTTTCAAAAATTACGGTACTATTCAGCACCCAAAAAACATGCTGGACCGAGACGAGAATCATTAGACGAAGTCGATCCAGAAGTATTAAAAACTTTTGAACGTTTAGGGATTCCTTTAGATGAGCAAAAACGTTTAACCAATGTCGCTATTGATGCGGTTTTTGATTCTACTTCTGTAGCGACCACCCATCAAAAATTTCTTGCAAAATTTGGTATTATTTTTTGTTCTATTTCTGAAGCAATACAAAACCATCCTAAATTAATCCAAAAATACATGGGATCTGTTGTTCCTCCATCAGATAATTTTTACGCTGCGTTAAACTCTGCAGTCTTTACCGATGGATCATTTTGTTTTATTCCTAAAGGGGTCAAATGTCCTATGGATCTCAGTACTTATTTCCGTATTAATGCTGTTGATACAGGACAGTTTGAACGAACACTAATTATTGCAGAAGAAGATAGTTTTGTTAATTATGTCGAAGGGTGTACAGCTCCTCAATTTTCTTCCCATCAGCTCCATGCTGCAATTGTTGAAATAATTGCTTTAGACAATGCCGTAGTCAATTATTCTACTGTCCAAAATTGGTTTCCTGGTGATAAAGATGGAGGCGGTGGCGTTTATAATTTAGTAACCAAAAGAGGTATTTGTAAAGGGACTAGATCCAAAATCACTTGGACCCAAATTGAAGTCGGATCGGCAGTGACTTGGAAATATCCTTCTGTTATTCTCCAAGGAGATTATTCTCGTGGAGAGTTCTACTCCGTCGCTTTAACAAATCACAAAATGCAAGCAGATACTGGTACTAAAATGATCCACATAGGAAAGAACTCTTCTTCTTACATTGTATCCAAAGGAATATCTGCTGGAGAAAGTCGTAATGTATATCGAGGCTTGGTTGATTTCAAAGAATCTGCCACAAATTCTAAAAACTTTACGCAGTGTGATTCTATGCTTGTCGGAGATAAATGTGCTGCCGTTACTTATCCTTATATTGAAGTTAAAAATTCTAGTTCTCAGATCGCTCACGAAGCAACCACTAGTCAAATTAGTGCCGAACAAATTTTTTATCTCCAGTCCCGAGGACTATCTCAGGAACAAGCTGTTTCTTATATTCTTAATGGATTTTGTCAAGAAGTGTTCAAACACCTTCCTGCCGAATTTTCTGTTGAGGCTGTCCGTCTTCTCGAATTAAAATTAGAAGACTCTATTGGTTAATCATTATAACAAAAAAAAATAACAAAAGGTATACGATATATGTTAAAAATACAAAACCTTTCCGCTCGAATTGAAGAAAAAGAAATTTTATTTGATGTTTCTCTCGAATTACAAAAAGGAAAAGTCCACGCAATCATGGGAAGAAATGGCTCTGGAAAGTCCACCCTTGCAAAAGTTATTGCAGGACACCCCGATTACGAAATCACTGGAGGAGATATTCTCTTTATGAACGAATCGGGCAAATACGAATCACTCTTAGAATTAGAACCCGAAGATCGTGCTCATCTAGGAATTTTTATCGGATTTCAAAGCCCTATTTCTATTCCAGGTTTAGATAACGAAAGTTTTCTTCGTACTGTCTACAACAACCATCAAGAACGAAAAGGGCTAGAACGAATGGATGCAATAGATTTTCATGATTTCGTTTTAGAAAAAATGGACAACCTAGGCATGGGAGAAGAGTTTTTCAAACGTGGAGTTAATACTGGTTTTTCTGGAGGAGAGCGTAAAAAAAATGAAATGATTCAATTAGCCCTTTTAACGCCTAAACTTGCTTTATTAGACGAAATTGATTCTGGTTTAGATATTGACGCTCTTGCTACGATCTGTAAAGATATTAATACCTTCCGATCCACTGATAATTGTTTTGCCCTCATTACACATTACAACCGTATTCTCAAACATATTAAACCAGATTATATTCATGTTTTTGACCAAGGACAAGTGGTATTAACTTCCGATGATCCAAAATTAGCTCATGAAATCGAAGAAAAAGGTTTTGAATCTTTCCTAGATAGAAAGGAGGCATAATGAAGTCTCTCGTTTCTTATTTTGAACCATTTACGACAACGATGGAGTTTCCTTCTGCACACTCCGAAGAATACCGTTATAGTAAAATCGTAGATGAATTTTCTAAAATTTCTGTAGAAGCATTAAAAGGTCGAGTATTCGATCTTCCTAATAAGGGAGATTATACTTTTTTTAGTGATCAACAAATCAATCTTCCTAAAAAATCTTTCCACAAGTTACCTAAGAATTATCACCGACACGAAAATTATTTCAAACAAGCTAGTTTAGTAAAAGACAATAATTTTTATGAATTAACCTGCACTAAGAGCCAAATACACTTAGATTTTGCTTCAAGTGTAAATTCTGTATTGACAGAAAAACTATATTTACATGTTCCTGCAGAACAAACCGTTCAAATCTATCTTAATTTTTATAGTGAAGAACAGAGTTTATCTATTCCTATGATTTATATCGACGCTCAAGAAAATAGCCATGTAGAATTAATCTACACGGTCGATCAAAATCACAATAAAGGAATTATCGCTCCTTTATTCGAGTTGATTGCCGCTGAAAAAAGTCATGTATCTCTCCAGAGTTTTACCGAAGGAATTGCACGACACCGATTAACATTCATTGGTTTTTGTGATGGTGCTGATAGTCATATCGATCTAAGGACAGGATTTCTCTTACGAGAGCAAGAAAATTGTGATTTATTTGTTCGGATGTATCATGAAGCCGAAAATAGTACCAGTAATCAGATGATTAAAACCACTGCATTAGATTCATCCCAAATGAATTTTAATGGTCTTATTTATGCAGACGGACAAGCTCACAATATCTATGCCTACCAAATGCTCAAGGGTATAATTCTTGGAGATAAAGCACGTATTTTAGCACGTCCTCAATTAGATATTGAGTATTTTGAGCTTGCTTGTTCTCATGGGGTTTCTATTGGTGGTTTCGATCCTGAAGAGTTGTTTTACCTCAAGAGTCGTGGAATTCAAAGTAAGGATATTTATCCCTTACTTCTTTATGGATTTTTCTCCGAGCCGTTCATTGAATTACCTTTAGAAGAATATTGGATCAACCGAATCAAAAACTTAATAAAAGAAATATAATACAAAATAAGGGCTAAATAGCCCTTATTTTGTATTGATCTATTATTTATTTCTTGATATAATATAAATATATAAAATTCATTATTTTAGAGAGAACCTGTGAAAGATTACACACAAGATATTTTACAAATACGAAAAGATTTTCCTATTTTTCAACAAAAAAATAATCACAATATTAGCTATTTGGACAATGCAGCAACAACATTCAAACCCCACTCTGTCATTAAAGCTCTCAATGAATACTATACAGAATATTCAGCAAACATCCATCGGGCTGTCTATGATATGAGTCAAAAAGCTAGTGATGCTTATGAATCCTCTCGAGAAATTACTGCAAAATTCCTTGGGGCCTCTTTTGAAGAAATTGTTTTCACCAGTGGTACAACGGCAGGAATTAATCTATTTTCGCGATCTTTTGCCGAATCTTTTCTTCAAAAAGGAGATCGTATTATCCTTTCCGAAATGGAACACCATGCCAACCTGATTCCTTGGCAAAAAATTGCTAAAGATTTTAGCTGTACCCTCGAATTCATCCCTATAAACCCCCAAGGAGCACTAGATCTCTCTTCTCTTGATACTTTATTACAGGCTCCTACCAAATTACTTGCGCTCACCGCCCTATCTAATACTCTAGGTACTATTAATCCTATCACTCAGATTACCGAATTATGTAAAAAACGGAATATCTATACTTTTATTGATGCTGCCCAAAGCGTTGCCCATCAAGCTTATAATCTTAAAGAACAAGATAAAAATATTGATTTTTTAGTGTTTTCAGGGCATAAAATGTTAGCATCAACAGGGATTGGTATATTATACGGTAAAAAAGAGCTGTTAAAAAAAATGCCTCCTTTCTTTTTGGGGGGTGGCATTGTATACGATGTTTCTTTAGAGCATTCTATTTTTGGTGCAATTCCTAGTAGATTTGAGGCTGGTACTCCGCCAATTGCTGAGGCTATTAGTTTAGCAGCAGCCATCCAATATATTCAAAATCTCGGTTGGGATCTTATACATGGTATTGATTTACAACATCGTGTACTTGCCCAAGAAATGTTTGATTCTTTCAAAAACTACCTACAGGTATTCGGAAATACCCCCTCAAAAGCACCAATTTTTTCCTTTCACATCCCAGGTCTACATCCCCACGATATAGGATCATTTTTAAATGAGTTTCAAATTTGTATTCGCACTGGACATCAATGCACTCAACCTACTTGGAAACGTTTTCAGGTATCTTCCGTTACTCGAGCTTCTGCCTATATTTATAATACCCCTCAAGAATGGGAACACTTTACTAAAACATTAAAATCATTATTGGAGTTTTTTGATGTTAGAAAACTTAGCTAACCTTTATCGGGAACTTATTTTAGAACATAGTAAGAATCCAAAAAATACAGGGCTTATTGAAAGCCCCACAGCAAAAAAAGGTTTGGGAATCAACGCCTCCTGCGGTGATAAATTGGTTTTATCACTTGAGATTCAAGATGGTATCATCAAGGATCTCAAGCACGAAAGCGATGGTTGTTCGATATTTCTTGCATCCTGCTCCATGATAAGTCAAATGCTAGTTGGAAAAGATATTATAGAAGCCGAAGAAATTTTAAATCTCTTTATCCGTTTAATTACCTTTCACGAAAATAATACTTTTAACCCAAGGGAATTAAAGCTCCTTGGGAAGTTACAAGTATTCGAAAATATCGCCCAATATCCTGCTCGTGTTAAATGTGCAAGTTTATTTACACGAACATTACAAGACCTTATTAAAAATTATGATTCTATTGATGGTGATCTAGTCATTTCTACAGAAAATAATTTTTAATTACTATTTTTACCATAATTAAAAAGCTCTTAGTATGGTTTACACTAAGAGCTTTTTTCGTTTATTGTTTATAAATTTGTTGATACAAAATATAAGCATAATCTATTCCTGTTATAGCAGTAAAAACAGCAACTCCACAAACAACAAAAGAGGGTGAGTAAAAAAGGATACTGTCCTTCCAATAATCTAAATAATAAGGGTTAGGATCTCCTAAAAGAGTATTCAAATAAAAAGTCCCTAATAAAAATAATAAAATCAAAGACCCAATAATCATCTGTATCGCTGTTTTTATCTTTGCCAAAAATGATGTTTTAAAAGAAATCCCTTGTTTTAAAGCATAGTTTCTCATTTGTGTAACTACTAGATCTCGTGCTAAAATTATAAGGAAAGCCCATAATGGAATTGATAATTTAGGAATAAACACCAAGGTAAGATACAAAGCCCAAATAAGATATTTATCAATTAACGGATCCATATAAGCTCCCCACTCGCTCACTTGATTTAAGCGACGGGCAAGATACCCATCCACAAAATCAGTTATCGTTGCAACAAAAAAAGCTACATTCACCATAATCAAAATACTGAGATTCGGAGAACCAAATATCGGTAATAAAGGTAATACACAAAGAGGAATCATTAACAAACGAAAAATCGTAATACTATTGGGAATATTTAGGACAAAAGGTGGCATTCTAAACCTCTCTAAAAAGTTTCTTAGTTTTTTTTATGTATAAGAAACCAATATAGGTAGCTCATATAGTCTCATTTATTGGGAGCGTTATTTAATTTTTTATAAACTTCCTACCCTACCCAAAAATTAACTTTTATTTCTACTACCTGAGAACAGTATACTTTATTAAACACTTAACTAAACATAGATTTATTTTAAGTATTAAATCTATATTATATTTCAACAATCGTCAATTTTATTTTAACTGAGATCGGTAGAGCGTGCTGACATTTGCTTCTGTTTTTTTATAAAAAATTGATTGAGAACTTTCACCTACTACGCCCCCTCGAATAATATTAGTAAATTCAGAAAATGTAATTGTTGCTGCTCCCGCATTACCCAGAGATACTCTTGCACCATCAATAAAGCTAAAACGTACCGTCTCACCAGAATTCAACATTTGCTGTTGCTCTATAGCCGTATCTACTTGATATGCAATCCAAATAGGACGTGTCGCCGTAACAACTGCATTGAACACATTGACATTAGTAACTGAAGCAATAGAGGTAGTATTTATAATAGCGTTTCGGTAAGGAGTAATATCAAAAAATGATGGGGTTTGCTGAGTATACTGTAATTCCACTTCAATATTGTTATTATTAATCGCAATGATTTCTAATTTGAAATTACTTACTTCATCAATATCAATATTAAGAATATCTCCATTTTTATAAGTATATTGATTTTGAGCAATCTTAAAATGAATTTGTTTTTTATTAGGTTCTTTCCCTAAAAACTCTACGGTACTAATTGTTTGATTATTATTACCCATAATGACCAAAGTATCTGTTGTACCTAGTTTTATTGACATATCGTTTATCATGTCAGTGATAGACACTTGATAAATTTCTGATTTTTCAGTGAAAACAGGAGTATGTTGAACACTTCCTGTTTGTATCAGAAAAAATATCCCTAAAATTCCAATAAACACCATTCCTAATATAAGCAAATAATTATATTTTTTCACTTGTCCTATTTGTAAATCGTATAGTACTTCTAATGGAGCTTCTTGTTCTTTATTTAGAGAACGTCGATACATAGAAAGAATCAATTCTTTATCCAATTCTAATATTTCGATATAAGCCGTTAAAAATCCCGTAACATACATTTCTGCTGGAAAAAAACCGTACTCATCATTCTCTAAAGCTTCAATATATTTTTTTGCAATATTAGTTTCTATCGCAGCTTCATCAATCGAAAGACCTTTTTGTTCCCTATGTTCTTTCAAATACTGCCCTAACGAAATATTTGGGTTTTTCATTGATTATATCCTCATCGATATACAACTTATTGTTGTATACTTATTCATTTTGATATATTATACAAGATTATTCATTTTTTTTCAACTTTATCTATTTTTCATAATATAAGTACTAGTAATCTTATAAAAAATGTATTATACTATAAATATATTTATTTCAAAATAAAAGGAGCTTATATGCCTTATTTATTGATCCTATTATTAAGCTTTTGTGCCAAACAACAGACGCCAGCTCCAGTATATTTCCAAGTACAAGATACCAACATTATAGAACTTATCGACAATATCGAAGACACTCCTATTTATTTATCCGATATAGAATTTAACGATAAATTCAAGCAAATTATTGATTTCAAATTAGGAGATTCAATTGCTTTGGATAGTCCAAAACGTTTTTTACAAATTTCTATCTTATTCACCTTGGCACAAAATTCTAATTATTCTCTTATTACCCATAAAAAAAATGTTACCGATGATGATATTAATGATTTTCTCAACAAACAGAGGGAATCTTTTTATAAAAAACTTAAGATAACAGAAACAGAATATATCAATTATGGAATTAATCATTCTACAGAAATTCAAGAATTTTTAGCAACCAATAGTGTATTTAATGAAATCTACGAAATTGTTCAATTACAGGTTACTGATTAATCTTTTTTATTTTCTCTTCAAATTTTATTTAGTATTATTTCTTGAAAAAAAATCAATATGGCTTTATGATATAAGTATCAGATTCTTAATTTAAGGAATAGCTATGTTTTCCAAGTATAAAAAAGCCAATAAATTATCTACTGATATTAATATGGCTCCCATGATTGATATTGTATTCCAATTACTAACATTTTTTATGATTACATCTACTTTTATCCAAACAGCTTCTTTAAGTGTTAGCCTTCCCGAATCAAAAACTTCTGATACTATTCAAAATCAGCAGAGTACGATCACTTTGTATAAAGATGGTATGGTTTCTTGGAATGATCAAACAATTAGCCCTCAAGATCTATCTAGTAAAATGTCAGAATTATATCAAGAAGACCCAGAATCAGTACTAGTCATCCAAGGAGATGAAGGAATTTCTTATGGTGCATTAATAAAAATTATGGATCAAGCTCGTAATACTGGTCTCACAAAACTAAGCCTTGCAACAATATTAAAACGATAGGGGATTCTATGTTTGCACCACATTCTCCTTCTTCTCCATTCTCGCTTTTCTTAGGATTATCTTTAGGGTTTCATATTATTGGAATAGCATTTTTTATGCTTATTACCCCTAAAGAAATCCCTGAATCTTCTATTCAAATCACTCTACAATCATTTAAGCAACAAACAACAGAATCTGTCCTTGCAAACAATACCACTCCAATTCAGCAAAGTACTCCCGTTAAGCAGGTAGCTCCTAAAAAATCTCCTAAGGAAATCACTCCTACCATAACTAAAGAAGTTATAAAAACCGTTACACCCAAAGAAGTGATTCAAGAAAGTCCTCCTCAAAAAATAGCCCCTATTAAGGAAAATCTCCCCAAAAAAACGGAGACACTTCCTACTCCTCAAAAACCAGAACCTCCTATAAAGGAAATTTCTCCTCCTCAATTAGATCCTCCTATCACACCAAATACAGAACCTATCCAACCCTCTCCTCCAATAGATAAAATTCCTGTTGTTGAACAAGTAAAAAATGTAAACAAAGATCTAAGCGATGAATTAGAGCAACTCCTGGCAAAAAAAGATAATATAGCAACAGATGTTGATTTTTTAGCTGATGCATCGTGGATAGGCACTCCCAGAAAAACCCTATCTTTTCCCAATTTGACGGCAAGTATCCCTCAGCATTATAAAACACGAGGATATGGATTTGCAGTAACTGCAAGACTAACGTTTAGCTCCCAAGGTTGGGTATCTTCTGTGGAGCTTGTTCAAGGATCTGGTGATCCCAGAATCGATAGTATTTTTCGAACCGAATTACGCAAAATCCGTATTGAACCAAGCTCAAAAAATAGTTACGATACTATTACAAAAACATTTAAAGTATCAGTGAAATAATTAATAAGGTTGTCTTATGCAATTTATCTTAGGTAATTTTGGAGTTGGTAAAACTTCCTACATCAAACAAGAAGTCTTATCCTTACTAAAAAACAAAAAACCTTTTCTTATTATTGTTCCTTCTCGTCAACATAAAGATCAACTACTCTTAGAATTGCTTCAAGCTCAGCAAGGACTTATTGGTACTCCTATTATAACCTTAACAGAATTTCAAAAACGATTACTAGACGCTCTTTTTCCCACAGAAAACTCTCAGACTTTAAGCAATTTTGAAAAATTTCTAATAATCTCTTCTATTAGTACACAAAATGCCAATCGCTTCTCAGCCTTCAAAAATATCCAGCAACGTCCAGAGCTTATTAAGATGATATACCGCTTGATTCATTCTTTACGTGATAAAGATATTGAGTATTTAGACTCTACATCAGAACTAAAAGATAAAATAGAGGATCTACAATTAATTCTTTCTGAATATCATCGGATTTTAAAAGAAAAAAATCTTGTTGATTCCAAATTAGAAATTGATCAAATTTGCCAAGTATTCTCACAACTAGATCCTAATTTTTTCCCTGACTATATCTATATTGATGGTTTTGTTGATCTTACCGCAGGGCAGTTCAAACTAATTCAACACACCGCCCTTTTTTTAGAACAGCACAATAAAAAATTCTGTATGACCCTTACCGATAGCTCACACTCTATCTCTCAACAAACAATCCTTCATTTTAAAAAATCTTTTCCCCATGCTAATTATCTTGTACTCCCCAATCAAGTAAATATTGCTGATGTTTTTCTTAAAGATAATTCCCCCATCCCTAGCCAATTAGAATTTTATGAGATCCAGGCTTTTGGAAAAAGTCGTGAAGTAGAATATATTGTCAATCAAATAAAAAAACTATGCCTAAACGATAACTATTCCTTAAAAGATATTCTCCTTATTACGACCCATCAGGATCAATACGCTCCTTTATTAATTTCTGCTTTGAGAAAGGCTAAGATTCCTTTTGCTTTTGGAAAAGACGATAAACTCTCTCAAAATCCTCTTATTATTTTTCTTAAACGATGTCTAAAATTAATGACAGAAACAATAAATCACGAATCAATTGAATTTTTTGCTCAGTCAAACTACGTAAAAAAAGAATTCCGCAACCTTTGGAGCAATCTTCCTGCTTTAGTTCCTTTTGGAGTCGATGGAAAAACAGAAATATGGACTCAGGTATTCCAAGATATAGCCAATAACTCCCCCGATATCACCAATAATGAAATAGGCGAATCCATTAAACTTTTATGCTCTAAGTTGTTTGCCCTCGATCCCTACGCTCCATACCTTATATCAGAATTAATCCAGCATATTACTAATGTTATTGAATTTTTAGGACTTCAAGAAAGTCTATCAGATACCTCGGTATTAATCACTCATAAAGAAATTATCGAGCAATCCATCGCTAAAGATTACTCGGCATTGCTAAAGTTAAAAGAGATTTTCCAAGGTCTTCAAAAATCTTTAGAAAGAATAGGGCAAACACATTTAAATCTTATCAATTTTATCTTTTCTTTTAATATGATTTTAGAAGAAACACGCTACCGAAGTAAAATTCCTCAAAAAAATATCTTACATATTCTTAATCCCAATGATACTCGAGGGCTTTTTGTAAAAGCAGTTTTTATTCTAGGATTAAACGAAAGTGAATTTCCTTCCTCTCCTAAACTCGATCTTTTTGATAACTTCGACCGTAATCGATTGAATACTTTATCAAAAAAAATCCTTGGTATGCCCCTATGGAGCACCGAAATTGATTATTTTAATGAACAAAAATTGAATTTCGCCGTAGCACTATCACGGGCAACACAAAAATTATATTTTTCACGTACCCCTGTTAACGAAAAAGGAGTTTATTTTAATAGTTCTTATTTCCTACAGAGAATTCTAAAAAAAGACATTACTCATACCAAAATACCCCACACTAACAATCCAGATCTAATCGACAACCCTTCTATTTTTCTCAAAAAACACCTTGTAGAAGAATATTTTGAACCTTCTCTGCTCAATTTTCTCAAAAAAAATGGCGACCCTAGCATCTCGGAAGCCTATCAGTATATTCAAATGATTCAGCAGGCTAATGATGATTTTGAGAACAACATTCTTCCTGATCCTCAGGTAAGAAGCTATTTTGGTTTTATTCCCAGCATCACTCATATTACCAAAAAATATTTGAGTGCTGAAGTCGTCGTATCCCCTACTCGTTTAGAAAAAATAGGACGTTGTCGCTACCAAGGATTATGGCAAGACTTTTGGAAATTAAAACCTTATCAACTACCTTCTTACAAACCAGAAGCTGCTGATTATGGGAATCTATACCATAAAGTATTAGAACTATATATTCCTCAGTATATAGAATTTAATCCTGAAAATCTTCATCATGTTTTACAACAATGTGTTCAAGATAGCCAACAAGCAAATCTTTTTACCCTCGATTACCAGTATATTTATCTAACACTCAGTGGTTTTTTACAAAAAATAGAACCAAAATTGCGAGAACAACAAAGCCCAAAATATGTAGAATTATATACTGGGCACGAAGAGCTTTCAAACCCCGAGGTGTCTCTCAGCTCTCATAAAACCTTAAAGGTTTATAGCCGAATTGACCGTGTTGATTATAATACCATCAATGATTCTTACTCTGTGATCGATTACAAAAAAGGGAGTATCACTTCCTATAAAGAGTATCAAAAAATTCCTTTTAATTTATTTCAAGGTTTTCTCTACAGTGCCCTTCTTATCAAGAACAAAAAAACACCCATTCAGGACGTTTCTTATATATTCTTAGAAAAACAAGAGATTTTTCAAGAATACCCTGGGATATTTAATAAAAAACCACTCTACCAATCAATCCAAGAATTCCAGTATATAAAACACACAGAAATTACCCAATTATTACAACTCCTTGGAGAAGGGAATTTTAGTCCTTTCACACTAGATAGCGATATAGGCTCAGAACTACAAACAATTTTTGAAGAAAAGTTCGGAGAAAAGTTTACAAGAGAAAATCCTCTAAAATGTGCTTACTGCGATCTCCATAAAATCTGCTTACGCAAACACAAAAAAGTTAAAACATTGTGAGATTTGTAATATATATAGAGAGAGAAACTGGGTTTATCGTTTATACCCTTATATATAAATCAAGGCTCATCCTAATCGATAAGCCTTGATATTTGATCTTTAAATACTAAATAAATCCATGGGATTCATTTTAAATTGTAGTGTATTTGCAGTTGGTCGACCACCATCACCACCTTTGCGCTGTACACTAATACGTCCAATCTTTATATTTCCCTGTTTTGTTATTTCAACATTGCCTTGAGCATAGAAATTTAATGCTTCATTAATCGGTTTTAAAACGGATTCTATTTTATTCTCTTGTTTATAAATCACTAACATCTATTCAGCAGAAAATTGACCACGTCCTTTTAGTATATCTGTAAGAATAAGAATTTTATTTTGTTCAAGAAATTGAGTAATCAAATCTTGTCCTGATTTTTCAAACTCATCAATAAACATACGTTTTTTATCTCTTACAGAGTTTTTATAAGGCTGTAACTCACCTGTATAATATTTTAATAGTTTACTTATATCTTGTGGGATATTCCATAACTCAATATATTTATCAACCCATCTTTTATCAATTTGATTAAATCCCTGTAGATTTGATACCAATTTAATAGAAATATTTTGGCAATCAATTTCTTCTTTTAATTTGACTGTAATAGAAATTTGTACTTGTATATCAGATTTAAAACCACCTGTTATTTTTATAGCTTTAACAAACTCAATTTCAGATATCTTATATCCCATTACCATAAGCCACTCTTGAGCTAGTTGATCACTTTCCCATGTATTAAAAAGATCTATAACAAATTGTTCATTTTTAAATCCGTTTTTTGCTGTCTCAGAGCCTTCTTGTGTCATTTTTCTCGTATTTTACCTATTTATATACTGTTTTAATTCTTTTGCAATTGGGGGCTTCATCACATTAATAGTCATCGCGTTCCCTACTTGCTCTAAAACAGTCGATTTACTAACATGTTGTAATCGGGCAATATAAGTATCTGTATAACCCTGCATACGTAAAGCATCATTTTTAGATAATGAATAAAGTTCATTTTGATAAATATATAAAATTCCTTGTCGACCTTTTCGGATCGTAGGAATATAACCATGATAAAGCCTCAGATCACTTTGTCTTGTATCTAAAACTAAATAATCTTGTTTTAGTAATTCTGTGAGATTAAATTGACCTATATTATACTTATTATTAAGATATTTAATAAATGTTTGATATTGCGATGATCTTTTAGCTATCCTATCTGATTTATCTAAATATAGAGCTAGATCATGGTCTTACTTTGTCGCATTTAGTGTTTGATATCATTGTTGACAAAATAATAACCCCATTATATAATACTATAATAGGGTTATTTTAGGAGTTATCATGAAATTTTACTTATTATTAATTATTTTATTAATCGGCGGCTGTGCTGAGAAACAAACTCCATCTGATTCAGATGCTGGAAATATGATCATCGAAAACAACACCAATGCACTGGAGACTGATAATATAATCAATACTGAAGAAGCCACAACACTGTTTGTTTCTCAAGAATATATCGATAAAATGGATCAATTGGAACGCGAAAATCCCAACTCTCTCATCGCCAGATATGATAAGGGGCTTGATCTTATCTTAGTAGATAAATCAATTTATTGGGATAAAAAAAGTCATCATTACTATTATGCTTCTATACAAAAAGATACTAATAAATTGATATATTCTCAAGATAGTAATTTTCAACAAGAACCTATTATTGTTGAACAATATAAAGAATTTATAATAAATGATATTCCTTTATTATATATAGGAAGCATTTCTCCTTTAGAACGCGTTTACATTAATACAAATGATAATTCAACTTATTTAAAACACCTAACACTTATTGATGATTTATTTTACCTTACAGATAAACAAACTCCTAAAACAAATCAAAATATAAATCGAGTATTTCCTGTTGTTTTTATTTTATCAAGTCACGATAATTGTATAGACAACCCTACAGCAACAATTCTCTATACTAATGAAAATATATATATTCGCAATCCTATGGATATGGGAATGTTGAAAATTAAAAACGAGAACACATCTTTAGAAGAAATGTTTATAGACCTTGCACCATATTTCATCATTAAAGAGGTTTATCCAACAGAACACGAATTCAATGGATAATTATTTTAGTTCTACATAAATTCTCCTTATTTTTATGATTAGAGTTATATTGATGATTAAATAACTACTTCGACTCCTAATAGGCACGATAAAAAACCACTACTTATTAAAGTAGTGGTTTTTTCTTTAGTATCAAAGGTATCCTTTCTTCTACTGTCATGTCCCGTTTGATTTTGCAGAAAAAATCCATTTAATTTTGCAGAAAAATCGATTTTCCTAATGATGTGGAGATTTTTTGAAGAAAAATGGACAAAAATAAAACGATCTTTTTAAGACCGTTTTATTTTTTAATTCTATTATTTTATAAATTTTTATGCTTCTTGGGATCTATATATTTTTACTCTTTCTTGATAGCATTCACTATCCAGTTTTTTAGCTTCAATTAATAATTTGTTCGCCTGTTGTTCTAATTTTTCTGCATGTTCCCTTTTTCTTCTAAGGTCATTTCCTTAATCTCTTTCATAATAGTTCTCCTGTTTTATAAAATTACATTTCTTCAATGAAGATACCGGCATCTCTTCTTCTTTTAAGCTCGGCAATTCTTTCTTTTATTTGCTCATAATAATAGTTAGCCATATACTCTGCTTTTTGTAATTTTTTCAACTCTGTTGGTTTTTTTCCTTTAGAATAATACATCGATTGAAGAGCTTCGCTTTCTTTTTTGAATGCTACTGATAGCCATTTGTTATATCCTATTTGTTGCTCTAATATTCTGTTTGGTATTGTTTTAATCATTTCTGTTCTCCTTTAGAAAAACATAAATATTTATATTTACAGGCTTTTCTTATATCGTACAACATGTTAGCTTGCCTTTACAGAAACATCAAGTCGATTCTTTCTGCAAGAACAAGCAACTTGTTTTTATTTCTACTTATTAATAACTATACTAAGTCGAAGCTGTATTCCGTATCGCTCCAATAAGTTCCTTCATAAGAGAGATTTAATAATTCTACAAGCTCTTCGATTGAACTAATATTATAAACTCTACTTTTATGCTTACTTGGTAAGTAGCTTTCCAGCCAGCCTCGATTATCACTTATTAATTCAGATAAAGTACCTTCTTCAGAAGTCGTACCTTTGGAATTTTCACATATTAGCTCATAAACAGCATCTGCAGGGCGAAAATTCTGTTCAATAAATTCGTCTATTATCTCTTGGAACGCTGGTATCCAATCTTTGCATTTATCATCATTTTCACAAGCTATTTGTAAATGCTTATCCATTGATTCGCTTATACTTTTAAGCTCTTCTTCTGAAGAATTTTCTAAGAGTCTTTTTAAATTTTCATACATGATATATCTCCTTTGGTGTAGGTTATTCCTACCGTTATCGTACCAAAGTTTAGCTTGCTTCAGCATGAAAGTCAACTCCTTTCTGCAACAAAAAAGAGAAATAAAACGTCTGTAAAATAGACGTTTTATTTATGTTTCCTAAAATGTTTACCTTTGATAATAATTAATTTTAATCATATAAGCTCGTTTGTGTGGGTGGTTTGTAATTGGTAATGATAAGCTCGGGAGCGTCGTATTGATTTTCTCCTGCATTGCCAAGACCGGAATATTTTACAGTGCATTCTTTAATATAGAAGTCTTTATACAAATCACGAATAACAGCATGATCTCCGTAAGAAAGCATCCAAGTCGCTTTACTTTCTTTGAGTATCTTGGCAAGTTGCACGTGCTGGGTGATTCCAAATTCTCCAATATCTGAATAGACGTTTTCACTACCATAATAGGGTGGGTCAAGATACATAAAAGTATTTTCTTTATCCCAACGTTTAATAAATCTCTCGAAGCTCTCGTTGGATATAGCAACGTTTGAAAAGCGTTCTCTTAGCTTTGTTATTCTACTAATAAGTTCTTTAGGGCTGATTCGGGCATCGAATCCATAACTTGTTCCTCGAGAAGAGAAGCTCCATCCGTATTTAATCAATGCTCCTACTGCTTTGTGGATATCCGTCAGATGAAGGGTATCTTTATAATAATTAAAGAGCTTTTGAGAATGTACGATCATCTCTAACTCTTTTAATAATTCGTCAGGGTGGTATCGAATAACCGAAAATAAGTTTACGAGTCCTTCATTAATATCATTGTAAACTTCAGAGTTAAACCACCTCTCCTTATAAAGCAGAAGCCATCCGGCTCCTCCAAATACTTCAACATAACGCTGAAGTTTCCTACTCTTAATAGGTTTATCCTGCTCCGGTATCATAGGAGCAAGTGTTGTCCGTAATCGATACTTTCCGCCCATCCATCCGAATGGGGCTTGTAATGCGTTTTGAGGTGTCGCCATCTAATTACCTCTCCAAATCTATATTGTAGCGTTTCGCTACTGTTTTAATTAAGGAATGCCCAGTATTCTGTGTAAGCTCTTCTAATCGACTTGTGATAACAAGTCTCAAGAATTTCTTAAAAACTATATTTCACTCCAATGCCGATACCATAATCAATTGTATTTAATCGAAAGGAGTAGGCTATCTTAGTAGAAATAAGAAACCATCGATAAGAATAAGATAGGCTAAAGAAAGGCATTTGTGTATTGAGAAAATAACCTGTTTCTGCATATATAGAATGTTTGTATTGCAAGTCTCTTCTATTAATAGTGATTGTATTTGTATAAATTCCTGCTCTATCCGTTTGGAAAGAGGCTGTTGCTTCTACGATCTGACGTTTCGTTTTGACTTCTAATTTTTCATTGCTAATCTCTGCTTGAGGGTCAGAAGAAGTAATAGTCATTGTTGCCTGAACAGGTATCGATCGAGTAAGGAAGAGGTAGAAAGCACCCCCTCCCACTAATAAACCAAAAACAAATCCAAAGAATAGCGTTTTTATATCATACATCCTTTAATAAGGAATATAGATGTTCTTTTTAGGGGAAACCATCAGTCGACGAAGGTTTTTTCCTGTAGGACTGATCCCTATATGAACAAAACCACGATGAGGGTATTTGATTGCTTGATCAAAGGGGATATTACTTTTTTTAGAAACTCGAATAGTTTATTTTGTTCCTGTTCTGTAGGGATAACAAGATCGGATGCACAACCCATGGTATGTACAGAATTAGTTACTCCACCAATCTTTGCATTTAATTCTTTAGAGCGAAATCCACTATTGATTTTCACGGATCGTCCTAAAAAATCTCTTATGGGATCAAGCGTTTTATTTGCCAAAATTGCTAAATTGGTAATAATCTCATCACTCGGTTTATTGTCGATTTGGTACTTCTTCGCCGTTTGGCTTGCCGTTAATTCTTGTGTTGTAAAGTATTTTGATAATTTCATCGGTTTACTCCTTTTTATTTAATAATTGATCAATCCAGTCAATTTGTTTGTTGGGGCTTGCGATCGTTACAATTAATAAGCCCACCGTTCCACTAAGAGTAATGAGTAGAGAAATAATAAGGCTTCGGTGGTCTTGTTTTATAAAGACGAGTATACAAGAGAGCATAAAAAACAAGATGATAAAGACAATCGCAATCCGATTAGTGTAATAAGAGAGGGGTTTACCGTTCATCATAGAGATACTCCTAAAATTAGTCGGCAATAATCTTAATGATCTGATTCATTAGAAATATTATCCTTGAGAATCATGATTTCTTTTTTGAGTTCTTGAATTTGGGCTTTAAGCTCCATTTTTAATTCTTCATTGTCGTCTAGATCAGCGTCAATATACTGTTCCTTTAGAATCGAAACGCAGTTACCTTTTTGAGTAATTAGTTCGGAGACAGTTCGTTCTTTAATTTCTTCTTGGTGTATTTCTGCAATAATAGGCTTACTTCTTGTACGAGCTATAGAAATATCCTGTCCTTGACAAGCTCCATAACATCCATCTTTATCACAATGCTCCATAACCATACGGTCAGCACTGTTATACTGTTTGATAACGATCGCATGAAGAACGCCATCGACGTCTCGTTTAGGGTCAATGATCTGATCGTGGGGACTGATAAATAGAAGATCGCTTCCTTGAGGAAAAGAATATTCTTGCCCGTTTAGAGTAATGGTATCCTGCGTATAGGACACGGTATCCGACGACACTTTACTGTCGTTTCTTTGTAGTGTGATTGTTATCATGGTTCTGTTACCTCATATAAAAATTATATATTTACTAATTTATTTTTATTTATGGATAGGTTCTTGGGAGCGCTCTCTAATTACTGATGTCCTACCTCGTTTCACTTGTAGGATAGATCCTCAATCTCGCTATCGCTCGTTGATTATCTATAATGGGAATTATGTCAAGTTCGAGAGTGGGTTGCTGGTGTGTTTTTATAGAAGTAGTAGATATAATACCGATCCAGTTACTTTATTATTTCCTTACCAATTTTTTAACCATAGTATATCTATTAGCTTAGAAGGTGGAACTGGATTAAATGTTGTAGATGAAGGAGTAACCCCCCATCATATTACAGTACATGGGACTGGCGACAGATTCACTTTATTTTATATTGCCATAGGTTTTTGGAAGTAAATTATTTCCAATATCCTATGGCAAATATATTGGCTCTAGAATCTCTATCTCCGTAGTTAGCCCAAGAAATTCCTGCATAACCTCCGTTATATCTAATATTATTAAAGTACAAAGAG
>JBOFHK010000026.1:0-111333 GCA_051649605.1 Brevinema sp. | reverse complement strand
CAGGTTTTTTTTGTTTAAATGGTATTACATTTGGATGAAGAAAGAGGGCGGAAGCTCTTTTTTTTGTTTTAGAAGATGAGTAGTATTATACAAATATATTTTGTAGTTTGGGTGTGGTGAAAAAATATTAGAAATTATGATAGATTGAGGGTTTGCTCTTGTCTGCTATAAAAAACTAATTTTGATTGATAAATAATAGGATACGCTCCAGTAATTGCTCTTTAATTGGCTGGGCGAACGCAAAATGCGTAGTATTAGTCATATAGTATAATACAGAACTAGGATTTGCAATACCATTATTTAAACTATGGTATCCATCGATAGATGTTTGTGGTGAAATAATAATATCTAAAGTTCCTACGGCAACAAAAACAGGATGAGTAATATATTTTAAGTTAAATTCAGGATCGGTGCTTAATTCTCTATCATTCTCATTATTTTCTGCTAATGCCTGTAAAATTTGATTTCTTTCTTGTATAAAATTTAAATTTTCGATCACATTATCCTGTATTAGGATAGGAATAATATTTTTTTCGAACTCGGATTCTTCGGATAATCCTAAAATAGCATCTCTTAGAGTAGCCCATTTAAGATGTTCTATAAAATTGGATGCACTAATTTTGGGATTAGATTCGTAAAATTGCTTAGCTTCTTTCCATTGTTTTTGACATTTTTCGGATAAATTATAATCTTGTAATATATTAATAAACTGAAGCATTAACGTAGACATATCTTTGGTAGCTGATTTTACATTGAATGCTGGAGATACAAAAATAGAAGCTTTAACCTTATTATGAAATTTAGAAGTATAAGCGCCTCCTACCATACCACCGTAGCTATGCCCCATGACGTAAATATCACTATCAGGATATAATTTTTTAATATAGGTGTATACGGTATCCATATCTTTTACGAACTGGGGAATAGTAATAGAATTTTTTGTGATATGCCCTCGCGAGCCCCCCGCTCCCCGTTGATCCCAATAAACTACTTTATATTTTTGCGCTAATTTTTGCATGAATGGTATATAAAAATAAAATATTCCTGATAATCCCGGTCCTCCATGAGTAAATAGAATAATTTTTTTGGAATCAGGGCCAGTCATTATTACGGGTAAATATGCCCCGTCAGATTCGATATACTGGACGGTTCTTGTAGGTGGTGAAGTGAGAGAACAATTACTTATAAATATAATGAAATAAATAACAATACGTTTTATGGTAGACTCCTATATTTTTTTTACATCAAATGAGATGCTAAAACCTATTAAAAATATATGTGTTGCCCCTAGGTTAAAAGGGAACTGCATTCTGTATCCTAATAATAAACTACTGGTGAGATTACGGTATTGTTCGGCGTATCCGCCTAATCGAATCGCGAAAGAAAAAACGCCATAGGGAATGGAAGTGTGATGAAATCCTTGAGATAGAGAAAAAATAGGTTTGGTAAATATTTCTACCATTGGTCCTAACCCTGTTTCCAAGGATAAATAAAACCCATTACGGGCATGGAATCGGTACTGCATTTCGAATAGTTCCCCAAAATTTACAAAATTAGGAGGAAAAAAGTGATTCCCTCTAATAAGTGTGAAAGTGGTCAGCTTTAGGGCTAAGGAAGAGCGATTATTTTGATATAATTGTATTATAAAGTCTAGGTCGATATTGGGAAAGGCAAAATTAGCGATGGATCCGCTCAGCCCCATTTCTAATTTATAAGGTGTTACTAGTTTTTCTTGGCTGTATATAGGAGAGAAATAAAGTAATAGTAATAGTAATAACCTCATGATAAACCTCTTAATTGATATTATGTAATAATAAATATATTCAAATACACTGATTATCTATATAACTTAGAATAATAACTCTATATTTAATATCGTAACATTTTATCCAAAAGTACATATTTTATAATCTTCTATTTTTGATAAAATAAAAGATTAATCAATAGAGTCCATAAGAGTAATCAACTTTATACTTTATATTGAAATAAATGCTGATAACTAAAGTATATTGATCAAAAATATGCCTGTTAAAGCTCAGGAAATTATTATTTTTGCAAATTGTTAGATAGAATCAACTCCGTTATTGTGTGTATAACCGCGCTTGTTTTTTGTGTATAGTAATATTAAAATTATCAAAAGACTATTGACAAAAATTAAATTTAATTCTACAATGATTATATCATAGAATTAAATTAATAACTACTAATTGCTTAGTAGTTTGTGATAAAACACCGTAAAATATAATAGTAAAATTGACGGATAAAGATATATTTTTCCTTTTGATTCTTTTTGGTAATGGGTGAGAGCAGTAAACTCATTGTACTAAGAAGACTAAATAATATATTTTGGAGATACGGAATATATTCATAATCATTAAGGAGCTATACTCTTGATATTTGATTCGTTAAAATACCAAGAGTAGTATTACAAGTAATAATAAAATTAATAATTTTTAGGGAGAAAATCATGAATAAAATTAAGGCATTGTCAGTACTCTTTATTTTGCTAGGAGCTTGTACGGGGCAATCTAATAAAACGGTAATTCGTTATATGTTTTGGGATTCTACATATGTTCTAGCTTTTGAAACAATGAAAAAAGAATTTGAAGCAGAAAATCCAACAATTAGGGTTATTGGAGAAGTTACTCCTTTTAGCCAATATTGGGCAAAAATTGAAGCAGCGACTATTGGCAAAGATTTACCAGATGTGTTTTGGATGAATTTTCCTAATTTTCCAAGATTTGAAAAAGAAAATCTTTTTTATGATTGGAATGACAACTATGGAGAGCTAACGAATGTTATCCCTTCTTACCCTGAATCAATCAAAAGTGTCTATGGTAAAAATGGTAAATACTATGCCTTTCCAAAAGGGATGGATACTGTTGCAGTTTTTCTTAATAAAAAACTTTTTGAAGACACAGGAGTTCCTATTCCTAGTCCAGATTGGAGTTACGAAGATTTTTTAGATACTGCCAATACTCTTCAGGGTAAATTGCCTATGGGATCGTATGCAGTGGCATTTACCCCTTCGGAGCAAGGGGGCTTTGAATATTTTATCTATAATAATGGAGGATATTTAGTATCGCCCGATAATACAAAACACGGCTTAAATCTTCCAGGTACGGCAATAGGAATAGAAGAATATCAAAAAATCGTAAATGGGGCTTTAACTCCTGATTACAATTCTCTAGCGGAAACTCCTATTCAAGTATTATTTTCAAGTGGTCGCGTGGCAATGATTACTCATATTAGTGTGCATATTGCTGGTTTTGCTAAAAATCCAGAACTACTATCAAATATTATTACTCTTCCTCTTCCAAAGATCAAGGGTCAAAATCGTATTGTTCTCCAAGCGGTAGGAGATACGATTAGCTATAATTCTAAAAACCCTGAAGTGGCACAAAAATGGATTGAATTTATGAATTCTCCTAGAGGGATGCAAATTCAAGCTGAACAAGGTATTTTCTTTCCATTAATGGAGCCTTATGCTACAGAGTTTACGGCAAAATATAAGGTCAATATGGATGCTTTTAAAGATATTAATAATACCTATTCCTATCCTAGTGTTGTTGAGTTTAATAAATATTATGAGCTTTACAACAGGACAATTCGTAAAATTATAGAAGAAGATCTTGACGTTCGAGAATCGCTTTCAAATGCGAGTATTATTGCTGATGGTTATTTTAAATAGACACGTGAATGCTTAGTAAGGGGTTTGGGATGAAAAGACCATCCAAGATTCAAAGATTCAATATTTTTTGGGGTTATGCGTTACTTCTACCGACGATTATTGGATTAGGCTTGTTTTATATTTATCCGTTTTTTGAAAATATCTACAATAGTTTTACGACAATTTCTTTTGTAGGAGAAAAAACTTGGGTGGGTTTAGCCAATTATAAAGTGTTTTTGGAAGATCCTAGGATACTGAATAGTTTCTTATATACCTTTCGTTACGTTTTTATTACTGTCCCCCTTGTTGTTGCCTTATCACTCATTGTCGCCGTATTTTTAAATTCTAATATACGAGGCGTAAATTTTTATAGACTTATTTTTTATTTACCTGTTATTGCAATGCCTGTAGCAATGGCTACGGTATGGAAATCAATATTCCATACGGATTTTGGGTTGATTAATTTTTTACTTACCTTTATTGGATTTGAGCCGTTGGCATGGTTGAGAGATAAAGATACCTTTTCTTTTACCTTAATTATTGTTTCTGTTTGGGGGAGAGTAGGATACAATGTGCTTATTTTGTTAGCAGGTCTCCAAAACATCCCCAAAATGTATTATGAAGCATCAACCTTAGATGGAGCGGGGCCGATAAAAACGTTTTTTTCCATTACCTGCCCTCTCTTATCACCAACAATATTTTTTATTGTCGTAACAAATACGATAGCTTATTTGCAAGTCTTTGATCAAATATTTACCCTTGTGCCTATGCAGTCAGCTGTTGGTGAAGCCAACACCTCAGTGATTGTTCTATTTTATCAATATGCTTTTCTTTTTGATCAAAAAGGCTTGGCAAGTGTGGTTTCTGTCTTGTTCTTTTTTGTTATCTTGTTTATCACAGGAATCCAATTTTGGTTACAAAAAAAATGGGTTTATTATGAAAATGAATAATAAAGGATAAAAAATGAAAACTTTAAAACAATGGTTGGTAAAAGATGGTTCTTTAAATACATCATTATGGACGGTGGTTTTTATCCATATGATTTTATGGATAGGGGTGGTTTGCTGTTTACTCCCATTTTTTTATATGGTAACAACAGCCTTCAAATCGTACCAAGAGGCGATCCAAATACCACCCGTATGGTTTCCTAGTCTATGGCGATTAGATGGTATGAAAGAATTATTTGCTAAAATTCCTATTGGAATTATGTTTTGGAACTCTACAATTACGACGATTGTGGTCGTCTTTGGGCAGGTGTTTTTTTCTGCATTGGCGGGTTTTAGTCTTGCGATGATACAATTTCCCTACCGTAAGCTTGTGTTAACAGTTTGTTTGGCAATACTAATGGTTCCTTCCCAAACGTATTTAATCCCTCAATTTTTGCTTATTCAAAAAATGGGTTTAACTAATACGCTTACGGCTATTGTGCTACCTAATGTTGTGAGTGCGTTCGGGACATTTTTGTTCCAGCAAGCTTTTTTAGCGTTACCAAAATCCTTGTATGAAGCTTCTCTTTTAGATAGCTGCAATCCTTTTCAAATTTTTCTTTATGTGATGTTTCCTTTAGTCAAGCCTACTGTTGCTGCTTTTGGAGTCCTTGCTGCTTTATACAATTGGAATTCCCTATTATGGCCTCTTATTGTCAATACATCGCAATATAAATATCCTCTAGCGGTAGGGATATCCTCTATACTTGGAGATTCTAGTGTGGGACTATCCTACCCTTTGTTGATGTCTAGTGCATTGATTGCCCTAGTACCAATGGTGATTATATTCTTAGTACTAAAAAAATATATTTTAGATAATAATTCTTATCTTGGAGATAAATAAAATAATTAACGAAGGTGTGTTATGAATCATTGTAAGATTGCACTTATTGGTGCAGGAAATAGATGGACTCATGCGTATGCTGAATGGATTAAAGAGCATAGTGATCATATTGAATTAATTGCTATTGCCGAATTGAATAAAGAACGCTTAGATTTTCATAGAGAACGGTTCAATCTTCCTCAAGAAGTGTGTTTTCATGATTGGAAACAGATGCTTGAATATATTAAAGATAAAGACGTTCAAGCGGTAGTAATTTGTACTTCAGATCATGATCACTACGAACCTGCAATAGCATGTCTCAAACAAAAATATCACTTACTCTTAGAAAAACCGATTGCCCCGACCCCGAAAGAATGTATTGCTATTGCTCAAGTTGCCAATGAGAATAATCGGGTAGTTATGGTCGCTCATGTCCTTCGCTATACTCCATTTTTTACAAAAATTAAAGATCTGATTCCAAGCATTGGTAAAGTTCAAGCTATTCAACACACAGAAAATATTGGTTATTTTCATATGGCTCATAGTTTTGTTCGTGGGATCTGGAATAAAAAAGAAGAAAGTAACCCGATCATCATGTCAAAAAGTTGTCATGACTTAGATATTTTACTTTTTATCTTGGGAGATCAGGCTAAGGTCAAAAATGTAGCCGCCTTTGGGACTTTAAATCATTTCAACAAATCAAACGCTCCAAAAGGAGCTCCAGAACGTTGTTCAAAAGTTTGTCCCGTATACGAGACTTGCCCTTATTCTATTAAAACATATCTTACAACAGGGGCTTTTGCTACCTCTATTGACGGTGGTATTAATCATGGGGATAAATTAGAAGAAGTTTTAGCGAGCAGTCGTTATGGACGTTGTGTATACTATTGTGATAATGATGTTTGTGATTCGATGTCTAATATTTTAGAATTTGATGATGGAGCGTCTGCAACTTTCACTCTTTCGGCTTTTACTGATGAGGTAGATCGTACGATTAGTATTATGGGATCTCATGGTCAAATCAGAGGCTGTATGGAACGTGATGAAGTAATCTTCTATCGTTTTGGGTCAGGCGAAGGACGTTTCCGTAATAGAGATACTACCGTCTATAATCCCCTAGAAAATCATCGTGAACAACTTCAAGGGTTTGCTGGACATGGAGGGGGAGATGGTATTTTTCTTCAAGATTTTATTAATGCGATCAATGGAGAGGGCAAGGCTCTTACTTCAATTAATCAGTCTATCCAAAGCCACCTTATCGCATTTGCTTTAGAAAAATCTCGTATTAGTAAGCAAATCATTAATATGGAAGAATTTAAGCAGAGTGTTTAGCATACGATTTGTTTGACAGAAGAGAATTTTTACCCTAAAATAATAGAATCAGCTTTTTATATAATATTTTCTTGAAAGATTCTATAAAAATAGTGTATAATATGTGCGTAAGAAGTTTAACATAGGAATATTTTTTATTTAGGAGGATGGAATATGAACAATATTTTTAAATATTCTTTTCTGATTTTATTATTAGCAGTTGTTTCATGTGCTAAAAGAACCCCAGCTACAGATCTTGTTTCTAGAGCAAGTTTTGGAACAGAGGATAGCAGAATCCAATTTCGTAAGGATGGAGCATCTAAAATGAAGTATTCTCCTACTGCGATGGGTTATGATGATCTGTCTGGAGCAACGTATATACTCCAATCAGCTGATTCAAATAGTTTGACTTACAAATGGGAGAATGAGATCTTAACGGTATCGATTATTAATAGTAATAATATCGATGTTATTGTAAATGGTACTACCAATACCTTTTCTCCAAGAGCAACAGACTTGGGTGGAAAACCTTAGGGGCTCTATACAACTTTCCTAAAAACAAAAACGGCAATATTTATTGCCGTTTTTGTTTTATATAGATTTAATTAGAATACTTCTGATAGTAAGTTGAGTATTTGAATTACCTATCTCTAATAGATAATAATTTTTTCCTATAAACCCCCTATACGCTATATCATTAATTCTTATGGAAGATGAGTTTTTTATTTTGACAAAAAAGATATTTGATCTATAATATAGTATAGAATATTTAAAGAGAGGTATAATATGTTTACTTATTTACAAAAGATTGGGAAATCATTAATGATTCCCGTATCAGTGCTTCCTGCTGCGGCTGTATTGATGGGGATTGGGTATTGGATAGATCCTATTGGTTGGGGTAGTGAAAGTATTTTAGCAGCATTTTTGATCAAATCTGGAGCATCACTGATCGATAACATGGGGATTCTTTTTGCTATTGGAGTGGCATTTGGATTATCAAAAGAACAAGATGGACCAGCAGCACTTTCTGGATTAGTCGCTTGGCTTGTTATTACGACTCTTTTATCTCCTAGTTCGGTAGCACAGTTAAAAGGAATCCCTCTAGAAGAGGTTCCTATAGCTTTTGGAAAAATTCAAAACCAATTTGTTGGGATTTTGTGTGGGATGATTTCTGCTTTTATTTACAACAAATATTATAAGACAGAGTTGCCTACAGCACTAGCCTTTTTTTCGGGTAAACGTCTTGTACCAATTGTTACTGCTTGTGTGATGCTGGGAGTGTCTTTTATTTTTATGACTATTTGGCCTATAATCTATGGAGGTTTAGTAGCCTTTGGTATTACGATTTCAGGTTTAGGAGCTGTAGGAGCTGGCTTATTTGGTTTTTTAAACCGTTTACTGATCCCTTTTGGTCTCCATCATGCTTTGAACGCTGTTTTTTGGTTTGATGTTGCAGGAATTAATGATATTGGTAATTTCTGGAGCGGAATGGGAGTTAAAGGGGTTACAGGGATGTATCAAGCGGGATTTTTCCCTATTATGATGTTTGGATTGATTGGGGCTATTTGTGCTTTTATAACTACTGCAAAACCTGAACAAAAAGACAAAGTACGTTCTATTATGTTAGCAGCAGGATTCGCAAGTTTTTTCACAGGAGTTACCGAACCGATAGAATTTGCTTTTATGTTTTTAGCCCCTGGATTGTATTTTTTACATGCTGTTTTGACAGGTATATCCTTATTTATTGCTTCTAGCTTACAGTTTACTGCAGGATTTGGCTTTTCGGCAGGTTTGGTTGATTTTATTCTTTCTCTACGAATGCCCTTGGCAAACCAACCTTGGATGTTAATTCTACAAGGCCTAATATTTTTTGTTATTTATTATCTAGTGTTTCGTGTTGTGATTATTAAATATAATCTTAAAACTCCAGGAAGAGAAGATGAGGATACTGTAGAAGGACAGGTAGAGATTATGACTTCTTACACTGATATTGCACAAACCTTGCTGGGAGCGTTAGGAGGAGTAGAAAATATCAATTCTGTTGAAAATTGCGCTGTCAGAATTCGTTTAGAGCTTGGTAATTCAGATCTTATTGATGAAAAAAAAGTAAAATCAGTATCTGTAGGGTTGATGAAAGGCTCAAAAACGACAGCACAGGTAATTATCGGGCCTAAAGTCCAATTTGTTGCTGATGAATTAAAACGATTACTTGGGAAATAAGTTTTTTCATTTACTAAAATAGTGGTGGTGATAAAGAGCATACCCTCTTATGTAGAACGAATATGATAGTAATGAGTATTGAGTAATTTTTCAGGAAAAAGTTAGGCTTCGTTTGACTTTTTATACAAAAAAGTGTATGATATTAGTACAAACGATTAAACGTAGTAAAATTTTGGAGGAATCTATGTCTATGATTTTAGATGTACGAGCAAGAGAAATACTTGATTCACGTGGTAATCCTACTGTTGAAGCCGAAGTCGAATTAGAAAACGGTATTGTTGGTCGTGCTGCTGTCCCAAGTGGAGCATCTACTGGGGAAAATGAAGCAGTAGAATTAAGAGATGGAGATAAATCTCGTTATCTTGGTAAAGGTGTACTCAAAGCTGTAGAAAATGTTAATACAGCAATTGCAGAAGAAGTAATTGGTATGGATACACTCGATCAGGTATCTCTTGATAAAGCAATGATTGCCCTCGATGGAACCCCTAATAAAGGTCGATTAGGAGCTAATGCTATTCTTGCCGTATCGATGGCTGCTGCTAAAGCGGCAGCGGAATATTCCGAATTACCATTGTATCAGTATCTTGGTGGTCCCAATGCGAAAGTTCTTCCTGTACCTCTTTGTAATGTGATTAATGGCGGATCTCATGCAGGAAATAAAGTAGATTATCAAGAATTTATGATTACTCCTGTTGGTGCTCCAACATTTCGTGAAGCTGTACGTTATTGTGCGGAGACTTTTCATGCTCTAAAAGATGTACTCAAAGGTAAAGGATATAATACTTCTGTTGGCGATGAGGGAGGATTCGCTCCTGATCTTCAATCCAATGAAGAAGCACTCCAAATTTTAGTGGAAGCAATCACCAAAGCTGGTTATAAACCTGGTCAAGATATTTCTATTGCTCTTGACCCTGCAACTTCCGAACTATGGAATCATGGAGATGGAAAAGGTTACAAATTCTGGAAATCTTCTGGTGAAGTAATGAATTCCAATGATATGGTCAATTACTGGGTCGAAATGTGTGGTAAATACCCTATTGTTTCTATTGAAGATGGACTCGCTGAAAATGACTGGGAAGGTTGGAAACTATTATCTGAAAAACTTGGAAATAAAATCCAAATTGTTGGAGATGATCTTTTTGTAACTAATACTCAATATCTCAAAAGAGGAATCTTAGAAAGATCTGCTAATTCTATTTTAGTGAAAGTTAATCAAATTGGTACTTTAACAGAAACTTTTGATGCTATTGAAATGGCAAAAATGGCTAATTTCACTTCTATTCTATCCCATCGTTCTGGTGAGACAGAAGATGCAATTATTGCTGATATTGCTGTTGCTACCAACTGTGGTCAGATTAAAACGGGTTCAATGTCTCGTTCAGATCGTTTGGCAAAATACAATCAACTGCTCAGAATCGAAGAAGCACTTGGAGCTAATGCAATTTATAAAGGGATGGATACTTTCTATAATCAAGGTCGTGTCTTTCAACCTTCTTATAAATAAACAAACTATCAACAACAAAAAACAGTAGGATTTATTCCTACTGTTTTTTATTGACTAATCTTTTTAAAATTTGCCTGATAAACATATTTCTGATTTACAAGATAACGGATAATATCTTCTGGGGTACTGAATACTTCAATTACAGCCGTAGTTCCATTGGCATTGATAATCCAAACAAGCATATATTGATCGAGGGTTGCTCCTGGAATACTACTAGTGAGTTGAAAAACAGCTTGGTTTACGGGATTGGGAGAAACGGTACCATTGATTTTTGTGTAAGGTTCCCAAGTATAAAATAGCGATACTCCTCGTTGGATATTTAAAAGTGTTGAGGAATCAACAAATTCCCAAATTAGATAAGTGCCGTCAAAATCACTATTGATTTGTTGCCAAATTGTATTAATCAAAATATCTTGGGTAACTCCTCCCGTATAATCTGATTTTAATCCAAGCTGACACCCTGATAAACAGAGAAAAATTAATAAAGGGATTTTATTTATCATAGATCAACACTTGAATTTTGTTAGTTATGCCGTCTTCACAATAATCTGTTGTTTCACAGGCATTTAAAAAGAAACAACTGACTGTTAATAGAATGAGTTTTACCATTTTACTCCTCCTCTTTTAAATTATATAAAAATTATATAATTGTCAAGAAGGGGTAGTAGGACTATATAGATTAGAATGAGTTTAGTATACTAATACGATAAAGGAAGTAGGAGTGATGTGTTTACTGAACCAAGGAATCTTAGTTGACCTCCCCCAGTAAGGATTCTATTAAAGATCTGATCAGATTTATTGGTATACTGTACTTTATAGAGTGTGTTTAATACGGGATAGACCATTTCAGTATTGGTGCTTATAGAATCGTTATCGAAATATGTTTGATCTAGAATGGGATTAAAACTTTTGATATAAAATTTATTAGTATTAGTATGTAGGGTGAAGAGTCTTTTATTTTCTGGAAGATCACTAATATAGAGTAAAAAGCGTTCAAAAAATGAAGGGTCGAAAGTTTTTTCGTTTTTTTTATTTTGTGAGCTAAAATCAGAGACAGAAGAGATATTACGGTTTGTTTCTTGGATGGTGGCATGAAAATAAGTATAATTTGCAGGATTGTAATAAATAGCGGAATACTTTAAACGGTTTTCTTCTGGAAACTGAAGAAAAGTAACCCATTGATCATAATTACTTTCTAAAAGTACTAAATTAGTGAGAGAGAAGTTTTTTGTAGATAAACTGATTTTATTGGTTTGTTGATTTTTATTAGCTTGTTGTTTATTAGGTGTTTTTTTGCTTTGAGACGCCGCCTGTCTTTTTTGGGGTGTTTTTTTGTTTTGAGACGTTGTCTGTTGTCTGTTGGTTTTTTTTTTAGGTTGTTGTTGGGCATACATATCTAAAGGATCAATACATAAAAATAGTAACAATAAAATGATTTTCATAAAGATCTCCCTAGTTTATTATATTATGGATATATTATAGTATGTTTTATCGAAATAATCAAGCATTTGATAGACTAGCGAACACTAAATAAACTGTGTGGGCAACCATACGGTCGTAGGGTCGTGTTCGTCCTGGAGTGGGACGAATCCCTCGTTCAAACATTTCTTTAGCTCGAATTCGGGTGAAGCCGTGTTGGGGGAGTTCTCGTATGAGATCAGCAAGCTGTTCTACACAGGGAATAATAAAAGCAACATTTCCTCCCATGCATAAAGTCTCTTTAATGCTCCATAGGAGAGGAGTGGGATCAGGTACATCAATATAGATCATATCCATCTTTTCTTGTAGTTCAAACCCAGTTTCTTGGATATTATCTTTTAGAATAAATTCTGCATTATTAAAACGTGCTAGTTTGTGAAAATTTTTTATCGCTATTTTTTGGTGTTCTTCATGCCGTTCAAAACTATAAATTTTACCCTGTTCACCAACAATACTTGAGATAGCGATAGTGAATGCAGCTGATCCTGTCCCGATTTCTAATACTTTTGCACCAGAAAAAATATCCGTTTCCATAATGACTGCTCCAATATCTTTGGGATAAGAAATAGTTGTTGCCCGTTTAACTTTCATTAATCGATCAGAAATAGTAGGGTGGAGGATAGTGAATTGTTCGGTCTCTGAATGATTTTGAATAATATCACCCCAATAGTGAGTTTCTTGGAATTTGATTTCTCCTTTATTGGTGGAAAGTTTTCCTTTTGGGGTAAAAGGAAGCATAAAAGATATTTTCTCATGAGATAAATAAATTAGTTCGCCTTCTTGGATAGGGGGATTATTATTCATTGGTATTCCTTGTAATACGCTGTACAGTTGCGTAGATTGTTGTGTTTTTTGTTTTGATGATAATTTCTTGACCTTCTTGAATATCTGAAGTTTCGATTAGAGAAAAACCTTTTTTAAGGATCGCCTCGGGATGAATCAATTGGGTTTTTAAAAGTTGAAGCTGGTGTTGCTCCTGAGTAATATGATTTTGGTAATCGGAGATCAATTTGGTTTTAAGGCGGTCTAATTCTAAGAATTCTTCCCGATAAAAATAATGGAGTTCTAATAAAAGTTGCTGTTTGATTTGAGATAGTTCTTGTAATAATTCCAAACGATCAGGTAGTAGGGTCATGGCAGCTCCAGTAGGAGTTGGAGCGGAGTAATCGGAGACATAATCAATTAAGGTAGTATCTGTTTCGTGTCCAACAGCAGAAATAATAGGAATAGAAGAAGAGGCGACAAGACGTACAAGCTCTTCTGCATTGAAAGCATCTAAATCTTCGCTACTCCCCCCTCCTCGCCCAATAATAATAGCGTCCAAGTTAGAGAATGTTAATGCAGAAGATAATGCTTTTACAAGAGATGGAACAGCCAACTGCCCTTGTACTAAAGATGGAAAAATAGAAATTTGAACAAAGGGGTATCGATCTTGAGCGACACGAAGAATATCCTGTAATGCAGCTCCATCTGCTGATGTGATAATACCGATATGTTGTGGGTTTTTCGGGAGAGTTTTTTTGTTGTTGAATAACCCTTCTTCGTAGAGTTTTAAACGAAGTTGCTCAAGTTGCGAGTAAAAAATACCTTCGCCAAGTTTCATCATTTCATCTGTAAAAAAACTTACCTGACCGTATTTGGTATAGTAACTAGGTTGTGCAAAAATTAATATTTCATCCCCATCTTGAAGATGAGCTAATAATTTAGCCGCATTTGTTGAAGAGTGGGTAAGACAATTAATTTTTGCTTGTGCATCTTTTAAGGAAAATCGAAGATAAGACGAATGTTTTCGCAATTGAAGATTAGAAATCTCCCCTTTAATTAAGACAGGACCAAGCTGATTTTTTACTAAGTCGGAAAGAAACAAAGCAACGGCACTCACAGAGAGTGCCGATTTTTCTAAACCTTTCATAAAAATATTCTAAGAAATTAGTATCGCGTTTAGTAAATACGACAATTTATTTTTTTACCTGATAGCGATTTTTGAAACGCTCAACCATACCACCACGTTCTGTGTTACGGTTAGTACCTGTGTAAAAAGGGTGGCATTTGGAACATACTTCCACAACCATGGTTTCGTTAGCAGTTTTAATTTGAAAAGTTTCTCCACAACTACAAGTAATAGTGGTATCTTTGAGTTCTGGGTGAATCCCTTTTTTCATGGTTTGTACTCCTAAGATTATTTAATTTATTTAGTAATTATACTCTATTTACACTTGTTTTGTCAATACATGTTTGATTTTTTATCCAAAATTTTTATCATTGTGGGGAAATACTTGTGGATTAGGGTCTTCCTAGTATGTTAAGATCTTCATAGAATTGTTCCGAAAATAGATTATCAATCTTTATAATGATGATTAAGAGTTTACTACGAGATGATTTATATAAGATATAATTAATATAAAACCTCAAAAATCTATTACTGGATAAGCTTCTATGAATAAAATTACTCAATACCAAACAATTTTCTCCCAGCGTATGGAATATTCAGCAGAACGACTGCTAGAGATATTGGTTCAGGTACTTAACGAAAAACGATACCAGCATGTTATACGAGTTTTGGAAACATCATATCGTTTGATGGCTCAATTTTTTGGAGATTCAATAGAGAGCGTTCGGATTACTAAGGCAGTACTATTTCATGATTTAGCGAAAGGGATGACTCCTCAAGAATTAACAAAATATGCTTCTTTATATGGGATCAGCCTCTCTGGAGTATTAGCACCTGTATACCATGCAGTGGTAGGAGCTTGGATTGCTTCTTATTATTTTGGTATTGAGGATCAGGAAATTTTGGATGCTATTTACTACCACACAACAGGATCTGATAAATTTCTCAATAATCCTATCGGAGCGATCTTGTACTTAGCAGATTATTTAGAACCAGGACGAGCAGGTGATTATACTCATATCCGTCAAATAGAAGATCTTAATCTTAGTATGCGAGCGGTAATCAAAGATAAAATTTGTTATGTGATTCAGCAAAATAAAATATTAGATCAAGAAAGTCTTTCTTTTTATCATACATTGATTCACTTATAATTAAATAACTTCGATGTACCAAATAGATTCACTTTGTAAGATTCCTTGGGGAGTGTAAATCCGGATTTTTATTTGACCAGACTGTTCTCCAGAAATAAATTGAAATTTACCCTGCTTGGGAGCACTTTTATCTGCTTGGTAAACAATACCAGGAGACGCATAATAGGGTGTTACGATTAGATAATTTTTTGTGTTAATAGTAATCTGAAAATCAGAATTTTTTGTAACTTGTAAGGTATTAAACTGTTGTTGTAACCTAGGAGTGTCTTCTATTAAAATACCTGTTTGGTAATTTGTCATGGGAATAGGGGCTTTATCATTAGAAGAAATACTACGAATTAAACCGACTTTTTCTAAGGCTTGCTCGACGGAAATCTTATCCAAAATATAAGGGGTTTTGACATAAGAAATAAGATTTTGAGTACAATTGCTGAAAAGAATAATACTGGATAACAGTAATGGCTGATATTTCATAAGACCCCTATTAATAATTGCTATAATATATAGATTATCGAACATCAGATTTAAAATCTTTAATTTTATAGAATCCGATTGGTAATGAACGTTCTTTTAAATATTTAAATAGTACCAAGCTTCTGCGAGATTTTCATTGAGCCTTAGCGAAGCTCGATAAAAACGATAGTGGAGCTCTCGGTAAGATTTTTTTTGGAGTACTTTTCCCAATTCAAAATTTAATTCTGCTTGTTGGGGATTAAGTTGCCAAGCTTTGAGATAATACTCTTCCGCTTTGCTCCATAATTTATCTTGAACGGCAATATTTCCTAATTGAAAATAAGCTAGCGACTGGAGTTGAGTGATCTTAGTAATTGTAATAGTGTTTCGGAACGCTTCTATTGCCTTAGAAGATTGTTTTAATTTTATTAACGCAATTCCCTTGAGGTATAATAAATCAGAAGAGTTTTTAGTGATTTTACTCGCATTAAGATAAGCTACAGCTTCTTGATATTGTTCAAGTCGGATGAGAGAATGGCTTTGAATAGTCAAACGGAGTTGTTCGGCATTATAATCAGGAAAAGGTTCTTTGGGGATGACACTAAGAACGTTTTGATAATCGATTGTCGTTTTTGCTGAAATAAATCGAATCCAAGATCGTACTAAATTGTGCCATACTTGGAGAGATTCTGGGGCATTTTGAGTTAAGACATGATCTAATAGTGGAAGATATTTTTGTGTATCCTGTAATGCTAGAAATAATAGTACTTTTACTTCTCGTTCTTGATAAAGGAGAGAAGTAGAAGTACCTTGTGTTTTTAAATAATCATAAGCCTGTTGGTATTCTTGATTGTAATATAATGCATCAAATTTATTATAGGTATTGCAAGATACAAAAAATAGAGTCAGAAATACATAAAAATAACGATAATAAGACATAAGCTTGTTATCCGAAGATTTTCCCTATTCTTTCTAATACTTTATTACGATCTAGTGGTTTGACAATATAACCTTTAGCCCCTAGTTTAATCGCTTCTTTAACAGTGTCAGCAGTTCCTAAAGCGGTAACCATAATGATATTGACATCAGGATTGATTTCTTTTAATTTTTTTAAGGCAGTCAATCCATCCATTTCCGGCATTGTAATATCTAAGGTAATTAGGTGAATGTTTGCTTGATTTTCTTTATATTTTAGTAGAGCTTCTGCCCCATCAAGAGCGGTATCTACAACATTAAACTCACGGGATACAAGGATTTGAGATAATTGTTTTAAAATAAACTTAGAGTCATCCACACAAAGGACTCCAAGATGTTGTCCAGATTTTGTTAAACCGGTAGGTAAACCGTCTTCGCTGAATATAATTTTCATAGTTTTCCTCTTTATAGATTTGGTGTTTGTTATTCTTTAAATGCAATATTAATATCCATTATTCCAAAGGAAGTATCAATAGGAATAATTAACGCTTCGATATTATCACTTTCAAAAATAGTAATATGATTTCCAATAATAAGGGTTGGGGGGCTAAAATTGAAAGATTTATCTTCTTTAGACAATTTTGTTACCGCCCGTGCAGTAACCATATTACCAATTTCGGTAATTGTCCCCCGTACGAGATCATTCATCGTGGAAAAACTCTCGTCATTTAGTTTACCCGCTAAGGCTAGAGCGGTTTTTTCGCTCATATCAAAAACAATACGCCCAGAAACAGTTCCAGTAACCCCAATAATGACAGTAATACCTTTCATGTCTTCACCAAGCTTTTTTAGCTGTAGTTGTCCTCGAGTAATCGGTGTACTGAGTATTTCACTCATAATTTCAAATGCAGATTCTACAAATGGATTAATATAATCTATTAGCATATCCCCTCCAATTTAATATATTATTTGTTTTTTGCTTAGTCAAAACTTTGCTCCAAATTGTTTTTGGTTAAAATACGAATTAAGGCTGGTGCATCGATTAATAAAATATTGTCTGTCTCATCAATAATAATTCCTGAGAAAATCGTATCTTGAGACCATTTAGACATATATTTCCCTTCGTTGTAATTTTCTGGAGTAACGCTAATGTTTTTATCAATATAATCAACAATAATGGCAAATAGGTAAGAATGGTATTTAACAATCATCAAATATTCATCATTTTTAAAATCAATCATTACAGGATCATTTTGGGTCATTAAGCTCTCTTCTATTCCTAAGATGACTTTTAAAGAGTACACAGGAAGAATTTCTCCCCTAATATTGGTAACACCAATTAAACTACTGTCAGAATTAGGAAGACGATATATTTTGTCACCAATAACGATATCTCTAATATGAAGAATATCAAGGGCGTAAATCTGTTGATTTAAGGTAAAAGTAATTGTTCTGAATAAGGTTTGAGAGTGTTGCTGTTGTTGTGTATCTGTCTGCATATTTATTCCTTAGTTATTTGTTGGGTGTGTAGATAATATCGAATAATCTGTGGAATATCTAAAATAAAACCAATCTCTCCATTGCCTACGATTGTTGCTGCAGAAATTCCTGGACTAGATATTAATCTATTATCTAATGGTTTTACGACAATATCTTGCTCTTTTAGAATCTCAGGGACAATGATTCCTACTTGACGGCTACCGAAACGAACAATAATACAATACTGATGTTTCAATACTTCCAATTCCTGTTCTTGATCTTGGAACGAATCAATATGATATAATACATTTGATAGAGAGATTAACGGAATGAGTTTCTCACGGAATTTTATGGCATAGTAATGATCTAATTTATTTAAAATAGAATCTTTAAGGATAATTGTTTCTTCAACTAGGGTAATAGGGATCACATAGTGAACATTTTCCAAGACGATAAGTAATCCTTGGATAATAGCTAAGGTTAAAGGAAGCTGAATACGGATTGTCGAACCTTTACCTAAATCAGAAAAAATGGATACGGATCCTCCCAGCTCTTGAATAGTACGATGGACGACATCCATGCCGACACCTCGACCCGATAAATTGGAGATTTGTTCTGCGGTAGAGAATCCTGGTAGAAAAATTAAAGATAATTTTTCTTGGGTGGAAAAATTCATCAGTTGGCTTTCTGTAATAAATCCTTTGGCAAGTGCTTTTTCAGCAATTTTGTCTGCGTTGATTCCTTTACCATTATCAGAGATTTCAATAAAAATAGAATCTCCTTCTTGATAAGCTTTTAGACTGATTAACCCGGTTTCATCTTTTCCAGCGGTAATTCGTTCTTGAGGGGTTTCGATTCCATGGTCAAGAGAATTACGAATCATATGCATTAGAGGATCGTAGAGATCATCGATCATCCCTTTATCGATCTCAGTTTCTCCTCCTTCCATCACGAGTTCGATCTTTTTATCCAACTGTTTGGCAATATCTCTAGTCAATCGGGTAAATCTTGAGAACACGGTTTGTACGGGTACCATACGAAGGTTCATCATTCGGATTTGGAGGGTAGAGGAAATACGTGATAATTGTTGGATGTATTCTACAAAATGATCAATACGACTACTAATTACCGAAAAATCCTCTTTAAATTGATCGTTCCTTTGTTTATTCATCTCTTGATCGTCATGTAAGGGGATTAATTCGTTAGAATTCAAAAACGAACGAAGGTTTAATCGGGTTTGATATACGGACCGTTCTAGTTCTCCTGCAAACTGATTTAATCCAGAACGGATGATAACTAATTCTCCTAATAAATTTAATAATTCATCAATACGGGAGCTTTCTACTTTAAGGGTACGCTTTTCTTCAGATTTTACGGATTCGATTTTATTGACTTGTTGAACAGGGGCTTCTTCTGGAGTTTCTACTGGTTCGATTGGGGTTATAGCGGGAAGAGTTTCTATAGGGATAGATTTTTTTACATTTGCGATATTTTCTGTGATTATAGTAGAGACTTGTGGCACTTCGTTGTAGTACTGCATGCTCTTCTCTAAAGAAGAATACAGCTCTTCGCTTAAGGCGGTAACAACTACGCTTGTTACGACCTCGGGAAGAAAGAGTTTATTTTGAACATAATCTGCTTGCTCATGAGATGAGATTACTACGTTTAAAAAAGGAATATATTCTTCGTCTAAGGATTCTGGAGAAGGATTCATAATAATAGGTTCGGCGATACCGTTGATAATATTCAAGATTTCAAAAGGCCCGACTTCTTTTAATTCGTATTCCTCGTTAAAACGGATTTCGATAAATAATAAAGGCTCTTCATAATTTAATGCTTCTTGGATACTTGATAAGAGATCATGAGTTAATCCGAAACGAGCAGCCATAGGCAAATGATCAATCATAAAATCTTTACTCTCAGGATTATCTACAACCTCGGGTATTATTTCTTTTTTTTCGGAGGTGTTTACAGACTTAGGTTTTAGTGCTATTTGTTTGAGATGTTCTAATTGTTGAATTAATCGGGCTGCTTGATCAAAAGGATGATCTTTTTTTTGTTCGTGTGCTTTTAAGAGAGTTTCCAATTCGTCTTTTACATTGAGCAGGAGAGATATATCATCATCAGTAAAAATATATTGTCCTTGGCGTACTAATTCTAGGAGATCTTCCATAATATGGGTTAATTTGGAAATATCTGTAAAGCCAACAGCTCCAGCCCCTCCTTTGATAGTATGAGCGACACGAAAAACTGTATCAATACCATCTTTATCTTTGGGGTCTTTTTCTAATTTTAGTAGACTGTCTTCTAAGGATTCTAATAAGGAGTATGCTTCGTCTAAAAAATCACCGATTAATTCGTTCCAATTATTTTCCATCTTATTCTCCTATTTTGGGTGTACACCGTATTGGCTTAAAGCTTTGACGATCCCAATACCAAGATCATCTTGACTGAGAATGAGATCTACTGCATTTTGTTGTACTGCAGATCCCGGCATTCCCCATACAATACTACTCTGCTCGTCTTGGGCAAAAATTAATGATCCCATAGAATGAAGCTTTTTCATACCAATTGCTCCATCATTTCCCATACCACTGAGAATTACTCCAATTACATGACCATTGAATGAATGTAATAAATGTTCAATTGCAAGATTGACAGATGGTTTAAAAGGATGAGCATCGTAGTTATTTCTATCGGTATAATAGACGTAAATATTACCAAAAGCGTTTAATCTCCCATGAGTTCCCCCAGGGAAAACATAAGCATGACCATTTTCTAGTGCCATATTGTGGCGTAATTCGTGTACAGGTAGATCTGAGGACGCTTCTAATTCTAAAGCAAATGATTTGGTAAATTTTTCTGGCATATGTTGTACAATAACAATGGGAATAGAGATCTCACTATCTATCTGTTTGAGAATACTACGGACGACCTGAGGCCCTCCTGTAGATGCACCTAAAATGAGTAATTTAGGTTTGATAATTTTTTTTTGAAGAATTTTATCAAGAGCTGCTAAATCTTTAGGAATATTGTTGGTTGTTATGGTTTTATGATATAAGGGATTAGGAGTTTTATTTTTTTCGATACTAGGAAAAGCAATAGGCTGAGTTTTTGGGAGACTTGTTGATGGTAATAGACCTCCTCCTCTTAATAAAGCTCTTGTTTGTTTTGCTTCTATTCCAGAAATTATTTTCAAAATAAAAGCATTTTTAAGGTTACTAAGAATAGTTTCGGAATTCCCTTCTACCTTGAGGATGAAATCACAAAATCCAAAATCAATGGCTTTTTTAAAAATGGGATCATCATATTTAGCCCTTGAACTGTAAATAAGAACAAAAGGACGTTCATCAAAGGAGATATGTTCTTCTATATTTTGAAGTACATAGAGTCCATCTCCGTCTTGCATTTCTAAATCCAATATAACAACATCAGGTTGTTTTTCTAAAATCTTTTTAAAACCTAATTCTCCATTAGGAACAGCATCAATTACTGTAAGATTAGGAATACTGGAAATAGTTTTTGAAAGATAGTTTCTAACAAGCAAAGAATCATCAATGATTAAAACTTTTCCTGAGGACATAAACACCTTCTGAATAAAATTCGTTTTATAATAAATATATTAATTTGGATACTATTTTTTATTAATGTAGTAAATACTCTTTGGTAAAAATACCGGCGAGAAGGGAACATCCAAATCTGTAATACTTTCTGCAGGACTAATAAATAAATATCGATCTTTACTAAGGCAACCTGCGAGTTGTTTAATAACTTTTTCTTGGGTTTCTAAATTAAAATAAATTAATACATTACGACAAAAAATAATATCAAGATTTTTATATATCGGAATATCCATGAGATTATGAATTTGAAATCGAATGTTCTTTCGGATCTCGGTTTTCATCTTTATATAAGAATCATCCTCAAGGGTGGGATCAAGGGCAGTTTCAGGACTAGGATCGTGAATTTCTATATAAGAATGGTACTCTGTGGGAATATATTTTAAAGCTTTATGTGGGTAAACACCTTCTATTGCAGTATCTAAAGAACTTTGGTCGATATCTGTAGCAATAATCGAATAACTCCAATCTCTTAGTCCTTGTACTTCAAAATAATGCTGAAGGTATAAGGCCAAAGTATAAGGTTCTTCTCCACTAGAACAAGCACTACTCCAAAGAGTGATATGTTTAATATGACTATTTTTTATTTGAAGTTCTGGTAGGATCGTGGAACCCAAAAGATGAAACTGCTCTATACTTCGGAAAAAATGAGTATGATTAGTGGTAACAAATCCAACAAACTCTAAGAGTTTAGTTTTATCAAGAAGGAGATCAGAATACAAATCACTCTCAGAACAACGAAGTTCTTGGATTCTTTTTTGAATCCTTTGATCTAATACTTTAATATGAGTTTTTGGGAAATCAATACCGCTATGTGTGTGGATTAATCCTGCTATGTTTTGTAAAATATCGTCTGGTGTGCTATAGGACATGAATACTCCTTAATTTTCTAAGATTACTTCTAGATGCTCTGTTAAATCGTATTCTATAAGATCGGCGATTAAGATAAAATCTTTATTCTCAAAGGCATGAAGTAATTGAAGAGATATATCTTTTAGAGTATTTGCGTGTTGGTGCATTTGGTCATTACTAGGTTGACTGGCAGCAAGTCTGACATACATTTCGATAAGATCAATGATCTTACAAAGCTCTTGAATAGCATGAAGATCCTTTCCCTGTTGAAAATTTTCGGCAATTTCTGGTAATAAGGGTAAAATCACTTGCATCTGATCTAAAACATTTTCTTTAGAACAAGAGTCTTCATTTATTAATTTGTGTTGTAAAACATCAAAAAGGTTGATAATTGTTTCTAATTTTTCACCTAAGTCTTTTGCTTCATGGATGGACATTCTATCGTCGTCCAATTGTTTTACAACTTCTGTTAGGATCGCTTTTAAAATCGGAAGATCAGTAGGAGGAAAGGCAAGAGACCCTCTTAAGGCCTCTAAGCTTTCGAGAATCCACGCAAAACTACTGATTAACTCTGATTTTTTTGCTAGAGATCCATTTTTTAGTTCTTGAGATCCAATGATAATAAAATTTTTACCATCTTCTAATAAAGATAAGCAAATTTCTGTCCTTGTAGCTACTGTTAACTCAATTTTTTTTATAGAAGAAATAAGCTGCCCAAGGATTGCAGGATCTTCAGTAGAACAATATTTACCATCGATGAGCATGGTAGCAATAATTAAATCTTCTTCAAGCTCTTTGGTGATTGTATTTAGTAGATCTTGTAGGGTGTCAGAAATCTGCGGACTAACTCCTATAGGAGTATCGTTGATGAATAATTCCATAATAGAACTCTCAAATCTTTATTTTATATATTTAATTTTTTTAAAAAATCTGCTGTAAGGATTTGATGTTCTGACTCAACTTCTTCCATACAGTGAGCACAAGCGACTTCCCCGTGGCTAGAGAAATAAAATTTTATTTTTGGTTCTGTCCCAGAAGGGCGAGCAATAATTCGGATATTGTTTTCATAATACAATACCAAAACGTTAGAAGAAGGAAGCCCTGTGGCGGTGTGAAGGTAGTCCACAGCATGAATCAGTGTAAATGTAGCAATGTCTTCAGGAGGATTGTTTCGTAAGGTATTCATAATTTTATTAATCTGTTCTACACCATCTTTACCTGGTATGGTAATAGAATGTTGGGAATCTTTATAGTACCCGTAATGAATAGCTGTTTCTAATAGTATCTGATCTAAGAATTTCCCTTGTTTTTTATAATAGGCAACTAGTTCTGCAAAAATAGCTGTTGCAGATACACCGTCTTTATCTCTAATTTTTTCCGAAATATTATAGCCATGGCTTTCTTCTAGGGCGAAAAGAAATTTATTCCCTGCTTGGACTTGTTTTTCTATTTCTAAGGAGAGCCATTTGAATCCCGTGAGAACTTCTCTATAAATAATATCATTTGCTTCGGCAATAATTTTTAATAAAGGACTACTAACAATGGTACTAACTAAAAAAGAATTTTCTTCTTTTTTCTGAAGAAGGTAGAGCTCTATGAGAATACCAATCTGATTTCCTGTGAGTAGTTCGTATTTTCCCGTGGAGGATTTATAGGCTACTCCGATACGGTCGGCATCAGGGTCGGTAGCAATAAAGACATCTTTATTGTGTGTTCTAGCATAATCACATCCTAATTGCATTGCTTTTGCGTCTTCGGGATTGGGGTAAGGAGCAGATGGAAATTCTCCATTAGGTTCTGCTTGAGATTCTAAGACGGTAACATTTTTGAATCCAATTTTTTTTAAGAGTTCTGGGGTGATTTTATATCCACAACCGTGCAGTGGGGAATATAAAATTTCAATATCACTTGTTGAACATAGATCTTTGTCTAAGCAAAAATGTTGGGCGTCTTCAAGATATTCAGTAATTAATTCATCACAGTAATGGAATAGAGGAGATTTTATAGTATGTTCAAAGGAATTGGTGCGTACCTTAGATAGAGTATCAATTTTTCTTATTTCATTAATGAGATTTGTATCATGAGGAGCAGTTAATTGAGCCCCATCTTCCCAAAAAACTTTATATCCATTGTATTCTTTGGAGTTATGAGAAGCGGTATTCATAATCCCTGCCTTTGCTCCAAGTTTTCGGATGGCATAAGAAATAATAGGAGTAGGGCAGAGATCATTAAAGAAATAAACGGTGATATTATTTTCGATTAATACAGTAGCAGCTTCTTGTGCAAACTCTAAAGAGTTGATGCGGGGATCTCTCCCAATAACGACTCCTTTTTTGGCACCTCCTTGTGCTGCAATATACTTGGCTAATCCTTGGGTTACTTTACGAATATTATAAATATTTATACGATTTGTACCAGCTCCTCGAATACCTCGCAGCCCTCCTGTACCAAACTCTAGATCTTGCCAAAAACGATCTGTAAGTTCTGGTTCATTGTTGGTATTAATTAGTTGTAATATTTCTTGACGCGTTTGATCGTCGTAGTCCTCTGTGGTCCACTCTTGTGCTTTTTGTAAAATTTCGGAATTCATAAAATTCTCCTAGGAATTAAATTTTCTTTTATATTTTGATTAGACTGTATACTATCGACTGAGCAATGAGCAAAAGATAATAGTACATTAGTAATACAAAAGGATAACTACATACTAATATCGCAGTAGAACCAACAAACTTTAGTTTATTAAACGCTAAATAACCACTAATACTTGTGGCAATCGTACAGACAATGAGTAATAAAATAAATCCAATAAGATAGTATGATAAAGCCAATAGAATTGGTAAGGTAAAAGATTGGGAAAAAGATCGGTATAAAATAATAGGAAGGAGTTCAATTTGCCGTGGATCACTAGTGTTCCATAATTCAAAAAATGAATATATATTAAATGGTAAGGGTAGGAAATAGTTTTTAGGTAGATCTTGCGGAGGTTTTTTTTGTTGAGAAAAACTGGCTTGATAGAAAATAATTTGATTATCGATTATTTTTGCATATTCGGAAAATAGAGAAAGAGCTTGTTGTCCTGGTACTTGAGTTTTAAAAAAAACATTTTTAATAAGGTAAGAAGAGGGATTTTGTTGAGCTATGGTACCAAATATAAAGCACATATCAGAGTTTTGTATCAGCATCCCATTTTTATAAGGAAGGCTACTAATATGCTCAAATTCTTGAAGAACAATAGAATAAGGAGTATTAAGATCTTCGGCGACTATTTGAGGTTTTGTTTTAGTGTAAGGTAAGAGAACATCTTTGATGACAAATTGGAGACTAATAATAAGGATACAATACAATAATCCCGTCGCAATCAAATGCTTACTCTTGATAGGAATAAGAAAAGTAATTAATAATGTTGTGCCAGCAATAGGAATGTAGCTATCTAAAGTACTCGACAACGCTTGATCTAATTGAAAAGAACGAATATAGTAGACAATAAATAATCCCATCATGATTAAGAAAAAGCTACCTAAGGCTATCCCAAACTTTTTAATAAGTTTCTCCTTTAATTGATTTTTTAAAAGAAGATACCACCATAGTACAGAGGTATAATAAGCACACTAAGAGTAAATTAATAAGTAAAATTGAGTATGTTGGTTGAAGAGTGTGAAATTTTAGAGATAAATTCATAATTTTTGTAGAAAATCCAGGAGCATACAAGGACATAATTAAAATAATCGCAAGAGAGCCTAGGAAAGATTGTTGAATCGTTGCTCCAATACCTAAGAGAGATGCCACCGAAAATATACAGAGTAAACTTAAAAAAATATTCAAATAATCAAAAATCCATTCCTGCCTATTTTTGGATGAGCTTTCTCGCTTAGTGAATTCTTGTTTGGAGTGCTGAGAAAATGTTTTATATTGGTTATATTCTTGGGAAAGGTCTGGATCTTGGAGATTCTTAGAGGGTTTAGTAGTTTGTATCTCAGTAAACTGTTGATTACTTAATAATGGTAAGGGGATTTCGATACTTTCGTATAGGAGTCGGATATTCTTATTGAGAGTCGTGATATTGTCAAACCATGTTTGGATAATCATCTGACCAAGATGATACTGAGGAAAAGAAGGGTGAGATTGAGAAAAAGGGATTGTTTTTGTGCCTTGTTGAGGGTAATAGGTGAAGGAGATAAAAGATTCGGGAAGACCTAAATCAAATGATTGAGTGTTGGTGCTGATTGTTTGGAATAATAAAAAGTTTGAATCAACCCACAATGCTTTAGTATTAGTTTTGGCAAATAATGGACGCTCAAGAGAATTGGGGTCAATTATAAGAGTTCCCTGTGGGCTAGTGATGATAGGGCCTTTAGGTGCGGTGATATTAGGACTGATCTGTATAATATTAAGAGGGAGGAATTTTTGAGTATAAGGGAAAATACCAAGTAATAAAATCGTGGTTAAGCAAGAACTAAATAATATTAAGAAAAATTGTAAAAATTTTGTTCTTACTTGGGTAAAACCACAGAATATTGCTTGATGGAACCATAAAAACCATGGGAGAGCGAGTAGAAGAATATCTCTAAAAATAGGAGTAATAACATGCCAAGGGTAATTGAATGCTAATAAAATCAAAGGGATAAAAGATCCCAAAAATAACAAGACAAAAATTTGTTTGATTAATGTTGTAAAATAAAGGAAAAAAACTGCTTGCATGCTATCCCTTATAATTTATAATATTTGTTATATTCTACATTTATTTTGATAATATTTCAAGTTTTTCTTATTTAATCGGAGCTATTTTGTTTAAATAAGCTTGTTTTTTATACTTTTATTCTCAATAATGTAGAAAAATTTGCATAAAAACTATTTAAAAGGTATGATATGATTTTAAGGAGAAATATTATGAAATATATTTTTATAGCTCTCTGTTTATTTATTGGAGCTTGTGGCAAACAAATGGAGAGTCCAAGTACTAAGGTTACTATGTTAATGCATATGCCTATGATGGAGCATACACTCCAAGAAACCTCGAATCCTGATTTAGATTTTTTAGTGAATATGATACCTCATCACCTTGGGGCGGTGTCTTCTGCAGAAGAATACCTCAAGACGGGAATTGATGAGATGACTCGTGTGTTGGCTTCTAATATTATTCTGGCACAAAATTTGGAAATTGCTGAGTTTGAACGATTGGTGATGGATCTATCTCAAGAGGTATCTTACAATCAAGAAGAAGTTAAACAAATTGCTATGGAATCGAAAAAAAATATGGATGATATGATGCAATCTATGAGTTCGATAAAACTTATAGGTAATGTGGATAAAGATTTTCTTATGGGTATGTTTCCACACCACCAAGGGGCTATTGATGCTTCACGGACAATTTTAAAAATCTCTACCAATGAAGTAATTAAAGAAATTGCGAATCGTATTATTACTGAGCAAGAACGAGAAATTAAAGAAATAGAAATAATTTTATCTAATCTTTCTTAAAAAAATAGTCCCCAGTTTTTATTACTTGAAAAATTTCTAAAAATATTTTATACTATGCTAAGAAAATTATTAAGGAATACTTATGCAATGTGCTTCGTTAATCAGTGGTAGTAAAGCCAATTCTTTTTATGTCGAAACATCAGATCATGCTTTATTAATTGATGCTGGTTTGTCCTTACCCAAGTTGGAATTGGCTTTAGCTAAGTTATGTTTAAATCCTTATAAAATTGTTGGGATTTTAGTTACCCATGAACATGAAGATCATATTCGACATCTAAAACGTATTGCCCATAGTCTTAAACTTCCTGTCTATATTACAAAAGAATCACTCAAAAAATCTGGCTTAGCCTTACGAGATTATCATATGATAAAAGCGGGTGATGAGCTATGTTTTGGAGATATTCATGTGGATACCTTTCGTGTTCTTCATGATTCAGAAATGTGTTTAGGTTTTGTGTTCCACCATCAGGGTAAAAAAATATTTTTTGCATCTGATATTGGATCTTTTGATCATGATATTCTTAAAAAAGCAGAAAATGCCGAATTGATCGGTATAGAAGCTAATTACGAACCTTCGATGCTGGCTCAATGTCGGTATCCCCAACACCTTAAAGACCGCATCTCTAATGGTTTTGGGCATTTATCCAATCCTGAAGCTTCACGATTTATTAGAGAGAGCGTTGGTAAGGATACAAAAAATGTTATGTTTCTTCATATTAGTGAAAATAGTAACTGTACTTCCTATATTGAAAAGATGATTGATTGTGATCTTCACCATATGGCTCCCGAAGTTCATTTCCGTATTACCAATAGACATACTCATGGCCCGCTAATCAAAGTATAAAAGGTATCATATGAAAAGAATATTATTACAAACATGTTGTGCACCCTGCGTAACAACCTGCGTCGAAGTTCTTAGAGGCAATCTACCTTGGGAGAAGTTACTGGAAAGAGAGCCAGATTTTGATCAAATTGTTATTTATTTTTATAATCCTAATATCCACCCCCAAGAAGAGTATAAAAAACGCTTCTTAGAGGTCAGAAAATATGCAGAGATTGTGAATTGTCCTGTGATTGAAGGAGAATACGAACCTAAAGTTTGGTATGATAGAATTGAAGGACTCGAAAATGAACCTGAAAAAGGGGCTCGTTGTACGACCTGTTATGGGATACGTCTTCAGAAGACGTTTGATTATGCCCTAGAACATTCTTATGATGCGGTTGCTAGTTCCTTAACGCTGAGTCCTCATAAAGACGAAAAACGAGTTAACGTGATTGGTAAAGTCTATGCTCAAAAAACAGGGATTGAATATCTTGTATCAAACTTCAAAAAAAATAATGGCTTCCAATTAGCCAAACAATTTTCTTTAGAGCATTGTATTTACTGTCAAAACTATTGTGGTTGTGAGTTTTCTTTATTAGAAAAATTAGCAAAAAAAAACTAGTATGAGTTTTGATTGTTATGGTAATAAATATGATATATGATAATTGTAAAATAAGCCCTTCATTATGAGGGGCTTATTTTTGAAATTAATTAGGACTGAGCATTGCACTGAGAAGGGCAAGATAAATCCCCCCTATAGTAATAGGAATGCTAATAACCCAAGATAATAATGATGCTTGAGTATTAATCATCTGAAACATAATTTGTCCACAGGAAGTAGCGATTAAGCCTAAAATAAAATAAAAAGTTGCCCCTGGTCGGTATTCTAATAATTTTGAGATGATGAGGGTAGCAATAATAATACCTAATCCAGCTCCCATCCCAATAATTGCTATCGGAACAAGAGAACGTTCTGAAATATAATTGAGAATAGGGGCATATTCTCCTAAGGTGACTAATAATGCCGAGCCTGAAATCCCTGGAATAACCATCGTAAATGCTGCTAAAATTCCAACGATAAATAACCAAATCATACGGGATAAAGGAAGGGTAATAATTTTAAAAAGACCAAAATCTTTAAGGATTTGAGATTGTTCGGCTAAGGTATTGGTAGGCTCTCGAAGCAAGGCTAAAGTAATAAGAAAAATTGCCCCCAATAGACTCGAGCCTAATCTAGGGAGGGAATATTTGGTATCTTTTTGTATACGGAACAGTACGGGGATTGAACCGATAATTAATCCCAAAAAGAAGCCAAATGTTGGGATGTAGGTAAATGGTACTGGTGAATTTTCGGGAAGATTGACGCCTAATAAAAAAGAGATGAGCTTTGCAAAGACTAATAATCCTAAAATTATCCCAAAAGCGATATTACATAAAAAGAAAAAATATTCTTTTCGTTTTTCTGGACGGATTAAAAAATAGCCAATCGCTTCGGTCAGTTTATTGTAAATCCCTAAGACAAAAGCCATTGTCCCCCCGGAAACTCCAGGAATAATATTTGCAATTCCGATGAGCATCCCTTTTATACTTGTATTAATAAAATTGTTCATAAGTCTGTCTCCTGTTTTTTATAAAGATCGATTGCACGATAGACATCATCTAAACTAGTACTTTGAGCCAAAGCGGAACGAATATTTGAAACTCCCTCAAATCCATGAAGTAAATTCATGAGAGCACCTCTTAGAGGGGTAATAGTTGGGAATTTTGTAATTTTAAACCATAATTCCGCATATTCTTTGAGGAGTTTTAGTAATTCTTTGGGGCTAGGGTGATTGTAAGATCCTGTATTACAATATTCAATAATCTGTTGGAACAAATACGGTTTTGCAATAGCTCCTCGTCCTATCATTAATCCATCTACTTGGTATTGTTGAAAAACATTTAAGGCATCTTCAGGGGTTTTAATATCCCCATTGGCAATGAGGAGTTTTGATGTAAGATTTCTAGCTCTTTGGAAATATTCCCAATTAGCTGTACCATGCTTAAATTTATCTACTACCAAACGGCAGTGAAGGATGATTAGATCAACATCAGATTGATCTAAAGCGGTTATTAGGGGATCTAAGTTATCGTTAGTAAATCCACAGCGTATTTTAGCTTCAACAGCAACACCGCTATCTTTTACGGCATTAATAATATCTTTTATTTTTCCAGGCTCTTCTAAAAGACGAGATCCAGCACCATTTTTGAGAACTTTTGGGGCAGGGCAACCAAAATTGATATTAATAGAACGGACTCCAAATGAATCTTGAAGAATTTTAGAAGCTTTGTAAAAAGATGTTGGAGAATCTTTACCAAATAATTGAATAGAAGTTTCTTCTGGGGCATCCGAAATATCAGCGTATCTAAAAGTCTTATGAGAATCTCTGAGGACTCCTTCGACGCTGACCATTTCAGTTATGGTATAACCGACCCCAAACCTACGATTGAGAATCCTCATTGGTTTGTGGCTATACCCTGCTAAGGGGGCGAGAATGAGATTGTTTTTTGTAGAAACAGCTCCGAAATTTAAAGGTTTGATATAAGTGTTCATAGAGGCTCTGATTTTTTGATACAATAAAATTCTAAGTAATTTTCGTGCTGTTCGTTTGTATATTTAGCGATATGGGCAACTACAAAACCAACTCGTTCGGCAAGAAGTTTCCCCCCTTTTTCGGTGATTCGGAAAAATCCTCGATGAATAGATGGTTCAACGATAGGAACACGAAATGCTAACATTCCTCCTAAAGCGATGAGGGTAGAGATTTTTTTTAGGTAGGTAATAGGGTTTTCTAAGTATTCTAATTTTTTCCAAATAGTAACAATTTGATTAATAGACCCATTTTCATAAATTTTTTCTATAGAATCAATAATATTGATATTGTGGTTATCTAAGGCGATTTTACGGGCAAAGATAGATAATTCAACACCTTGTGCAGAAAAGCCGTTGTGATTAGCTTCTTGAACGAAGATACCATTCTCCGCTCCAATATCCATAAGTTTGTAAGGATTGTGGTATTGTGGTGTTTGGAGAATTTTTTTGATGATTTGAATGCGTCGGTTACTATCTTCTTTTAGATTCAGAACGGCTTGCTTATAGCTAATTTGTTCTTGTTCGGAATTGTCAGCAACGATCATATCATCTGAAGTGTAATCTGAATCAACAGTAAGTTTGTAGATATAGCTACTATGGCAATTATTACAGGAGAATTGACTCAGTTTATCAGTACGAACTAAAGAATATTTATCGTAAGACCCACACAAAGGGCAAGAAGCGGGGCGACCTATAACCGAATTACCAAGTTGGAGAAACCAATTTTGAAAATTAAATCCTTCAGGAAGGGTTAAATTACCACTAGTGGATTTTATAATAGCTTTTTTAATACTGGAGCTTCTAAGAAAGATATTTCCTAATAAAGTTTGAATTTGAGATATTTTGGAAAGGTCTTGGTATTGTCGGAAATTATGAGCTACGGCAACAATATGTTTTTTTGCGGCAAGACTTTCTAATAAGGTTGTGCCTGGCCCACAAAATATTAAATCATTTTCTTTAATGTAAGGAAGTAAATTGGAAACATTAGACTTTAGATGAACATTTGTATTTTCTTCAATTTGATAATGACTTAATGGGCCGACAATTACAGTAATTTGGTAGTCTTGCTCTTTTAAAGATTTGACAATTTTTTCGGCATTATTATAGGGATCACTGCCTCCTAAAGAAATCAAAATTTTTGATATTTTTGTTTTTTCGGAAGCTTCTAGGAAAAATTTTTCATTAATAGGACTATGGTAAATCTCAGAAAAATTAGCTTTTTTGATTTTGTAAGAAGGTAAAGGGGCAATATAGATCTCTGAACATACTCCTAATTTTATATTATCTAAAGAAATCATTGGAATAGGGTAAAGGTTTAAGGTGGAAACTAAAGAATCAGAAGCAGTATCACAATCACTAATGATTAGATCAAAATGTAATTTTGAAAAAGTATCGGTGATAGATCTCCTATCATTAGGGCAAACTATTTGGTGGTTATATGGTAATAATAGACTACTAAGATTTTGGTGATCTTTGAGATCTGTTGTAAGCCATATAAATGGTTTTGTATAGAGATCTGCAATCTGTAAGACTCGTTTAAGGTGTCCGATTCCGTATTTTTTTCCTGCTTGAGTAATCAATAAAACAGAAAGATCTTTTTTTTGTATCATAAGCGTTTTCCTTTTGAAATAAGAGGATACCGTGCATAGCTATCCCAAGATTTTATTTTATTATAATCAATATAAGCTCGCCCCGCAACCATTGCAGCATTATCGCCACAAAGGGTGATTGGTGTGTGGAAGATTTGACAATGCTCTAATGTCTCCAGCTCTTGTCTTAAGCGAAGGTTGGCAGCTACTCCCCCTACGGTAATAATAGTTTTAATATTGGTATCTTTTATTGCGTTAGATAATTTTTTTATCAGACTTTTTACCGCAGCTTTTTGAAAACTAGCACAAATATCTTCAATAGGGTAAGGAGGAGAAATTTCTTTGAGTTTGTAGTATACGGCTGTTTTTAATCCACTATAGCTAAAATGGTAGCGATCATTGGCTACCAAATGATAAGGAAGCTCCCAAAAATCTTCGTTCCCCTGAGTGGCTTTTTGTTGGACTATAGGTCCTCCAGGGTAGCCTAAGTTTAACATTTTAGCAACTTTATCAAACGCTTCACCAATAGCATCGTCAATGGTCGTTCCTAAAATGATTTTATCTTCAAAAGAATTCATTTGGATTAAGAGAGTGTGCCCTCCTGAGCAAACCAAGGCAATGTGAGGAAAAGGAATCTCATATTCTAAATGAGGGCTATACAAATGAGCATCAATATGATCTACGGGGATAAACGCTTTTTTTAAGGCGTAGGCAAGAGATTTTGCAGTCATGGTACCAATTACTAAAGATCCAATTAATCCTGGTCCTGTACTTGCCGCAATCGCATTAATATTTTTTAGAGGGAAGTCTTGTATAACTTGCTCCAGTAGAGGTAAGATTTTTATGAGATGATTACGTGAAGCAATTTCTGGAACGACTCCCAAAAAAGGAGCGTGGAGCTCTGCTTGAGAGTAAATATAGTGCGTAATAATTTTTTTTCCATTTTCTACGATTGCTAACGCACACTCATCACAGGAACTTTCAATACCCAAAATAACCATAGCTTATCTAATCCCCATTTAATATTTTATATTATAGCAATTTTCAAGAAAAATATCAAGGAATCATGATAAGAGCCCCAGCATTTTTAGATATTGGATACCAGCACGGCAATGATCTAACGCCCCAACAAGAGGACGATTAGCTAATTTGGGAAAAACAATGATTTTTTGCTGATAAGAATGGTATAGGAGATTCCAAATACCTTCTAAGCGGATTTTATAGGAATCTAGGCATAAAATAATATCTCTAATATCACATTCTCTTGCTAAAAATTCCCATCCACGCTCTTTATAAAGAGAACCTATTACTAGATCTTCAAAAGGTATCGTAGATGGGTAATATTTCGTGATCGTCCATAAAAAATCTTTACTATTTAAGATCGATGGCTTTGTTTGTTGGAGATCTTCTAATAAAATTTTAAATCCTTGTTGAGAAAATCCCCTCTGTAGAAATAGAATATTATCGGGATGACTAAAAGAGAGAAAACTCAATAAACTATGATAAGGGCTTGATTTTAACGATAAAGGAAGCTGAGGAGAGTATTTAAGACTTTCGAATAGCTGTTCTAACTGAATATTTGGTAATGCTTGCCGTAAAAAATATTCTTGGTAATAATTAATGATTCGGTTGTATTCTTGAAAATGCTCCTGATGATATTCTTGCAAAAAAACAATAATATTTCGCTCAATAAGGTAGTAAATACTGTTTAATAAGTTAGAATCTTCGATTTCGGATAATTTAGAGATTTCTTTGGAAATTTCTTGGCTCGTTTTTTTAGAAAAATAACGAGAAATATTAACAATATCCATTTTTTTGAAGAATAGAGCCAACATTCTAGGGGTTGCTAAGGAATGGGTAAGCATCTGATGGAACAGATCACCGTATTGCCTATGCTGTAAATTGAGTAATTGGGGACGGAATCGATACATTTCCAAATGGAGATCGAGTATATTTTGAGCCTTAAAATGAAAAGTGTACGCAAAATAGTTTGAGAGAAAATTTAAAAAATCGATAGGGAGTGAAAGAGTAAAAGTGAAAGAGTTTTTTTGTAGAGAAAAAGAAACAGTTTCTGCAGCATCTAAGGGAATCTTAGGAATAATATTTAATGATAAATTAGGGCAATTTAATGTCGTAATTAAATCATTTTGTAACATACTTTTAAAATTGTCTGAAAAATCTGCATATTCACATCCAATTAGGAAACAAGAATCGTCAATAATAATACTAATTAAGGCTATTTTAGGATGGAAAACGACATTCTCATTTGTAGTAAACGAAGGTAGTAATTTTTGAATTATTCTTAACATAAATTAATCTCTGATAAATAAAAAAGATCCTAATATTTAGGATCTTTTCTGCTCTCCCGGCAAGACTCGAACTTGCGACCAAGTGATTAACAGTCACCTGCTCTACCAACTGAGCTACGGAAGAATACTTGAACCGCCTGGGGTTCGAACCCAGGGCCCCGTGATTAAAAGTCACGTGCTCTACCAGCTGAGCTAGCGATTCACTACATAAGTAGTATAATTATTTTAACTTAAAATTTAATATTTGTCAATCATTTTAGGACTTTTTTATTTTATTTTTTTTATTCCATAAAAAATAAGTAATAGGAGAGGCTACAAATATGGAAGAATACGTACCACTAATAATCCCAATTGCTAATAGTAGCCCAAAGTTTCTTAAAATATTGCCTGACCAAATATAAATTGATCCAGCAACGAATAATGTTGTAATCGAGGTGAGAAGTGTTCGTTGAAAACTTTGATTAATACTTTTATTAATAATTTTAGCGAAATCTTCATTAGGTAATAGATCATGATTTTCTCGAATGCGATCAAAAATCACAATTGTATCATTAATAGAGTATCCTAAGATTGTTAAGAAAGCAGCTAAAATTGTAAGATCGATAGGAATTTTAAACAATAAGGTGAAAATTAATAGAATAATCATATCGTGTAGTAACGCAGTAATTGCTCCTACACCATAGATAAAATCAAAACGGAATGCGACATAAACTAAAATTAGTGCCGTAACAATTGCTAATAATTTTAACGCTTGTAGTACAAAATCGTTTCCAATACTAGGACCGATATAATCGGATGATAAGACTGTAACGTCTTTAAATTGTTCCCGAACAGAGTCTAGTAAATAATCTCCAGAACCGTCTTGTCCCAATTCTGCTGGAGCAGTGAGTAAAAAATTTTGAATCCCATCTTTATAAGCCAAGGTGGTAATAGCAATTTGATCTTCGGTGATGAGATCACGAATCTCTTGAATAGAGGCTTCTGGAACGGAAAACTCAATACGAATCCCTCCAGAAAAATCAGTTCCTAAAATAAAACCTTCGTTGAAAAAACTAATAACTCCTACGATAGATAAGATTGCAAAAAGGATTAAAGCAATCATTCGTTTGCTCAAAAAATCAATGTTGAATTTCTGTATGTTCATGATTACCCCTATACAATTTCTCGATGATTTTTACCACTCATTGTTTCTAATAACAATTTAGTAACAAAGAGTGCGGTGAAGATATTAGCAATGATTCCAAAAGCTAAAGTTACTCCGAAGCCTTTGATTGATCCTGAACCAAAGACGGATAATGCAATTGCTGCAATAATCGTGGTTAAGTTGGAATCCCAAATCGTGGTTTCAGCGTGTTCATAAGCAGATTGAAAGGCGGAAAGGAAATGGTGAGACTTCTTTTTTTCTTCACGAATTCGTTCGTAAATAATAATATTCGCATCAACCGCCATCCCCACTGTTAAAGCAATCCCAGCGATTCCAGACAATGTTAGTGTTGCTCCCATCGATGCCAAAATGGACAAGAGAAAAAGCATATTTAATGCCAATGCAATAGCAGCAACAAAACCAGCAACTCGATAAAAAATAATCATAAATAAAATTACTGCAATTGCTCCGAATGTTAGTGCTTGAATTCCTTTTTGGATCGAATCTGCACCCAATTGAGGCCCAATTACACGTTCTTCAATAATTTCAAGACGAACGGGGAGAGAACCTGCTTCTAGGATATTTGCTAGATATGTCGCTTCTGATAATCCAAAAGTTCCAGAAATCTGTCCACGACCATTTGGAATTTCTCCTTGAATAACAGGAGCACTCCGAACACGATCATCTAAAATAATGGCAAATTGTTTGTTGATATTGTTTTTGGTAATATTGGCGAAAAGATCACCGCCTTCATCGGTGAGTTCAAAAGATACAACGTTTCTTCCAAGATTATCTGTTTCGGTAACTGCAGATTTAATCGCAGTACCATCAAGATCTACTTTTGTGTAAATGAGATACCAACCTTTTAATTGAGGAACATCTGTTGTATCATTTTCCCAATAAGATACCCATGCGGTATCAGGTGGTAAAATAAAAGTAGAAGGGACATCATCTCTATTGAGTAAACCATAGCGACCATCATAAGGAACACCTTGATTGGCGAGGATAGTCATCAATTCTTGATCGACGAAACGAAATTCTAATTTACCAACTTTGGAAAGTCCTTCTTTGAGAAGATTAGGATCACTAACCCCTGGGAGTTCGATTGTAATTTTTCCATCGAAAGTTGGGCGGATTGCTGGTTCAGCAACCCCAAAAGCATCAATACGGTTTTTGATAATTTCTAAAGAGCGTGTTAAAGCGATTTCTTTTTCTTGTTGAAAATTTTCTTCAACAGCAACTTCGTCTTCATCGTATTGGCGAAGTAGTTGTTGGCGGAGATCATCTTCGTTAGGCACAGCTGCAACATATACTCCACCTTGAAGGTCGAGTCCTAAAGATAGTGTTTTCGTTCTAATTTTTTTTAATTCCTGCACGAAGATTCGAGTATCTTCATCGGCGACTGCTAATTCTTCGGCCGGCATTCCAATTAATGCTTTATCTTCTGGAGTAATAAGCATATACCATTGATATGTTGGATAGAGACCCCAAAAAGCCCACCCAATAATGGCAGTAAGCAGAAAATAGCGAGAGATTTTATTCATAAGTAAAATCCTTTTATCTACAAAATTATATTTTAATCTAGTTTGCCAGATTCCAAAATAGAAGCGATACCTGATTTGGCGACTTCTATTTTGGCATCCAAGCTTTTTAGATAGACGGTCTTTTCACCAATAAATTCTATAGTGCCGACAATATGACCCAAGGTAACCACTTTATCACCTTGTTTGAGGGATTCAATTTGTTTTTGTAGTTTTTTTCGTCTTTTATTTTCAGGAAGGAAAATTAAGAGATACATAAACACAACCATTAAAATTATTGGTAGGAAAGACATTAACCCTCCTCCACTCTGAACAGGTGTTCCTTCTCCTATATTGGCAGCAGGGGCTAATTGATAAAATAATCCAAACATGGAATTCTCCTTTATGATATTTATAATTTTATTTTGTGTATAGACTAACTATTTTAACACGTTTATTTATTAATGTAAAGATTATTTTAGTAAAATATTCAAAAATCTTTGAATTATCGTTGTACGTAAAAAAACCCACTGTAGATAGTGGGTCTAAGAAACTAGCGGCTGGGGAGAATCGAACTCCCAGCATCAGCTTGGAAGGCTGAGGTATTACCATTATACGACAACCGCATATTGTTACTTATTATAAGATAAAACAAATTATTTGTCAAGACTTTTTTCTTTTTTTTTAGGATCGTAGAAATTTGTTTTATCTTTAAGAAGGTCTTGGATATACTGAATAAAATTATCGTCTCTTGTATCTAAAAGCACATCAATAGGGTTCTGATCATTGTAGTTAAAGGCTTTATAATCGGCATTTTTTTGAAGTAAGAGCTGGGACAAGTAGCGTTGTTTTTTATTGAAAGCCCAATGTAAAGGAGTATTGCCGTTGACATCAACATTGTTGATAGGAGCATTTTGAACAATTAAATTAATTGCTTGAGGATAATTTTCAACAAAAATTTCTTTAATTAAAGGGTCAACCTGCCCACTAATTAGGGTGTCTTTTAGGCTATCTTGCTTTTCTAAAGTTTCTAAAATAGAAGGGGAAATCCCCGCTTTATTTTTAATATCTTCTGCACCAGCTAAGATAAGATATTTGGAATGAGTGTTATTATTTTTTACGAGGGCTTCAATGAGAGGAGTTGAACCTTCATTATTAATCGCATTGACATTAGCACCTGAACGAATAAGCAACAAAATCACCTCTTCGTTAGAATTTATCGCAAAATGTAAGGGGGTATTTCCATTATTATCAGGGGTATTGGGATCCGCTCCAAATTCTAAGAGAAGTTTAGCAATAATTTCATAATTGCGAGAAACAGCCCAATGAAGAGGGGTGCTTCCTATTCTATTGGTAGCGTTAATATCAGCTCCGTTTTTTATTAGGATTAATGCCAAACGAGGATCTGAAACGAGATGAAGAAGAGTCAATCCCTCATTATTAGTAATAGTAACATCAGCTCGGTGCTTAATCATATACTCTACGCTCTGAGCATCATTTCTAATAATGGCTTCAAATAAGGATTGTTCGTTACTATACAAAGGAATGGTAAACAAAATCGTGAAAATATAATAGAAAAATATACTATTCTTCGCCATTGTTATTTTCTTCTTCGTAATCATTTTCTTCGTCATCTTCATATTCTTCATATTCATACCCTTCTACCTCAACAGTAGTTTCTGTATAAGACTCTTCGTAAGAGATAATAGGTATAGAAGAGTCAATAGCCCCAATATTTGATAAAAGGTTAATCATTTCGTCGTCGTTATTGAGTGTTGCCAAACTTAACGCCGTATGATTATCTACTGATTCGATATTGTAATTAATACCGCGTTCGATCAGTAGTTGTGCTGTTTCCACATAACCATTTTGAACAGCAAATAATAGAGCGTTCCAATTATCGGAATCAGTAGCATTAATATTCGCCCCACTGTCTAATAACATTTTTACTGAGTCGTCATATCCTAACTGTGCTGCTGCCATCAAAGCTGTCCAACCTGTAATAACTAATTCTTGTTCTACATCACCTACAGTACGGATCACACTTGCCGAAGCTGTTTGGTTTACGTTTGCTCCCATATGAGTTAAATATTGGATCATGTCTGGGTTATTATTGAAGGTAGCAACAATAAGGGCGGTGGTACCTTCTTGGTTGGCGTTGTTTACATCTAAACCGATTACTTCTATGAGATACTTGACAACTTCCATATGATTATTTTCTGTAGCAAATCTTAAAGCGGTATCTCCGATGATGTTTTTTGTTTTTGGATTAATCCCAAATTTAACTAACTGTTTGATTTTGTCTAAATCTCCTGCTCGTGCTGCTTGGTGGATACTATTATTACCACTAGGATCCCAATCGTGTAGGGTAATACTCTGTTCGGGAGTTAAATTACTAAGGAGATTGTAGGATAGTTTAGGGTAGTCATAGACGCGGTAAGTATTGGAAATATAAATAGTATTCTCAATAAAATTTGAAATATTAGTAATAATATTGGAGATAATATTAGAGACAACAGTATTGGTAATTGGTTTAGTATTTTCAACATAAATTTTTGGAGAATATAGGAGGCGGGGGATTGGGGTTTGTGTTTCTGATTCGTAAGCTCCATACTGGATCAGTAAGGTCTTTGCTTCTGGTGTGGCAAAGCGAAGAGGAGTACTTCCTGCTTTAGATGCAATATTAGGATCTGCTCCTGAGTCTAATAGATAACGAAGAATATCGAGGTATCCGTTCCAAGAGGCAATATGAAGTGCTGTAAACCCTCCCTCGTCTTGAAAGTTAATATTAATCCCTTTTTGAATTCCTCGCATTACGGCTACTAAATCATCATTTTCTGTTGATTCAATGATAGATTGGGAAAAGCTAATGATAGGGGCAAGAACGCATAATATAATAATTTTTTTCATAGCCTATTCCTTGACTTTAGAATCTATTAGAGCGAGTTGATTCATATGTTTGGCGGATCATTAATTGATTAAGGATAGTAATTATTTTTGTTTTTAGGAGATTATATAATTGTTGGTTTTGTCGGTATTCTATAGCTTTTAGATTGGTAAGCATAGTATTTTTTTCATTGATTACCTTATCTAAGGTTTCGATTTGCTTTTGGAGTTCTGGGGAATAGGAATCTAATAAAATATTTTTTAGTTCCATTTCTAAGAAGGTTTTTTGATTGAGAACATCAGTAAACGCGGGCAAAAGTTCTAAAGTATACAATTCCTTTTCTTGGCAGTATTCTAAGATCGCTCGAGTAATTAATACCTGCTCTTGAGGAGGTAGATTTTCTAAAGTTAGTGTAGGTGTAAACTCTGGTAGAATAGGTTCTAAAATATGATAATATTTTGGATCTTCGGCATATATTGATAAGGAAGCGAATAAGGTGAAAAATAATATTTTTATCATGATATACTCCGTAAAATTAAAAAGATAATATATTAGGAGTCGGAATATACAAATATTTATTTAGAATTTTTTACTAAAAAAGTCTAAATAAAGTATTTTTATTTTTGGAATGCGGCGTAACGGTCTAGTAATTCGGTAACAATCATATCAGGATCTTCTTTAGCAATACTCAATTTCTCTTGTATTTTGTTATGATATTTTTCGTATGTGGTGGATAAAATATCTTGCATCGCTTTGGTGTGTTCGTCTAAAGTCGAATAACGCTTATCACATAATTGGTAGAGCTGAGAATATGTATCAACCATTTGTGAAGCATTGTTCGTCCCTTTTTGGTGTCCTTCAAGAAGCCCCATAAGTTCGTTTTTTAGATAATTGATTTGAATATCTATTAATCGCATTTCTTTACGAAACTCCGATTGTAACTCTTTTGTGTTGGTTAATGCGATAGAAATCTCTTCCTCAAAATCAAAAATAGCATGTGTGTCAAATACTTTCATATGAGATTGATTTTGTTTTGGTATACTAAAGCTAAACGAGGGATTTTCTTTTTTATGTTTATCTTTTTTAGCAGAATATTCTGGCTTGAGATTTTCTGTCGTTTGTTCTGAAAAAAAATTTTGAGCGAATAATAGAGTGTTGGACATAACAAATACCGTTAAAAATAATAAATGATAATGCTTATTCATGATTTTCCCCTAACATAGTTTCATAGGATGAAACTAATGTGGTATACAAATATTCAGAATCAACAACAGTAGCACGTTCCTGTTTTAACTGATCCATAGCGATCTGATTTTGTTGCTGTTGATAGCTCTGATAATATCCTAGAATTGATACAAAAACTAGCAGAGCTAGTGCGGTAATAAAACTTGCCTTAGGAGTAATAAAATGTTTGGGAATATTATGAATCAAGCACTTGGTTTTGTAATCTATTGTTTTTATATCAATAGATTCATTTTTTACCAAGGTTAATAAATCATCTAATTTATTTTGATTCATATAAGCCTCCTAAATCCTCTTCAAGGATTTTTGCTAATTTTTCTCTTGCTCTATGTCTTAATGATTTGGTCGCTGTTAACGATAAATTTAGAATATCAGCACATTCTTGAAAAGGTCGCTCTTCTAAATCTTTTAAAACAATAATCTCTTGTTCTCGTGAAGAAAGTTGCTTTAAGCCATCCCATAACTGCCCTAATGTCTCTTGCTGGATTGTTTCATCTTCTGGACTATAAGAAGTATCTGCAATATCTTCGATAGTATCTAAACCAAATAACATTCGAGCCCGAGATTTTAGATATTCTTTGTAGGCGATATTTCGTGCAATTGTTACGGTATATGCTATAGGAGAGTCCATTTGTGATACTTTATCCCAACGCTTCCATACTTCTACAAAAGCTCTGGATGTACTTTCTTCTGCGAGATCTCTACTGGTTTTTGCTCGGCATAAGCGATAAACAAGAGTTTTATTTTTTTCATAAAACTCTTCAAATTTCATAATGACTCCAAATTAATCTCCTCATATATAGTATATAAGGGAGGATTATTCTTAAAAGATTCTTTTTTGATATGTTTATTATAATAATATTCTAAAATATGCTTTCAGTAGTTTGCAATTTTTGATATGGTACAAGCATGAAAGATATTACATTTATATGATCATTTGATCAATAGAAATCGCTTCTATTATAGCTTATTTTTTGTATTTTTGCAAGAGTTTTTTTGTTCCAGAATCACTAGGTGGTATAATGCTATGTAAAGAAATATTATCTTTTGTTTTTATTTTTGTAGAAGCTCCGTTTTTGAGGAGTATTTTTGTAACCTCATGGTGTTTTTTACTAACTGATAAAAAAATAGGGGTAATGCCAATTTTGTTGGTAAGATTGGGGTCAGCTCCGAGATTTAGTAGTTGTTGTACGGTGGAAGCATAACCAAAAGCACTGGCAATAGACAATAAAGATGTTCCAGTAGAGGGAACGACGGCGTTGGGATTTGCCCCTCTTGCAATAAGATGACCTACAATCCCTGTATAACCATTTTTAACAGCCTCAAAGATAGGAGGTAAGCCCATAGGATTGAGATGGTTAATATTGGCACTGTGGTCAGTAAGTGCAATAACAATATCTGTATGACCATTTTGCACGGCTAAATGGAGAGCTGTTATTCCTAGGCGGTTTTCGGCGTTGACCAGTACTGAGTAATTCAGTAAGAGACGAATAAGGTCTGTATAACCTTTTTCACTTGCGATCATGAGGGCGGTATTACCTCCGCTGTCTCTAGTATTAATGTAAGCTCCACGGGCAAGGAGTAATTCTACAATATCTAACGACTTGTTATTGGCGTACATTAAAGGAGTGCGGTAATATTCATCTCTAATATTAGGATCGACTTTATTGTTTAGTAATTCGGCGACTTTCATTCGATTGTTTTGGTAAACTGCTTGAAAAAGTTGGATATGTTCTACTTCGGCTTTTGAATCGCTGATCTTTGGAGCAGAGCTTGTGGAATAGCTACTAGAAATTTCTTGGGAGAGAAGTGGGGAAGTAAAAAAAATAAACAATATTGGCCATAAAAATATCATAAAAACTCCTGCTGATAAACCAAATATATATACCATTATATATGATTTTGCGTTTTTTTGTCAATGGTATATAAAAATTATAGCCTTCTTTTTCTTAAATATTAGGGTTAGGTAATAGCCAAATCGTTTTATCCTATATAGATATTTTTATTTTTTCTATTTAAATATTATTTATTAGTGTCTGTCATTATTAAAATTTATGTTGTATATATAGAATATAGAGTCATTCTTTAATAAATATCGGCTCGGATTGACTTTTTATATATGATGTTGTATAATATGATTAATATGTTGGTTATTTATATGATTAAAAATAAAAATTCTTTTAGCTACATTAGTTTTCTCTCGTCTATTGTAATTCTTTTAACAGCATTACACTCTTGGTTTTTATCGGCTTTTTGCCTCCTCGTTTATTAGCATCTTCATAATTTTTCTTATATTTTGAGCTTACTTTGTCTTATTACCTATATCAAATAGACTTATTTGATTAACACCAAACATTAGGAGCAATTTTATGGAACTTATTCAACAATTACAGGCTAAAAAACAAGATAAATTATTTATTACTAGGCGACTTTCTCGGATGGCTTGGCCCCTATCTATTAACACCTTAACTTTTTATGCCTTGACGATTACCGACTCGATTTTTATTGGTCATTATGACCCTCGAGGTTTGGATATTCTTAATACTATTATGATTCCTTTTATGACTTTGAATCAGCTTATTGATTATATGCATATGGGTACGGTAATTCCTGTTTCTCATGCCTTAGGAGCAAGGAATTATATAGAAGCACGGCGTTATGTCGAAAATGGATTTTTTGTGTATGCAATGGTCGGTCTCTGTTTTTGGGCTTTTTGGACTTTTGGTGGGAAAGCAGTTTATAATCTTATCACCCCAGACCCTTATACAAGGATGATTGCTGTACAGTATATTACTATTGTCGCTTATACTTATTTGATTCAAGGTTTTGGTTATAAAGGTCTCCAAGCCCTATTTGCATCAACAGGATATACCTATCCTTTTATGATTTCAGGGATTATTCAGGTTGCGGTCAATATGATTGCCAATCGTGTATTGATTTATGGAGATTTCTTCTTCCCAGAATTAGGCATCGCTGGGGCAGCTTGGGGAACTTTATTTAGTAGTGCTGTTGGTGCTTTGGTGATGCTTTATTATTGCTTCCATCAGAAAAAAATTATTCCTAGTTTGAAAGGGATTGTATCTCCGGATCTTCATAAGGTATGGACGACTATTCGTTTGGGATTCCCTGTAGGGATTGATATGATGTTATGGGGTTTGGGAGGTGTCTTTCTTGTGTGGATTATTAATAATACCGATCCTTCGTTGAATCGATTTATGTTTTTCTTTATCACCTTACCTGAGTTTGGATTTAGAATGTATTCAGGATATATTCTTGCGGTAACGAATCTCACTGGAAAAGCATTTGGTGCAAAGAATATACCAAAATTATTTCGAGTGATGCGATTTGGACTAAGGGATACGGTGTATATTGCTGCTTTTGTTTCGTTATTCTATCTTTTGTTTCCTATTCAGATTGCCCAAATATTTACCAATGATCCCCAAACGATAGACATGTTGAGGATTTATATTCCCGTGATGATTTTGATCGTGATTCCTAGAGCTTTTTGGGAAATTTTTAATGGAACTCTCCATGGGATGGGGATTACGGTATGGGGAATCCTCGTACAGCTTATTGGTTTAGGGGCGATAGTTTTACAAGCTTATTACTTTGTAGGACAGCTTCAATGGGGGATCTTAGGGATATGTTTGATTTACACGATTGATGAAGTTCTAAGGGTATCTTTTATGGGACTAAGACTTGCGATCGCCAATTATCGTATCAAACACCACAAAAAAATGATTTAATAATACAATAGTCTGACCTAAGATAGGTACACAAAACCACCTCTTATTGGGGTGGTTTTTTATGCTGAATAATAGGAGTAAAGATAGGGTACAAATTAGAATGTTATTGCACAAGAATACATCAAGCAATTAAAAAACAGTAAGCTTTAGACTTACTGTTTTAATATGAGCCTCCTATGGGGATCGAACCCACGGCCTTCTGATTACGAATCAGACGCTCTACCAACTGAGCTAAAGAGGCAACTTAGATATTGTAAGGGATTTTGTAAAAAAGATCAAGTATTTATTAGAAAAACAGCAAGTCTAAAGCTTGCTGTTTTTAATCTAGCCCCCTGTGGGAATTGAACCCACGACCCTCTGATTACAAATCAGATGCTCTACCATCTGAGCTAAAGAGGCAAATTACTTTTAGTATTGTACCATATTTTTTTAGAGTTGTCAATATATTTTTTTAATTAGATATTGAGAGAACAAATCTTTTATGCTATACTATGATTAATAAACGCTCTTGGGGATGATAATGAAAATTTTATGTACAGCAGATTGGCATATTGGTAAAAAAAATGAAGGTTTTTCCCGTTTGGAAGAACAAAAAATTGTTTTAGATCAGATTGTTTCTATTACCCAGCAAGAACAAGTAGATATTGTGATTGTGGCGGGAGATTGTTTTGATACGCAAAGTCCTAGTCCTGAAATGACAAAATTATTTGTATCTACGATGGCACAACTTTCTCGAGAGTGCCTCGTATTGGTTATTGCAGGTAACCACGACAATCCTCTTTTTTTATCAAGCTCGGAAGCCTTTGCTTCGCAGTTAGGGGTGATGATTTTAGGTTACCCTTTAGACACTCCTTTTTTAGAAGAAAATAGCTCATCTTGGCAAGTCCTTCAAAAAGATAAAGGAATGTTAGAAATATTTTTTAAGAAATCTAAAAAAACAGTACGATTTTTATTATCTCCTTACGCCAATGCTCGCCGTCTCAAAAAAGATCTTGGTACGCAGGATGCCGATCAAAAAGCATGGGATCTTCTTTGTGAAGAGTGGGAACGCCAAATCAATCCCGAAATCATAAATATTTTAGTTACTCATCATTTTTTTCTTCCAGAGCCAAGAGATCTATATCAAGAAGTTGACTCCAAAGAAGATAGTGAAGAACGTTCTATTGTTGGTACGATTGGGGCTATTCCCCTAAGCTCTCTTCCCGATCATATTGATTATGTTATTGCTGGGCATCTTCATCGTCCTCATTCGTTATACTCTTCCAGAACCAAAGCGTTCTATACAGGTAGCCCCTTGATTTACGGTGCTTCGGAAAGTGGTCAACAAAAAAGTGTATTAATCTTGGAATTAGGTAAAAAAAATAAAGAATATATTATTCCTTTAGAGGGTCTAAAGGATATTAAGCAGATTTATTTTGATGATTTTACTACTATCCCAGAAATTCTTCATCAGGAGCGGGAGCATTATTTAATTTTAATTTGGCAAGGAATCAACTATTTAACAGCCGAGCAAAATCAATACCTAAGGGCACACCACAATTTACTCCTTCGTATTGAATCTAAACCGAAGATTGCTTCTTCTTATGATATTCGATCGATAGAACATCTTCAAGAGCAGAGTATCGAAGAGTTATTTATTGAGTATTTTCGTTCCAAATATCAAAATCAAGAACCTCCTGAGGATTTACTCGATTTATTTCGAGAATGTTTGTCAGAAGAGTCAGAGGCAAAAATCCTGCAGAAAAAACGAGGATTTCTCCCAAAATCACTCAAAATTAAAGGTTTTTACTCTTATAAAGAAGAAACAAGTATTGATTTTGGAGCCTTAGAGCAAAAAGGATTTTTTGGTATTTTTGGGAATACGGGAAGTGGAAAATCTGCTTTAATTGAAGCAGTGATTATCGCCTTGTTTTTTCGTAACGAACGCTTTCATGGATTTGGCGTTAAAGGAAAAGGAAATTTCTCTAATAGCTACGGAATTATGAACTTAGAATCACAAGAGTTATTAATTGAATTTACTTTTGAAATTTTTGGTAGTGGGGGGCTTGAAGAATATTGTTGTCGTATTTATGGAAAACGTGATAAAAGAGACCCTTTAGGGGTGAAAATTACTAGAGAAGTTTTTATCAATGATCAAGGAGCATGGATCTCTGTTGAGCTTAATTCTGGAGAAGATCTTTTGGGGATTACTTATGATGATTTTCGTAAAACAATCGTACTTCAACAACAGGATTTTCTAGGATTTATTTCTGCGGAACCCAAAGACAGTACGGCTACGCTTATGCGATTATTCCAACTGGAGCGTTTTGAATTATCGGGGGCGGTAGAAAAAATAGAAAAATCAGAACTGCAAGAATTTTATAATATTGAAAGAAAATTACAAGAACTACAATCTGCTAATGAAGAAAGCTTACAAGAATTGCAACAGAATGAACAAAATTTACAAAATGATGTTAATCTTCTCAAAGAGCAAATGGAAGTACAACAAGAAAAACTCAATCAATTAAAACAATGTCAGGCACAGCAAGAGCAAGCTCAGCAAATACAGAAGCGTTTTGATCTTTTACAAGCTCAGTATGAGGAATATAGGCAGGCTCAAGAGCGTTTACAAATTCTCCCCATGATTGAGCGTGAAGAAAATAAAATCCAAGCACAATATCGTAAAGATAATTTACAGGCTAGTTTGGAACATCTTACCCAAGATCTTAAAAATCGAGAAGAGTTGTTACAGAATCTTATTAATCAGGGAAAAGAGTTAGTACAAGAACTTCAAGAATTGGAAAATAATCTTTCTCGTAAACGAAAACAAAGCGATGAACAATCAACGACCAAGCTTACGGAACAAATGCTCGTATTGGAAATACGACAACAGCAGTATCTTACGGCACAGCGGGAATCTACAACATTAAATCAAAAAATTGAATCAATCCAAATCAATTTACGGGAAAAAGATCAGATTATAGTACAATTATCTACACTCCAAAAACGAGAAGAGTTAGCGAAAGATATTGGAGGAATTGTCTTGAAGCATCTTCATGAAGGGAGTCCTTGCCCTTTATGTGGCTCGTTAGAACACCCCAATCCTTATATAGAATCAGATAATAATGAATTACTTACGTTGAGTAATCAGGTATACCAACTACAGCAAAAGATATCACATATAGGTACTGAAGAAATTCTTCTTCGAGACTATCAAGAAAAATATAGTGAATATCAAGATCGTATGAAAGTACAGCTTGGAGAATATACCTGTGCTGAGGATTTAAAGCAAGCTTATCAAAAAATTTGTCGAGATAAAATAGAGCAAGACCAAGAGTTAGTAAACCTTAAAAAGGATATTGATCTACTCCAGCAGAAAGAGACGGTTACAAAACATAAAAAACAAGAATTAACAGAGCAATACCAACAGGTTTTAAGAGAAAAAGATCGATTAGAATGGGATAAGGACTCTCAGTATAAAGAATTGTGTGAATTAGAACTAATACTGGCACAGGGTCAAGAAGAATATGATAGAGAGTACTATAATATCGTCAAAACATATCCGCAGAAAACACCACAGGATGTTGAAGGATTTTTTAGAGATTTTCTCGTCTGTTCTGGAGAAATGAAAAGTATCAAAAACTTTACTTATTTGGATGAACAAGGGGATCTTATCCCTCAAATCCAAGAATCTCAAGACAAACTTAATCAATTATCAGAGCAGTATTCCTACGGACAGCAACAATTGGGCTCTTACCGTAACGAAATCATCACTCTGCAAGGGCAGTTAAATCAAAAAAATAAGCTCCAAAATACTTATCAAAAATTATCACTTCGGAAAGAAAATATTGAATCACTCAAAAAACTTTTTAAAGCCAGTGCTTTTGTGTATTTTATTGGATTGAAATATTTATCCAAACTTTGTTATACCGCAAATCAACGTTTTCTTCATTTTACGCAGAATCAATTTGAGCTGTCTGCACCTGAAGAATTAGATGGTAAAAAAGGTCGGATTATAATTATTGATCGACTTTCTGGGGGTAGTAAGAGAGATTTGGCAACCTTATCAGGGGGTCAGAGTTTCCAAGCAGCCTTATCACTTGCTTTAGCATTAGCAGATGAAAGTGGAGCAGGACATCGGTTTTTCTTTGTAGATGAAGGTTTTGGTACTTTAGATCAAGATAATCTTATGATTATTTTGGACTCCCTAAGAAAACTAGTAGAAATCGAACAACGAGTTGTTGGAGTTATTTCTCATATTCCTCTAATGAAAGACGAAGTTTTTGCTTATCTCCATGTGTCCTTGGATAAAAAAAATGGGACAACTGTTACCTTCTATGACTAGTTATTACTTAAGATTATTTGGTCAATCATCTCCAATCCCTGTATTTTTTCTACATCATCTAAAGTTAAGAGGCTACTCTCTTGATGAAGGCGGGAAACTGCCGTAATTCCATAGCAATCGTTGTCGTCATAGCTCTCTAAAACCCATTCCAATTTATTTTTTGCTGAAATAATACCTATAATGTTTTCTACGCTTTGGAGGATTTTTGCTTTTGGGAAACGATACAATACAAAATAATGAGTAGCTTTAGGATCACTATTTTCCCATTTTAGAGAATATTTGTTATTTTTTTCTTCTAATGTGAAATTTTTTACTTGTTTTGGTTTTATACTATTCATCTTTGTACTTGGTGGTACTAGAGCATAATAAGGGTGGATTTCTTTTTTGATATAGTCTTTGATGCCTTTGGTATCTTGTAAAATCCATTTCGCACTGTAGGAGGCGAATCCTTTGATATTGGAATGCTTGCGAGCAAAATCTATTTGTTCTTTGATATGGGTAATTGGCCAGTTGTTTTCGTGGAGCTTATAAATACCAAGCCCTACATAAAGATCTACAGAATTTGTGATCTGTTTATTCCACCATTCTACCAAAGTGCCGTAAGGGGCAGCTTTGGTATCAAAATGCCAGTACAATTGAGGAAGGATATAATCAACCCAATTGTTATCTGTCCATAATAAAACATCGGCATATAGGTCATCAAAATTGGTTTGACCAGCTTCCGTATCCGAACCTTTAGGATCTACCGATTTATTTCTCCAAACTCCAAAAGGACTAATACCAAATTTTACATGGGATTTTTCTTTTTTGATGGCATCGCTTAGTTCTTTAACGAATATGTTGACGTTATCACGTCGCCAATCATCTCGATTTTTAAAAGAAGCTTGATATTTTGTCCAAGATTTGTTATCATTGAAGGGAAGTAATTTACCTTGGGAATAGCTTTTATAGGGATAAAAATAATCATCCATATGTAAGGCATCAAGATCATAATTTTGGACGATTTCTAACATCTCTTTGAGGATATATTGCCGAGTTTTTGGATTTCCTGGATCAAAATAATAACGATTGTTGTATTCAATTACCCAATCAGGATTTTTACGAGCAATATGATTGGCACTTAGGGTGTCCCAACCTTCTCCATTTAAAATACGAAAAGGATTCACCCATAGATGAGTTTCTAATGATCGTTTTTGGGCTTCTTCTATAAAAAAAGTGAGAGGATCGTAACCAGGATGGACACCTTGTGTTCCGCTTAAATAACGAGACCAGGGAGAAAGTTTTGAAGAATAAAAAGCATCGGAAGTTGGTTTGATTTGAAGAATAATAGCATTAAATTTTAGTTCTTGTGCCATATCTAAAATCTTTAGAATTTCTTCTTTTTGCTCTTTTTGAGATAATCCCGTAGCTGAAGGCCAGTCAATATTAAATACCGAAGCTACCCAAATAGCTCGAAATTCTCGTTGGTGTTCTGCTGTATACAGAGGTATGGAGAAAAATAAAATTAGAAAAAGAAAAATATTCATGAAAGATCCTTAGAAGGTTTCTGAATTTATATAACGGAATTAATAAGAGAATCTTTAGGGTCAGCTTGCAATAATATTATCCTTATGTTATAATAGTAATATTATAACATAAGGATAATATATGCAAGAACTCAAATTACAACTTAAAAATGATTTAAAAAACTTTGATGCTAACAAAATTAAAGCAGTTGCTATTGATATTGATGGTACTTTGGTCAACGATAAAACTAAGTGTTCAGAGTATACAGAAAAAACCATCAAAGAATTAATTAAAACAGGAAGAGAAGTTTATATTGTAACGGGAAGAGCTGATAGTACGGCGATGCAGTTTGCCCAGCAACTTGACCTACCCAAATATATGATCAATTTTAATGGTGCAGCTGTTTGGAATATGCATTCTAAGCAACGAGAACAAGAAAATAATCTTAGCCCAGCTTCGATGAGGCAATTAATAGATCTAGTAAGATCTTATAAAGTAATGGCTATTGTTTACGCTGGAGATTCTTATTACTATGAGTTAGAAAACGAATATATGCAGCAATATTTACAGAAAGTAACAGTACAGGGTTATAAACAGGATTTAGATACCATAGATCTTAGTAGCTGTAAAAAATTCTTTATTATGGGAGCAGAGGAAGAAATTATACGATTATACCAAGACCTCTGTGAGAATTATGGGGATTCTTATTCTATTTTGTTGACGAGACCAGGCATGCATAATCTAGCAGATGATGGTTCACCAGCTCGTTGTGTTGAAGTAATGGCTCATGGAGTGAATAAAGGTGCTGCCTTAAAACGACTAGTAGAATCACAGAATATTTCTATGGAAGAAGTAGTTGCTTTTGGAGATGATGTCAACGATATCGAAATGCTTCAAATGGTAGGTTGGGGAGTGGCTATGAATAATGCCCGTCCTACGGTAAAAGAGGCTGTTCGTTTGGAGACGCTTTCCAATGAAGATGATGGAGTTGCCTACTTTATAAAAAATTATCTTTTGTCTTAAAAATAATCAATAAAAAATAAGCCTTCTCTGTTTATGGGGAGGCTTATTTCTATATAAAAGAACTATTTTATCACTTTTCTAAGTTCGGGAAGGTTTTTTGAGGAAATCGACAATAAGAATTAATCCTGCGCGTAGTTGAATATCAAAAGAGTTCCGCGTTTGAAAGAGGGCAGCATCGCTAAAATCGGTATTTGCGATGTTCCATTGGGCTCGTACCCAGAGAGTAATACCATTACCTACAATAAAATCAAAACGAGCGTATAAGTCTATAGGGATTGTTTGACTAGGGATGATACCGCTTTCATAAAATAAACCATTATTCAAATATAGTTTAGTGAACCAACGGAATGCCACATGTTCATGAAATTGAATATAGTATAAAAATTCTATTGAAGGACTGGCAATCCAAAATTTATCAATACTCCCATCTACTTCGGCTACTTGATTGCCTGTTAGGAAAAATCCAAAAATGACTTCTGTTAAGAGGAAATGTCCAAAATTTCCATCTACAGGATTTCTAAATGAAGCATTATATCTAAATTGAAATTCTATCTTTCCAAGACTATTCGCATGTAAGGTAAACCATGGGGAAACATTCATATAAGCTTGGAAGACAAATAAAAATCCTTCCAGAAGTTGCCTATCAAAAACAGTCCCGTCTGTGGGATCTCGTTCAACTGTTCCTGTTACTTCCAAGCCTGATCCAAAAGAAATCCAATTGTATTTTGGAATCGATGCGACATAGTATAGTTCCCAAGAAAAACTATTATCTTTCCAAAGATCGGTGTGTGCCGATTTATATAAATTACCAGAATTTCCATAAGCTTCCATCCCAAAATACTGGATCGCTTGGATTTGATCTTTCCACGATATTTTTGGAGTAATATAAAATACATCTTCTTTTTCTTCGGTTTGGCTAAATCCTGTAATAGGAATAAAAGCTAATAATATCCATAAATATTTCATGAATTGCTCCTATAATGACGACCGATTCTGTGTGGGCTTAGTGAATAAAAGTTTTATAATTCAAAAATACACACAAAATACTCTATTGTCAACTATTTATGAGACATTATTTAGAAGAAAAAAGAAAGGTTTTTTTTGATGAGGCTGTTGAGCTGTTTGAGACTAGAAAGAGCCTCTTGAGCAATATTTAAAAGAAGGGTAATGTGTTCTTTAGAGCTGATATTTGAAGGGAAATTTAATCCAGCTTGGACGGAGTCTTGCATGGTAATAGAAAGTAATAAAGAAATATGATAATTCTTAGAAATAAGATTTTGAAGTTTTGTTGATTCTTGAATGGCCAAATCTAAATTATTTTTTTTGGAAGCTTGTAGAATACTAGATACAATTTGAGAACATTGCTGTATTAGTGAGTTAATAAGGGTATGAGTTTGAGTTAGAAAATTTTGATAATCTTCTGACCCAATGATTTTTGTGAGGCTTAAGGTTTTTTTAGTGATTGGGGTTGTTAATTTGGAAAATGCTTGGGGGATTTCCATATGTTCAGCACCTTCTAAAAATGCTCCATCCATACCAGCAACTATTACGGAAGCGTTGGTATTGGGGATTTCTTGGGAAAACCAATCACGAAATAAAATAAGCCGAGCATCAGCAGAAACTTTTTGATGAGCTTTTCTTCCTTTAATTGGTTCACAATGTAGGGTATGTGTGGTTAGAGCCTGATTTTGGTAGAAAGAATTTAAGCGATGATGGGTACTTCGAGAAAATTCAGTGAGGATATTTCCAGCACTGTGGGTTTTATTATTGGTAAAAGCTAGATCCTGCCCTACCATAATAATTGGATCCGCTTCTATTTTACGGGCGAAATCAAAGGCAGAGGTAGAAACAGAGCCTCCAGAAGCCAATAAACCACAAGCTCCCCAAAAATCTTCAAAAGGTTTATATAAAGGAAATATTGAATCCATTAAGATAATATTTTCTTTTTTGTATTGTTCAAAGGTACTATCGTGAACAGAGGGATCGGCGATTAAAATATGGTTTTTTATGGGAGTATAACGAAGATAGAGAGAATTTTTTTCTTGAGGATCTACCGTAACCACAAAATCAGGATTAATTCTTTTGTGGTGTAAGATAGGGAGAGCGGTATCGCACGCGATTAATATGGCATGATTCTGATATTGTTGTAACAGCTCGAGAGAATCTCCCAGGGAAGGCCCCGCTCCAATAATAATAGCAGGTTTTTTCTTTGCCCAGCCTAGATAGGGGAGTAATTTTTGGCTATGGAAATATCGATGCATATTACGAAAAATATTCTTTGTCCATATTTTACCAAAACGGAGGAGTGTGGCGTTACCAACGGTCTGCTTTCGGATACTAGAAGAAATTTGGTGGTGAACTTGTTGGAATTGCTCCGGAAACAATTCATGGTAGGATCGATGGATTGTATAAGATAAATCGGTGAGTTTATGTTCTTGGATTGCCTGCGTTAACTCTTCGATATTACGGACAAAAATTACTTGAGGATGGGATAGGAGTTTGGTTAATTCTGGTCTAATTGTTAATGCCGTATCAAAAATTGGAGAAAGAGGTTCGTAAATAAGACATTTGGCAGGATGGGTAAGGAGAATTTCTAGTAAATATCCTAGCCCTAAGCCCCCAAGAAAATATGCTGGTGCTGACGGAGAAAGCTGGGAAAAAATTTTCTTACTTTCGGCGATAGGTCTCGAAGAGTGAAGGCGGATGATTCGTTCTCCTTGTTTGATCACTAAATTTTTTGTATCATCCATATTTGTGAGGATTTCATGGATTTGAATCATTCTTGATCCTCTGTGAGAATCCCTGCGGAAATTACTAAGGCAAACGCTTTTTCTATAGACATATCTAGGGGGATTATTTTCTCAACTTCTGAAATAATAAACCAGCCTGTGGTGGGAATAGGGGTGGTAGGGATAAATACAGGACGGTATTTACTATCACTATCTGATCTAATATAATCTGCATTAGCTCCTGTAACAAATCCAACTGCATAGGTTGCATCAGAAGGATAAGGTACTAGTACCGCTTGGTCAAAAGTACTGTTTTTAGAAGGATCAGGGGAAAAAACTTTAACAATTTGTTCGATGACGCTATATACTTTGTTGAACATAGGGATACTATGGAAAATTCGGGTACTGAGGGTTTTAACCCAAATCCCGAAGGTACTTTCTCCCAAGAGCCCAATGATCATAATGATCACAATCAAAATGAGAAAAATAATAATATTAATGAGGATATTATTATACGGTTCAGGAATGTTGATTGATAGTGTATTGGGAAGTAATTGGGAAATTTTAGTAACGAAAGTATATAAATAGTTAAAGATCCAGCCTAAAATATAAAAGGTAGTAATAATAGGTGTGAGAAGTAAAATACCGTTAATAAACCAAATACGAAGGAAATTGGGGTATTTTTCTTTAGGAGTTTTGATAGGGTTGGAGGGAGATAATTCTTTAGAGTTTTGTATTGCACCGACAGAAATAATGGTTGTCATTGCTGTACTGCTGTCGAGTTTACAGGGGGTGGTATCTTCTTTTCGGCATAGAAGGTAAAATCCTGCAGAAATTACAGGTGCAGAAGGGACATAGACCGTCAACCATTTTTCCCCTTCTTCTTCCCCAAGTAGATGTTTAGCATGGAGAGAGGTAATAAATCCGATGCTTTGGCTATCTTTGTTGGGATAGGGAATCAAAATACTTTCTGAAATCCCCGCTGATAAGGGAGAATCACTTTCTTTTTTGAAGATACTTTCGGTGATTTTTTTAAATGTTGTATAAATTGGTCTGATAAATGTCGGGCCAGTAAGGATTTTATCAAATAGGAATAAAAAGAATTTACCTAAGAATGTTGATGCCAACATCCCAAAAATAGTAATAATAGAGATAAAAAAAAGAAGAGAAATAAGATCTAAAAATTGAGAGAAATTCGCTTGCTCGGTAATTGTTTTTGGTAGGATGATGGAAAGATCAGGAATAAATCCTCGGAGTAAAGACCAGCCCCAGTAGATTACACCAATAGTCAATCCCACGGGAAGGAGTAAAAAAATCCCATCTTTAAAGATATGGGAGGGAGAAAATTGTTTTTTCATAAATGACCTCGATATGTATGTGTTACTATTCTAATATGTTAGCTTTTTGTTGATAGCCAGTAGATACTAAAATCCTCCGTGCTATATCCGAAAATAACGGAGCAGATACACCCCCTCCGCTTCGGCTACTCCCTTTGGGGTTGTGGATGGATACGACGATAGCGATACTAGGATCTTCGACGGGTAGAATTCCGATAAAGACGGTATTATTTTTACCCTGGCCATAGCCTTCAATCCCTGCAATCATACCTGTTCCTGTTTTTCCAGCAATTCTTACCCCTTCTACCGCTGCCTGTTTTCCTGTACCTGTACGGATAACATCTTCTATTGTATATAACAATTCTTTAGCTTTTTGGGGGTGTAATAGTTGTTTAGTTTCTCGTGTAGGAGCAACTAAGGTCTCTTCTCCAGAGGGATTGCGGATCGAAATAAGGAATCTTGGATCAATATATTGTCCTCCCCCTCCAATAACAGAAGTGGCAATAAGAAGTTGAAGGGTTGTTACTCCAATTTCTTGTCCAATAGCAATCATGGGTTTGGATAAGGCACTCCATTTATCAGGGGGATGGAGGATACCTTTTTCGATACCAGTTAAAGGAAGATTGGCTTTTTGTCCAAATCCCAACTCCGTTAGCCATAAATAATAATCATCGATACTAAACTGAGAGGAAAGACGAGCAAAAGAAATATTTGCAGATTTGGTAAGCATGGTTGATAAAGGAATATAGCCATAACGAGGTCTAGTAAAGGTGTAACTACCAATTTTATAAGGTGTAGAGTCATCAAAATTTGGGCTTGTAGTAGAGGCTAATCCTTGTTCCATAGCAAAAGCTGCGGTGAATAATTTCATTGCTGATCCTGGTTCAAAAATATGAGATACGGCTGTTGCTTGGTGAGCTTGATCAGTTACTTGAACTAGAGATAAAATATCTCTCGTTTTAAGATTAATAATTCCTACACTACCACTATCGGCATTTGAATCCTTAACGACACGAAATAACTCTTCATAGGCAATACGGGAAATTTCCGAATCAATACTAAGTGTTAAGCTATTACCTTGTGTCAGGAGTTCATTTTGAGTATATTCTACTCCATAAAGTCCTAATCCATCACGTCCTAAGATGCCGATAATAGGTGATAAAAATGGATAAGGATAAAACCGTGATTCTTCAGTGGTGATTCCAATTTCGTCGTTTTTGAGGAAACCTTTATCTTTTAATGTTTTATATAGGATTTCTACAGGGGTAGTAATAGAAGGAGTCATATCTCTTTTAATATAAACAAAACCCTTATTAGTTTGGTTTAATCCTTCTAATTCCGTATAAGAAAAATATCCTGTTGCTAAGAGGTATTGATTGATATATTCTTTTAATTCTTCCGAAATCCGATTGGGACGAGCATATAAAGAGCTTGTGGAAGAAACACCTGCAATGAGACGACCTCGTGTATCGTAGATGTTTCCTCGTGGTTGGGTAATACGATAGTTAACAGAACTGAGCCTTGTATTGGGAAAAAGAGTTGTCTGAATAAGCTTGATTCCTGTAAAGGCAAATCCCACTAAAAATATTATAATAAGCATCATAAAACGGGAAGAATTCTTCATATTTTTATACTCCTATGCTTTGATGCGTACTGCTTATTATGACATTTTTTTATCTAAAAATCAATTTTTACTAAACGACTATTTTTTATGATTGTATAAATGTATAAAATTCTTGATTTAATTAATAGTTTTTGCTATAATATAAAAATATAGGGTCTTTATTTCTATATTATTCTATATTAAAAGCAGCTTGTTATATAGTATATCGTAATATATTAATTTATAATAAGGAAAATCAAATAATACAATAAAATATCAAAGTACCGTGGAGGTTTTATGAAAATCACTCAAAAAATTTTATTAATCGCATTGGGAGTTATAATTATGTCAGAAAGTAATTTAGAAGCACAAACGGGAATTATTCAACCAATTAATCCAAAAAACCCTGTGGTAACAATAGAAACAGAGATGGGAGTAATTAAAGCAGAAATTTTTGAAGATAAAGCTCCAATTACTGCGGCAAACTTTCTTAAACTTGTAAAAGAAGGATTTTATAATGGGATTATTTTTCATCGTATTATAAAAGATTTTATGATCCAAACTGGAGATCCACAAGGCACAGGTATGGGTGGTCCTGGGTATACGATTAAAGATGAATTTCATCCTCATCTTAAGCACGTTAATGCTGGTGTCCTTTCTATGGCGAATGCGGGACCAGATACGGGGGGATCACAATTTTTTATTACTTTAGTTCCAACCTCTTGGCTTGATGGCAAACACGCTGTATTTGGGCAAGTAATCCAAGGATTAGATATTGTTAAAAAAATTGGTGCTGTACAAACAGGAATGAATGATAAACCTGTTAAAACTGTATCGATGAAAAAAGTGACAGTAAACCAATAAGAACAACATATAAAAATAAAAAGTGAGGAATGATTCTTCACTTTTTATTTTTATTATTTTCACTAGGAAGAATATTTATTTTAATGATTGTCTTGACGAATTGATAATTATACAGTATAATTTTGAAAACAGTCATTTGTTTGATCTATATATTATTATATTTTTAATACAGAGGTTTTCATTATGAAATATTTAGATTTTGAACAAGAATTGAAAGAAATTGATCTTGCGATTGACATTCTCCAGTCAGATTTAGAAAGCGATCTTGTACAAGTATATGCCTTGGAAGACCAAAAAAAAAGTATCTTAAATCATTTGTACCAAGATCTAACTCCTTGGCAGACAACACAGGTTGCTCGACATCCAGCAAGACCAGGATTTCTTGATTATATAGAGCAAATGTTTTCAGACTTTGTAGAAATTCATGGAGATAGAGTTTTTGGCGATGATGGAGCGATTATTGCAGGTTGGGCAGAATTGGACGGTGAAAAATTTATGATTATTGGGCAAGAAAAAGGGAAAGATGTACATTCTCGTATTAAAAGAAACTTTGGAATGCCAAACCCTGAAGGGTATCGTAAAGCACTTCGAGCAGTTCAGCTTGCAGAGAAATTTAAAAAACCTGTATTGACTTTTGTAGATACTCCAGGTGCTTATCCTGGGATTGGAGCGGAAGAACGAGGACAAGGTGAGGCGATCGCAAATAATATTATGAATTTTTTTGGAATAAAAACACCGATTATTTCTATTGTTATTGGAGAAGGTGGAAGTGGAGGGGCTTTAGGAATTGCTATAGCTGATAGAGTATTGATTTTGGAACATTCAATTTATTCTGTTATCTCTCCAGAATCTTGTGCTTCGATTTTATGGCATGATTCTACCAAAGTACAACAGGCTGCTGAAGCACTAAAATATACACCAAAATACCTTAAAGAATTTGCTGTAGTTGATCAGATTATTCCTGAACCTATTGGGGGTGCTCACAGAGATCCTTCAATGATGATGCAAACCTTATCGACGATGATTGTTGAAAATTTACGACAACTACGAAAAAAGAGTATTACAAAACTACTTAATGATCGCTATGAACGGTTTAGAAAAATCGGATATTTTGTTAATAACTAAATCCCTTAGGAGATAATTTATGAGTGAGTTAAATAATAAACTTATTAATATGGAGAGACATCGTTCTCCCTTTGAGAATTACATCAGAACACTAGCTGTTCCTGTTTTACAAGAATTTATTAAAGGTTCTTCCTTACAGGCAGTGCAATTTAAAAAATCCAATCAGGTATTGACTACGAAAGATGGTGATGCAATTACCACAGCATTTCCTCTAATGGTGGCGAAAAGTGAAAATAAGATTTTATCAGTTGATGGGGCTTTAGACGTCTCCGGTAAACGCGTTGCGGTTTTATTTTCAGGAGGGCCGGCATCTGGAGGGCATAATGTTGTTGTTGGGATTAAAAAAGCTTTGGGTGAAAATAATACCTTATTAGCGGTTAAAAAAGGGCCAAAAGGGCTTTTAGCTGGTGATTTTTTTGAAATTACCGATACGATGGTAGATGATATTTGTAATACTGGTGGTTTTGATTTTATGGGCTCAGATCGTACCAAAATCAAATCTCCAGAACAATTTACTCAAGTAAAAAATGTCGTCATCAAATACAAATTGGATACGATTATTATTATTGGAGGCGATGATTCTAATACTAATGCTGCGGTACTAGCAGAGTTTTTAGCTCCTCATGGTGTTACCGTTATTGGTGTTCCAAAAACGATTGATGGTGATCTTCAGTTAGGGGATCTTCTTCCAATTTCTTTTGGATTTGATACGGCAACAAAAATTTATTCTGAAATGGTTGGTAACATTCTTCAAGATACATCGTCTTCACTTAAATATTGGCATTTTGTCAAGATTATGGGGCGTGCTGCAAGTCATGTGGCTTTAGAAACGGCACTTCAAACGAGACCTGCTTATACGATTATTTCTGAAGAAGTCTTAGAAAAAAAATATTCACTTGCACAAGTTATTAATGAAATTGCAGAAGTTGTTAAATACCGTGCCGAAAAAGGTATCAATCATGGATTGGTTTTAATCCCTGAAGGATTTATCGAATTTATTCCAGAAATGAGAGCTATGCTTTCCCAAATGGATGAAATGATTGGCCATAATGTAGAAAAATTTACTGCGATGGATGTTCACCAGAAAAAAGCATTTATGGTAGAAAAACTTGACGAAAAAACACAATTACTATACCAAGCACTTCCTGTTAGTATTCAAGCAATGCTTCTCTTGGATCGGGATTCTCATGGCAATCTTCCTTTATCTCAGATCCCTACAGAAACCTTAGTGATTGAAATGGTGGCAGATCGTATCAAAGAAATGCAAAAATCGTCGGAAGGTTATTTTGCAAAATATAATTTTGCCCCTTTAAATCATTTTTTTGGTTATGAAGGACGCTGTGGAGCACCGACAGTATTCGACGCTGCTTATTGTTTGAATCTTGGTTTAGTGGCTGGTTCTTTAGCGTTAGGTGGACATACAGGTTATATGGCAGCAATTACAGATCTTCAAAAAAGTGGACGGGCACAAGCAATTCCATTGACAGGACTTTTAAATATTGAACGTCGGCACGGTCAAGATGAGTTCGTAATCGAAAAGGCTTTGGTCAAATTAAATTCTCCTGCCTTTGAATTTTTTGTATCTAGGCGTAAAGCTTGGGCGCAGGATGATTGTTTTACCTCTCCAGGTCCTCGTCAATTAATGGGTTCTATGGCAAAGCAAGTACCGATTTCTGTTGCTTTAAATCGTTCTTATGAAAATCTTAATTTTGATTTAGGGCATGATTTTACAATAAAGTAAATAAAAATAAATATTTGATTAAGTAATATTTTAAAACTAATGATTCAAAAGATTGTTGGTTTTGAAATATAAAATAAGGAAATATAATGATAGTGTTTTTGCAAAATAGACATACTGGTCAGATTAAAAAAGCTATTCTTGGATTCTCTTGGACAACGTTTTTTTTCGGGATGTTTGTTCCTCTTCTAAGGGGTGATTTCAAAATCTTTTTACCCTTTTTTTTATTTTATATAGTGGGTTTTTATTATATGCCCTACACGTATTCTAATATTGATGGAGCGATCACGTTTCAAATAATGGACGATCTTGGGATTTATAGTATAATCTCTTCATTATATTATTTTATTGTTAATATTGTGGGAGCATTTTTTTATAATAAAATCTATACAAAAGGTCTCATCAATAGGGGGTTTACCCCAATGTCTGATGAAACAAGGGTATTATTAGCCAGTAAAGGTATTGTCGTTTGAGCCCTAAGTGTATCTCTTGAGATTTTTTTGTAAGTATGTTATAATATGAGCAATTAATATTAAGGAATGGTTATGCCTTTATTCTTAATGTTTTTGCTCATTTTTTTTCCTAGTATGTCTTTGGCACAGGCTGATGAAATTATTCTCCCTGAATTGGATTTAGTTATTGAAGATCAAAGTGTTCTTAATACTGTTAGTATTCAAGAAGCTACTCTAAGAGAAAGGAATCCCCAGTTTCAAGATGTCTATTTAGAAGAAATTTCTACTGGATTGGCGGATGTTTCTTTTAGTAGAGCCTTATCTCAAAAAGAGACACGTCGTATTGCTTTATTAAATGCCTCTTATGGTTCTTTTAATGATACCAAGATTAATGCCCTATTACAGAATATGATTAGTAATGTTTTGTATAAGTTTACTTATCAAGGGAATTTTCGTCAAAACGCTCTATTTAATAAGCAAGAGTTTGATAATACTTCTTTTTTCCAAAATCGTTTACAAGCTTATGTTGATGCTGATATTAATAATAGTTTACTTTCTTTTGAATTTGAGTATTATCAACACACTAGGCAGTTTATTAGCAACACTAATCACAATCAAGATACTCAATATATTCCCCTTACCTTTAAAACAAAACATTGGATTGATGATAAATCTTATCTTGATATTTCGGCACATAGTGGTTTTACAATCTTGGCTCAGAAGAATTTAGAATCAGTGATAACGGATAATGTATTGCTGATTGATGGAGATTTGTTATTGGCTTATCGGGCAAATTTTACCGATAAAAACTATTTTGAAATTGAAAGTAGTTATTGGTTTAATGATTATAGATATTTTCAGGCTCATACTGGGCTATTAAATATAAAAACAGATTTTGTATTGGGCAAAGGAGTGAGTGTGGGAATAGGGATGGGGCTTGTGAGTTCTTCAGAAAATGCCATATTTGGCTGGCCTGAGTTGAGTTTAGAATATCAGTACTTAGATTATTTTACATGGAATTTTAAAATATCTGGGGATTTTACTCTCTACAACGCAGAATTAGCAGCTCGAGAAAGTCAGTTTTTTTCGCTAATACCAAGTCCAGAATCTCGATGGATTTATTCTAGTACTATGAGAATTACCCCTCATCCGATTTTTTGGATGGCTCTGGATGTTAACTATAGCGATTATAATGCTAAACGTATTTATCAATACGATATAGAAACGCAGCTCTATAATTTTACTAGTATTTCTCAGGTAGATATTATTGAAACGGGATTTAGTTTTGGGCTGGATACAGGAAATATCTTCAACATGAATGTTGCCTACCGTTATCAGAATATTCCAAAATTTTGGCTCTTATTTAGTCCTCATAAGTTTGATGTCTTTCTAAATTTGGGATACAAGCCTGTAGGATTTAATTTGGAGACCCATTTTACCTTATATGCTCCGCGAATGCTCACCGAAACCGACCAAGCCCCTATTGCTCTTCTACTAAATCTCAGAATTTCCCAAAAAATTTATCAGACAGCAGAATTATTTATTGAAGTAAAGAATATCCTCAATCAAAACATTCAATTTATTTCAGGGACTTATTATGGTGGGATTCAGGCAAATGGTGGAATTACCGTTAATTTTTAATTTCTTAAAGGATTACTCTATGAAAAAAATTATTGTTATTTTTTTATTATCTCATACTGTTCTTTATACGCAGCAGATAGAATTTTTTAACCCAACCCAGCTGAAACGAGGAATGAAAGGTTATGCTCTTACGGTTATGCAGGGTTTAGAGCCAGAACGTATGGAGGTAGAAGTGATTTCTTATATGCCAAATCGTTTACCTCAAGCTGGTTTAATTTTGGTAAGATTATCAGGCGATAATGTAGAACGTACCCGCGTTGCTGCTGGAATGAGTGGTAGCCCTGTGTATATTGATGGTAAACTAGTTGGAGCTTTAGCTTATACGTGGGCGAATGCAATAGAATTACTAGCGGGTATTGTTCCTATTCAAGATATGGTGTCAGACAAACAAAGAGGTGGGAATACTGCTTTTATTCCTCAAGATGCTGTCCCAATCCAAAACTCTTGGACCTTAGAAGGATTGGAAGGCGGAGATTTTTTAGAAAAACTTCAAAATTCTAAGCAAATTTCTAGTTATCCCCAAGGAATCGAAGAATTTATTACCGTACCTTCTTCACGTTCTAATGGTGTTGCTCCTCTAAAAGGAGGAGATGCTGTTGCTATCAAACTTGTAGAGGGTGATATTAATATTGCTTCTATAGGGACGGTAACCTATGTAGATGGTGAAAATGTTTATATCTATGGACATCCCATGGATGGAGAAGGACCGGTGAGCCTTCCTTTAGCGAGAGCAGAAATTTATGATATTATGCCAAGTACACGCTTATCGTTTAAGATTGGAAGAGCTCTCCCCGAAACTATTGGTTCAACGGTTTTTGATGGACTCTCGACTGTTTATGGACGTTTTGATAAACAGGCTACTATGATTCCTGTTACTTTTCATATTCATGGGAAATCTTATTCTAATACTTATACGATGAGGATGGCGCGTTCTCGTAAATACCTTCCTATGTTGCTTAGTGAGGGAATCGGGATGATATTGGAGAGGGAGCTAGGTAAGAATATCGAAAGACAGATAAAATTGTCTTGGAATTTATCTCTTACCAATGACCAAATAGTTTCTAATCAAGTTAATTGGGTACGGCATTCGGTGTATGATCCACGTGCTTTGAAAGAATATTGGAACAATTATATTTCTATTCTTTGGAATAATGATCTAACACATTTTGTTCCCCAAAAAATGGAATTTATCGTTGATATTTCGGAGAAACCGTACAATTATTTTGCTGTCGAAGAAGTAAAAGTACCTCGTAAAGAATATTTTGCTGGCGAAACTATCAATTTACAAATTGCCCTACAAAAATATCTCTCTCAAACAACTTATACTAATTTATCACTATTAATACCTGATAATATCGAAGCAGGAACGTATTCCCTTGTTGTTGGTAGTCAGCTAGCTATTGAAAGTGAATTAATAGCTTTATTTCCAGAAAAATATACGATACGAACGACCAAGCAACTATTGGCAGAATTAAAACGTCCTATTAATACCCATATTCTTCAAGCAGTATTGATTGATGCGTCTACGGGGAGTATTTTAGGCAATAAATTTTTTGAACCTATGCCTAAGTCTAAGCAATCTCTTTTTAAAAGTCGTACCGCTAATTGGAATAATCTCTTAGCTCCACGCTTATTTGAAAGTTCTCTTACTATGGATGATCCAGTTTTGGGAGGGCAAGTAATTTTTGTTGATATTTCAGTACTCCCTCTTAAGAATGAGTAACTCCTATAATTTTGAATAAATCGTAAGGGGATTTTTAGATCTCTGTTTCATATTATTTATGCTACTCACTTATTTTTTTAGATTTTTTTGTTTTTTCTAATTTTAGGAGCTCGTCTCTACATAACGCTGCTTCAACAAAGAGTAATTTTTCTGCGTATTCTTCCATTAGTGTGGTGAGTTTTTTTATTTTTTTTATCACTGTTTTTTCTTCTTTGAGAATATTTTTTATTGCTAATTTCACCGTTTTTTTAGAATCCTCAGCGTTGTGGGTTCTTTCTAAAATTTCGGATATTCCTTTACTGATTGTGGTAGGGGTAATATTATGAGCTATATTAAATTCATTTTGTATTTTACGTCGACGATTTGTTTCTCTCGTTGCTTCTTTCATGGCAGGGCTAATTTTATCTGCATACATAATAACAAGTCCTTCACTGTTTCGGGCAGAACGTCCAATAATTTGGATTAAAGAACGTGCCGAGCGAAGAAATCCGATCTTATCAGCGTCTAAGATACATACGAGAGAAACCTCAGGAAGATCAATCCCTTCGCGTAGTAAATTGATACCAATTAAAATATCAAAAACGCCTAAACGAAGATCTCGTAAGATTTCTGTTCTTTTGATCGTATCGACATCACTATGAATATAGGACACTAATAATCCTGCTTCGATGAGGTGTTCTGTTAAATTTTCTGCCATTTTTTTTGTCAAGGTGGTAATGATTACTCTTTCATTTCTTTCCTTTCTTAATTTGGCCTCTTGAATAATGTCAATAATTTGACCTTCTGTAGGGTGCACCTCAATATTAGGATCGAGTAGCCCTGTTGGTCGGATAATTTGTTCGACGATTGCTTCAGAATTTTGTAGTTCTAAATCGGCAGGTGTTGCGGAAACGTAAAGGACTTTATCAGTAATATCAAAAAACTCTGCTAAAGTTAGAGGTCGATGATCAATTGCAGACGGAAGACGAAATCCATGGCTTACTAAGGTTGTTCGTCGACTAAGATTACCATTAAACATACTGCTAATTTGAGGGACGGCAATGTGAGACTCATCAATAATGGTCAAAAAATTATCTTTTGGAAAATAATCCAACAAAGTAAAAGGGCGTTCTCCAGGCTCTCTAAAGCTGAGATGTCGGGAATAATTTTCGATGCCATTACAGTAACCCATACTGATCATCATATCAATATCGTATTTAACACGAGCTTCTAAACGACTTGCTTCGTCGTATTTACCTTCGGCTCTTAATTCTTGAAGTCGGTCTATTAGTTCTAATTCAATATTTTCGATCGCTGCTTCAATTTTATGATCCGTTGTTAAAAATAGTTTTGCTGGATATATCAAGGTTCTGTCTAATTCCTCTAAGATTGTTCCTGTAGTATATTGGATTTTTTTAATCGAGGTAATACAAAAATGATTATCAAATCCAATTCTCAGAAGATCTTTAGAATAAGAAACGTGGATATCAAGGTGGTCGTTGTAATAGCGAAAACAAGACCGATCTAAAGTAAATTCTCTTTCTTCGTAGAGAATTCGTGTAAGATGTCGAATTATTTGAGTAAGGTCTATAGTCATGCCGATACAAAGAAGTAGAATTAATTCTTTATAGTCAGTGGGAGCTCCCATCCCATAAATACAGGACACAGAAGCGATGATAATGGTATCCTGACGTTCTAAGAGCGAAGCTACCGCCGAAATCCTCATTCGGTCTAATTCATCATTAATACGGGATTCTTTTTCGATATAAATATTTTTTTGAGGAAGAAAAGCTTCAGGTTGGTAATAACTAAAATTGGATACAAAATATTCAACGGCATTTTCTGGGAAAAACTCTTTAAATTCTCGAAATAATTGAGCTGCTAATGTTTTATTTGGTGAGAATATTAGTGTAGGCACTTGTAAACTTTGAATAATTCCTGCCATGGTAAAGGTTTTACCACTGCCTGTTACCCCAAGTAATGTTTGTTCTTTTAACCCTGAATGAAAATTTGATGATAGCTGTTTGATTGCTTTTGGCTGATCTCCCGCAGGATCAAATTTAGAATGAAGAAAAAATTTACTCATAGTATTAAAATCCTTGTACTTTTCGTCGATATAACTATAAGAGATTATATAATCTTTTATAGTTATATTATAGTTGTAAAACTAATAATAATTCAAGAGAAAACAAAAATATATGTTTTCTCTTGACATGATAGGATAGGATAAAAAAGAAACTCAAGGATATGGTGATGGAAAAAAAGACGAATTTCCTAAAAAATATGATATACAGCCTTCGTATACGGATGTTTGTTTTGATGTTAAGTATAGGTTCTGTGATTTATGTGGTTACCTCTACACTTACCCACAATAATGAAGTATCGACATTGACAATAGCGAGACAGTTTTATCTTGATCAATTAAAAGTACTCATCGCTGATCAGTATTTTTCTACTCGGATTACCTTTACACCGCAACAAACGGCAGATTTAAAATATCGATTTGAAATTCTTCTTGATCCAGGTGTGGTGTTTGATTATGCGGTTTCTTCCTATTCGGAAGAAGGGAAACGCTCTGTGGAAGAATTTCTCCAAGTTTTTGAACTCGCAAAAGAAGCTCAAAAATATCCTGGAGATAATCAGCGTTTAACAGAGATTTACCAAGCTTCGTTATCGTATCCTTCTTTGGAATTATATAATATCACAATTGATGCGATTTCCAAAGGGGTTGCTCGAATAGAAACTAATAAATATATTCTTTTTCTTACTCTATTAATTGTATTTTTGATCGCTTATTTATTTCTTCGGAGTCTTGCTGTACGTGTTGGTTCTATTACAGAAGTTGCAAAACGTTTAATTAATAGTGATGAAACTCTTCAGTTAACAGAGCGATTAGATTTTCAATCCCATGATGAAACTGTCTATATCAGAGATAATTTTAATATCTTTTTGAATAAATTAGAACACTATACCCTACTTCTTCTTAATAATGCACGAGGATTGATTTATCAAATCACCCAAATGTTTGCTGCCTCCAAGGGGTGGACTTTGGAAACACAAGTGATGCGTCATTCTACGGAACGAATCTCGCGTCAAATGGCGGATCAAATCTTAAGTGTTAACCAATCTGCAGCTACTTTAGAAGAAATGGAACGAACGCTAGATATTATTTTTAATAATATTTCTCGTCAATCGGCAGCGATGACACAGGCTGCAACAACCTTAGAAGAGATGGGACGCCAGGTAGATGGGGTGGCTCAGATATCATCAGATACAGCAAATTTAGCTACTCGATTGACCGAGGTTGCGAATAAAGGAAATGAGGCGGTGGATGCTTCGATTGTATCAATTAAGGATGTTGCGGAATACTCCTCTCAAATTTTGAAACTATTACAATTAATTTCTGGAATTGCTAAGCAAACAAACCTTCTTGCCATGAATGCTTCTATTGAAGCCGCACATGCGGGAGAAGCAGGTCGTGGATTTGCGATTGTGGCGGAAGAGATCAGACGTTTATCGGAGACTACCAATAAAAATGCTAAAGAGATTCGTACTGTGGTGGATACAATGGTTGAAAAAATTGGTAATTCTGTAGAACAGGCACGTATTGCTGGGGAAGACCTACAACAGATTAATAACTATTCAGAAAATGTTGCGGAAAGGATTGCTCAGTTGAATAATATGATGCAGCAACAAAATGTTGCCACTCATGAAATGATTTCAACAGTAGAAGGATTAGTTAATCTTGCTCAAGAAATTAAAATTTCTATGGAAGAACAACAACACGGGCTTCACGATTATAGTAATACAATTAAAGATCTCAAAGAGAATTTTGGTGAGGTTAAATCGACATTAGATGGTCATATGTCTAGTGTTAGTAATCTTCTTGTTATTTTAACAGATATGGGGATTCGTATTCAGATTCAGAAAAAAATTATGGATAGTGTTGGAGAAGTTTTTCAGCTCTATAAAGTTAATACGACTCAACAGGTTTCTGATCAATATATCCAAGAAAGTCAAGACCAACTATTTTTGGAAGAGCAAGAAAAATTCCATGGTGAACACAAACTAGATTAGTGATAAAATTATTAAAAACCATAAAAAAGCCAGCATTTGCTGGCTTTTTTATGGTTTGATAGTAATATTGAATTGTTGTTGTATTCCGAATACTTCAGGAGAGTTAAGTAAACGAACACTGATAGGTGGTGCTGTCCAAGTACCGTTATATTGACTAATAATAGGGTAGCGAACTGTTATCGTAGAGCTATTATTGATACTTGTATATAAATAAACCTTATTATCGCTAGGAATATAGGAGCTACTAGCTCGGTTTTCTTTAAGGATAAAGCCTGCATGGAGAGGGTCGATGATTTCTAGCCGTTGGATTCCTTGATTTTTAGAAGTAATTGTTAATTCTACGACATACTCTTGCCCTAATTTGAGATGATCAGGAGAAATTATCTGGTTGTTCTCATAGAGTGTTTTTTGAATTTGATAACCACTATCAATCGAATTACTAATTACTTTTGGTATATAAGCGTAGAGAATATTATAAAATAAGGGATTATTATCAGAAGTCTCAAGTAATAGATCTAAAGGATTATTATTTATAGGAATATTAATGCTGTTATTGGTTGTGGTTAGTTTATATTTTTTACCGTTAGCGGTGATGAGGGATTGATAAGATTCTGTATTAGGATATTTTATAGTAAAGGTAATAAAAGCAAAAAGATGCTCTATATTATCAACATTTAAATCATTAAGAATTTTTATGCTATCGAGATAAGAACCATAATATTGAATAAATGCGGTAGTATTGAATCGAGATTGATCCTTAAGCAAAATACTAGAACTTGTTTCTGTCATTTGACTAGATAATTTTTGGGTTTGTTGGGAGATTTCTTGAAGAGGAAATCCTAATTTGTACATCGTATCTAAAATTAACGCTTGAATTGGAGGAGTATTTGGGAATTGTGGGTAGATACTATTAAAACTATCTTGGTCAATTAATTTATTTGCTGCGAGGACATTTAAAGCGTATATTTGAGCGATAGAATTATTATTATTTTTACTAATACGAGTGGTAATCGTGGCAAGCTTATTTAATAAAGCATTATCAATGGTGTAGTTATTCTGACGGGCAGATAAGAGAATCTCGTACATTTGAATAAAATTAATAGGGTCAGTCGAATAAAAACTGCCATAAGGTGTTAAAGAAAGGCGTGTATCATTATTATAATACGAATTTAAATGATCAATGTCATTTTGAAGTAGTCTACGGAGCTGAGTATCTGTTATATCAAGGAAAGGTTTAAGAGAATCTTCTCGAGCTAAAAATAGGAGTAACCGTTTACTAATAAGATCGAGTGATAAGCTTTCCGAGTGTAAAAGATCCTGTAGTGGTTTTTTGATACTGAGAATAGGAGTATTAGCAATTTGTACCTGTAAGGACTGTTGAGTTTGTTCTTGAGGGTTAATAGTAATATTTGTTTGTGATTCTAAAATTCCGCTATAACTTGAGTAGAACCATGGATTTTCACTAATGATAGGAATCTCTCTGAGTACGATATCTTGGTATTTACTAGATTGTGCAGCAATGATCCATTGAGTATTTTGTTCGTTGACGATCGTAGAATTGCTAACAAAAACAGATGATTGAGCTGGTATTGTTATTTTTTGGGTTAGGAGAGAAAGATTGTCATTAAGAGTAGAAACAACATTAAGAGATTCTTGGGATAAATTACGGATATAAGCCCCCCAAACAAGCTGATCCTTAGGTCGTAAAAATGAAGGAAGAATATCTTCGATCATTAATTGTTTGGAACTAGTAAATTCTGCATTGGTTTTACCGAAGAGCTGTTCACGATCATAAGCTAAAACGGTAATATCAAAACTAGTAATATTATCTGGAAGTCGGAAAGAAATACTCGTTTTTTGATCTTTTGATAATGGGACAGCACCGTTATAGTAGATTGTATAAGGAAAATTAGAACGAATTTCAAGTGTAGAATTATCGGTAAGCTCTTGCGCAAATGCCAGCTGAGAAAAGCGAGGAGTTGGAATATTGGGAGTACTATTGGTAATTTGTTTTATCTCTAGTAATGATTTTGCACTACTCCAAGTAGAAAAGAGAGGTTTACGTTGCTGATAGAAGTGAAGAATGGGGTCTTTGATACTTTCTTCTGTACTATTTAAAACAGCACGATCACGAACCACTACTAGAGCTTCTCCTTCGATTCTTTGATTAAAATTATTGTAAGCGGAGAGATGGATTTCGACTTCTTCTTGAGGGAGATAATTGGATTTTGATGTTTGTACACTAATGAGTAGTTTTTTATTTACTGGATTAATCGGCAGGGAAATTGCCCCATACAATAATGAAGGAGTTTTTTCAGATAAAGAAGATAATATAGCGGTAACGTTTACACCTGGTTCGTCTTGATAAGTTAGGGTAACAGGGTGGGAAATAATAGGAGTGTTCGTAATCTGTAAGGAATAGAATTCTCTAATGGTGTCCCGTTCGATAATGAGGAAAAGCTGTGCCATGGAAAAAGGGTTATTAATATGAACGCATGCTTTTTCCCCACTGTCGTAGGATGTTTTATCTGATTCTATTTGTAAGTGCATATTATTTGGAGCGTATTGGCTATCGTCTAAGACTATGAAACTTGATGAACTAGAAATCTTTGTGCCATTCGTATAAGTTTCGTAAGATACTTGATAAACGCCCCCTTTTTTGGGCGTGTAATGAACGGTGGCATTCCCTGTGGAAATATTTTTTTGGAATACTGTTTTTTGATAACTTTGTTCGATTGGGAATATATTACTTAGAAAACTTAAAAATCCTAACTGAAAAGTTTCATTTTTTGTGATGGTAAATCGGGTATACTGTTTGTTGGAGAGGATATTTTCGGTAATGGGATCAATAGTAATAAGATTAAAAGTAATTTCTTCTTGATTGGTAACTGTTGTTTTTTTAGTATCAATCCCCAATTGGATTGGTTGATAAATAGAAAGACTGTGGTTTTCTAATAGGGCAGATTCTGCTGAGGATGATTTTGTTTCTGCGTGGAGGCGGAGACTATAATTATATCCTTCTGTAGTTTTTAACTGATCGGTGATTGAAATAGAGGGTTTATTAATAGTTGTCCGTTTTTTTCCTTCTGAAAACAATTGAATCGATTGGGCATAAGGAATGATTTTTTGGTTGCCAAATTGGTATTGGGGGTATTTTTTACTAGAAAAAAGAATAGAAAAACCTTCAATGCTATAACTCAGTAGGGAATTTATATTTCCCCCAAAGAGGAATTTTGGTTGTAAGGTGATATCCAAGGACTCTCCAAAACGATAGTTGGTACGGGAGCTACTAAAGAGAATTTCTGTTGTTTTGGGTTGGAGTGGTTCGATATAGAAATAATCGCGGATTAGTACAGCACCTTGCTTGATTTGAATAGTATACTGACCGTATGCATCAAGTTGCTCTTTGTTGATTTTTGTATCAAAAGAACCCATAGGAGACCATTTTTTATAAAAATTGCTGACTTCTTGTTGATTGGGTTTGAGGATCGTGATTTGGGCAAGATTATTAAAAAAACTATTACTGATACTATATTGGTTGTTTGTTTTTGTTCGTGCAACCGCATGGATATAAACATCTTCTCCTAATTTATAATTAGGTCGATCAGTAGAAACTAAGACTTTGATTTCTGGAGTTATATCGTTTTGGAACAAGCTTGGAGTACTGTACAAAGAGTTATTTATTCCTTGAAAATATGAAGATTCGCTACTAAGAAATACAATATTATTGAATAAACTACGTTCTTCAAATAATCCAATAAAAATAGCTTTTTCTAACGCTACTTGTGGAAGTTGGGGATTGGGAATACGGAGTGTGCCATCTGCTTTTGTTCGTCCCAAATCTTGAAAAGAACCTCGTATAGGATCCCAAATCGAAATCATCATCGATTCTAAAGGTGCTTGATTTTTTAATCTTTTTGCTTGAATTAAAAGGTCAGATGACGAGATATGAGCAGTCAAACTACTAGAACTGGCTAACATTTTGGTGAAATTGGTGTCTTTTGAAGGATTGTCGGCATCTTGTATATTGACTGAAACAATCATTGTATTATTAGAAGCAAGAAGATGGCTAATATCAAATTCTTGCCATGTTGCTTGATCAATAGGACTTTCTATTTGAAAATTTGTTTTATAAGTAGGAACAGGAATATTCCTTCCGTATAGTGTAAGAGCAGTATAATAGGCGGAATTGACTAGTTGGTACGTAATCGATACATTGGTAACATTTATTGTCTGATAGGGAATAATGGGTTTATCTCTATCAATGTAGAGTGTCCCTTTGACTTGATATAGTGAAGGTTTTTGACTGGTCATTGTAAAATTAGTCGTATAGGAAGAGGTGATTTTTTGTTTGTAGATATCTTTTAGATTTTTTGGTGTAAAAGACAGGGTGTACGTATTTCCTCCCGTAAAATCTCCACAGATTTTGATCCCTTGATTATGGACGGTGTAGCTAAGATTGGGAACTTCTGGACTGATTGTAAGAGTAGAATAGCTGCTATTAGTATTTTGAATTTTTGTATTATGGAGAAGCCAAAAATTGCTATTCACTTGAAAAGATAATTCTTGATCAGGATCTCTACCATAATTGGGAATATAAGTATTTTGAGATAACCCAAGCCATTGAGGGGAAGGACAACTAGAAAACTGATAAGTGAAATTTTGTTTATCAGAATCTAATTTTTTATAATCAATTATAAGGGTATAGTCCTGATGTTTTTTGGTATTGTAAGGAGTGATTTGGATTGAACGATAATTAGTACGGATACGGGAAAGTTGATTAAAAGGGGTGTTTGTAAAAACTTCATAATTGGCACGAAAAGCCAAAGTTTTCCCTTTTGTATTAGAAATAGTAATCGCTTGGCTGAGTTTTTTTAAAGATATGGGAAGATTTACAGAAAGCACAATGGGGCTTTGAGGATCATTTTGAGAAGCGTAGTAAATCTGAAACTGTTCTTTTTGTAGAAGAAAAGGACTAGCAATACTAGGCTGATTATTAATTGTAATCTGTGCAGGAAGATTAGTGTTATAATAGATCATAAGATCTTGTTTTACTGAGTGATCAAAGATATAGCTAACGCTATTTCCACTGATGGTACGGAAACTTCCTTCTTGAGGAGGATCAAAAGATAGGGCGAGTAGCTCTTGCCATTGCTTGTTATTTTCTTCATAGGAGCCAAATCGGATTATTTCTTGATCAAATCGAAAAGTGATTTCTTGAATACCGTAATCTTGCTGTGTTTCTTCAAAAGTTGAGCCTGTGGTATAGACGTTTTTTTGACTAGTGGATATTATTGTTATCATTGTAATAAATAAACTGACTAGTATTAGGGATAAAAAAATATTTTTATGAATCCAGTTTTTTATAGTTATATATATAGGGTAATACTCCATTTTTAGTCCTTAGTAAGATATATATAATTTTATCATATTTTTTGTATTTTGACTAGTCAAAATACAAAAAAGATACGGAATTCCGTATCTTTTTTGTTTTCTTTGATTTTTAATTAGTCTTCGTAAATGACGCCCACACAAACAGCTCCCATACCGACATGATTACCAAGACAAGGAGATGCTATACTAACTTCAAAAGGGGCTTTCCCAAAGATCTCTTCTAATTTTTGAAGATAAAAAGTTTTAATCTCTTCGTCTAAGAAAGTGTGAGAGAGGGTATACCCTTTGACTCCTTTGTAGTTTTTGAATTGTTTTTGAATTGCATCTAAGCTTTTTTGGATCGCTTTTTTAAAGCCAAAAGCTTTACCTGTAATAGCTGGTTTACCGTCTTTCATTTCGAGAACAGGTGCTAGTCCTAAGGCTTTGATAACTCCACCTTTGAATGCACCAAGACGCCCACTTCGGATGAGGTGGTCAATGGTATGGAAATTAATATAATTTTTTGTATTTGGTAGATCTTTGTAAATGCCTTGTACAATATCATCATGAGCCACGCCTTCTTTGATATTTTGAGCGATTACGTGAGCCATAGCACCAGCAGCAGAAGCAAGATGACAAGAATCAATAATGTCAATTTTAATATCCGTTTTAGATTGAACTAGCTGTTTACCTTGGAGAGCACTATTATAAGTACCACTAACTCCGCTTCCCATGGACAAGACAATGATTGATTCGTAATAATGAGAAAGATACCCAAACAAATCAGCATAGTTTTTAGGGGATACCTGAGATGTTTTTACAACAGGATTTTTTTCTGTAACTATATTTCTAAAAATATCTAGGGTAATGGTACGATTATCTTGATAACTCACCCCGTCAATTTCTATATGAGCTGGGAGAAAATGTATTTGATTTTCTTCCATAAATTCAGCAGTTAAAGTTACTCCAGAATCAACAACAAAAGCAATTGGAGCTTTACGATGATGAGTAACGTTATATTGAAGACGCATATCTTCTACTTTTTGGAAGGTGAAATTACCGAATTTTCTTAGTTTGCCGAACATTTCTGCAGGGTGATTGGTATGAAAATGTAAGCGTAATTTTTTTTCTCCTCCAGCGATAACGATAGAATCAGAATCTTCTTCTAATACTTGTAAGACATCTTCACGAGAAATATTCTCCCCAGCAATACAAGTTTCGGTACAGTAACGATTGTGCAATGATTCTTCGGTAAGAATCTCTGCTTCTGCCATTGGAAGATCGTAATCTGCCATTAATAGATGTTCCATATCGTGGTCTTCTCGGGAGAAAGCACGATTTTTTATCGTTTCTCTCATTCCCTCAACAAAAAGAACAAATCCTTTTGCACCAGCATCAACAACTTTTGCTAGCTTTAAAGCTTCTAGTTGTTCTGTAGTACGAGCCAAAGCTTCTTGGATTTTTTTTTCGGCATGGGTAAAAAGATTTTCGAAATCATTGTATTTTTGGCTGTTTTTTTGGATATAATCTGCCCATTCACGGATTACGGTGATAATCGTTCCTTCTTTAGGGGAAGGGATTGCTTTATAGACGTAGTCAGAGGCTTTTTTGATAATATCTGCAAACATTTGGGTGTTGATCGAGGCAACATCTTTGATTTCCATGCTGATTCCATATAAAAACTGAGCAAAAATAACTCCGCTATTACCTCTTGCTCCGTCTAACGCTGCTTCACCAATACTTGATGCCACTGTTTGGACACAGTCAGTTTCGGTTGAATTGTAGATAATAGAAGTAGCGGTTGCTGCTAAATTTGATCCAGTATCACCGTCAGGCACAGGAAAAACGTTGATGCTATTAATTTCTTCTTGGTGCTCGATCATTTTTTTACTTCCGGAAAGAATAGACCAGTAAAGCTCTTTCCCCGATAAGTTTTTTAATAAGGACATAATAAGCTCCTAATTTTTGATCTTTCTATCTTAATAATAGAGAGATTTGGTTACTGTATTTATATGGTAACCGCTAGTATTATATCATATCTTTAATAGAAAATCAAGGTATTATAATGAAAAATATGATGATCTTTGCTTTTGTCTTGATTTGATTCTGTACATAGCATGTATCGTATTAGAGATAAAACCTCCAAAATAGGATTGATTTTTCTATTATTAAATATATAAAATATTGAAGGAACATTCTTTATAATATAAAAATTAAAAACTTTTTTATTTGTAGTATGATCTGATCTTTTTATGGTAGAGAGCTTAAACTATTTAATATCTTATTCAAATACTTATATTCTTAAAATTAATACGCTTTGTTAATAAAAATACCCAATACTTATATAAAAAATTAATATTTTAAATAGTTTATTTGTATGGAATTAAATAGTTTAAAAGATTTTAAAAAATAATATTAATTAACTATTGCAAAAAATTTTTGTTATGGTATAATATATGTAATAAGAGTATTTAATTAGAATCTTTGGTATTTAGAATAGGATAAAAAGGAAATGTATAACCATATGTTAAAAATAGGAGGATAGTAATGCGTAAATTACTATTGTTAGTAGCATTATTTGCTATTTCAGGGGTATCCTACACACAAGATGCCCAAGTCAACCGTTCATTGAGCTTTTATTTAGATAGCTTTAGTGGACATTTAACTCCAGGTGTTGATGGAAGCACACGTCTTTTTCAAGGTAACGAATTTGAATTTGGGATGACCTATTCCCAAAATTTTGCCACTGTCCCTTGGCTTTCTATGTGGGTTAAAGCCCTTTTAGTTACAGGGATCGACCCTTCTTATAGTCCAGATGGTAGCTATCTTGGTAATAGTGGTGGAGTAAGTATTTATGGTTATGGTATGCCTAGAGTCCAATTAGGTCTTAATTTTGGTGGATATGGTATTATTGCTGTGGATACAAGAGGGCTAGTTGCAGAAGAATTATACTACAGCTTAAATTTTGGTAATGCAGGAAGTTTAACTTTTATCCAAATCCTTGAATTTTGGGCATTTCCACAAACGGTTAAAGCTTCTATTGGAAGAGTAACAGTCGTCGATCTCTTTGCATTAAGAATGGACTATGGTATCAATTTTGCTCCTAACTGGAGATTTAACACCAAATTATCCTTACGTCTCGGTGGATTTGGAGCAGATACAGAATCTGCAAAAGCATTTGGAGAGACTTTCCAAATTCGTTGGGAAAACCAAGTGGTATGGAATGTAACAGATTCCTTCTATATGTGGACACAACTTCGTTATCGTATTGATAACTTAGCAAATAGTGCAAAAGCAGTAGACCACCAAGTCTTTTTACAAGCTGGTTTAGGTTATGCTTTCGACTTCTCGGGTAACTAACATATAAAAATAAAAACAGTCTGAAGTTTGATACATTCTTTGGGCTGTTTTTTTTATTTTAATACCTAAAACGGACAGACAACTAATAGGTTTATATTTTGGGAGAGTAAGTATGAATATATCAGAATTTATGGAGCAAAAAATTGCTCCAGCAATGAACAAATTTGCTCAAATAAGACACATTCAGGCAATTCGAGACGGAGTTGTCGTGAATATTATTCCTGGATTGATAGGATCACTGTTTTTATTAATGGCAGCTTTGCCGATTCCTGGTTATGGAGAGTTTATTCAGGGGAACGGTATTTTTAATGCCTTACTGATTCCAATTGGGGCTACCTTAGATCTTATGGGAATGACAGCTGCAATAGCTATTGCTTATCGTCTTGCTGAAAGTTATAAAGTCGATGCCTTACCAGCGGGGATTATCTCTCTTCTATGTTTCTTTATGCTTACTCCTTATCATCTGTCTCATGAGCTTGTCGAAGGTGGGATTAATGGGGTAATGCCTATTATGTACCTTGGATCTAGGGGATTATTTACTGCTTTATTAGTAGCTCTTGTCTCTACAGAGCTTTTTGTTCGTTTATCAAAAACAAGATTTGTTATTACGATGCCTGATGGAGTCCCGCCTGCTGTAGCTAAATCCTTCGCAGCTTTGATTCCTGCTGGTGTTACCCTAGTAGTATTTTGGATGGTTCGTTTACTGATTGATTATTCTTCTTTTGAAAATATCCATACGATCTTAGCGGAATTTGTAATCCGCCCTCTTTCTGGAGTGGGGGGGAGTCTTTGGGGTGCTATTATTTTTATGTTCTTAGTTCATTTTTTCTGGTTTTTTGGTATCCATGGACATCTTGTTATTGGCCCTGTCTTAGATCCTATTTTCACGGTACTGATGGACGCCAATCGTTTAGCGTTCCAAAATGGAGAGCCCATTCCGAATATTATTACTCGTTATTGGTTTGATCTTTATGTTACGCTTGGAGGATCAGGAGCATCTTTGGCAGCGGTGATTGCGATGATTTTATTTACTCGAAGTAAACATCTAAAAGAAGTAGGTCGTTTATCCTTAGCACCAGGAATATTCAATATCAACGAACCTTTTATCTTTGGGATTCCTGTTGTATTTAATCCTATTATCTTTATTCCTTGGATCTTTATCCCTATTATGAATGTTTGTACGGCCTATTTTGCGACAGTAATTGGATTCTTACCACGTCATAATGGAATTATTGCTCCATGGACTATGCCTATTGTTATTAGTGGCTTTATGGTAGCAGGATGGAGAGGAGCTTTAATGCAAATTATTAATTTAGTTTTGTCTGCGATTGTATGGTTTGCCTTTATTAAACGCTTAGATAATATGGAAATGGACAGGGAAATCGAAACGCTAAAATAGACTGAAGAATCCTCTCAATAGAGATACCTTACAAAATAAAAATATCAGTGATATTTTATATAATTATTGAATATTTTTTGCTTTTTCTTATTAATTACTCTATAATAAATAAAAAAATTAACAGGGAAGGAGAAATAATGGTAAAGATTATTTTATGTTGTAGTGCTGGAATGTCTACAAGTTTATTTGTTCAAAAAACTAAAAATTATGCAGAAGAAATCGGAGAAGAAATTGATATTATCGCGATTTCTGTTGCTGAGCTTGATGCAGTATTAACTGATGATGTTTCTATTGTTCTTTTGGCACCTCAAATCCGTTTTCAAAAAGATAGTGTTGTTGCTAAAACAAACAAGCCTGTGGTGGTTATTGAAATGCGTGATTATGGGATGATGAATGTGCAAAAAGTCTTACCAGAAATTCTTAAATTAGTATGTCAATAGACTTTTTAGTAGGAAACTTTTATTAATAAGTAGAAAAACCTAACTTCTATCAAAGAGTTAGGTTTTTCTACTTATTCTCAAACTTAAGCTGATATAAAGATAATTACCGATGAAGTATCTACGAGTATGACATCTCTATATTAGGTCAAAAGTGTTATAAGGAGTATATATGACACGAGAAAAAGGAATTTCGATTTATCCTTTTCATGCTTCTCAAAAGGAAATTTACGAATATATCGAAAAAGCTGCCCATCATGGGTTTACAAGAGCGTTTACTTGTCTTCTTTCCGTAGATACATCTAAAAAAAATGAGATTGTCAACGAATTTAAAAGTATTATCGAATTTGCCGAAAAAAAAGGAATCCGCGTGATAGCGGATGTTGCTCCTAATATCTTTCAAGATTTAGAGATCTCGTACGATGATTTAAAATTTTTTGGAGAACTTGGGGCGACAGGGATTCGTTTGGATTTGGGATTTTCTGGTAAAGAAGAAGCAGATATGACTTTCAATCCTCAAGGTTTAAAGATAGAACTTAATATGAGTCAACGAACTCATTATCTCAATACGATCATGGATTATAAACCTAATCCGAACAATCTCATAGGCTCTCACAATTTTTACCCTCATCAATTTACAGGCTTATCTCGTGAGCATTTTGAATATTGTACGGCACAGTTTCGACAGTATCATTTACGGACGGCGGCCTTTGTGAATGCCCCATCGGCTTCTATTGGCCCTTGGCCAGTGAGCGATGGACTCTGTTCTTTGGAAGAGCATAGAAATCAGCCTTTATCTTACCAAGTTAAAGATATGTTTCTCAATTTAGACATTCATACTGTATTAATCTCAGAATGCTTTGCTTCTGATAAAGAGCTTCAGACAATGGGAGCAATTGATCCTTATCTCTTAGAATTGGATGTTGTTTTGATCCAAGAGATTCCTATAGTCGAAAAATCTATTGTCTTAGAAGAACAACATTTCCATCGTGGAGATGAAGGAGAATACTTAATCCGCTCTACCCAAAGTCGTGTTAAATATAAAGGAAATAAGTTTCCTGTGTTTAATACCCCTCCTATTAAAAAAGGAGATGTACTTATTGAATCATCTGATTATGGGACTTATGCAGGAGAATTACATATTGCCCGAAAAGATATGCCAAATTCTGGAAAAACTAATGTTGTTGGTCGTGTTGCTGACCATGATTTATTACTTATTGATCATATTGAGGGTTGGCGACGTTTCAAATTCAAAGAAGTAATCTAATAGTTTAAGGAGTTGTTATGACAGACGAAAGAATGGAAGAAATTGTAATGAGCCTAGTTGGCTATGCCGGCGAAGGAAGAAGCTATGCTTTTGAAGCGCTTCGTGCTGCTCGTAAAAAAGATTTTACCACAGCTGATGAAGCACTTAAAAAGTGTTCAGAAGCCCTTTTGGAAGCCCATCATACCCAAACAGAATTAATCCAAGGGGAGATCAATGGAGAACCGACAAAAATTTCTCTATTGATGGTACATGCACAAGATCACCTTATGACGGCAATGCTTGCTAAGGAATTAATCGAGGAATTAATTGCTGATAAAAAAGCATAACAAAGCTATAAAAAACTCCCATATTATGGGAGTTTTTTATAGCTTTGTTATAAATAGTGTGAAAGATCAACAATACTGACTCGGTTTTTTAAAAATTCTGGCATATATAATTCTGTATCGTTTAGAGTGATATCTGCAACACTAGTAAGCGTTCCACCAATACTGGCAACTAAGGAACGTGTTTTTATATCATAAATATAGATATAAGAATCGTTTTCCCCATTGCCCCAATCAGAGAGGACTAATTTTTGCTCACCTAAGGCGAGACCATCTAATCCCCCCATACCAATTTTAGGGGTATCCCAGCGATTTACTTGGGTGGCTATGGTATAAGTATCATCAAGCTTGACTTCAAAAATATGACCTCTGGATTTATCGCCTCCAAAAGTTGAAGTAACAAAATATAACATTTTATTGTTGTCATCCCAAGCGAGACCATTGATTCCATTCTCAGTAATTCCTGAAATGGTTCCTACTGTTAACTGATTTCTATCTGAATTGATATTAACTTTATAGACTAAACCTTTTTTTGTATCTGATAATAACGCGGTAGAAGAATCTATTAGCACTAAATCATTTAAGAATCCAGGATTTAAATTTACTGATGTAATCACTTTACCTGTTGATAGTTTTAGGATCTTTACATTGGGGTGATCAGAGATAATAATAGTATCGTTATCTAAAAAATCAAATCCTTTAGGGGCATCTAATAAACCTACGAAGATATTGATTGGAGTATTATCTTTGATTTGGGTAATAAATCCCTGCCCTAAGGATTTATTGGGATTTTCACCAAGATTAGCGATATAGGTAATACCATTATAAACGGTAACACTTTCAGGTACTATCAAAGAAGAATCGATAAGTGTTCTAAATGGGGCGGCACTTTGCTGGGAATCTGTCATAACTGTTAATGTTTCGGATATATTCGTTTGAAGTGTTGTTTTTTGAGTATTTTGCCCACAGTTTGCCAAAATTAATAGACTAACTATTAGTTTTTTCATTATATTCTCCTTTTATTCTGCGATCTAGGGCAGTTAGAATTATTATGTCTTAAAATCATACCACAATATGAGTATTGATTCAAGTTAATTTTATTATACTGGAAATAAAATATTTAACCAGTAATAATAAATAGGAAGTAAGATTAAAAATGCGATGGTACTTGTAATCAGACAAGCAATACATAAATTTGGAGCTCGTTGATATTTTACAGAGAAAATGGTTAAAGTATTGGCTACTGGTGTGCCTGCGAATAGCAAGACAATTGGTAAAAACTCTTTACCAATTGTAAATCCAATACATTGATGTAAGAATTGGTATAGTAGTAATCCCAAGATTGGTAGGACTAGTGTTTTATAAAAAGCAAACTTTATAGCGTGTTTGGATTGAGTTACTAAACCGAGTGATTCTTTGGAAACAGAAGCACCAATAATAATCCACACAAACATATTTAAAGAGCTACCAATAACATCTAAAAGATAATATAACAAAGGAATAGTATGGTCAATACGTAAAATACTCTTAGAAATATTATTGATTGTAATATAAGGTGTTATATCTTGGGTAAAAAAGATAAAAGCACCAATGAGTGAAACAAGTAAAGCTGGAGATTTAAAAGTTTTAACAATATCTTTTTTAGTGAGGGTCATACCTGATAATGCTGTTAGCCCAATCGTATTAATAAACAGTCTATTAAAAATACTGTACATATTTGCTGCAAAAATTCCATTTTCTTGATATAATAGTGTAGCAATAGCCATGCCAAAAAATGATATATTTCCCGTAGGGAGAATAGTACTTAGGAGTATTTTATCATCTAAAGGGATATTCTGAAATTTATATAATAAAATAGAAAAAATATAAAAAACGAAATGAACGACAGCTGCCCAAATAATAATATTTATTCCATTTGCTAGATCAGTGGTTTTGAGATCTGTCATAAAGGAAACAGCAATAAAACAAGGAAGCACAATAGTTATACAGAAATTACTAAAAAAATCTAGATTTTGCTTGGATATAAAGTTAGAATGGCGTAATTGATAGCCCAATAAAATAAGTAAAATAATAGAACTAAATTGTATAGTTAAAGGATGTAAGTATAACTCTAATAGCATAGCTACCTCGTAAATAAAGGTATTAATTTTAATACCTTTATTTATTATTTATGTTTGTTATGTATTGGTATCACAGCTTGGTAATTTGATATAGATAGTATTGCAAAAGATACTCTATATTTTATGCTTGGTCAGTTTCCATAAATGCCTATTATCTCTTGTCCATTGAAGAATATCAGCCATTGTTTCTTTAAAAGGACGCACCGTGTAGCCAAGCTCTTGCTGAGCTTTATCGTAACAGAGATCGGCATTGGAGAATAAAATTTCGAGGGATTCATTGGTTAAAATAGGAATAAGGTTAAACGGTTTGTAAAGGGGAGATAGAAAAAATGATCCGAGATAGCAGAGCCATTTTGGGGTTGAGAAATACCAATGCGTTCGATTTAAGAGCTCGTCGATCACTTTTTTCTTATCTTTAATACTCATTAAATGTCCAGAGAGAATATAACGTTCTCCAATTCTTCCTTTTTGTCCTGCGGCGATAATCCCTTGTACAACATCTCGTACATCAACAAAATTATAAGCCCCTGATAATCCTAGGAATAATCCTTGAGCCATAAAATCATATACTAATCCTAGCTGAGAGGGCATATAGTCATGAGGGCCGATAACACCAGCAGGTTGTACAATGACTGCTTGAAGATTTTGATTTTTGACCATATCTAATACGGCTAGTGTTGCGGTAGCTTTGGTTTTGCCATATTTACCAATAGCTGTTTCGGAACTAATAGGTACATCTTCAGTAATAGGGTTACCATGAGGAAGATCGGCAATAGCATGGACTGAGCTTGTGTAGACTAGTTTTGGGGTATTTAGTTCTGTACAGACTTGAGCAACGTTGATAGTTCCTTGCGTATTAACCTCTGCTAATTCGGGATTGAGTCCAGGAAAGATAGAAATTAAAGCGGCTAAATGGTAGACAGTTTCGACTCCTTGAAACGCTTGACGAAGATCTTCGATATTTCTTACATCACCGTATACTTTTTCGATAGATAAACCGTCTAAAGGGATTTCGGTAGATCCAGGGCGAATCAGCACCCGCACCTGTTCTCCTTGTTTTAATAATTCTCTGACTAGTACATTACCAATATGTCCTGTAGCTCCAGTTACGATGACCATAAGCCCTCCTGAAACGAATCTTTTAAATCCTTTTCAAATACTATAATATTTTATATATTTTACAATAGATCATTTTTTTTGTCAATTTATTAATTTTGTAGTATTATTGTAAGATAATACTTGAAAATTTTAGTTATCTATTTTATAATATAATAATTCTTGCTCAATGATGGGAGAGTGAATGAAGATTCTGATTCGATCCTTATTAATACTATTACTTTTTCCAATAATAAATTATTCTCAAGAAATGACCCTTAAAGAACAAAAAATTCAAGAAGAGCGTTCTAATCTTGCCTTACCTGACCTTCCACAACAGGATTCTTTATCACTAGAAGCAAATCTTACAAAAGCTCCCGCTTCATTGGATATCAACTCTGCAGAAGTAGTAAAACAAAAACGAGTGTTACCTAATGAAGGGAATCCTTATTTTGTTTTTTCTACGAGTTTAGCCCCTTACCAAGCCAGTTTGGGTATTTTAAAATACTTTATTCCCGAATGGTGGGGACAATTAGAGATTAATTTAACTTTTATTCCCAGTATCCCTGTTGATGATTACTATACAGCGGTGGGATTTTTCAAACCTTATGTTGCTTTTCGGATAATTACTGGTTATTCTTTTTATAATTATCGTATTTTTGAAATTTCCTTAATTGCACAAGCTCAATTTGTTTTTGTAAGTACGGATGATATTCCTTTTTTACCCACATTAGGGATGAGATTTATTTTTAACTTCTTTTATATCGATGTTGGTGTTTCTTACGCGGTTAGTATTGGAAGTAGTACAGCATTGGTATTTAAGGGATGGTATCCTTCTATTTCTCTAGGATTTCGTTTTTAATTTAATTATTTATCTTTATCTTTATTTTTATATTTTTTTGGAGAATTTATGTTTAATCTAAATATTTATTATAGTTTATTAATTATATTTACGATTCTGCCTATAGGAGTGTTTTATTTATTAACGATTGGAAAATATGTTGCTCCTTATGGAAAAATGGTTTCTTCCTCTTGGGGAAAGATTATGATTCCTGCAAAATGGGGATGGTTGATCATGGAATCGCCTTCTTCTATTTTGTTTGTTACTTTTTTAGTGCTTTCTCGCTCTCTTAATTCAGGAATTGTTGCACTGTTTTTTATTTGGCAGTTCCACTATTTTTATCGAAGTTTTTTGTACCCTTTTTTAACAAAGCATAAAAATCCTATGCCCTTGGCAATGCTCCTATCTTCCTTTATTTTTCAAGTGGTTAATACATATTTTCAGGCGGGTTGGATTTTTTTTATTGCCCCAAAAGATTTGTACGCTGGTGATTATCTACGATCTTGGAATTTTATTATAGGATTGATCATCTTTCTTACAGGCTCTTTTATTAATAGGCAATCAGATTTTATCCTTAAAAATCTCCGTAAAAAAGGAGAAACAGATTATAAAATCCCTTATGGCGCATTATTTCGTTATATCTCTTGTCCAAACTATTTAGGAGAGATTATTATTTGGCTAGGTTGGATGACAATGTTAAAATCATGGGCTGGTGTTGCTTTTGTTCTATGGACGATTGCCAATCTTCTTCCTCGTGCCTTAACAAGCCATCAATGGTATCTCAAGAATTTCCCTGATTACCCAAAAGATCGAAAAGCAATTATCCCTTTTATCCTGTAATAGATAGTTTTGTTCTTTAAATTTTTATTAAGTATAGTCCCTCAAATCCCCCTAACAAAATAGAATCATCTTGCTGATCTAATAGTTGTAGAGGGGGATTATCTGAGAAATCTTCTGAATAAATCACTTGTATTGTGGCTGTTTGTGTTTGAATAATAAAAATTCGTCCTTCAATTCCATCAATATGGAAGAGGGTATTGCTATTTCCAGCAAGAGGAGTACTAATTTTGTTTGCGGATTTATTAGAAACAAATTCGATTTTTTGTAAAGAACTTAAGGTTTCGTCAATTTTATAAAGTGTGCCTTGTTGGTGTTGTCGGAGCCATATCTGACCGTCTATCAAGGAGAGAATATTATCAGGAAATAAATCACTCTCTGCAAAAAATGATGTATTGCTATAGACTTGAATGGAACGATTACTAGGAATAAAAATAAAATCTTGATTAACAATAATCTGACGAACAGAAAAATCTGCTTCGGTCTTACCATAAATCAAGGTATACTTTTCTTTGGTTTGAGGGTTTAATAATTCGACAAATCCATTTAAAAATCCAATAACTAATTGTGTCCCATAAATTACAGGGATAGTTTTAGGTAAGCTATTAAGATTAGCGATATTTTCTCTTTTTAAATCTTTTTTATGAAATGATAATAGCTGAGGTCCTAAAAATACGTAGATATAATCCCCAAGTAAGATGGATGATCTGGGTAGTAACTCGGTAAACTGAAAGGCAGATCTTTTTTGGACATTGTAACCATAATGATCAATTAATTCCCCGGTATCTGTATTGATTCGTAATAAGGCATCGGTAATAACTATAACGATTTCGTTGGAATCGCTTTGATGAATTTTTGCTTCGGATAAGGGATTTTCTGCGGCTAATCCCATTTTCCAGAGCTCTTTTCCTTGGAAATCTAAAGCAATTAAAGTATGTGTGCTCAAAACAATAATTTTATCTTCCAAAAAAATTCCATCTCGCCAAAATTGTCCAAACCTTGGAGCTGGTTCTCGTTCGTCCATAATATAACGCCACTGAAATCCTTGAGGAAGGTTGTTTGTACGGGTATCAGAAAATGCCTTAATAGGGAAGAGTAAAAAAATTAGAATGATAAACATAGTACCTCATAAAAATCTTTCCTATTATAGGAAAGATTTTTTATTAACGTTTTTTATTTTATTTTTATTTGTTTTGAACGAAGGAACTTGTTGTTCTGGTTTGATTTCCAGACGGCTTAAAATACTTAAAATATCTAATTGTAGTTTTTCTTTTAGTTCTTTGAACATGATAGAAGCACGCATTTTATATTCTACGATAGGACTTTTTTGAGCATATCCTTGAAGACCGATACCGTTTCTCAAAATATCGATATTGTGAAGGTGTTCTTTCCATAGATTATCTAGAGTACGAAGAGATATAAAACGAATCGCTTGACGAACGATTTGAGGAGGGACATCTTGAAAACGATTGTAGACTTGATGCAAAATCAAATCGCTCAGTTCTGAAAAAACCATTGTTTTTTCGATAAAGACATCAATAGTAAAATGCTGATTGAGCCACGTTTTAAGCATGTCTCTATTCCAAGATTCAGAACGTCGAATTTTTTCGCCACGATGATCGGCATAAAAATCTAAAGTCTCGTGGATCATTAAGGAAAGGCTTTCTTTTTCGTGTTCGGTATCAAGGATATTATTTCTTAGATTGTAGATATAATTACGTTGTTCGTTCATGACTTCATCGTATTCCAAAATATTTTTACGAATATCAAAATGGAAATTTTCGAGACGTTTTTGAGCCATTTCAATAACACGGGAAAACATTTTGTCTTGAATTTCATCTTCTTCGGAGAATCCCATTTTTTGCATTAATTCTTTGTGTTGAGAAACGTTCACGGCTTTCATTAGGGGATCATCGCAGGATACATAAAATATAGATGCCCCTGGATCGCCTTGACGTCCAGAACGCCCTCGGAGCTGATTGTCGATACGTCGTGCTTCATGGCGTTCCGCTCCCAAGACTAATAAGCCACCAAGCTCGACAACGCCTTCTCCGAGCTTAATGTCAGTCCCTCGCCCTGCCATATTAGTTGCGATTGTTACAGCATTTTTTTTCCCTGCATCTTTAACGATTTCAGCTTCTTGAGTATGGTATTTAGCATTTAATACAGAATGGGTAATTTTTTCTTTTTTGAGGAGACGGGATAATTCTTCTGAAGATTCTACTGATCCTGTACCAACTAAGATTGGTTGCCCAGTTGCGTGAGCATTTTTAAGATCTCTTATTAAAGCTTTATGTTTACCATCTTTAGATAGGTACATTTTATCAGCATGATCTTCACGGATTATGGGTTCATTAGTTGGTATTACGATAACGTCTGTTTTATAGATAGAATATAGCTCTCCTGCCTCTGTTTCTGCAGTCCCTGTCATTCCTGATAATTTAGGGTACATACGGAAGAGATTTTGGAAAGTAATCGATGCTAAAGTTTGGAATTCTTGTTTGATTTTGAGATTTTCTTTTGCTTCTATGGCTTGGTGAATTCCGTCGGACCAACGTCGCCCTGTCATTTTTCGTCCTGTAAATTCATCAATAATAACGACTTCACCATTTTCTACAATATATTCTACTTCTTTTTGGTATAGATGATGAGCTTTAATACCAGCTAAAATGAAGTGAATGTATTGGCTATTTTCAGGAGAATATAAATCATCAATTGCAAGAAGCTCTTCAAGGTGTCGAGTCCCTTGCTCGGTCAGAGCGATATTTTTTTCTTTAAGAAAAACTCCAAAATCCCCTGTACCTTCAATAAGCTCCTCCTTCTCGTTAAATTCGGCACGAGATAGTTTGGGAATAATACGATTAATTTTGTAATAGAGGTCGGTTTTTTCTTCAGAAGGACCAGAAATAATTAAAGGAGTTCGTGCTTCATCAATCAAGATAGAATCTGCTTCGTCTACAATCGCAAAATTTAATTTTTGCTGTGTTTTTTCGTTTAGCTCGAAACACATATTATCTCTTAGGTAATCGAATCCTAATTCATTATTGGTAATATAGGTAATATCACAGTGATAAGCTTCTCTACGGGAGATAGGCACTAAGATTGTTTCAAAATTGTTCCCACTAAACTGTACTTTGAAACTAGCTTGATCTTGATTGACGATTCCTACACTGAGGTCTAAAAAAAGATAAATGGGTGCCATCCATTGAGCATCTCGTTTTGCTAAATAATCATTAACGGTAACTAAATGAACGCCTTTTTCTGACAAAGCATTAAGCGTAATAGCTAAAGTTGCCATTAATGTTTTACCTTCTCCTGTTTTCATCTCGGCAATATTTCCTTCATGAAGAGAAATCCCTCCAAAAAGTTGTACATCGAAATGTCTCATTCCTAAGGTACGTTTGGAAATTTCACGAACAACGGCAAATACCTCAGGCATAATATCGTCAAGGCTTTCCCCTTGTTCCAGTTTTGTTTTGAAATAACTTCGTTTTTGTGTTAATTCTTCATCAGATAAGGCGGAGATTTCTGGCTCGAGACTATTGATTTGATCAACTCGTCCTTGAATTTTTTTTAGATCTCGCTCTTGTTTCGTTCCGAAAAAAAGCTCTAAAATTTTTGTGAATACCGACATTAAGAGATCCTCGCTTGATAATATATAGTTATTATAGATATTTTTTTGAAAAAAATCAAATTATCTCTTTAAAAACATCTTTTTAATCAAACAAAAAATCTCCTCTGTCTGTAAGAATGATAGGCCCATCGCGAGTGATTGCAACGCTATGTTCCCAGTGGCAGGATGTTTGACCATCTGCAGTTACGATAGTCCAACCATCATCTTTGGCTGTAACTTTTTCTGTGCCGAGATTAACCATTGGTTCGATTGCTAAAACCATGCCGACTTCGATTTTTGGACCTCGTCTTTTTGGGTCGTAGTAATTGATAATACTAGGTTTTTCGTGGAGCTTAGTACCAATACCATGTCCACAAAAATCTCTTACAATACCGTATTGTTTTTTAAGGGTAAATTCTATAGCTTTACCAATATCACCAATATAATTGCCAGGTTCACAGACTTGGATAGCATTCCACAATGCTTTTTGGGTGTTATCGGACATTTGACGCACTTTGGGATCAACATCGCCTATTAAGAATGTGTAAGCTGAATCAGAAAAATATCCATTTAATTCTACTCCAAGGTCGACAGAAATAATATCACCGTCTTTTACTTCAACGTTGGAGGGGAAACCATGAATTACTTCATCATTCATAGACCAACAGATAGAATAAGGAAAAGCAGTCATCTCTGGATGGGGCGTATAATTTTTAAAGGCAGGACGTCCTCCTCGAGAACTAATAAAATCTTCAACGATAGTATCTACGTATAATCCAGTAATACCAGGTTTAATAACTGTTTTAAGGTGATTGAAAACATCGGCAACTAACTTACTAGATTTTTTCATATAATCTAATTGTAGAGAATTTGTCAGCATAGCAATCTACTTTTTTTTATTTTTTTCAGTATTTTTATCCAAATCTTGTGATAGAACATCTTCGGTATTGAGCTCTTCGAGATTGGAAATATGATCAGTTATGATGATATTTTTATTTTGGGAGTTAAATGATTCTGCAACTATAGTATCAAGGTGTTGGCTTGCAGAACCTGTAATATCAATACTCCCTTGGACGACAACTCCCGGTTCCATAATAAGGCGGGGGACTTTAATATTACCAAGTACTCTTCCTGTGGAGAGTAATTGAACCTCTTCTGAGGCGTCAACATTTCCCATAAAAATACCAGCAATTGCAATTGTCTTCGTATATACGGTAGTGGTTTTTAATCTTCCGATAGGGCTTATGAACAAGTGATCATCAACGGTGAGCTCTCCTTCAAAATAACCGTCAATACGAAAAGAGCCGGCGACTTTAAATTTGCCTTTGAATTCTGCTCCTTCACCAATTAGACTGTTGGGTATAATTTCTTTACTCATTGATTCCTCCACCAACTGTTGTTTTAAACATATCAATATTATACTTGATTGATAAAAAATTTTCAAGAAAAGGTTAAGAGCATATAAAAAATGAGAACTCTTTTAGTTTAGGATTGTAAATCCTATTGAACCCTATCTTAAATTGGTGATAAATAAGACACACTCTCAAACCCTTTCTAGGGGTTGGTATAAAAATTAATAGGGATTTTATATATGTGTGTTCTTGCTATTTTTGTGCTTTCATGTTAATATATTAAAGTGTGATGTTCGGGCGTAGTTTTTAATTATCCTAAAATAGAAAAAAAATAATAATTAAATAGACGGAGTTACTATGTCTTTTTTTGAATGGAATCTTCGTCGCTCAGATGTTTCTTTACATCGTGAGATAAAGAATTCTCTTATGCTCCCAGATTTTATTCTCAATATTGCTAAAAATAGAGGTTTTGATGACTACCCTTCGATGATGGAGTTCGCTTATCCTCAGTTACTATCTCTCCCATCACCTTTTGCTTTGACTGATATTGATAAGGCTGTGGAGCGAATCCACCAAGCTATTTCTCAAAAAGAAAAAATTCTTATCTTTGGCGACAAAGATGCGGATGGAGTTACGGCGACTTCTATTATGCATCGTATTCTTACCCGTTTTCATGGGAATGTGTCTTTTAGAGTGCCAGAAGGAGATGATCAGTATGGTATCTCCAAATCAATCTTAGATTATGCAAAATCCCAAGGGATTTCTCTCATTATTACTGTTGATTGTGGAATTACAGCGGTAGAAGAGTGTCTATACGCTAAAGAATTAGGTATTGATATTATTATTACCGATCACCACGAACCTTTGGAAAATCTACCAGAAGTATTTGCTTTGATTAATCCCAAACTTAATAACTATCCTTTTCCGTTTTTAGCGGGGGCGGGAGTCGCTTTAAAATTGGCACATGCGTTGGGGGAATCTTATCTTTTAGAAGAATATAATAAAGAATTTGTTTTTTTTGATATTGAAACAACAGGACTAGATCCCGAGCGAGATAATATTATTGAAATTGCAGCAGTACTAACCAAAAATGGGGTGATTATCAAAGAATTTCAATGTCTTATTTCTACAGAAAAAACGATTGACCCTAAAATTACTCAAATCACTAGTATTACCCAAAAAATGTTGGATATAGAAGGAATTCCACTTATAGAAGCTTTGACACAGTTTTTAGATTTTATTGGAGATCTTCCTGTAGTAGGTCATAATATTATTGGTTTTGATATGAAATTTTTACAGATTAATCTTCAGCGTGTGTTGCAAAAACAAATCAACAATACTCCCATTGACACCTTATTAATTTCCCGAGTGATGTTTAAATCACTTAAATCCCATACCTTATTTGCCGTTGGGGAGTATCTTGGGATTTATGTCGATCAAAGCAAACTCCATAGAGCCTTAGCAGACGTCAAACTCAATGCAGAAGTCTATCGACGAATGTGTTTGTCCAGATCTCGTCCTATCCAACAAATCCTCTCAGAATTATTACCCTTGGCAGCTATTGGTACGGTTGCGGATATTATGCCTTTAATCGGAGAAAATCGTATCATTGTTCGTGTTGGGACAGAAAAAGATCGTATTAATTTTTCGACAACAGGTTTGATTTCACTCTTACGGCGTCTCAAAATTATTGATTCTATTAATGCCAAATCTATAGGCTGGGTTCTAGGGCCTATTATTAATTCGCCGGGACGCCTTGGTCAAGCTAGTCTTGTCGTAGAACTCCTTACTTCAACCAGTATTAATAAAGCTAACGAACTCGTAGAGCAACTTATTCAAAAAGATCAAGAACGAAAAAATATGGTGAGTGCGTTAGAGGAAGAAATTATTAATTTAACCAATTTAGATAATGTGTTAACCAAGAAACATGTATTTATGATGTCCAATAATATTAGTCGTGGCTTAACAGGGCTTATTGCAACTAAACTAACAAATCAATTTCAAGTCCCAGTTATTATTGTTGCTTTAGGAGAAGGGGGAATTGCTTCGGGATCTGTACGTTCTACGGGATCTTTTAATGTGGTAGAATTTCTCCAAGGTATGGGTCATTTATTCTCTCAGTTTGGAGGGCATAAAGCGGCTGGTGGTTTTGTGATGAACCAAGAACATCTTGAAGAATTTCAACGAAGTATTACAGAATATATGACCAATTGGACGGCTTCCAATCTAAAAAACACTTTAGATATTGATATTGAACTTACGGATTTATCAATGCTCAACATCAAAAATATTCATTATCTCCAAAGTTTATTTAATCCTATTGGTAGTAAAAACCCCTTTCCTAATTTTTTAGTGAAAGGAGTAACTTTGGTTGAGCTAAAATATATTGGGCGTAATAAAGAACATATGATTTTTGTATTCCAAAAAGGAAAAGGAACATTCAATGTGATTGCTTGGGGATTTGCAAAACGCTGGGAAGAGCTCAAACACCACGAAAAATTTGACTTGGTGGGTATTCCAGAAATTAACGAGTGGAATAATATTCTAGAAGCCCGTTTACAGTTAATTGATATTGATGGTAAATAATATGTTTAGAAAAAACAATAGCGGTGCTTTTGTTTCCTTTCTCAAAGGAATTACCGATCAACAGAGTAGAGCGTTATTACTAACAGGAGTGCCTGGTTGTGGTAAAACGGCTTGTGCTTTGGATTTAGCCGAATTTATTTTAAAAGAAAACCCTCTTACCAGTAGCAATTTATTTTATTTTCGTAACGATCATTGGTCTTTAAAAGCCGATTTTTTTTTGAAAAAAAATCCTGCTTCGATGGAGGCTTGGACTTGGCTTTATTTATTACAGCGGCGTATTGGAATAATTCTTGCTATTGATGAAAATATTTCTAGTGAAATAAAACTGTCTTCTTTAAAAAATCAGCTTGATGAACTAATCAACAACCACGTTTTTCCTCAGGATTTTAAGTTGATTGATCAATTGGTACAGCTAGCTTTGGTTCTCGATAAAAAATCGGGTCTTCCTATTAATGTAATTCGAGAAGCGATTACCTTTCATTCGGCAAAGAGTGTTGGTCGTGTTAGTATTTTATCAGATTTTGATTTAGCAGATCCTACAACACAGAATTCAGCCTTAAAGCTACTTGAAGAACCTTATCCCAATCATTGGCTTATTCTAACGGCTCAAACAGAAAAGACAATTTTACCAACGATTTTATCCCGAACATTAAAGATCCCAATTAAAAAACCCTTGGATGCAGAGTTAGAGTTTTTAGGCGGTATATATGGAACTTCTATCGAAATAATGAGCGAATCTGTTTATGAATTATCTAGTAAAAAAATCCAGTTACTCCAAGAGTTTTTTACACACTGTTCACCTAAGATAGAATTTGGAATTTCTTTTGTCCAGTTTGCGGAAATGCTAGCCAAACAAGGGCAAAGTATTTTGTTTTTGGAAGAATTAATCAAATGTTTGGAAGATGGATTAAGACAACGTCAATCACAGCTTAGAGCTATTGATATTAGCTTAAAATATCCTCAGTACCAACAGTTTAGTGCGTTATTTTCTAAAATCACTACTGCCGAATTAGAAGAACTCGTCCAGCAAGTGGAATCTCTTTTTGTTCATATCCGTCGTTCTGTTATAAAAGATGAATATCTTCTACCGAATTTCCTGTTGGATCTTTCTCGGATTCTGCGGAGAAATTCATAGATTTGTTGGTCGTTAGGTAGTTGAACGGCTATAAAGCACAAAAGCTAAAATGCCAAATAGAATACTACCTCCAAAACCTCCAATAAGGGGAGTTACGTCGCCTCGTCCTGCTAATCCTAAAAATGAAGTATACATTAAATAATACACAATGAATAGAGCCATACTAATGGCACTGTTGATAGGGACAGAGACTTTTTTAGAAGCCATATTGACAATCCCAATCCCAATCATAATCACAAAAATAATCCCTAGAGGGTAAGCGTCTTTTGCATAGTATTTGGTTAGTTCGCTATGGTACGCTCTCCCAGAACGTTTTAACTTATCAATATGCTGAAGCCCTTCTTCAACGGTCATCGCATCAATAGGATACCAGTTTCTTTCAAAAAACCAATAAGGATCCCCTAAAGAAGGATCGATTTCAAAATCAATCTTTCTAAAAGAAAATAATTTTCCACTTTCACTAATAAGTCTTTCCGTACCATTAGAAATTGCCCATGATTGCTGAATTTCGTTCCAATAGAGACGTTGGGCGTCAATTCGTTTTTTAAAGCTCATTCGGTCGGAGACTTGGATATTTTTTAGTGATTCTAAATTGATACGATTGGTATGAATCCAAGCACTCTCGGCTTCTGCTGGGATAAATATAGGAGCATCTTCAATCTCATCACGGTTCAGGTATTGGATGACAGTAGCGTCTTCGATGTATTTTTCGGTAGCATTATAATATTTACCAAGATATAATAAATTATCAGAACCAAAAATAGTAAAGTCTTTATTGTCGTTTAAAAAACTTAATTCTCCTAATTTTGCCTGATTTAATGCAATACGTCGATAAATAAATGATTTTTGATAACTAGGTAAAATAAAATTGTTCATTAAATAGGTGATAATAAAAATATAATACAAGGTAGAAAAAAGGAGCATATAAAATGTTAATCGATAGATACTGGTACCTGTACTTACCATAGCAATCATTTCTCTGGTAGAAGATAATTTACTCAGAACATAGACAGTAGCAAATAAAAACCCAAAAGGTTGGAGAATGAAAGTCCAGTAAGGAACAGTATTAAGATAATGAAGATTGAGGTAATAGTGATTGACATCTTCTGGGATTTGCCTTAAATCTTGGAAAATTTGAGCAAGTTCATAAATAGATACAAATAAAACAATCGATCCTATGGTTGCCATAAAAAACTGGCTCATAATATAGGAGTCTAGTTTGTTCCAGCGAAGAGTTCTGATATTGGCAATAAAATGATCTTTATGAAAAAAATTAATAAATCCAAAAAACATATTTGAGAAAAAATAAGTAATATCTTTTAATATTTCAAAAATCGGTGCTAATGGTTGAAATAAATTAGAAACAAATGTTTTCATAAGACCTCTATTCGTTAAGTTTTTTTATATACAGAATGATAGCAACAAGACCAAAACAAATGGTTGGTAACCAAACAAATTCTGGAGGAAGTTTATTTTGAGTAATTGTATTTTCGATGGCTGATTTGAATCCATAAAACACGAGGACAATGACAAGACTAATACTAAGCCCTTCTCCTCTTCCACTACGAGCGGAGAACATTCCCAAAGGAAGAGATAGGATGGCAAATACGAGTGCGATTGCTGGTAAGGCAAGTTTGTCGTAGAGTTTCATAATATCATAATTTGGGAGAGAAGAGCGGATTTGAGAGAGTTGAGCTGATGAATTATTTACTTTTTCTTGTAATAAAGGGATATTAGATTGCATAAAATTGGATATTGCTTGGAGGTCTGTTGAGTCTTCTGCCCTGTGATAGAGTAACCCAGGAATAAATTGGACTTCTTTTAGTAAACGATCTAGGATATTTTTGTTACTAGAAATTGTTCGATAACTTTCTCTTGTATTGATATTATCTGGCTTTAGATCAATTTGCTCTTTTAGTTCGCTAAATGTATAAGTATCTGGCCCTTTATAATAGCCATCTCCAGGAAGCCATACATAGTTATGAAGAGTCATTGCTCCAAAGGAAGATAGATAAAATTCTTCGCTGACGACTTGGTTACTTTGGATTATTTCTCCGTTATCGGTATTGGTAAGAATGTTTATATTAGTTTTATAGGAGAGCTGATTAATATCTCCTCGTAAAAATTTCATAATATAGTGTTCAGGATTATCAGGGCTAACATAAATCCGCCCTTCTTCGGCTCGAATTGTTTGACGATTTGCAACATCAACTGCATAAACGTTGTGTAGAATATCTTCACTGCCTTCGACCTGAGATACACGTTCAAAGCTTAGCTGGACTGATCCAATATTGAGAAATACATTATCTAGGAGCTGTACAACAGGTTTTTGAGAAAGTACTTTACTTTTGAGTTGGAGATAGTACGTATTAGAAGCTGTTTCGATATAATTCTTAAAATTAAAGGCGAAAATCATAATTGCAATCCCAAAGATGATTCCAGGGAGCATAATTCGAAATTGTGAGATTCCACAGGCACGCATGGCGACGATTTCGCTGTCTTGAGATAATTGTCCCATCAATAATAAATAAGCAGGTAGTACTCCAAAAGGCACAGAAAACGATACTAAAAAGGGCATTAATGCCCCCATCATACTAAGTACATGAAATAAAGGAACATTTTGTTCAAAATAGTAACGAATAATATAGTACAATTCATTAATCATAATAATAGATGAGAAAAATGACACTCCAATAATATAATTAATCAGGAGTTGGGAATAAAAATAACGGTCTAATGCTGTATAAAACCATGTATATAAAAGTTTTTTTATTGATTCTACAATCATTTGTTATTTATTCCTCATGTTTTTCTAAGGATTGTTAAAATAAAGCAACCACCGTGTTAAAGATAGAAATCGTACTTGTGATGACCAATAAAAATAGAAGTACCGTAGGGAGGGTATAGAGTACTAGTACTTGTGAGAAAGAAATATTAAAATACTTCATAAATAATTTAATTTTTAGCACTACTGTACTTGCCCATAAAATAAAGCTAATAATCCCAACTATTGTTTGGAGTATTGGAAAAGAATACCCAATTAGAAAAAAAGGAAGAGCTGCTAATAAAGGAAAATCCATAAGAAGGTACAATCCAAAAAATTGGAGTATATTTGTTTTATAATGGGAGATATTTAATCCCGTAAGAACAACACATAAAAATAAATAAGAGCTAATATATACAGCGAGAAGTTGAAAAAATACCGTATGAGGAGCTCCTACCCCTTTTGCAAGCATAGTTCCTAAAAAAAAGGCGATCAATCCTAAACTGGAAATTAATAAACTATTGATAAAGAGTTTTTTACTGTTAATCATTTTTAAACGTTTGAAATTTTTGTCAAAATTTTCAAATAATCCTAAACTAATCCATAATATTCTATACATAGTGGACTCTACTAAAACTGATATAAATATAATACAGGGGAGCTACCAAATTTTGGTTCTGTATTAATTAAATTGATTTTTGGTTGGGGAGTAAAAACAGTAATCAAATCAGAGATATTAAATCCGCTTTTTGTTGGTGCGATAACTTCTACGTCTGCAGTATCTAATTGATACTGTTCTTTTGTATAGGTAACAACATCATAAAAACTACCCACAGCGTCGATTAACCCATTAGCAACTGCTTGTTCCCCTGTGAAAATACTTCCATCTGCTAAAGGGCGTATTGTTTCCTTGTCTTTGCCACGTCCTTCTGCTACGGCTGTGAGAAATTGGTTGTATGTATTATTCACCATGGTTTGTAAAAACTGTTGTTGTTCAGGACTCATTTTTTTGTAGGGAGAGAGAATATCTTTATTTACCCCACTAGTGATGGCTTGGTATTTGATCCCTATTTTAGAAAGTAGCTCGGAAAATTCAACTCCCCCTAAAATTACTCCAATACTGCCGATGAGCGATCCTGGATTTGCAAAAATTCGGTCTGATCCTACCGTAGCATAATATGCCCCTGAAGCTGATAAATCGGCAACGCTAGTAATAACAGGTTTACCTGCTGCTTTAATCCGTTGTACCCCAGCATGGAGCTCTTGAGAAGCTCCGACAGTCCCCCCTGGGCTATTAACACGAATAATCACTGCTTTGATATTAGTGTTGGTGGTAGCATAATGCATTTGATCCATCCAAAATTTAGCCCCACCTTGTTGAGGAATAATAAAACTCGATGGTTCTTCCATAAAAGAAATTGGGGCATTAATATTAATAACACCAATAATATTTTTATTTTTTTTGCTTAAAGAAGATAAAGAACTAATAGTTTCTATAGTATTTGTTGTTGATTGCTCTTGTTTTTTTGTTCCTGTTGCCAAAATGATAATTGAAGTAATAACTCCAATACCATAAAAAAACACGAGCGTGATCAATAAAATGTTTTTTTTCATATTAATAGTCTCCTATTTTATTCTTTTATAAGGGATTTTTTGGTTCCAGACATATATAATTGTAAAGAATTGGTAAAGTCTTGATAATTACTTGTTATAGAAAGGATCAAAGAGTTTTTGTAAGACTCTTTGAGGGTGTTGACGTAAGCGGATTCGAGATTGTTAGGCTCTTCACCAAAAGCTATCTTCCAACTTTCAGCGTTATAGTCTTGTTTTAGCATATCGAAAAGTAAGCGATTGCCAAAGCGAAATTGCATATAATTCCAAAAAGTAAGAATTTCTGGATAGATTAATATCTGAAAAAGCTCTTCTCGAGTATTTTGAGGATAGAAATAACGCTGAGGTCTTTCTAAAAGCTCTAAAATAGAGACAAAAAACACATGATCAATAGCATATTCCACCGTTGACTTTAATAGGTGGTCTCTTTCTTTAAGGGAGGCTTCTTTGTTTTGCATAAAATTTTGAAATTCACTGATAGGAATAAAAGGTTGAGTATTATTTTTCCCTACAAATTCTTCATGGAGCGATGCAATATACCCATACAAGAGCATTCTATTTTTATAATAATCGGAAAAGAGGTTATCAGCGATAAGAAAAAAATTATAAAAACGATCTTCGGTAAGCCCTTCTATCAAGATAGAATCTTGATTTTTAGGGAATTTACGACTGAGGAAAGCAGTTGTAGTTGCCGTATCGTCTAGAAGGATAGGAGATGGTTCTGAGACGGCGAAAGAGAGAATAATTTGTTCTTTACCTTTAAAAAGATAGACTTCTCCATCTTTAACAAGGGTATTATTGGAAATACATCCATTTAAAAAAAGTAATATTAGTATTAAAAAATTCATGAGATTTCCTACTCTATCATTAAAATCGACGATTTCTTTTTTATTATAACAAGTATTGTTAATTTTTGCAATAAAAAATGTATTTTTATAGCTTATTTAAATATATGAATAATTCTGAAAATTTCATAAAAAATAGTGGATATATTTATATCCACTATTTTTTATGAAATTGATGATAAAAGGTATTATTTTTTTAAAGCTTCCATAATAGCTGGAGCTTTACCAGCAGAGTTTAGGACTTTAATACATTTTTCTTTGTACATTTCTCTCATGGCATCACGAGCTGGGCTGAGGTATTTTCTAGGATCGAATTCGCTAGGATTTTCGGCTAAAAATTTTCGGAGATGTGCGGTGAGTACTAAACGTGAATCAGAATCAATATTGATTTTACAGACAGCAGAATGTGCTGCTTCAAATAATTGCTCTTCTGGGATACCGATAGAATCTTCTAATTTTCCGCCGTATTTGTTAATCATCGCAACGGCATCTTGAGGAACAGAAGAAGAACCATGGAGAACAATAGGAAATCCTGGAATTTTTTCTTCAATTTTTTTGAGAATATCCATACGAATTTGTGGTTTTTGCCCTGGCTTAAATTTGAATGCACCGTGGGAAGTCCCAATAGCAATCGCTAAAGAATCAACCCCTGTTTTAGAAACAAATTCTTCCACTTCTTCTGGTTGGGTATAAACATGTTCGGCAGCGACTACATCATCTTCCACACCTGCTAAAACCCCCAATTCTCCTTCTACGGTAACATCAAATTGATGAGCGTATTCTACTACTTTTTTAGATAAAGTAATATTATCTTCAAAAGAGTGGTGAGATCCATCGATCATTACAGAAGAAAATCCTGACTCGATACATTCTTTACAGGTATCAAAAGTATCTCCATGATCTAAATGAAGCACCATAGGAATTTCTCCCACACCTTTTTCTTTGGCATAGGTTTTCATCATTTCGACAGCTCCCCGCCCCATCCAAGATAGAAGAATAGGGTTGGCATAAGCTCTTGCCCCTTTAGAAACTTGTAGAATAACAGGAGATTGTACTTCAACACAGGCCATAACGATTGCTTGAATCTGCTCCATATTATTAAAGTTGAATGCTGGAACGGCAAATTTATCTTTCACAGCTACTTCAAACATAACTTTTGAATTAACAAAACCGAGTTCTGTGTAATGCATAGTTAACTCCTAATTTTTTTATAAATAAGTATAGTATGTTCTTAATTTCTTGTCAATTTATTTTTTTAAAAAATGGTAATATGTTAATAAAGTACGAAATAACTCCTCAGAACAATTACTAATACTCATTTCTAAGGGATTGAGTTTGTTATTTTCTATACTTAAACCTACAGCAAGCCAATGTTCTGTATTGTAGGAAATAACTTTATTTAAAGTGAGGTTAAGGATATAATTACTTTGGTGAATTGCTTCTATATAAGCAATGGGAATTTGTTGTAAAATAAAAGCACTTTGAATAAAATCCCAATAGAAAATAGCGTATTCAATTTGATGGGCAAGTTCTGTTGCGTTTGGAGTGGTAATTTCCAAAATATTGTTGTAAATACGGCAAGGATACATTTTTTTAATTTTTTCTATGGGAATTTGCTGAAGATGTGCAATATTATGAAAATAAATCTTGATTTCACTATCGAAATGAGTTATATTATTAAGAGAGTTTATTCCTTGAAAATAGGATATTAATTCTAAAATTGTTATATTGGTGAAGGTATCCAATAGTATTTGTAATTGACAAGCAAGATATACACTCTTTTGGCTGTAAATTAAATGGATAGAATCACCATTTCGGGTAACTCCTTGAGCTTGATGCTGAAGAAAAACATGATCTTCTGCTAATAATGTAGGATCTGTTACAGTGATACGGATACGTGATAGACAATATTCAATAGAGGTAATATTTTTTAGCCCTAATGCGATAAATAGAGAAATTACTAGAGATTTTTGGGTACTTTGTGTAGGATTTATCGAATTAAGCATAATTTCCTCCTCATTTATATTATATTATATTATATTATAAAGTCAAGATACCTTTTTAATTTGGTATAGATTATAATCAAGGAGTTCTACAATGAGACTATTCGTATTATTACTTTTTCTTAGTACCGTTAATGTACATGCTCAAAAAAGTATAGAAGGCATTCTTTATATGATTGTGCCTGAAGGTATGGGGGAAGCTGTTGGGAGTATTACCGTTAACGATCTCAAAAAAAATGGTATTGAGATTGTCGTAGTGGGGTCGAACCTTCAAGCAGGAGCGCATGGCTTTCATCTTCATGAAAAAAATATGCTTGGGCCTACAACTAACGATCAAGGGGTAGTAGTACCTGGCGGTCAGGCTGGAGGACATTGGGATCCCGACAAAACAGGTCAGCATTTAGGGCCTGAAGGTAATGGACACCGAGGTGATCTTCCTCAGCTGATTGTTGCTAAGGATAAGATGATTAATACAACTCTAACAAATTCTAAAATTCGTTTTAAAGATATTAAAGGGAAGAGTCTTATGATTCATATTAATCCTGATAATTATTCTGATTCACCAGCACCTCTTGGAGGAAGTGGTGGGAGAATGTACGCTGCCCCATTTTAGATTATCATTAATAACGTTTAAAAAACTAAGCTACTTATAGAAATTACTATAAGTAGCTTAGTTTTTTTATGTTAATATTTCTAATGAATAATAGTTTTATTTGCGAGAAATATTGACATAATTATAGAGATCGGTTATTATATGAATGGAAATAAACCAGTATATGGGAGGTAGTGATGTTAAAAAATCTACTAGTGATAACAGGGGTATTCTTATTAAGTTTCTGTGGACAAGCAGAAGATCTTTCTAATAGAGACACTCTAAAGGTAGGAGTTTCTACAGAAGCTGTTACAATGGATCCTTATGGATCTAATGATAATGCGACGGCAAGAGTTTCGGTTAATGTGTTTGACCGTCTTTTAGAAAAAGACGCAGAGGGTAACTTTCTTCCAAGTTTGGCAACGGCTTGGGAAATGCTTTCTCCTACACAGCTCAAATTAACCCTTCGTACTAATGCGATGTTCCATAATGGAGAAATGTTAAGCCCTGAAGATGTAAAATTTAGTGTAGATCGGATGATTGCTTCTCCAGAAATTGAACATATTGTTAGCCCTATTAAAAGTATAGAAGTTACTGGTGAGGATACCGTTCTCATCACCTTAAAAGACCCTTTTACTCCTATTTTATTCCACTTAGCACATTCAACAATGGGTATTCTCAATAAAAAAGCAGTAGAAGAAGCTGGGGAAGATCTTGGTCAAAAACCTGTTGGTACAGGTCCTTACAAACTCAAACAGTGGAATCGAGGGCAAAGTATTCTATTAGAAAAACATGAAGGATATTGGGGTAAAGCACCTAAAGTTCCTAATCTTGAAATAAGAATAATTCCAGAAAGTTCAGCACGGACGATTGCTTTAGAAACAGGTGATATTGATGTTGCTTATGATATTGGTGCGGTAGATCGTGAGAGAGTTATGGATCATGCTAATCTAACCTTAATTGAAGAACCAATTGCTCGTATTGAATATTTTGGATATAATATTGGGAAAGGCAAAAATCCTATTTGGAAAGATCAACGTGTTCGTGAGGCAGTTTCTTTAGCAATTGATCGAGAAGGGATTATCAATTCCGTGTTATTTGGAAGTGGCACACCAGCCTCTTCTATTATTTATGAAACAGTTGTAGGATATTATGATGGTTTAACTCTTCGCCAACGAGATGTGGAAAAAGCGAAAGCTCTCATAAAAGAAGCGAGTATTCCTGAAGGAACAAAAATTAGTATGTGGACTACAGAAGGTGCTCGTCAAAAAATGATGGAAATTATCCAAGCGAACCTCAAAGAAATAGGAATTGACGCTTCAATCGAAATTTATGAATGGGGTCGATTTTTAGATGGCACATCAAAAGGCGAACACGATACTTTTATTTTAGGTTGGACAACTGTTACAGGAGATGCCGATTACGGTATTTACAACTTAGTGCATACTGATGCTTTCGGTAGCCCTGGTAATAGGACTTTTTATTCCAATCCAACTGTTGATCGATTATTGGATCAAGCTCGTATAGAAGTTGACCCTGTAAAACGGGATGAAATGTATAAAGAAGTACAAATTATTTTAGATGCAGAATTACCGTTTTTCCCATTGTTCTACCCCTTGTCTAATGTAGGCACTTCTAAAAATGTTAAAGGATTTGTATTTGATCCAGCTGATGCTCATCGATTAAGTACACTATATTTTTAGAAATATTATTAATAAATACTAATAAAAAGCCTTATTATTCGAATAATAAGGCTTTTTATATTTTCGGAGGAACAAGAATAATGAAAAAAATACTTTGGATGTTAATACTATTGGGAGCTTGTACAAGCCAAACTATCGAAAAAAATATATTGAATGTTGCCGTACCTATCGAGGCGACAGGATTGTATCCTTATATTGCTAATGATCCTCATTCGAGTAGGGTCAATGTGTTATTATTTGATACCTTAATTAAAAGAGATACTAATGGAATAATTATTCCAGCCTTAGCGGAGTCTTGGGAATATCAATCACCGACTATTATCGATTTTAAGATTCGCACAAATGTTTTGTTTCATAATGGAGATCTTTTAACACTAGATGATGTACAGTTTAGCTTTGAAGAAATTTTATCCACACCAAATTTAGCACATACCGTAGGAGTGATTAAAGGTACAGAGATTACTTCTGATCAAAAATTCCGAGTAATTCTTAAAGAACCTTATGCACCTCTTATTGCATTAATTGGGTATCCAACATTTAAGATTGTTAATAAAGCTTACGTTGAATCTAATAGGCAAGAGATTGCTCAAATGCCTATGGGAACAGGCTCTTACCGTTTGAAAGAATGGAATAGGGGTCAAAACATTCTTTTAGAAAAACATGAAGGATATTGGGATCAAGGTGCTTATATTCAAGAAATTAATCTTAGAACGGTAAATGATCCAGTTTCTCGTGCCTTAGCATTAGAAACTGGTGATGTTGATATTGCCTATGATATTGAAGGTAGTGATAAAGAAAGGATAGAAGAAAATCCAGACTTGATACTGGTAAAAAGAGAAATTCCCCGTGTAGAATATATAGCAATGAATATTGGTCAAGGTACAAATCCTCTTTGGCAAGATAAGCGAGGGAGACAGGTTTTTGCCTATGCTATTGACAAAGAAGGGATTGTTAATTCAGTATTATTTGGGATGGGAAAAGTTGCAGATTCTCTGCTTCCGCCTATAGTTACTGGCTATTATGCTCAAGAGCAAACGAGAAATATAGATAAAGCCAAACGACTTCTAGAAGAAATAGGAATTCAAAATCCCTCAATGACTATATGGGTTCGAGAAGGGGTGAGTCAAAAAGTAGGAGAAGTCCTCCAAGCGAATTTACGAGAGATTGGGATTGATACCAAGTTAGAAATTGTGGAATATGCTCGCTTTTTAGAAGGTATTGCCCGAGGCGAGCATGATGTTTTTCTATTAAATTGGACAACAATTACGGCAGACGCTGATTATGGTCTCAATAATTTACTCAACTCCCAATCTTGGGGTTCTAAAGGTAATCGCTCTTTTTATAGTAATAAAGAAATAGATACCTTACTAGCACAAGGGCGATCATCTTTTGATGAAGAAGATCGGAATAGTATTTATCAGAAAATTCAAAATATTGTTGCTGAAGATGTACCCTATATTCCTATATATTATACTGAATTAGGGGTGGGGATAAAAAAGGAAGTGAAAGGATTTGAATTTGATATTTTTTCTGATTATCAGTTGAATAAGGTTTATTTTGAATACTAATAGATTTTGATTAGAGAGCAATTATTATTAATTGCTCTCTAATCTTTTTAAACGATATTAATAATGATGTTGTATTAGTAATATAGAAATTGATTATATTAAAAAATATTACTTTACGTTAGAATCTATCTGTTGGCTTATGTCCTGAACGACTGTTTCGACTTTTTTGACGGAATAACAATATTCTCTATATTTTTCTTGCATTTTTCGTCCAGAAATACTAATAGAGTTAGTTGTTTGGTGTAATTGAGTAATATCTTTACTGAGTACTGTAGATAAATTTTGAATACCAGCAATTTTTTGATTACCTGATTCCATATTTTGGATCATTTTTTCGACAACATTCTGTACTTCATTCACGAGAGAGATTGTATTTTTTGTTTCGATAGACATTTGTGAATTTTGCTGATTAAGATTGTTAATCTTAACTACAATCTGATCAATAGCCCCAGAAAAATCAAGAATACTACTATTAAGATGTTGGAATAATTCTCCCACATTTTTAATAATACTGACAGCTTCAGAAATTGAGGTGATATTATTTTGTAAGGATCGGTTGATTGTGTCTGCATTTTGTGTTGTTTCAGTGGAAAGAGATTTAATTTCTTTTGCAACGATAGCAAACCCACCACCATATTTTCCTGCACGTGAAGCCTCTACGGCAGCGTTTAGAGCTAGAATATTTGTTTTTTCGGCAACTTCCATGATTAATGAAATCATATCGACCATATTTTTGGAATTTTCGGCTACTTTTTCTACAGAAGTGATAGAGTCTTGCATATAAGTACCACCTTTGGTGGATAATTCTATTAACTCATTCATTTGTACCTTGCGATTTTGGACAATAAGATCGATATCTTGAGAGGTTTCGGAAATTTGGTCAATTTTTCCTTTATAGTTGATGATATTATCTTTATGGTTGGAGAATACTTTGAGAATATTAGAACTAGAATTTTTAATATTCTCTCCACGAATATTAATATCTTTAAGGAATTGATTTAATTCGTGCATATCTTCTGTAAATTTTTGAAATAGCTTGTTTACTTGCCCTGCTAAGGTATCATTATCGATATGAAGAGTTTCTAACTGAGTCCCTGATTGTTGGTTCTTTTGATAAATATTGATCATTTCCGACAATAGTTTGCTTTTATCTTCAGATGTTTGCTGTTCTAGGTAGTATTGGTTCATGATTTGTCCCGTCAAAAGGTAGGTTTGATCACTAAGAACACCAATCACCAACAAACAAATATAAGATCCAGAAATTTGAACAACATGGGTAAGACCAATCAGTGGGGCTTGGACAGAGACAATATAATAGGTCAAAAGTACAAACATTAAGCTTGTAATGCTGATAGAGAAGGAACGTTTTTGTCCAAGAATACCAGCAAGTACCACAGGCACCATCTCATAAGAAATAAAAAGATAGACAAGATCAGCTGATATTTCTGGGCGGTTAAATAAAACACCAAATGTTGCTGCAGTCAGAGAAAGGATGGATACGTAGCTAGCAACGGTAAAATATTTAAGTACTTGTAGTAAAATAGAAATCCCCAAGATAACAACCCCAGCAATGGCGATGACCATAGTTTTGTGTTGATCACTAAGAAAAGTTACTACTGCTAGAACAGAAAGGGTAATCATAATAACAGAATTACAGATAAATAAAATTTTGTTTTGTAACTGACTGTGAAAAGAATTATTTTGGATTTTCATGGATACCTCAAAAATACCGCAATTTGTCGGTATCATATAGTTTATATATTTTGTGAATATCAGTATTTCGGTATGAATTTAAGGAAACTTTATTATTTGGAGAGCAAGAATTTTTCTCAGTCTCAAATCTATAAAATGGTATTAATTAACAGTTTATCTATAATATAACTATAAATGATAATGAACTCTTTTAAGAGCTTATTTTAAGAAGGTATTCGCCCTATTTGATAGTATAAGTTTTAATATTATTAATCTTCTAATCTACCAGCACAAGCTCGATCTAAAAACCATAAATGATCTGTTGGCCCAGCTCCTTTACCAACACTTTGTATTTTTGCCGATTCTAAAGCTTTTTGAAGGTATTTTTTAGCGAGTCGTACACTATCGAGTAGGGGATATTGTTGAGCAGTTAATGCAGTAATTGCTGCTGATAGAGTACAGCCTGTGCCGTGGGTATTTTTAGTTTGTATTCTAGGAGTAGATAATAAAATAGGTTCTTTTTCTAAAAAGAGATCAGTTGAGTTTTCTCCTTCGTAGTGCCCTCCTTTGACCAGGACAGCACGACAACCTAATGTTAGAATTTTTTTGGCGATCTCTTCTTGAGGAAGATTTTTTTTACCTCCAATCAGCTCTAAAGCTTCGGGAAGATTAGGGGTTACCAGATCAGCCAAAGGGATAAGTTTTTCGATTAAACTTGCTCGCGCTTCTGGGAGTAACAAAGGGTCACCACTTTTTGCCATCATAACAGGATCGATGATTAAGGGAGTTTTAATATTGTTGATGGTAAAAAAATTATAAATTGTATTGATAATCTCATTATTAAAAAGCATTCCTATTTTTATTGCTTGAGGGGGAATATCTTCAAAGATAGTATCCAATTGCTTTTGGATGACGGAAACAGGAATCATCTCGCAATGTTTGACCCCTGTTGTATTTTGAACGGCGATAGCTGTTAAAACCGTCATGCCATAACAACCAAAGGCAGAAAATACTTTAAGGTCGGCTTGGAGACCAGCTCCCCCAGAATTATCAAATCCTGCAATAGATAGACAGGGATATTGGATCATTGTATAACTCCTAATTTAGTGTATTGATTTTTTGTTGGATATAATTATAATCAGGAGAAAAAATTATATCAATAAAATGGTTTTGAAAAAAAGCCAAGGAAGGATCTTTTTGGTAAGCAAGCTCACCACATAAGCCATAAAATAGAAGTGCTGTATAACTGGCGTAAGCAGGATCTTTGATTGCACAGTTAAAGGCTGCTATAACGCTGGTAAGCACACAGCCCATACCAGTAATTTTAGACATGATTTTATGTCCAAATGGGCATTGATATTGATATGCTTGAAAGATAGTATAATCAATAGCTCCAGAAATGACGATAGGGATCTGATACTGTTGGCTTAGTGCTTTTGCATGGTGGAGGATATCCTCAGAATCTACTGTTGAATCTACCCCTCTTGATTGGAAAGATGATTGCTGAAGAGCGGTAATTTCTCCAGCGTTTCCTTTTAAAATAGTACAATGAGGGAGCAAATCTGTACTAGCTTGGGATCTTATGGTACTTGATCCTGCTCCAACAGGGTCTAAAATAAGTGGTTTTTGCTTATTATTTTTTGTTGCAACCGCCAAAGCCATGGTAAGAAAATCCTGATTGAGAGTCCCTATATTAATATTGATAGCATCGCTGATAGAATATAATTCTAAGGCATCGTTGGTATCGTTACTCATAATAGGCGATGCCCCTAAGGCTAAGAGAGTATTAGCCATAAAATCCATAGTAACAAGATTACTGAGGTTTAAAATAAGAGGATTTATTTTTTCAATTTGTTGTTTGATTTCTTTGATGTCAATCACTAATGAAACTCCTGAATCGTTTTGTCTAATAAGTTTCTAAAATTTTTACAGAGTGTATAGGGATCAGTAGAATGATGTACAGCACCAATTAAAGCGATACCCTGGGCACCGTTTCTGATGATGTCTTTTGTATTGTCGAGAGTTATTCCACCAATGGCAGTGAGGGGGTGTTTACTGAGTTTTGATAATTGCTTCAACCCATCCAATCCCCATATTGTGCTGAGATCCCGTTTATTCAGAGAAGGAAAGATAGCACTCGCCGTTACGTAAACAATATTTGCTTGTTTGTTGGCTTGTTCTAGCTGATTGATACTTTCGATAGAAATACCAATCTGAGCGTGGGGAATAAGTGAGAGCGTTTGGCTTATAGAGTCGTCTTTTTGTCCGAGGTGGATATAAGGGGTGGCAATTTTTTGGGCTAATTCCGCCGAATCATTAATCACCAAAGGAATTTGATATTCTTCCAAAATCCGAAGTAATTGACCGCCCAGAATGATTAATTCTTTTGGACTAAGATGTTTTTCTCTTAGTTGGAGGGAGGTGATCCCACCATCACAACATTTTTTGATAAAATCAAAATATTCTCTATCACTAGTTTGATTTTTTTGAGTGATGAGCATAAAACGATAAAACATGTATTCTCCAAAATAAAAATCCCTCAGTAGTAGAGGGATGAATATAATAAATACAATCACTCCCTACACTGGCATGATCCAGATCAGGTATTATCGGTTCTTATCTTAAGATAAGTCTCAGCCCTAAAGACTCCCGAGTAATTACTCGTCTTAGTATAAAAGATAATATCTATAAAGTCAATCGAAAAACAAAATTTTATAGAAAATAAAACAGAGCTTTTGTTTAGTGTTATGAACGTAAAGGAGAAGATTTGTATAAGATAATTAAAAGAAAGGCTTAATTAAAAATATATTTGTGTTATAATTGAAATAATCAATTTTTTAAATCACGTCAATATGTAAATCTTTTTTTATTCTTTGATATAATATTCTATATGGTATCTTACGATACTCTTAATAGAGCGATCAAGAGCTTGATGGATATTAAAATTTAAGAATAAAAAAAGTAAACATAAG
>JBOFHK010000025.1:0-135405 GCA_051649605.1 Brevinema sp. | reverse complement strand
AGAAGGTGACGATAATTTTTTTAATTTTTTGTTTGTGAGAGAGTTGCCCGAAGCGATACCATTTATCTTGTTGGAGTTGTTCTTTATCTTGTTGGAGTTGTTCTTTATCTTGTTGGAGTTGTTCTTTATCTTGTTGGAGATTATAGGTAATAAAATCTGTCCACACATCTAATAGGAGAGGGTACTGAAGCCATTCTTCTTTAGTCATGTTGAGTTGTGCTAAGAGTAGTTTTATTTGGTTCTCAAATAATGTTTTATGTTCTATTGGTATAACACGATAGGATGATATTAATGCATCTGATAAGTGTTGTAAAAATAGAGAGCGATATTTTATTTGAAGATTATGTAAACAGAGGAAGTTATATATATTAGTATAGATTAGTGGGGTATCGAGACGTGATAAATGTACTTGGCTTGTAATAGAATTTCCCCGTACTCGGTAATGATAAAATTTTTGTGGATTACCGACTGCGATTGGTTCAATCAGAGTTCGATATTTGAACCAAAATTCGTCATCTTCGTGTTTGAGGTGTAAGGGGAAAGTGATATTATTATCGACGATATGGGAACGTCGATAAATTTTGTTCCACACCACAACAGTGATATTCCAATAATGGATGTCGAGTTTTGTAGGGGCGGAAATAGGAATATCGGAGTAAGGGTTATAAGATTCTTTTTTATCGTGATCATTAAAATCAATTACACTAAAAATGCCTAGGTCGGCGTTGTTAGTGGTGATGAGGGGGATCATAGTGGAGTAGGTATCGAGGTCGATATAGTCATCACTGTCGATGAATGTGATCCATTCACCCTTGGCATGAGTAATACCAGTATTACGAGCCCCACCCAACCCTAAGTTTTGAGGGTGTTTGATATATTGGATACGGGGGTCGCGTTGGAGATATTCTTGGATGATGGTATCGGAGTTATCGGGAGAGCAGTCATTGACGATGATAATTTCGATATTGGTATATTTTTGGTTGATAAGAGAGTCGAGGCACTCTCTAAGGTAAGGTTCAGTATTATAAACGGGTACAATAATAGATAAAAGCATAGTTACTCCTAATCGATAAAATTAAATAAATTTGATTTTGAATACGAAATTCCGAGATGTTGATAAGATTTTTCTGAGGCAATCCGTCCTCTAGGACTTCGCTGGATAAATCCTTGTTGGATTAAATATGGTTCAATAACATCTTCTAGTGTTTCGATTTCTTCGTTGAGTGTTGCAGCAAGTGTTGCAATGCCTACAGGTCCTCCTTGATAAAATTCAATAATGGTTTGAAGAAGTTTACGATCGATCGCATCTAATCCTTCTTGGTCGATTTCTAATTTGAGTAGGGTGTTGTGAACAAATTCTTCAGGTACGGAGGATAGGTTTGCAACTAATACAAAATCAGAAATGCGTCTTAGGAGACGATTGGCGATGCGAGGAGTACCTCGAGATCGAGAAGCTAATACCAAAGCTCCACGATCATCAACGTCTACATTTAAAATTTTAGAAGAACGGATAATTACTTCTTGGAGTTCTTCTTTGCTGTAAAACTCCATTCGTTCGATGATCCCAAAACGAGAACGTAAAGGTGCTGATAACGCTCCTGAACGTGTGGTTGCTCCAATTAGTGTAAATCTTGGAATATTAAAAGATAGAGTTTTTGCTCCTGTTCCTTCTCCAATAATAATATCGACTTTAAAATCTTCCATGGCAGAGTACAATACTTCTTCCAAATTTTTTTTAAGTCGGTGGATTTCGTCAATAAAAAGTACATCTCCCTCTTGGAGGTTTGTCAACAAGGCCATTAAATCGCCTTGTTTTTCTAGCATTGGAGCTGAGGTGATTTTGATAGGGACGTTAAGTTCTTCTGCGATGATGAGACTAAGCGTTGTTTTACCTAATCCTGGTGGTCCGTATAATAAAACATGATCCATTGCCTTTTGTCGTTTTTTAGCCGCTTGAATATAAATAAAGAGATTATCTTTGATTTTGTATTGACCAATAAAATCATTGAGAAATTTTGGACGAAGATTATCTTCATAATCTTGCTGTTGTTTTTTTGGATTGATGATATTTTCTTCTATCATAGGGACTTCTCAGCTTTATTTTTATTACTATATCTCAGTATTTATTATATATTATATTATGATATTATGGGATTGTCAACGTTTTTAAATACATTTTCTAGACCTTAGAGACAGTTTTTTGATATTTTACTTTTTATCTTTTATAATATAAATCATTACTAAAAATTGCGGAGGGTCGTATTATAAAAACACTTCAACAACTGTTCCCTAACCAACGTTTTACCCAAAACCCTCTTATTCATTCTCTTCATAATGATTCGCGTTTGGTGGACTCTCACAGTTTATTTATTGCGTATACAGGATTTGAACGTGATCTCCATAATTATATAGGTGATGCGTATCAAAGAGGTGGACGCTCATTTTTTGTTGATGCTAAGAAAGTTCCTCAATTACAAAAGTCCTACCCTGATGCATTATTTGTTCCTAGTAATGATTTAAAAACAGAAAGTGCTTTGTTAATTCTAGCATTCTATGATTATCCTGATAAAGAACTATGTTTGATCGGAATCACAGGCACAAACGGAAAAACTACAACGGCAAGCCTTATTAATCAAAGTTTAAAAATTCTTGGGAAAGACACAGCTTTTTTTGGTACGATTAAGTGGAGTATTGGGACTAAAACACTCCCCGCTCTTAATACTAGCCCTGATCTCTTAGCCTTGGTAAAATATCTTAAGGAAGCGGTAGAGGTAGGGATTGCCTATGCTATTATGGAAGTTACCTCGCATGCTTTGGATTTAGGACGCGTAGAATTTTTAAATTTTGATTATGCACTTTTTACTAATCTCACCCAAGATCACTTGGATTATCATCATACCCTAGAAGAATATTATTTAGCAAAATCCAAACTATTTTTAGAATTACTTGCTCATTCTTCTAAAAAACCAAAAAGAGCCTTGGTAAATGCTGATGATGCTTATGGTCAGAGACTTCTTAAGAGTTTAGGAGGAAGAGGAATCCCTGCAGATTCACTATCTTTAGTTGGAGTGGGTTCTTGGAATGCCGAACAGATTACGCTAACGATTGATCAGACGAGCTTTCTTTTAAAATCAGAGCGAGAAGAATTTAGAATCCACAGTGCTTTATTGGGTTTAATTAATGTGCAAAATTTGATGATGGCTGTAGTATTACTTCGATATTTAGGCTATTCTGCAGAAGATATTAGTGTAGTAATCCAAAATATTATGATTCCTGGACGACTTCAAAAAATTATTACGCCAAAAAAATCGGTTTTTTTAGTAGATTATGCCCATACCCCTGATGCTCTCCAAAAAGCTTTAGCGGTGATTGGAGCGGTATCTGATCCCAATAAAAAAGCTATTGTTGTTTTTGGTGCTGGGGGAGATCGGGATCAAACAAAAAGACCACTAATGGCTCAAGCTGTAGCTCAAGCTGATGTGGTGATTGTTACTTCGGACAATCCTCGTACCGAAGATCCTAAGATAATTATAGACCATATTATGGTAGGGTTTACCAATCACGAACATGTTTATCGAGAGCAGGATAGAAAAAAAGCTTTGGTATTAGCTTATGAGCTAGCAGAAGAGAGAGACGTGGTTTTGGTGGCGGGGAAAGGGCATGAAGATTATCAAATTCTTGGATGTACGAAAACATATTTTTCCGATTATGAAGAAATTTTAAAATTATGGGATTCTTAAATGAAACTAGCTATTGTTAATGATAGTGTACAAATTTCTTTTCAAGAAGACGCTTCTCAATTGTTGTCTTGCCTTACACAAATAAATACAAATATCTGTGTACTTAAAACGCACCCTGATGAATATTCTGAACAAAGCTTACTCCATCAAGGATTCAAAATTATTAAACTCTCTGATTTGATTCGACAGATGCTCTTAACGAATCCTCCTCGATTTTCTGATATTACGGGGAGAGAAGAAGCGATGATCGATGATGAAGAATTAATCGCCTTTTATCGCCATAAAACTGTTTTTGTTACTGGTGGTGAAGGATTTATTGGTTCTCATATTGTTGAAAATCTTATTAATCTTCCTGTAGCTCAAGTAATTGTCTATGGGCATGGAGAAAATAGTGCTTACGATCTTTCTAAAAAATATGGTACGGATAAACGTTTTGAATTTGTTTTGGGAGATATTAGAGATGCTCAAAAATTAAACCAAGTAATGAGTAAACATCGTCCTAGTGTGGTTTTTCATGCAGCAGCTCATAAGCATGTACCAATGCTCGATAGCTATCCAGAAGAAGCGGTAAAAACTAATATTATAGGGACGATAAATACGATTGATGCAGCGATACAGGCGGGAGTAGCCCGTTTTGTTTTAGTCTCAACAGATAAAGCTGTTAATCCTATTTCTGCTTTAGGGACATCTAAACGAATTGCTGAAAAAATTTGTTTGGCAATGGATGAATTTTCTGATAATACCCGAATTACGACAGTACGTTTTGGGAACGTTTTTGGTTCGATAGGTAGTGTTGTTCCTATTTTTTTAGAGCAGATTGCCCAGAATAAGCCTCTTACTATAACTGATCTTTCTATGTTAAGATATTTTATGTCAATTAACGAAGCAGCACGTTTGGTACTACTTGCTGCAACAATGGAAACTGGGAATTTATTTTCTTTTGATATGGGAGACCCCATTTCTATTGGGGATTTAGCCAAACGATTATTTGAATGTACGGGTTTCATTTTTAATCATAATCATGTTAAGATTATCGGTAATCGGGGTGGAGAAAAAAAATCCGAAGAATTAATCTACGATTTTGAAATTATCTTAGAATCTAAATATCAAAAACTATTAGTATTACAGAATACAAAAACTTTATGGACAAAAGAACAAATCGACGATCTTTGTAAAGTATTAACTGATGCCGTCTATTGTTGTTCTCGAGACGAAATCTTAGCCTTACTACAAAAATATATTCCTTAGGATTAATTATGAAACGTATCTCTTTTTCGTCTCCTAACGTTTCTAATGAAGATATTGTCGCTGTAGTGAATGTTCTTAAATCTGGGTGGATTACTTCTGGAAGTGTGGGAGAAGAGTTTGCACAGGAGCTTGCTCAATATCTTCAAGCAGAGCATATTTTTTTATTAAATTCTGCGACGGCAGGTTTATTTATCGCTTTAAAAGCTATGGGTATTGGTATGGGTGATGAGGTGATTACCACCCCTTATACTTTTGCAGCGACAGCAAATGTTATTTATCATACTGGGGCAGAGGTAGTTTTTGCCGATGTAAAGCCTGGCTCTTTTTACCTTGATCGTGATGAGGTCTATAAAAAAATTACCCCAAAAACAAAAGCAATTATTCCAGTTGATTTTTCTACAGCACATAACTGGAATTTTGATCATAATCTCTTAGCTCAATATTTTTTACCTAAAAATGAATTTCAAGAACAGCTGAAGCGTCCTTTAATTCTGTTAGATAGTGCTCATGCTTTAGGATCGAGATTTATTGATTCATCGATTGATATGGCGGTGTATTCTTTCCACGCAGTAAAAAATATTACTACAGCAGAAGGGGGGGCATTGGCATTAGGATCTTTAGGAGATCAATATTTGGATCAATTACTAACCCAACAAATTGCTAATTACATTCTTCATGGCCAAAATAAAAGTGCTAAAGACAAATTCCTTTCGGGGACTTGGGAGTACGATATTAGTGTTCCTGGGTATAAATTTAATATGCCTGATATTTTGGCAGCATTGGGATTATCTCAATTTCGGCGTTATGAATCGCATACGCTTCCTTATCGTAGGAAATTATTTATAGCCTATCAGCAGTTATTGCAAGATAATCCTCAAATAGTCATGGATGACCCTGATATTTTTCAATTTATTGATTGTTCTTCCTGTCATCTTATGCCTATTCGTATTCAAAATTATTCGGAAGAACAACGCAATCAATTGATTAATTATGCCCAATCAAAAGGAGTCGCTCTAAATGTGCATTTTAAACCACTCCATAAGATGAATGTGAATAGATATTATAAGTGTATGGAAAGTCTCCTTCATAGCGAAAAACAGTACCAAAACGAAATATCATTGCCTCTGCACCAAGAAATGACTCTAGATGATGTGGAGTATGTTACAGAAGTATTATTATCAGGATTAAATCAATGAAAATAGCAATTAATGGAAGATTTCTCAGTCAAGATATTACAGGAGTACAACGGGTAGCTTTTAATTTTGCAAAAGAATTAAAAGCTTCATCAGAGCTATACGCTCCGATTGATATACTCAATCAAGATATGGCTCAAGAATTAACCCCGATAACATCCTATGCCCCAAAGCCTTATGCCTTATTTTGGGAGCAGTGGGTATTACCAAAAAAAACTTTCAAAGACCACCATTTATTATTAAATTTTGGAAATACTGCCCCCTTAACTAAACTTTCTAAGCAGGGGGTGATGATCCATGATTTAGCTTTTTTAAGAAATCCTTTATGGTTTTCTAAAAAATTTGTTTTATACTACCGAACAATTATTCCTATAATTGCAAAAAAATCAGCTTTTTTGATGACGGTTAGCGAATTTTCTAAACAAGAGATTGTAGAATTATTAAAAGTACCTGCCACAAAAGTACTAGTATTGCCTTTATGGCTTAACGAACGATTTACTCAGGAAGTGCTCAAACCAGTAGAATCTCAAAAAGATTCTTATATATTTACTGTAGCTAGTTTAGACCCTCGTAAAAATTATTCAGCCCTCCTACACGCGTTTTCAGGAATAAAAATAGAAGGTTTATCACTTTATGCAGCAGGAGGAGGGGCTAAAGTTTTTGCTCAAGACCCCGAACTTAATGTTTTTCGTAAACAAGATAATATTTCATTTTTAGGGCGTTGCGATGATGAAGAATTAATTTCGCTATATCGGCGAGCCTTATTCTATTGTAGTATGTCTCATTATGAAGGGTTTGGACTTCCTTTATTGGAAGCGATGGCTTGCGGATGTCCTTTGTTACTTTCGGATATTCCTGCCTATAGAGAAACAGCAGGAGATGCAGCACTTTATGCTGATCCAACTGACCCTTATGATATTCAAGAGAAAATAAAAGAAATGATTAAGAATGAAGAGTTACGGCTCGATCTTATAAAAAAAGGGAGAGAGCGTTTGAAAAATTTTAATAAAGATTATACGATGCAAAGATTATTACAAGTTATTGGAGGGATATAGTGCTTAGATTTATTAAAAAATACCCTACAGAAAGCATGGGAATGACTTTCTCTACCGTTTTTTTACTTTTGGCCTTGGTATCCTACTTTATTATACCTATCAATCAAATTGTTATCATTCCCTTATTTGTTTCTATTACGATATTTACGTTATTATTACTAGGCTCTGTGGGGATGTATTTATTTAGTGTTGGTAGGGGGCTTTCCTCTTGGAAAAAATGGGCAGAAGTATTTATTATGCTTGCAGCTCTTTGTGCCTCTTTGTCCGATTTATTTTGGATTTTTTCTGCTGTTGCCGCTGTTATTATTATTGTGGGTAATTTATCGCAAAAAACTCTCACGATTTGTTATCCAATTATTTATACGTGGTTTGTACTAATAGGAGTGGCTTTTGTCTCTTCATTTTTTGCGGTAGAATCAAAGGTATTATCCTTTGGAGCAACATTTGGATTAGTTCTTTATTCTTTCTTTTTTATCGCCGTTTACAATCAAAATTTCCTTCAAGAAAGAGGAGAAGAATTTGTACAAAGAATAGGTGTGCTTCTTTCGTTTTCTATTATGAGTACGGTTATTTTTTCTTTATGGCATTATGGGATGCCTTATTCGATAGATGTTTTAATTTTTCGCTTTCAGCCCTCTACAGGAACAGATTCTTTAGGAATGGCATCGATTTATGGGCATTGGCCGACGCATTCTAGTGCTTTTTTAAGCTTGGTTTTTTGGGCATTAATAGGAATTTATTGCTTTAGTACTTTATCTCCAATAAGAAAAAAAATTATTATAGGTGGGATTGTACTGACTTTTGTGGGGAGTATGGCGACACTGTCTCGGAATGCGTTTTTATTTTTAGCCTTATCAATAGGAATAACTTTACTTATTTTGATCATTAAAACCAATAAAAAAAAATGGTGGTATTTATTGGGTGGCTGTGGGTTATTTTTTGTAGGGATATTGACCTATTTGGTCACTTATTTTCCAAAATGGAGAGAGCTTTTTACCGATCCTTTCAACCAAGTTACGATTGTTGATCGGTTAGAACAGTACCAATTTGCTTTGGCTCAGCTCCCTATATTAGAATACCCACTAATAGGTATTGGTTTAATGAATTTTGGACCTTATTATCGAATGGTCATGCAGAATGAGTATCTAACTGATTATTTACATCAGCTCTTATTATCTATTACTCTTGAAATTGGCTATTTGGGGCTTCTCTGTTTTACGGTTTTATTATTTTTAATAGGAAAGAATATTGTTACTAATTATCGAGATAATAAGCGTAATTTAATTTTTGTTGTAGTCTTTTTTGCGTGGATTGCAACAGGATTGTTTGATAATTGGCTCTATTTTATGTGGTCTTCTACCTTATTTATGATTTTAATAGCTTTAGGCTCTAAACCATTAATTAAAAAGGAATTATGATGAAAAAAACAATCTGTGTCATTGCAAATGGTTATGCAGAAGAAATGATGGCTGCAAATTTAATGAACAAACTCCGCCAAGAACTTCAACATAAGAAGTTAGATGATTATCAATTGCTTGGGGGTTCTTTGGTAAGCTCGGGGCGTTGGTTTCAAGAAGAACGATTTCCGACATTTTTTTCAGGAGGGATGTCGCCATCTGGAGGATTTCCAACGCAGTCTGTTCAAGGCTTTGTAGAAGATTTGATGGCAGGTTCTTTTTGGAATTTATTTAAACTGCGATCAATGATTAATAAATGGAGTCGTTATAATTTGGAGGCGGTGATTGTGGTTGGTGATTTTTTATTGATGATGCTTGCTGTATCTGCAATAAAAAAGCATTGCATCCCTTTGTTATTTATTCCTACAGCGAAATCCGATTATATCCAAGAACATTTTTCAATCGAAAAAAGATATATCAAAAAATACGCTTCGATTGCTTTTCCTAGGGATCAAATCACGAGTGATAATTTTCGAGAGTCAGGGATTAATGCTTTATACTATGGGAATCTTATGCAGGATCTCTTGGAGGAGTATATTACACCATTATCGCTAAAAGAACCTGTTGTGGCTCTCTTGCCAGGAAGTCGTAAAGAATCTTATAACAATTTAGGATTGATATTAGATCTTCTTCCAGAAATTAACACCAATATTCATTGGGCATTGGTACAAGCGGCAAGCTTAAATTCAGAAAAAATCGGAGAGATTTTTCACCAATATGGTTGGACGCTTCGTGATCAGTCCAACCATATTGGTGTATGGTTTAAAGGGACACAAACGATCCATTGCTATCCGAGTACTTATTTTGATCAAATTGCAAGCTCTTGTATTTTTGGAATTAGTTTGGCTGGAACAGCAGGAGAGCAAATAACAGGACTGGGCAAACCAGTAATAGGATTTAAAGGAACAGGATCTCAAAGTACCAATATTCGTATGGAAAATAATGAAAAATTGTTAGGAGAAGCTTTTATCTACCCAAGAGATTACCCGCAAGGAGTTGTACAAGCGATCAATCGATTAATAGATAATCCCAGTGAAAGAACAAGACGTGGGAATACTGGTTTAATACGAATGGGACAAAGAGGAGCTTCTCAAAAAATCGCAAGTTATATTGTAGAGCATATTCTTAAAAAAATGGAGACTAAATAATGAATATTTCGTTTACAGGAACGCATGGTATTGGAAAAACTACTTTAGCTCTGTGGCTTGCTGAAGTGCTAGAAAGCACTTATATTCCTGAGTTTGCAAGGGAGTTTTTAGAACAAGGTACCTTAATTAATACCCCAATGAATTTTATCAATTTTGAAACAACGATTTTAAAACGCAAAATTGAAACTGAGCAAGAGGCAGATGCTCTGGGGAAAGGAATTGTATCGGATCGTTCTTATTTAGATTATGCTGTTTATCTCAAAAATGGTCTCTCTCGTTTTGCCTATGATCATATAAAAGATCTCTTCTTTGAGGGAAAAACACTAAGCTATTTTTTTAATGATTATGAAAGCTCTTGCCGTGATCTTAATAGAAAATATGACTTAATTTTTTTTGTTACACCGTTTACAGAGTTTATTTCTCCAGAATTTGATTATCGAGAAAAAAATCCTTTTGCTACGAATATCATTCAAGATTTATTATTTAATGAATACCGAGAGGATATTCATCAAGGTAAAGTGGTACTTATTAAAGAAAAAGGTCTTATAGAGCGAAAAAAAATGATTATCCAAACCTTAAAAGAGAAAAGCTTACTGAGTTGGAATCAACATTATATTAATGAAGAGTTATAAAGAGTAGTATTAAATTATAAAGAAAAGTAAAAAAAATACGATAATAGATATGCAATGTTTCAAAGCATTGTATAAGCCTTGATAAATAAGCCTTCTAAAATTTTTAGAAGGCTTATTTTTTTTATTGTAGGTGTTTTGGTAGGTTAGATATGGTAATAATCGAATCGGATGACAAAACAACGGCAGTTTCCACAGCATTTTGAAGTTCGCGAATATTGCCTGGCCAAGGATATTCTAAAAATTTATGTAATACTTCTGGGGAAAAATTTGTAATAGTTTTTTGGTATTTTTCTGAAATTTGTTTCAAAAAAAATATTGCAAGCTCTGGGATATCTTCTTTACGTTCCCGAAGGGGGGGGATATAGATTTCGACGACATTTAAACGATAAAATAGATCTTCTCGGAAGATTCCCTGTGCGACTGCTTCTCGAAGGTTTTTGTTGGTTGCGATAATGATTCTAATATCGGTATGGAGTGTTTCTTCACCGCCAATACGTTCAAATTCACGTTCTTGTAGGACACGAAGGAGCTTAATTTGGACTTGGGGACTAATATCTCCAATTTCATCAAGAAAAATCGTACCCCCATCTGCTCGTTCGAAACGTCCTTTTCTTTTGGTGGTGGCTCCTGTAAAAGCTCCTTTTTCATGTCCAAAAAGCTCACTTTCTAAGAGACTTTCTGGTAAAGCTCCACAATGAACTTTGATAAAAGGGCCTTGGGAACGTTCGCTATTTTCATAGATTGCGGTTGCAAAAATTTCTTTACCAACCCCGCTTTCTCCTGTGAGAAGAATAGTAGCATCTGTTGGAGCAACCTGTTTGAGAATATTAATGACCTGATGGATAGCAGGGGAATTACCAATAATAGGCTTAAATCCTTTTCGTTCGTCAATACGTTTTTCTAACTCTTTAGAATATTTTATATTCTCTGTGGATTCAATGGCTCGTTTAATTAATAAGAATAATTTTTCTAAATGAACAGGTTTGGTTAAAAAATCATAAGCTCCTAATTTCATTGCGTTGATGGCATCATCTAGCCCTGCATGTCCTGTCAACATAATAATAGGAATATGGGGGTGTTTGTTCTTTGCTTGTTTGAGAAATTCTATACCGCTGAGCTCTGGCATTTTTACATCACAGATAACTAAATCGGGAAGAAAGAGGTTTAATTTTTCTAAACCTTGGACTCCATTGTTTGCACTTTGAATACTGTATCCTTCGTCTTGGAGGGCAAAAATTAATCCACTACGGATATTTTCTTCATCATCAATTATAAGAACCATTTTTTTTGACATTTTTTCCTCTTTTGTGTGTATAAAATATTATTGTGAAGTAAACCTAAAAAACTTCTTACAGAGTCTAGTATAGTATAAGTTATATCACTTTAAAAATCAAGAGTATAAAGTTAATGTAACAGTAATTTTCACTTGCTTTTTTAATATAAAAATCGTATAATAGTACTATGTAATAATAAACATTTATTAAGAGTTTAAGGAACAGAATTGTATTTGATACTGGGATTTACAAAAAGGACTTCGTATACATTAGCTAAGTTTTTGATTAAGCAACAAAAAACCTTATTAATTGCTGATTCACAAAATACGATAGAGCAACAAAATCTTCTCCAAACATTAGATGGTGATATTATTAACGAACTGGGTTCACAAACTCCTGATCTTTTAGAGCGTTACCCCATTCAAAAAATTTTTATTAGCCCTGGTGTTCCCCGTTGCATTCCTTTGGTACAGCAAGCCTTGGTAAAAGGGATAGAAATTCTCAATGATATTGAATATTTTTATTGTTTGTTTCCGACAAGAACATATATTGCAGTAACAGGTACAGATGGTAAAACAACAGTAGTTTCTTGGTTGGGACACGTATTATCTAGTGCAAAACCTAGCCTATTAGTAGGCAATATTGGAATTCCCATATTTGACTATGCTGATGAAAAATATCAGGATTATCTATTTATTGTAGAGCTATCTAGTTTTCAGTTAGAGTCTCTATCTGAATTTCGCCCGCACATTGCGGTTATTACAAATATTCATGAAGATCATTTGGATCGCTATGATTCCATGGATGATTATATTGCTACTAAGAAAAAAATTTTTGTGAATCAAAGGAGCGAAGATTGGTCTCTTATCAATAAAGATGATCCTACTATTGTTTCTTTTGCAGAGAAGCTTAATGCTTCTTTATTCTATTTTTCCTGTAAAGAATTGGGAGATATATCTTTGTATGAGGGACACGTCTATTATAAGCAAGAACGCCAGTTTGATGTAAAAAATATTACCCTGGTAGGACAGCATAATATTCAAAATGCCTTAATTGTTTTTGCTGTCGCTGTCCTTTTAGGAATAGATAGCAAACTGATAGGAGAGACTCTCTGTTCTTTTCGTGGAGTAGAGCATCGATTAGAATTTGTTGGCTCTTATCATGGGATTAAGTTTTACAACGATTCTAAGGCGACCACAACCCAAGCTCTAGCTTTGGCGGTACAATCTTTCCCAAAAAAAATTTTACTCCTTGCTGGAGGGCGGAGTAAAGGATTAGATTACGGACTTATTAGAGAAACAATTGCCAATAAGGTAAAAAAAGCGTTTGTTTTTGGTGAGTTAGCAGAAGAGCTTACAAATTCTTGGGATAATATAGAATGCTTGGCTAGTTTCCGATTAAAAGAAGCTTTTATCCAAGCAATTTCTTATGCCCAAGAAGGAGATACAATTATATTGTCGCCTGGTGCTACATCATTTGATGAATTTGTTTCTTATGAACACCGAGGGATGTTTTTTAAAGATTTGATTAATGAGTATGATCTTCATAAAGATATACTTTCTGAATAATATAAAAATATTTATAAATTAAAGAATCGTATTAAAAAATTAATTACTTATTATAGTGATACCCTTAATTCTATTTATAAAAACTTAGGAGATTTTAATGTCTAAATATTGGCTATATGGTGTTATATTTTTTTGTCTAATATCTTTTGTATATACCCAAGATCTTCCCAAATCGTTATTTCCTAATCAGGAAATTTACGATATTGACATGTTATTGCAACAATCAGCAAATTTTGACAATTCATATATTTTACAGCCAAGCTCTCATACCAATCAATGGACTCTAAAAGAAACAATTAATTTAGCGATTTTAAATAATCTAGAATTAGCACAGGCAAAAAAAGATTTGGATAGTTCTAAATCTCTATATACTGGATCAATACAGGATTTTTATGTCCCCAATTTAACTGTTTCTGCTAGCGCTGATTTTCGGAATTTATTTACGACTTCAGGAAATCCTAATGATATTGCTGCGACAAGCGAAGGTTTTAAGATGGATTTATCCTTACCTTCTATTGTTTTATCAAAAACGATTTTTAATGGATTTGCCAATTTATACTCTTATCGTATTGCCAAAGAAAATTATCTAAACCTACAAAATACTTATACGAATAAAATCCGCGAGATTGTATACCAAACAGCGATTCGATATTATGATCAGTTTCTCAAACAGGAAGAAGTTAAGGTTACTTTAGAACGTCTAAGACAACTGAGAGACCAGTTGGCACAGGCGGAAATCAATTATCGAAATGGACGGGTTTCTGATTTTGATGTGTCTTTATCACGTTCTCAGTTTTATAGTGCTCAACCAACCTATTTTACGGCAGAAAAAAATCGTTTATTCTCGAAAGAGGATTTTTATCGTTATATAGGCTATGTTGCCGAACCAGATACTTTTATAGAATTAAAAGGAGATTTACTTCAGGTAACGAATATTGAATTTTCTCCTTTTGATGAAAACTCTTCTTTAGAGTATATTTTTTCTAATGATACGATGCTTGCAACTCTAAGAGCTGCTTATCAAAATGCAAAGAATCAAAAAGGTCAACAAAATGCTGTACGTCTTCCTAAAGTAGACCTTCGCTTTGATTATAACCCATCGTGGGGTCGTGATGTTGCTATTGGTAGTTTTGGAGAATCATCTTATAATGGACAATATGGGGTAAGTGCTTCACTACAAGTACCGATTTTAGAGTGGATTCCTGGGACTGGGGTTGCTTCCCGTGTTAAAGCGGCTGATACAGAAATTACTAAAGCCCAATATGCTTTGCTGGATGCGGAAGAACAAAAATTAATTGAAGTAAAAAATACGCTTCTTACTATTCGAGAGATGGGTCAAAGTGTAAATTCTTTTCGTGTTAGTGAAGAACAAGCCCGTCGTGCTTCAGAAATTGCTCAAGAACAGTATCGCTTTGGTCGTATTTCAATTATCGAACTTAATCAAGCTCAGGTAGATTATATTGATGCAAAAAGAAATTTACTACTTTCTGTATACAACGAACTGAATGCCAAATTGACCCTTCAACAGGCAATCAACTCTCTTCCAAGGTTTTTGGAAGAAATGAATAAAATACAAATTAATAATATGGTAGAATAAGAGGTACATAGAATGAATTCTAAAATGAAGATAGGAATCGTAACCGCTATATTAGTAATTGCTGGTTTTATTGTTTTTCGTATGGTTTCTAAAGGAAAAACAGAAGAGCGTGTTGTAGACAATAGAACAACAGTACTTGTCCGAAAAGCCGAACTAGGATCGTTACAACGATATTTAGATCTTTATGGAGAATTAAAAGCAGAGAATGAAGTATCGATTACATCACCTGTTACTGGGAAAGTACTTCGTTTTAATCGTTTTGAAGGAGATTCTGTCCGAAGAAATCAATCAGTAGTTTCCATCGATCGTTTTGAAGTGGGGGCTCGTTATGCGGCTGCACCTGTTACTAGTCCAGTAAATGGGGTTGTTACGCGTATTTTGGTATCAGAAGGTGCTGATGTTACTATAGGGACTGCTGTGGCAATGGTAGGAGATATTAATAAGCTTGAGGCCTTGATCCAAGTCCCAGAAAATTATGCTCCAGAAATTAAAGTAGGACAACCTGTATATTTTCGTACCCGAGCTGTGCCCGACCGTGTTTTTGAAGGAGAAATTACCCGTCGTGATTTATCGTTAAATCCCGATACTCGATCTTTAACTGTTCGGGCCACAATTGACAATAAAGACCATGCCTTATTTTCTGGGATATTTGCAGAAAGTTTTGTGTTTATTGAAGAAGTAACTAATATATTTGTAGTTCCTGAATCAGCTTTGGCAAAAACCAAAGAAGGTCAAGATGCTATTTTTGTTAATGAAAATGAAACAGCAGTTTTAAGACCAATAGAAATTGCTCTACGCTATCGAGACCAAGTGGCGATTGGTTCTGGGATCTCTGTAGGAGAAGAAATGATCGTTTTTGGGCGAGAATACCTTAGTGAAGGTGCACCGATTCGTCCTTTACCGGAAGTCGAAGTTTCAGAACAACCTGTTGAAGAACTTACTGATCAAGAAAATCAATAATAAACAAAAAATAAGGAAGATAGTAAATGTCTATTATAGAATCTTCGGTTAAAAAACCAGTTGCGATGTCTATGCTTCTCCTCATTGTGATGGCTGTAGGTATTTTTGCCTCTATCAAACTCCCTGTTGATTTTTTGCCTGATATAGAAAGCCCAATGTTAACAGTTACAACAGATTACTTAGGGGCTGGCCCAGAAGAAGTAGAGATTTCGGTAACGCGAACCTTAGAGAATGTATTGTCAACTGTGGAGGACCTCGATGAGATTACTTCCACTTCCATGGAAGGAAATTCTTCCATCCGCTTGGAGTTTGCTTGGGGTTCTGATTTAAATCAAGCGATGTTTAATGTTCGTGAAAAAATAGATATTGTTCGAGCTCGATTGCCAGATGGTGTAGATTCTCCAAGGATATTTAAATTTTCTACTGATATGATTCCTGTTATTGGAGTTTTGATTTCTGGTATTGATGATCTAGCAACCGCCTATGATTTAGCGGAGAATCAAATTAAAAAATCTTTAGAACAAATTCCTGGTGTAGGATCTGTTCGTGTTTCTGGGGGAATCCAATCAGAAGTCCATATTGAATTGGAACAAAACCGCCTCCAAGCCTATAATCTGGATGCAGAAAATATTGCCCAAATTGTTGCCAATAATGATGTGTCGACAGCTGGTGGTTATGTATATCAAGGTACCTATAAGTTTGGTGTTCGTACCGACGGAGAATTAAAAACTTTAGAAGATTTCAAAAATATCGTTATTACTTATCGTGGAAGTACACCAATTTTTCTTAGAGATATTGCTCAAGTTTCTTATGGTGGAGCAGAGGACAATTCTTTATTATTTGTTACTGGTAGAGAAATAGAAGACGAAGCAAGAAATAAATCAGGAAGAGGCGCAGTAGTACTTTTTATTACTAAATCATCTGGTGCGAACACCGTCGAAGTAGAAAAACTCATTCAGCGAAAATTAGTAGAATTAAAACAAACGCTTCCTCCTTCGGTGGTTATTTCAGAACTATTTAATACTGCGGATACTATTAATAAATCAATGTCTAATGTCTCTTCTTCAGCACTGCAAGGCGGGCTTTTTGCCTTATTGGTAATTTTCTTCTATTTATGGGATTGGCGATCATTATTAGTTATTGGTCTTTCGATTCCAACCTCTATTATTACCACATTTATTGCTATGCTTGCCGCAGATACAACATTTAATATTATTTCGATGGCAGGTTTGACCTTGGCGATTGGGATGATGGTGGATTCGTCTATTGTGGTGTTAGAAAATATCTTTCGGCATAGAGCCGAAGGGCAAGGGAAAATTAATGCTTCAATTAATGGAGCTCAAGAAGTAGGATTGGCAATTACTGCTTCAACTTTAACAACAATTGCTGTTTTTGCCCCAATTTTATTTGTTGAAGGATTAATGGGGCAACTGTTTAAAGATTTGGTGATTACCGTGGTGGTTGGTCTTCTAGCCTCGTTAGTTATCTCTATTACTCTTGTTCCGATGTTGTGTTCTATTTTGATTAAAGAAGTACACATGGAAGGATTTGAAGCAGATGATGAAGAGGTAATGCCTGAAAGCAAAGCAAGTAAAATGCGTTTCAATGAGAAGTTTTTACATGATGTTGATATGATTTATAAGCATGCTTTAGAATGGTGTATTAAGCATAAAAAAATGGTCGTCTATGGTGGCAATCTGCTAGTTGTAGTACTGGTGATTGGCTTAGCAATGCTTTTACCTAAAGAATATATGCCAGTATCTGATGATGGGCAGTTCCGTATTTATCTTACCTATCCTTTGGGAACGCGTTATGAATATAATGCTGCGATTTCTCGAGAAGTCATGAGAGAAATTCGTGAGTATATCGGAAAGGATGATTTAGAATTAATCAGCTTAGAAGTAAAAACTTCTAAAGGGATGTTTGGTTCTGCATTGGATCATAAATCTGATATGAGAGTGAGCCTTGTTACCCGTGGAGAAAGAGATCGTACCGTAGAAGAAATTGCTGCTGGAGCACAGAAAATTTTAGATAAATATCCAATGAAAAGTTATATTCAGATTGGTGGTGGAGCTGGTGGTCGTTCAGGAGGAGAACCAATCGTAATTCAAGTTCAGGGGAATGATTTAGATTTAGCTGGTAAAACAACAGAGCAATTGATTACCTTAATGGCTGGAATTGAAGGGATTGAAAATCCTCGTAATACTGCCGATGGAGGTGTTCCAGAAATTGTTTTACGTCCAGATCGTATTGCTTTGGCAAAAGCAGGATTGTCTCCTATGGGATTGTTTAATATGATTCGTACTTCTTTTGGTGGGCGAATGGCAACGACTGTTCTTAGCCCTACTGGTAATGATATCGATGTTCGTGTACGTGTCCAAGAAGAAGATCGTTTATCGGTCGATTCTTTGCTCAATTTAAATATTCCTACTCCTAATGGCTCTTTTGTCCCCTTTCGAACTTTGGTTGATGCTGAACAACGTTTAGGACCTTCGGAAATTGAGCGTGCCGATTCAACACGTATGTTAGAAATAAAAGCTGGTACAAGTGGTATTTATGCGAAAAATATTACTGGTGCTGTTCAGGCGATCCAGCAAGTAATTGCGGATAAAATGTTTATTCCTTCTGGTGTACGTGTTGTCTTCAAAGGAGACTACGAAGAAACGCAAGAAAGTATGATTGCCTTATTAGCAGCGTTTTTTGTGGCTATTTTTGTGGTGTATGCCTTAATGGCGGCTCAATTTGAATCCTATATTGCTCCTTTTGTGATTATGATTTCTGTTCCTTTTGGAGCTTTAGGTTCGATGATTTTATTGTTTTTGACAGGACATTCTTTGAACGTTTATTCTGCGATTGGAATTGTTATTTTAGTAGGTATCGTGATCAATAACGGTATCGTGTTAATTGACTATATGAATCAACTCTTAGCACAGCGTATCAATGTGGATAAGGCTGCTGTTATTGCTGGAGTGCGTCGTATTCGTCCTGTTTGTATGACAACCTTTACGACAATCTTGGGAATGTTTCCTATGGCTCTGGGGCTGGGAGAAGGAGGAGATACGTACGCACCCTTAGCAACTTCTGTTATTGGTGGTCTGATTATGTCTACCTTATTTACGCTGCTAGTTGTGCCAACTGCCTATGCTGGAATCCGAAAACGATTTCCTTATGTTATCCGAGAAGATCAATAATACTTAATCAGAGAGAGTTCCTATATATAGGAGCTTTCTTTGATATAATAATATAAAAAAATTAAATTAATAACAATTTCACATATTAGGGTATAACAATATGTCTTTGATCGAATTATCGGTAAAAAAGCCTATATCCGTCTCAATGGGTTTAATAATTCTTATCTTTGTGGGGATATTAGCATCTTTCCGACTCCCTGTTGATATTATGCCACAAATCGAATCGCCTGTATTGTCTATCAGCGCTTCTTATGCAGGAGCTGGTCCAGAGCAAGTAGAATCTGCTGTTACCAAAGTATTGGAAGATGCTTTTGCTATTTTGGACAATGTAGAATGTATTACAGCGACTTCACGAGAAGGTAGTTCTTCGATTCGAATTCAATACTATTGGGGCACAGATTTGGATCAGGCTATTTTTCAGGTTCGTGAAAAAATAGATATTGTTCGCTCTTATCTCCCTACAGAAGTTAAATCAGTTCGTATTTCTAAATTTTCTAATGATGATACGCCTGTACTTGGGTTTATGATCGTGGGAATTGATGATCAGGCAACAGCTTATGATTTTGCAGAAAATAATATTAAAAAAAATCTTGAGAGTATTTCTGGGGTAGGTCAAGTAGATATATCGGGCGGTGTTCAGACAGAAGTTCATATTGAATTAAATCAAAATCGCTTACAGGCTTATAATCTTAATGCCGAAGATATTGCTCGTGCTGTAAGTGATAATAATATTACTGTTGCTGGTGGCTATATTTTTCAAGGCTCTTATCGTCTTGGTGTTCGCACTGATGGTGAAATAAGAAACTTAGAAGGATTTAAAAATATTGTTATTACAAGTCGCTCTGGTGTTCCTATTTTTTTGAAAGATGTTGCTGATATTTATTTTGGTGGTAATGAAGATAATGGGATTACCTATGTTACCGCACCTGATATTTTGGATGAAAGTGATCAAGAAGTTGGACGAGCTTCTGTAATCTTTGAAATTGTAAAAACTTCTGAGGCAAATACTATTGAAGTCGAAAAAGAAGTTCAAAAATATCTCAAACAACTCTCTTCAGCACTTCCTCCTAATGTTCATATTGTTGAAATGTATAATAACGCTACCGATATTCGTAGGGCGGTTCAAGGATTGATTGATGCGGGTCTTCAAGGAGGATTATTTGCTCTTCTAGTGATCTTTTTTTATTTATGGGAATGGCGATCTTTATTGGTTATTGCTGTTTCTATTCCTTCTTCGGTGATTATTTCTTTTATAGCGATGTATTTTACAGGTACGAGCTTTAATACTATCTCACTAGCAGGATTAACTCTTGCGATTGGGATGATGGTAGATTCTTCTATTGTTGTTTTGGAAAATATTTTTCGATATCGTAAAGAGGGGTATGGAAAATATACCGCCTCTATTATGGGTGCTAAGGAAGTAAGTTTGGCAATTATGACTTCTACCTTTACAACTATTGCAGTTTTTGCTCCTATTTTGTTTTTAGAAGGTATGATGGCTCAGTTATTTAGAGATTTGGTAATCACGGTTATTGCTGGATTGCTGGTTTCTCTAGTGGTTTCTATTACAATTATCCCGATGCTATCTTCTCTATTAAAAGAGACAAAAACCTCTCAGGACTCTTGGAATCAACGGGTGCTTTCTCAAGGTGATTATCTTTATCAAAATACGCTCTCTTGGGCGTTGAGGCGTAAAAAAGCAATTGTTTTAGGCTCTTTATTTTTTGTTATTGCAGGTTCAGCTTTTTTTATTCATATTATGGATAAGGAATCTTACCCTGCAGGCGATGACAGCACGGTGATTATTAATTTTAGTTTTCCTGTGGGGACTCGTTATGAAGAGAATAGGAAAATATCTCGAGAAATTTTAAAAGAAATAAAGCAATATTTAGGGGATAAGGCAGAATTAATTAATCTCCAAGTGAAGTTAAACTGGCAACGAGCTTCAGCTGTTTTAGAATATCGCTCTCGAATGCGGATTAAACTGATTCCTGCAAATCAACGACCTGAATCTGTTGGCCAAATTGTTGAAGGAATGTATCCTATTTTGCAACGTTATCCTGTAAAAAATTTTGTTAATATGGGAGGAGGATATCGAAGTTCTCGTGGGGAATCTATCAAAATGGAAATTCAAGGTAATAATTTAGATCAATCTCAGCGTGTTGCTGATAAACTAATAGATCTTCTAAGTGGTATGTCAGGGATACGTAATCCTAGAAATACTTCTGAGGATCAAGTGATGGAAGTTACTCTTATTCCTGACCGTGTTGCTCTTGTCCGAGAAGGACTGACTCCAAGAGAGTTATTTCGGATTATTCAAACTTCCTTTGGAGGAAAAAATGCCTCTCAAATTATGGGAGTGATGGGTAACGATATTGATATTCGAGTTCGTATTCGAGAACAAGATAGAATGTCTTTGGAAGCTTTGAAAAATTTTAATATAGTATTGAACCAAAAGAAAATTGTTCCTTTAAATGCTCTTGTTGATATCATTCAACAAAAAGGTCCAAGGGATATTAGACGTTCTGATTCAGTTCGATCTCTTGAGATTCGTACTTCTTTATCTGGTAAGTATGTCAAAGATGTTGTGGGGGCTGTTCATGATATTCAGGCAAAAATAGCTGAGGTGATCTTTATTCCCCCAGGAACACGGATTGTTTTTAAAGGAGATTATCAAGATACTCAAAAAGGATTTACCTCGATTTTTATTGCCTTTCTTTTAGCTATTTTTATTGTTTATGCCTTGATGGCAGCGATGTTTGAATCCTATATTGAACCTTTTGTGATTATGATTTCCGTTCCTTTTGGTGTATTTGGTTCTTTAGTAGTATTGTATTTGGCAGACCAATCTTTAAATGTTTATTCTACGATTGGGATGGTCATTCTGGTGGGGATTGTTATTAATAATGGGATTGTTTTAATTGATTATATTAACAAACTATTAGATCGAGGATATGGCTTGATTGATGCAGTTTCTGCTGCAGGAGTTCGTCGATTAAGACCAATTTGTATGACGACTTTTACAACCATTTTAGGGATGGTACCAATGGCTTTAGGATTGGGTGATCAAAAAGAAACATATGCTCCTGTGGCGATTTCCGTTATAGGAGGGCTTCTTATTTCTACCTTGTTTACCTTATTTATTGTTCCTTTATTCTATACGGCAATTCGTACTTATATTCCTAGGAAGAAAAAAGTATAAGCATATCACGTATCGCACGATCCAGACCAACAAATACTGCTCGAGAAATAATTGCATGCCCGATATTGAGGGTGTGAATCTCTGGAATGGAGATAAGTGCCTGAACATTATTATAATGAAGTTTATGACCAGCGTTTACCTGTAATCCCAAAGAATGGGCATATTGGCTAGCATGTTTTAACTCTTCAATAATTTGCTTTTGCTCGTGTAGAGTATCAGCATAAATACCGGTGTAGAGTTCAACAATGTCTGCTCCTAACTCACTTGCTGATTTAATACTTTCTTCATCATGATTGATGGAAAGACCAATTTTGATATGACGATTTTGCGCTTTTAAGATAAACGCTTCTAGTTTTTCAGATGATAAAGACAGATCCAACCCCCCTGTAACCCCGTTTTCTTTTCGCTCATTATTTACGATACAAACTTCTTCTGGACAGAGATCCAAAGCAATATGTGTCATATCGTCTGATAAAGACATCTGCATATTGAGCGGTAAAGAACAGGCCTCTCGGATCAAATAAATATCTCTTTTTTGAAGATGATCTTCCAAGAGATGTACGATAATTTTATGAGCTCCAGCATTTTGTACTAAATACGCTGCTTGTAATGGTTCTGGATAAGAAGTACTGTGGATTTGTCGAAGGGCGGCGATGTGGTCAATATTAACGCCCAGCTGTTTTTTCATAACTTTCTCCCCGATATTTTAAAGTCTAACACACCTTCATAAATAAAATCTATAGTATTATGAGCTGTGGATTATTTATTTTCTAAACCTTGCTGATAACTACTAGAACTATGCCCCCAAGTAGGAGCTTCGGTTGAATATTTGTTCATTCCTTTTTCACCGTCGAATTTTAACACCAAAGAAATAATATGTACAGCAGTAGGACGGATACCAGGAATTCGGGAGATTTGTCCCAAAGTATGGGGCTTTAGTGTTAATAATTTTTCAATTTCTTCTAAACGGAGTCCAGAAATTCTATCATAGGGGAAATTCTCAGGAAGTACGGTATGTTCTGCATGTTGGATTTCTAAGACTCTTTTTGTTTCCTCTTGAATATAACCTTGATATTTAACAGTAATTGAAACTTGCTCATCTTCAAGAAAGGTGAGTGTGGGGATTTGAATATCATATTTTTTTAAGGATTGGCGTATTTTTTCGAGAGAAATTTCTGGTCTTCTTAAAAATTCTGTTAAAGAAATTTTTTTTGGGGGGATAGGGGTTTGTAATTCTTGGTAAAGTTTGTGAAAATTGTCGGCGGGAGTTAAGAAATGACTATCTAAGAATGTTAGAGTTTGTGCCACGTTTTGGTATTTTTGAACACATTGATTATACGTTTCTGAATTGACCAAACCGAGCTGGTAAGCAATAGGGGTGAGACGTTGATCCGCATTATCTTCTCGAATGGTAAGCCGATATTCTACACGGGAGGTAAACATTCGATAGGGTTCTATCGTCCCTAAGGTGGTGAGGTCGTCCAGCATAACACCAATATAACTTTCTATTCTTTTAGGTACAAATGGCTCGTTACCAGATGCCTTTAGAGCGGCATTTACCCCTGCAATCAAGCCGAGAGCGGCGGCTTCTTCGTAACCTGTCGTACCGTTAATTTGTCCTGCTAAAAAGAGGTTGGCTATTTTTTTTGTTTCAAGCCATGGGTATAATTCTGTAGGATCAATATAATCATGTTCTATTGCATAAGCAGGTCTTGTCATAATAGCGTTTTCTAATCCAGGAATACTATTGACTAATTGTTGCTGAATAGAAATAGGAAAAGCATTAGAAAGCCCATTAGGATAAATTTCCCCACTGGATAAACTTTCTGGCTCGAGGAAGATGTGATGGCGTTCGTGATTGGGGAATTTCATTACTTTATCTTCGATAGAAGGGCAATAGCGGACACCTGTGGCATCTATTTCTCCAGAATACATAGGAGCAATATAGATATTGTTTTTAATAATTTCATGGCTTAGCGGGCTTGTATAGGTGAGGTAACACAATTCTTGTTGAGGGTTAAAAGTTTCTAAATTGGTTCTAAAAGAAAAAGGTCGTGCAGGATTATCGCCCTCTTGGATTTCTGTTTTGGAGAAATCAATGGTACGTATATCCAAACGTGGAGGAGTACCTGTTTTGAAACGAGGAGTTTTGAATCCTAAATCTTTGATACGATTTGCTAATTTTACAGCAGGTTGTTCTCCAATACGTCCCGCCGGAATAGCAAGATCTCCAATACGGACAAGGCCATTAAGAAAGGTACCTGTTGTAATGACGATGGATTTTGCATAGAATTCTTGTCCTAACATTCCTTTAACACCGATTACATGGTTTTGCTCAGTGATTAAATCTTGGATATGATCTTGAATGATAGTGAGTTTTTCTTGTTGAAACATTAAAGATTGAATTAAGGTACGGTACGCAATTTTATCGGCTTGTGAGCGAGATGACCGTACTGCGGCCCCTTTTTTGGTATTGAGTCGTCGGAATTGGATACTGGTTTGATCAGCGGTGATCCCCATCAAACCACCAAGTGCGTCGATTTCTTTGACCAACTGACCTTTTCCGATACCCCCAATTGAAGGATTACAAGACATATGCCCCATTAAGTCGATATTAGAAGTTAGTAATAAAGTTTTTGCTCCTATACGGGCAGCAGCGTGGGAAGCTTCTATGCCAGCATGACCGCCTCCAATAACAATAACATCCCATTGATAATACACGAAAAATCCTTGATATGTATTTGTGTTAATTCACAGATATCCCTATATTATAATAGTTTTTCTTCTCATTTGTAAAGTGATATAAAAAATAAAATTCTTCGTATAGAGAAGATAAAAGTATTAAAACCTTGACTTTTATTGATTTATATATTATATTATATTATGTAAATCAATGGAGGATTAGGTGCCTAATATTAAATCTGCTAAAAAAAGAGTCAAACAAAGTGAAAAACGTTATATGCGTAATAAAGCAATAAAAACATTTGTTAGACATCTACGCCGTAATACAATCGCTTTATTTACTGAAAAAACTCTTGATATAAGTGCTGCACAACTACAATTAAATGAGTTCAAAAAACAAATTGATAGAGCTTGGGCTAAAGGTGTGTTACCAAGAAATACCTCTTCTCGAGTTAAATCTTCTATGGAAATATTATTTAAAAAATCTTATAATAGCTAGGATAAAAACCATTGTATGCTTGTGATGGTTTGTCCTAATCAGATCTTATCATAGATGGGGGGAGCAAATATTATGGGTAAAAGTAAACTAACTAAATCTGATTTAGTAAATCTTGTGATTTCGTGTAAAGATGTTTCAGAGCTAGGTGTTTCTAGGCGTCAAGTGGTCTCTGTGATTGCTACATTTGTTGATACTTTACGTCAAGCGATCGAAAAGCTTGATGATAATGAAAGAATAGAATTGAGAGGATTTGGCACTTTTGGGGTTCGCCAGAGGCAAGCTCGTATTGCTCGTAACCCTAAAACTAATGAACATGTAAATGTTCCAGCTAAAAAATTTCCTTACTTCAAAGCAGGAAAAAATCTTCGTGCAATGGATAAATAATTTTTTTAAAAACCTGTAGGAAAATCGATAAAAGTATATGTCATTTGATCTAAATGAGCGTATACTTTTTTTATTTCTCGATTAAGATTGTTAACTCCGAAGATTTCAGTAGCATAATGCCCTGCACAAATAATATTCATTTGTAATTCTTTAGCATAGTGATAATAGAGACTGTTTGTTTCTCCGCTAATGATCGTATCTGCTTCCTGTTGATGAGCTTCAAATAACGCTCTTAAATCTAATGTAGCTCCTCCAGAACACACCGCAATCTGAGTAATCTTCTCTTTTCCGAAAGGCATTTCTATAATGTTTTGAGAAACCTTACTTTGAATCAAACACTTTAATTCTTGATAATTTATATTGATGTTTGCATAATATCCTACATCAAAAAAAATCTGTTTTGTATTCTCTGCTCCTAGTAATTTTATGAGAGAAATATTGTTTCCTAAAGTAGGGTGAATGTCTAGTGGGAGATGGGCACAGTAGAGATTAATTTGGTGATCGCATAAGACTTGAATACGTTTTTTATCGAATCCAGTGATTTTTGATAAGCCGTTCCAAATTAATCCGTGATGAGTTATTAAAAAATCGACACCTAATTCTGCTGCTTTGTTAAGAGTTTCTAAGGAGACATCAACAGCACAGGCAATATGCTGAATCGACTCTTTCCCTTCAAATTGAAGACCATTAAAGGTATGGTCTTTAATTTTATGTGGATCCAGCCAAGTATCTAACAACGAACTCAACTCATTTCTCGAAATCATGATCGTCCTCTTCGATAATTAACCCAATCTTGGACAGCTTTTTGATGCTCAGCATAGGTACGAGAATATTTGTGCCCTCCATTCGGAGTTGCAACAAAATAAAAATAATCGTGTTTTTCAGGCTGTAAAGTAGCAAGAATTGCTGATTTACCAGGGTTGGCAATTGCCCCAGGAGGTAGAGAAGTACGGTAGTAGGTATTGTAAGGAGAAGACCAAGGAGGATTGAGATGACGAGAGCGGATATTACCATCATATTCGCCGTCTAAAATCAAGGCATAAATAAGCGTTGGATCTGCTTGGAGAATCATATTGATCTTTAAACGATTGTTATATACACCTGCTACTTTTGGCATTTCTTTATCGCTACTAGATTCTTTTTGAATAATAGAGGCAAGAGTAATCACTTCAGAAAGAGATTTGTTTTGTTTTTTTATTTCTGTAAGAATAGTGTTATCCATAATAGCATGAAAATTACTGGTCATTACTTGAACAACCGTTTTAGCCGATGAATTCTTCTCGAAGGAATAGGTATCAGGAAACAAGTATCCTTCCAAAGAGTATAAAGGAGGATTTTTGGGAACAGCGAATCGAAAATTATTTTGATCATAAAAATAGCTAATATTTGTGATAGTGTATGGAGGATTGGTCGGTAAATTAAATTGTTTGAGCCAATATTCGTGATAGACTTCGTTAAGAAAATCTTGAGCTGAAACGATTTCCTTCTCTTCTAATAAGGCAGCAATTTGGTAGATATTGAATCCTTCGGGGATGGTTACCAAATTACCAATCCCTTTACCTGAAGTAAGAATCGCTAAAATTTGTTGGTAAGACCGTTGGGGTGGAATATTATAAGTTCCAATTTTGAGTTTTGAATCTTGTCCAGTAATTTTTGCATAAATCCGAAAAGGAAGTTTTTTGGTGAGAATCTCTGCATCGATTAAACGGGCAGTGATCCGAGTCATTGAATCGCCCTCTTGAATTTCAAATAGAGTATAGTGTTGATTTTGTGATGATTCACAAGCAGTAAAGCTGAGGATAAAAATTAATAAAGGGAAGAGAATTTTTTTCATCTTGTTCCTCTTATTCTATGATAGTATTAAGAATAAAAGCCTCTAAAAAAGAGACTTTTAAATTTATTGCATATGGACTTTACAAGTTTCGGCGTAGGGAATCGCAGAAAGTCTATCTAATTCAATAAGATTGGAACAAATAGTACATTTCCCAAAAATTTTGTCTTCGATTCGCTTGATCGCACGATCAATCTTATCTAAAGTATTTTTTTGTCCTGCTGTGAGTTCTTCATTTACAGAGACGTATGTTATCGCTTCTGCTTTGTCTGCCATATCTCCACTTACGTTAAAAGGGCTTTTTTCATCTTCGAGTTCGCTTTGAATAGTCTCAATAAGGTCAATTTTCATTTGAGTTAACTGAATATGAAAATCTGATAGTTGTTGTTCTGTGAGCATAATAATATCCTTGGGAGCCATATGAATAACATTGGCTTAATTTAAGCTGTCAATACGTTCACGACAGTTTTCCCCCTACGGGATGTAAATACGACTAATCCATCAGTTAATGCAAACAAGGTATCGTCTCCACCTCTGCCTACTGAAACTCCTGGATGATATTTTGTTCCCCGTTGACGGATAATAATGTTTCCGGCGATGACTTTTTCTCCACCGAATTTTTTTACCCCAAGTCGTTTTGATGTACTATCACGACCGTTTTTCGCTGATCCGCCAGCTTTTTTTGATGCCATGTTATCCTCCGATGTTGAGTGAAATATCACTAGGATATTTTTTTTGTATAGCAGTTAATCCTATACATAGATGGGTAAATAATATTTGAGCAATCATACTCTTGGGAATAGATGCTTCAATCAATCCATTTTCATATAGAATTTTTTGTTGTTCCAAACTTTCTTCTGCCAAACGCCATGTCTCTAAGAGTATTGATACACTAGCACAAACAATAGATTGATTGCTATGTCCTTCAGCTTTTATATAATAATATAAATCCAGATCCGTGAGCGTGAGTTGGATCATTATTTTATAATATTAATAATTTTAATACGGGTATATTTTTGTCGATGCCCATTTTTCACATGATAGTTGGTTTTATTTTTGTATTTGAAAACAGTTAATTTTTTTCCTTTGACTTCCGGTTCAACAATTTCTGCTTGTACGGTAGCGGAGAGATAAGGAGCCCCGATCTCAATAGTACCGTTATCGGAAATTAAAGTAACTTTATCAAATTTAATAATTGCTCCTGTTTCTTCTTTAAGCAGATTAACAAGAAACTCAGCTCCTTTTTCAGCTTTGTGGCTTTGCCCGCCAATTTCTACCATTGCGTACATATTCTAGTCTCCTTGATAAGCATTTATAATGAAAAATTCATACATATTGATAATTAGTATACCAAATTTTCTTTATTTTGTCAATATTTGAATAATATTTTTCTATAAAAATTTCTATTGAGTATTTAAAATCCTATCTAAGATTCGATATTGGAGAGCTTCACTAATATGAATTTCGTTAATTTCTTCATCTTCGGATAGATCGGCGATCGTTCGAGCACATTTGATAATTTTATCATAGGATCGGAGTGAGAGATTTAATTTTTCCATTGCCATTTTTAAAATGGCTCTTCCCACTTGATTTGGCGTACAGAATTTTTCGATTAATTGAGGACTCATATCGGCATTAGTATGAGTGTGGTATTCTCGAAAACGTTCGTCTTGAATTAATCGAGCTTGATGTACTCGTTGTTTGATCGTTTCTGAAGATTCTCCTCGATGTTTTCTATCAAGTTTTTCATGAGGGACAGACATCACTTGGATATGCATATCAATACGATCTAAAAAGGGATAGGATAGCTTTTTGATTAAACGGGAAATGTTTTCTTTATTCCAAGATTCGTAAAAATCACGTTGAGTTTCTCGAGAAGGGTTCATTGCTCCTACCAGCATAAAATTTGCAGGAAATTCTATAATTCCTTCCGCTCTCGAAATGGTAATTTTTTTTTCTTCTAAGGGTTGTCTTAAGACTTGGATAACACTAGAGCTAAATTCTTGCATTTCATCTAAAAAGAGTATTCCTTGATGTGCCAAACTGATTTCCCCAGGTCGAGGGATACGCCCTCCCCCAACAATAGAAACATCAGATGCTGTATGGTGTGGGGCACGAAAAGGTCGATCTTGGATTAAGCAGGATTCTTGTAGTAATCCAGAAACACTATAAATTTTAGAACTTTCGATTGATTCTTGGTAATTCATTGGAGGAAGGATCCCAGGTAAACGACGTGCGAGCATAGTTTTGCCAGTACCAGGAGGTCCCAACATCAGAATATTATGTCCACCAGACGCAGCGATTTCTAAGGCTCTTTTTGCACTTTCTTGCCCTTTTACATCACTAAAACAAGCATATTGTCTAGTTGAGACAGAAGGACGAGGGGAATCACTTATAGGATCAGGGCTTTGTGTTCCATTCAAAATTTGGAATGCTTCTTGTAGAGACTCAACAGCAACAATCTGTAATCCACTGATTAAAGAAGCTTCTTGGGCGTTTGCTTTAGGACAGAAAAAACGTCTAAAACCCTGATCTAAAGCGTAACCAGCTAAAAGAAGAATCCCTTGTGTAGACCGAAGGCGACCATCGAGGGAAAGCTCTCCGATAATAAAATCTTGCCCAGAAATTCCTAACTCAGATTCTTCGGCAAGAATCCCTAAGGCAATGGGCAAATCAAATAAAGTCCCAATTTTTCTCACTCCTGCAGGTGCAAGATTGATCACAATTTGTTTTCCTGGAAAATGGAATCCTGAATTTACAATGGCAGCTTCAACCCTTTTAGTAGATTCCTTGACTGCGGTGCTGGGCAATCCTACGATCTCAAAACTTTTTAATTTGGATCGGATATCAATTTCTATTTCTATGGTTAAGCATTCTAATCCTAAAAACACTCCTGAAAATACTCTTGTCATATTATTCCCCAACTTTCTAATTACTTTAATTATAGCATAGTATTTGTTTTTTTAGAATATTTTATTGCTTTTTGTCAGATATTTGTTATAATAGATATTAATTCAAAAATTAGAGGCTATATAATGAAAAAATCTATTGTAATTGCTGGTAATGGTCCTTCGTTACGAGCAATTGATTACGCAAGACTTCCCAAAGATTTCGATGTTTTTCGTTGTAATCAGTTCTTCTTTGAGGATCGGTATTACCTTGGAAAAGAAATCACAGGATTTTTTATTAGCCTAGATACTGTGGAAGAGAGTTTTACGAGTTCTGTGGTATTGGGGAAAAGAAATGAGTATTTCTTTCAAGAGCGTTATGTTTCAGGGCTTATCTTTAATGCTTCAGGGTTTGATTGGTATCACAATATTCCTTCTATAGTGAGTGCTACTGATATTTTATTTAGGCACCCCAAAATTAAAAAATTTGTAATAGATAACTATGTTGCATTTAACATTTCTCCTACAACAGGAACACTGATGATATTAACAGCTATTGCCCTTGGATATCAGGAAATTTACGTTACAGGTATTGATTTGTATTTACAACCAGAACTATACGCCTTTCAAACTAATCAGGCTAAGACGCTCGCTACTTTTGTAGATACTTCTCTTCCTGCTTTTACTGCATCTTTATATCATTCTTTGGAATATGAATACGATCTATTAAAATTCACCTCTACTTTGGAAGGAATTGAGTTGTATGCTCTATCTCCTAATACCTTATTAGCTGAATATTATCCCTTAGCTCCTGTACAAAACGATACCCCCTATCATCCCGAAGAGAAAGAGGAAGATTATTTACAGGATTTGGTTTTATCTAAAAGAAAACAGTTAGAGATAGAGAGATTAGAATTAGAGAGGCTAGACTTAGAGAGAGTAGAATACCAAAATACTCATCAAGGCTTTGTGCAAAAGATTAAAAAAATTGCTATTCAAAAAGGATTGCAACAAGAGTGGGATTTTTTAAGGGAACATTGGTTGATTAAATTATGCTACTCTATTATTAAACTGCCATATATTTGTTTGAAAATTATTATTAAAATATTTACCAATTAAAATTCAGGAGTTCTTATGCAAAATATTGCGTTTATTCCATTGCGAGGGGGGAGTGTTTCTATCCCTTTAAAAAATATTAAACTATTAAATGGACGACCATTAGCGTATTATGTTCTTGATGCAGTGACGCAATGTGATTTGATAGATACCGTTGTGGTAGCCACAGATTCAAAAATGATTGAACAAACGATTAAAGAATACCCTTCTAATAAAATTATGGTCGTAGGGAGATCCTCTGAGGTATCGACGCATACTTCACCAACTATTGATGTGGTGTTAGAATTTTCAGAGCAATTTTCTTATCAAAAAATGGTCTTGGTTCAGGCAACTTCTCCTTTGGTACAAGTAAAAGATATCGAAGGGGGACTACAATTGATGAAAGAGTATAATTCTGTTTTGTCTGTCGTTCGACAGCATCGATTTATTTGGGATGAAGAGACTCACGTACCAAATTATACTATGCCTCATAAACCGCGTAGACAGGACTGGAAAGGGATTTTAGTAGAAAATGGAGCTTTTTATATAAATACGAGAGAAAATATTCTTAAAGATCGTTTTTATTTATCTGGGAATATAGGATTATTTGAGATGAGTTCGGATACTTACGTAGAAATTGACGAAGAACAAGATTGGCTCTTTATGGAGCATTTATTACAAAAAAGAAATAGTAACAACTGTTAAAAAATTATCTGAAAAATAATGAGAGCGACTGGTTTATCTATGATATATAAGACATAAAAATAAAATATTATTTCTTGACTATTTTATTAACTTGTCTCTATAATGATTTTATAAGTAATTTTAGATAAGCTAGGAGTATTCATGGCATTAAAAACCAAAAAATCATCAAAGACAAAAAAAAAGCTCACAAAACTAGTTATTGTAGAGTCTCCGTCTAAAGCAACCACTCTTGCAAAATATCTTGGTTCTACCTATACGATTAAGGCATCTGCTGGACATGTTATCGATCTTCCCAAATCAACTTTAGGAATTGATACAGAAACATTTGAACCTCGTTACATTGTAATGAGAGATCGAAGTAAGGTGATGAAAGAACTGTTAGAAGCAGCGAAAAATGCTAGTGAAATTCTCCTTGCGTCTGACCCTGATCGGGAAGGAGAAGCGATTGCGAGCCATCTCAAAAATTATTTTAAAGAAAAAGTATTACCTAAAGTAAATAGAGAAATTCCAATTAAGCGTATTCGTTTTAGTGAAATTACTAAAGATGCTGTTCTAAAAGCTGTCTCTACTCCAACAGAAATTACTGAATCTCTTGTGCATGCCCAACAGGGACGAAGGGTTATTGATCGCTTATTTGGTTATGGGCTAAGCCCTTTACTATGGAAAAAAGTTAAAGGTAAATTATCTGCTGGGCGGGTACAGTCTACGGCATTACGAATCATTACCGAACGAGAAAAAGAAATTGATGCTTTTATTCCTAAAGAATATTGGAATCTCACGGCGGAGCTTTTAATTCAAAAGAAGAAATTTCAAGCACAGTTAAGCCGTATTGATGATAAACGTCTTGTTAATGAAGTAGAAAACCCTGTAAAACAATGTACCATCTCTTCTAAAAAAGAAATGACTGATTTAATGACGAGAATTAAAGGGAAAGATTTTCTTATTCAAGATTTAAAAACAATCCCATCGTCGACAAAAGCTTCTGCTCCTTTTATTACCAGTACCTTACAACAGACAGCAAATAATCTTTTGGGGTGGGCAGTTGCAAAGACGATGCGTACGGCACAGGAACTTTATGAAGGGATTGACCTAGGTAGTATGCGAACAGGTTTGATTACCTATATGCGTACGGACTCAACCAGGATTTCTCCCATTGCCCTTCAAGAATCTCAGCACTATATTCAAGAAACTTTAGGGGCAAAATATGTTCCTAAAAAACCGAATGTTTTTTCTAATAAAAAAAATTCTCAAGATGCTCACGAAGCGATCCGCCCTTCCTTAATTACTTTACACCCTGATGATATTAAAGCTCGGCTCAGTTCTGATCAATATAAACTCTATAATCTTATTTGGCGGCGTTTTATTGCTTCACAGATGAGTGCTGCAGAACGAGAAGTTAGTACCTTGACGTTATTGGTAGAATATTGTATTTTTACTAGCTCTGGTTCTCGGTTGATTTTTGATGGATTTCAAAAAATATGGAATTTTTCTGATAAAAAAGAAACGTTATTACCTTTAGGGTTAGAAATAGGTAATTTATTAGTTTGCTCTTCTTTAAAAGAAGAACAAAAATTTACTCAAGCACCTCCAAGATTTACAGAAGCTTCCTTAGTAAAGACGATGGAAGAGCTAGGGATTGGAAGACCCTCAACCTATGCTCCAACGATGATGACCTTAAGTAAACGTTATTATGTGAAAAAATCTGGTAAATCGCTAGTACCTACAGACCTTGGTAAAGCAGTTAATCGCTTATTAATTGATAATTTTAATGAACTGATTAGTGCAGAATTCACAGCTTCTATGGAAAAAAAACTTGATGCTGTTGAAGAGCAACAAATTGAGTGGAAAAGCATAGTTAAAGAATTTTATGTTCCTTTTCATAAAACTGTTGAAGAAGCCTTTGAAAAAGTAGATTCGATTAAGGGAGCTTTTGACGAAAAAACGGATGAAATTTGTGAAAAATGTGGGTGTCCTATGGTAAAAAAACTAGGAAAATATGGTTACTTTTTAGCGTGTTCGGGATGGCCAGAATGTGTGAATGCCCAAGCAATTCCTTATGGGCTTTGTCCGAAATGTGCCAAAGGGAAAATCGTTGAAAAGCGAGGAGGAGCACGGCGTAGGGTATTTTATGCTTGTACGAATTACCCTGAATGTGATTTTCTCACCAATGCAAAACCCTCAGGGATGATTTGCCCTAATGATCGTAGTACGTTATTTTTTCAGACAGGTGAAAAACAGGTAGAGTGCCTACGATGTAGTCATAAAGAAGTATTTATAGAAGAGTAGATGATGAGAACAATACTATTATTAGGGATTATATTTACTACAGGACTCGTACATACCTTAGTTAATCAGTACTTCGTGGTGATTGACCACAATGTGCCTGCTTATCAGAGTTTTGTGGATAAAAAAGTTGTCGATTATATTGATTTAGGAGTTCCTATTACGGTATCGAGCCGAAAAGGTGCTCGTGTACAGTTTCGCTATCGTGATCGAGATTTGTGGGTCGATCAAAAATATATTGCTGCTCTAAATTTTAATCAGAGAAATTTTTCTGATTCTGCCACGTTATTTGCCGAACTTCCTGTGGTAAATGAAGAAGGATTTTCTTTCGTTTACCGCAATCAATTGTACTGTGTGGATTTAAATAAATTACCTGATTTAAAGGTGAAATCCCGAATAACATTTCCAAATTTTTCACAAGTATCTGCTTCAAGTAATCGCTCTATTTTTTTATTAACAGGTGATGTTCTTTCCAATAATGTCTCTCTTTTAAATCTTGCATTCTATGAAAACAGCACAAAGAAATTTAGCCCCCTAACGTATTTTCGAGGGGATAAGGTTACAATTAATTCCTCTGATTTTTCGCAGGATGGGCGTTATGTAAGTATATTGTTTGTGATTGATAACATTAATATTGTACATGTTTACGATGTAAAAGAAAAAAAATTAATCCTCGCTGAAAAAGGTGTGTTAGATATTACTTGGTATAACTCTATATTGTTTTTATTTACAGAAAAAAATATTATCTATTATTCAGGTGCTAACCTTGCAAACAACAATATTCTTTATCGATTTAATAAAGTTATAGAAACTGCTCCTACAACTTCTATTATTGGAGGTTTGTATTTTTTACAATTAGATAATAGTGTTTATTGTTTTGATGATGGGAAGTTACAGAAAACAAATTTTCGCAGTTTAGAGAGGAGTCCTAAAGGATATTTAGAACAGTACACCCAAGGAGAACAAATTTGCACCTTCTATAAAAATCGACGAATTCGATCCTTGAGTGGTAAGACACCAGTATGGACTTTATTATCGATTTTAGACGATGAACGTCTATTGTACCGACAACAAAAAGATGCACTTCAAATATTGAGTATTTACAATGCTGAAACTGAAAAAAACGATCCTTATTATTGGATGGAAGAACCATTTTATACCTTTAAAAACGGAATTAGTTTTGAATATCTCACAGAAGACCAAGAGATTTGGCTTTTTATAGAAAAATCTGGTGGTTTTGCTAAGGCCGTGAGAATACAGGATATCATCAATTAAGGAGGGGATTTTGGGAGAAATGATTTATTATATCGGGAGAATAACAATTTTGATCATACATCTTGCTTTAATGGTAGGCTTATTATTAATTTTTATATATGTCGTCTTCAATATTATCTATAATGCTCGATTTTTTAGACGGCTGCATCCTTTTGTGAAGAAATCTATTTATGCAGTGATTGATTTCACGAAGGTTTGGGGACCAAAAAGTCTTATGTTGTATATCTTTGGTCAGATTCTCAGTTCTTTGGCAAGATTTTTGGGGATCAGTTTTTAACTTGGCATGAATTTTGCTATATTATTAATAAATAAAATTATAAAAATTTATCTAATCAAGGAGTCTATAAATGGCAAAAGATTTACTGTTTTCCAGCGAAGCACATCAAAAAATGCTTTCTGGTGTAGAAAAATTATCTAAAGCTGTTGGTACGACACTAGGACCAAGAGGTCGTAATGTCGTTATCGATAAAAAATATGGGGCACCGCATATTACTAAAGATGGTGTTACTGTAGCAAAAGAAATTGAACTAGAAGATCCATTTGAAAATATGGGGGCTCAGCTTGTCCGTGAAGTCGCAACCAAAACCAACGATGTCGCAGGAGATGGAACAACCACAGCAACGGTATTAGCTTACGCTATCATTAAAGAAGGCTTTAAAAATGTTACCTCAGGATCCAATCCTACTCTTATTAAACGAGGAATGGATAAAGCCTTAGATGTTCTGGTCAAACAAATTAAAAATATTTCTAAAGAAGTTAAGACTTCTGAAGAAATTAGAAGTGTTGCCACTATTTCTGGAAATAATGATACCGAAATTGGATCATTAATTGCTGAAGCAATGGAAAAAGTAGGAAAAGACGGTGTTATTACTGTAGAAGATTCTAAAGCAATGGAAACTTTTGTGGAAGTTGTTGAAGGAATGCAGTTTGATCGTGGTTATCTTTCCCCTTATATGGTTACTGATGCAGAACGTATGGTTGCAGAGTTGGATGAACCTTATATTCTCCTTTGTGATAAAAAAATCTCTTCGCTTAAAGATATTATGGGCTTACTAGAAACAGTACTCAAACAAGGCAAACCTTTGGTAATCATTGCTGAAGATGTTGATGGAGAAGCATTAGCAACCCTTATTGTCAACAAACTTCGTGGGACTTTAAATGCGGTTGCAGTAAAAGCTCCTGCCTTTGGAGACCGTAGAAAAGCTATGTTAGAAGATATTGCTGTTCTCACTGGTGGACAAGTAATTAGCGAAGATAAAGGAATGACCTTAGAACAAGCAACTCCTGATGTCCTCGGTCGTGCAAAAAGAGTTCGTGTAGAAAAAGAAAATACGATTATTATTGATGGTGCTGGAGACAAAGCAGCAATTACAGGGCGTGTCAAACAAATCGACTCTGCTATTGCTGACAGTACTTCTGATTACGACATCGAAAAATTGAACGAACGTAAAGCAAAACTTGCTGGTGGTGTTGCCAATATCAAAGTGGGAGCAGCAACAGAAGTAGAATTAAAAGAGAAAAAAGATCGTGTGCAAGATGCACTTTCTGCAACGAAAGCAGCGGTAGACGAAGGGATTATTCCTGGTGGTGGTGTTGCCTTGTTAAAAATTCAAAAAGCCTTAGATTCTCTAAAAGGTGATAACGAAGAAGAACAAGTCGGTATTAATATTGTCAGAAAAGCCATTGAAGCTCCAATGAAAAAAATTGCTGAAAATTCTGGTGTCGATGGATCTGTTATTGTCATGAAAGCTAATGAAGCTAAAGAAGGTGAAGGATATAATGCTCTAACCAATGAATGGGTAGATATGATTAAATCCGGTATTGTTGATCCTGCTAAAGTTACTCGTACGGCTCTTCAAAATGCAATCTCAATTGCAGGAATGCTCTTAACGACAGAAGTAATGATTACTGATCTTCCTTCTAAAACCCCTGAAGCCCCAATGGGCGGCGGAATGGGTGGTGGTATGGGAATGCCAGGTATGATGTAAATTCACCTTAATCAAATCAAACCCCTTTCATAAGAAAGGGGTTTGATTTGATTAGTAAGAATTTTTTCAGAAATATTTTATGGAGCTTAAGAGAATGAAAGAATTTAAAATAGAAACAACTCCTTATCACATAGTAAGCGATCGGATTAAAAACGATATTGTTACGCTTCTTCAGCATACTTATGGATATCAAGAAGAGAATTGTCATAGACCGGAATTAAAAGCTCAATCTTTTTATTGTTATTCTGAGGATAAGATGATTACCTACCTAGGAGTGGTACGAATGATGATTAATCACGTAGGATTGACTTTTAATATTATGGGGCTAAGCTGTATAGCAATAGAGGAATCTTTTCGTGGTCGTGGACTTGGGACGATCCTTATTAAGGTGGCGACTGAGTGGATCGAGAAGAATAAAAATATTGATTTCGGAGTCTTTACATGTTGTCCCTCGTTAGTAGCCTTTTATGGAAAGGCTGGGTGGATAAAAAAAGACGCCGTATTATTAGGGAGTCATGATCCACAAGCGATCACGAGTAAGACGATTGACGTAGAGGTTTTATTTAGTTTTTTCTGAGAAAGCATACACTAATCAAGAGTGTATCTTGAGTGCACCTATCAATCTTAATTTTCCCATAGGAGAATTTCTATAGGGAATTTCCTGTGGGAGAGCTTTTGTAAGTTTTTATCGAATTATTCTATAAGTACATAGAACAATATTAAAAATCTTGTTATGAGAGGGATAATATTTGATAAGCTGTTTCTTCTTATCAATAAATTATTTATAGGGGTTTTATAGAGAGCTACAATTTAAGAAAGCCCCATCTCGTTGATAAAACGTTCGGTAATTTCCATGGGTCTAGTGATCGCCCCACCGACTACTACGCACCAAGCTCCTAGCTCTAAACATAGTTTTGCTTTTTCTGGAGTATTAACTTTACCTTCTGCAATTACAGGTTTGCTACTCAGTTCGATGACTTTTTGAAGATGGCTAAAATTATCCTTAGAAATATCACAACCTTGAGTATAATCTGTGTATCCATAGAGAGTTGTTCCGATAAAATCGCAATATTCCATGGCAAGTACAACGTCTTCTAAATTGGCACAATCTCCCATTATAAGAATTTTTGGATAATTTTTTTTTATTTGTGTAAGAAACTCTGCTGTTGATAATCCATCAGGGCGAGGACGCTTGGTTGCATCAACAGCGATAATATCGACCTGAATATGAGCGAGAGCAGAAACTTCTTTCATGGTTGGGGTAATGAATACAGGATGATCACCATATTCTTGTTTGATAATACCGATAATTGGTAGATCTACTTCATTACGGATCGCCTGAATATCTTGTACGGTATTGGCTCGGATACCTTTAGCTCCTCCACGGTAGGCAGCAAGTGCCATTTTAGACATGATAAAAGAGCTGTGTAAGGGTTCATGGGGTAGTGCTTGGCAGGAAACTACGAGCTGCCCTTTGAGAGAATTGATCATCATTAGCTCCTATAATTTAATAATTGTTCCATTTCTTCTTTTATAAGCTGCGTTTTGGTTCCTAAAACAAGTTGAACACCATTCTGCACTTCGATTACTGCAACAGAATGTTTTTTCAACTCAGTTTTGCAAATCTTAGAAGGATTGTTTAATTCTAGTCGAAGTCGTGTAATACAAGCATCAAGATGTTTGATATTCTCTTTACCACCGAGAGCTTCTAGTAAATCTACGGTATCTGTTTTTGTAGTACAAGTATAAGAATGTGATTTTTTCTTACAGCAATTTTGAAAAAATGATCCGATTTTTTGAAAAAACGATTGATTCATAAAAAACTCCTTATGTCTATTCTTTAAAATATCTGTGTGATTTTTTTTCTTATTGATCCTCTCGCTCAAGTAGCTTATTGATCCGTTGTTTGAGAGGGTCTGCCATGGCACCAAAAATTGCTTGGATACCCCCCTGCATTTCTAATACGGCACTAGCTCCAGTTTTTTTGAGAGCGACTTGGTCGACCTTATGGATATCTTTTACGGCGATACGAAGTCTCGTAATACAAGCATCAATATCTTCGATATTGTCTTTACCGCCAAGAGCATTTAAGATTGTTACTGCGGTTTGTTGTAAGGAATCCTTACTAAGGATATGAATATCTTCGCCGTCTTCTTCCCTACCAGGGGTGGGGATATTAAATAGGCTAATCAGAAATTTAAAACTAAAGAAATAAAGAAAAAACCAACAAACACCAATAATTGGTACATATATCCAGTTGGTGGATTCATTACCTTGAAGAATCCCAAAGAGTGTAAAATCAATAAATCCACCAGAAAAAGTATTACCTATAGAAATATTCAAGAGATCGGCGATCCAAAAAGATAGACCATCCAAAAAAGCATGAAGAACGTATAAATAAGGAGCAACAAATAGAAACATAAATTCAATTGGTTCGGTGATCCCTGTAATAAAAGAAGTTATGGCAGCACTGAGGAAAAGCCCCCCGACTAATTTTCGTTTTTCTATAGGAACGGAGAGATACATTGCCAAACAAGCTCCAGGAAGACCAAACATCATTGTTACAAAACGCCCAGCAAAAAATCGAGTCCCTTCTGTAAATAATCCTGTATGGGTAGGATTGGCTAATTGAGCAAAGAAAATATTTTGAGCTCCAACGATCGTTTGCCCTGCTACTTGTTCAACTCCACCGAGTTCTGTAAGCCAAAAGAGAGGATAAATCATATGATGAAGACCAATTGCCCCTGTGAGCCTCAAAAGAAATCCATATAAAAATGTCCCAAAAGATCCAAGACTGGCAATAGAATTACCTGCAGTGATTAATCCTTTTTGAAATTCTGGCCATATAAGAAAAAATAAAAAACCGATGAGGATTCCGCTAAAAGAAGAAATAATAGGAATAAATCGAGAACCCCCAAAAAACCCTAATACCTCTGGTAATTGAATATCGTGGTATTTATTATGAAGATAGGAGATCACAAAGCCCATAGCCAAGGCTCCAACGACTCCTGTGTCGATTGATCCTTCAGTCCTACTGATATGGAGGAGGCTTTTGATGGCTGCATTCATTACCAAGAATCCCACAACAGCACTTAAGGCAGCGGTACCTTTATCTGAATGACTAAGACCGATTGTGATACCAATACAGATTAGTAAGGCGAGGTTAACAAAAATAATTTCTCCAGAAGCAGCCATAACTTGTAGGATACTTTGAATCCAAGTAATATCTAAAAATGGATATGCTTGGATGGTATTAGGATTGGATAATGCTCCCCCAATCCCTAATAATAACCCTGCTGCTGGGAGCACAGCGATAGGAAGCATTAAGGATTTTCCAATTTTTTGAAAATATTTAAACATAAACCCTCCGAGAATGCCTATAGATTATAGTTTAAATAGAGAATTTTTGCAATATCTTGGTAATGAAATCTAGGGGATTTACAATTGAATCTTAATAAATTCTTTATATTATTATTTGATTCTAAAAAACAGTTGGATTTTTGATAGGGATTAATTAATCGTTTAGTTGATAATGTTTTTTGGTATAGTGCCACATATCTTGATAAATCTTCTGAAATAGAGGATTTGGTGGAAGATATTCTTTGGAATCGCTTTTGCGTTGATTTTCATCTTTGTATGTAGGTAAGAGTGCGGAGAGTAGAGTAGAATTATAAAAGCTATAGATTTCTTTTTTTGTCCAAAGATGGTTTTGAGAGCGAAAAGCTTCTTTGAAGGGAACAATATGATCTACTTGAAGATCTTTGGGATTGGTTATATAAGAGGCGGTAAAGTGATTGTACCACAGACCACTGGGTGCTGTACCATTTTTATTGGTTTGAAAAGGAAACATGGGATTAGATAAATATCGTATTTGAAGGGTATAAAGACGATATTTGGAAACCGAAGGTCTTGCCCAACCTTTATTGGTACCTCTTGGAAGCGTATCTATTAGTCGTATAATATTGAGGGTAGGGTATTAACACAATTTTGGTAGTATTGGTATTACGTAGAATAGAGTTATTAGAAAGGTGGTTTGTTTGATAGGGTATTTTTTGGTGGTCAAAAAATACTTCGTTAATCTGGTGTTGGTTGGTAAAAATATAGACAATACTATAGCGAGGGATAGTAATTATTTCTTGAAGAATTTTATCAGAAAGAAAAAAGGGGAATAAAAAAAGTACTAATAACATCACATGGTGTTAGTACTGAAATTTCGTTAATCTTTGTTAATAAAATTTATTAAATAATATTTTTGAGGAATCGAGCAGGGTTACCGCCGTAGATAGTGTTTGAGGGGACGGAATTATTTACTATTGATCCAGAAGCGATAACTGCACCATCTCCTATAGAAACACCTGGTAAAATTACAGCACGTCCCCCAATCCAAACATTGTGCCCTATGGTAATCGGTTTTCCAAATTCGATACATATAGATTCGCCTTGTGTATTTGTTTTACTATTTCTTTGTTGGTATTCTACAGGATGTGTTGCTGTATAAATATGGACACCTGGGGCGATCATACAATTATCTCCAATAGTAATAGGGCAAATATCTAAAAAGACGCAGTCATAATTCATATAAAAATTTTCCCCTATAGAAATATTATATCCATAATCACATCGAAAATTTGGTTCGATATAGAAAGTAGTTTTAATACTACCAAAAAGCTGTTTGATAAGTTTATCTTTTTGTCCTTGTTCGGATGGGCTGAGTTGGTTATATTTCCAGCAGAGTGTTTGGGCTTTAAATCGATCGCTCACTAATTCTGGATCACCAGAATTATAAAGTTGTCCTTGAATCATTTTTTCTTTTTCTGTCATTCTAATTTCTCCGAATTTTATTTTCTGTAAGATTTTTTTAATATTCTTAATTAATCGGTATTGCTAGAAAAATAGTAACAAAAATTTGTAAAAAATCCTTTAAAGGCTTGCAATTTTACGAAAAAGAATGTATCATTTATTATGTTGAATTATATCACTGGAGATGTATGATGAAGTTTACTATTAACAAAGATGAGTTTTTGAAAGCCTTGATGATTTCTGACTCAATTATTAATCCAAGAACACCTTTAAGTATTTTATTAAATATTTATTTAGAAGTCCATAATGACGGACAAGTGATTATTCAAAGTTATAATGGAGACCATGGGGTTAAGATTGAAGCAACAGCAAATGTTGTACAAGCTGGTAAGATTAGTTTATTATCCAAAAAACTCTTAGAAATTATTCGTAACATTCCTGGAGAAGTTATTTGTTTGGAACAAAAAGAAGGAGAATTGGAAGTAATCATCCAACCCGAAGGAAAGCAATCCCCAATATTTCGTTTAAATGGAGTTTTAGCAGATACTTATCCAACCTTTAAAGAATTTGATTGGAGTAGCTATATCAAAATCAATCAAAGTGTTTTACGAGAATTAATTACGGCAACAGAATTTGCTGTTTCTCATGATCAGGCACAGGTTGCATTTACTGGGACTTTTATTACGGAAAGTTCTGTAGGAATGCTATCTTTTGTAACCACAGATGGTAAACGATTGGCGGTGATTTCCAAATCTTTTGAGGAAAAAATTGGTGAAGTAGTTACTGATATCATTGTTCCTCAGCGGATTATGAAAACGATTAGTGATTCTTTAACTCAAGGAGAAGTGTTATTTGCCGTTTCTAGTGGCCAAGCTTATTTTAAAATTGATAATACTTATGTCTTTACCAATTTAGTAGAAGGTAAATTTCCCAACTATCGTGATGTCATCCCTGCACAAACTACCTCTACGATTACTGTTGATGCGAGTAGTTTGATTTCTTGTTTACAGCTTGTATCGATTATGGCAGATAACGAATCTGGTAAAGTTAAGCTTGATGTAGAAGGTATGCATTTGCTTGTTTCTGGGGTTACCGTACAGGGTAATAGTAGCGATTCGGTAGTAGTAGAAGAATTATCTGGTTCTCAAGAAGTGGCATCAATTGCTGTAAATCATAAGGCTCTTACCGAATTTTTAAGAATTATTCAAGGGAAAAAAGTCCTGATTTCTGTAAATTCTTCAGGAAGCCCTATTTTATTAAAACCTGCTGGTGAAAATGATTATGAGTATATCACCATGCCAATGAAAACAAATTAAGGAAAACTATTTATGGACAGTGATAGTTATAGGAAACGCTCAGATCTTTTAAAACAATTCTTATCAGAATACGAAGCGGAAGATATACTTACCCCTATCTCGATGATCCAATTAATTAATATCGAAGATACGTACGATAATATTGTTAATATTATTACCCAAAACCCTCATGCTTGTTATCCTGTTTATAAAGATGGGGTAGACAATATTCTTGGTATTTTATATATTCATGATCTATTAACATGTGATTCTCAAGAATTTGATCTTAATGCTATTCTCCATTATCCGATGTTTATTTCCGAAAATAAAATTTTATTAGAATTATTAGAAGAATTTAAAAAAAAACAATACTCTTTTGCAGTTGTTGTGGATGAGCATGGAGCAGTTCGAGGTATTGTTACAAAAACTGATATTCTCGATGTGTTTTGGAATAGTGAAGAAAATGATGAAAATTTAAAAGAACAGATTATTGAACAGGATGGACAATTTATTATTGATCCTCGCCTTCTTTTAGAAGAATTTAATAAAAAGTTTTCTATGGATTTATCCTGTGAAAATTGTGATAGCATCGGAGGTTATGTTATCGAAAAATTTACCTACGTGCCTCAGTTTGGAGAAGAGTTACAGGATTATGGGATGATAATTACAATTTCTCGTACCGAAGGGGCAAAATTATTGGAGCTAACGGTTAAATTTACAAAATAGGAAGAATGATGAAAATATTATTTACTAATGACGATGGATATGACGCAATAGGTATCCAAACTTTATATAAAGAGTTTCGAGATTTTTATGATTCTTATATGTGTGCTCCTCTTAATCATAAAAGTGCTTTCAGCCATGCGATTAATTTTTCGGATCATTTAGAAGTTAAAAAAATGACGGATGGTATTAAAGGATTTGCACTTGATGGAACACCTGCCGATTGTGCACGAGCTGCCTTACAGGGTCTTTTTACCACTTCTTTTGATTTGATTCTTTCAGGAATCAATTATGGAGAGAATGCTGGTCATGATATTTTTTATTCTGGTACCGTAGGTGCTGCCCGTGAGGCAAGTTTTCATGGAGTTATGGCTATTGCTTTATCACTGGATCTTTTTGATGAACAGGGGCAAATTTCAACCCAGAATGAAGCAGCATTATTTGCTTATGCGGCAAAAATGACGCGGAGGATTGTTGATTGTATGCCTCGTGAGTTGCTCCACTATAAAGGTTCGATTATCAATATTAATTTTCCTTCAATTATGCCTGCCAAAGGAATCAAATTAACAACTTTAGGAATACATAACTATAAAACGGAGTTGTATCATTCTTCTCAGGATGATAAAGATTACGTTCGTATCGATACTGTGGCGAAACATGCTAATTCTCAAGAAGGTACCGATGTATATTGTTTGGAAGATGGCTATATTGTGGTTACTGCCCTTCATAAAGGTGTGATGTACGATGAGATTCTGCAGTCGCAGCTAGAATTTTTAACAGAACTGTCTGTAGAAGAGTAAAATATTCAACAAAAATAAAAAAGTCCCTAAATTTTGGGGACTTTTTTTATGGTGATCTTATCATATTTGTTTGAGAGAATTCTCTCTCTTATTAATGCCAATAGATAATTTATAATTTAAAAATATATTATTCACAATAACATTAATACTTATTATTTCTGACCGTAATAGGCATTAGCACCATGTTTTCTAAGAAAATGTTTATCTACAATATGTTGAGGTAATCTACTAGGAGAATTTAAAGAAGCACAAAGGAATCCCATTTGTGCAATATATTCGAGTACGACAGCTTTTTCGACAGCTTTTTCGATATTTTCTGCCCACGTAAAAGGCCCATGCCCAGATAATAAGCAAGCACTTAAGCTTAAAGGATCAATACGACGTTTTGTAAATTCGGCGACAATACTAACCCCTGTATGATGTTCATATGCTTGATTTGTTGCTTCGGCACTTAGGTAAGGAATATTGGGAATATCCCCATAGAAATAATCGGCGTGAGTTGTCCCTTGGATTGTTAAATCAAGCCCTGATTGAGACCAAGCAGTCGCATGTAAGGAATGGGTATGCACAATGCCACAAACTCCTTCCCACGCCTTATAAAGAGCAAGATGACTTTGAGTATCTGAGGAAGGGTTGAGTTCCCCTTCGATAATCGTACCATCAAGATCTATGATGACCATATCTTTTGGACTCATCAGATGATAAGCGATACCGCTAGGTTTAATTACTACATAACCCGAATCGGGATCAAAAGCACTGGCATTACCCCAGGTAAGAACTACTAAATTTTTTTGTACTAATTGTTGATTTGCCTGAAAAACACGTTCTTTTAATTGTTCTAACATAATTTCTCCTTATCCCTATTTATCTTAAAATAAAATTCTTCATATTGCAATATTTTTCAAATAATATAATCTTACTTTTATAAATAAGGTTTTCTATATTGTTATTTTCGTGTTATGGATCTATTTTTTAAAAATATGAAAAATATATTGCAAAATTTGAAAAATAGGATATAATAAAATAGAGAGTATTTTAGATGTACTATTTAAGTATAGGATATTTTATTATTTATTTCTCTAAGATTTCTCTATGAGGGATGGTAGGTAAAAAACATTGGAGGTAACGGTGTTAAAACAACTGCTAGGGCATAGGATTCAATTTAAAAAAGAATGTGGTTCTTGGGAAGAAGCAATAGAGTGTGGTGCTTATTCTTTATTAGAGCAAGGGTATATGAAACCAGAATATATTAGCCATATGATTACCCAAATTAAAGAGTTTGGAACTTATATCATCTTAGTGGATGGGGTAGCGATGCCCCACACACGTCCAGAATATGGAGCTCTTAATACAGGGATGAGCTTTTTAAAACTAGAAAAAGGAATATTATTTCCAGCGATGGAAGTACCTGTAACCTTATTATTTACTCTTGTTGCGACGGACAATGATTCTCATCTGGAATCTATGATGCAACTTGCTGAGATTTTGGGAGACGATGATACCGTTGAGAAACTACAAAATGTTTCTACGGCAGAAGAATTATTAGAAATTATTATATAGGGTGGGGAGTACACGATGGCGAAAATTCATGAAATCACTAGGGAATCTTGGATTTTGAGTACATTTCCAGAATGGGGAACATGGCTTAATGAAGAAATAGAGCATGAACAGGTACTGCCTAATACGATCGCTTTGTGGTGGTTAGGTTGTACAGGTCTTTGGATTAAATCAGAACAATCAACAAATATTTGTATTGATTTTTGGTGTGGGACGGGTAAAAAATCGCATGGAAGCGGAAAAATGAAACAAGGACATCAAATGCAACGGATGTCAGGCTGTCAGGAAGTTCAACCCAATTTACGTACGCAGCCTTTTGTTTTAGACCCTTTTGCTATTAAAGAATTAAATGCCGTTGTTGCCACCCATATTCACTCTGACCATATTGATCCCAATCTTGCTGCAGCGGTGATGCAAAATTGCGATGAAGCGGTGAAATTTATTGGACCAAAAGCCTGCGTTGATTTATGGATCCAGTGGGGTGTTCCTGAAGAACGTTGTGTGGTATTAAAACCAGGAGATTTTATTAAAGTTCACGATATAGAAATTTATGCTTTGGAAGCGTTTGATCGGACTTGTTTAGTTACTGCTGATGAAGATACATTATTATCTGGACAAGCAGTTTTGGAAATGGATGAGATGGCTGTCAATTATCTCATCAAAACGAGTGGCGGCAATGTTTATCATGCAGGAGATTCTCATTATTCTAATTTTTTTGCAAAACATGGGAACGAACATAAAATTGATGTTGCTTTAGGAGCTTTTGGGGAAAATCCACGAGGTATCACAGATAAAATGACAGCTTCAGATATTATTCGGATGGCAGAAAGTCTTAATACAAGTGTTGTGATTCCTATTCATTATGATATTTGGTCTAATTTCCAAGCAGACACTAATGAAATTGTTATGTTATGGAAAATGAAAAAAGATCGTCTTCAATATCAATTTCATCCTTTTATTTGGCAGGTTGGTGGTAAGTTTACTTATCCGACTGATAAAGGAAGATTGTTTTTTCAGCACTATCGAGGATTTAGCGATGTCTTTTCTGTAGATGCTGATGTTCCCTTCAAATCATTTTTATAATTATATAGGAGGTGCTGAATTATGGAAGTACTATTGCAAATTTTTAATTTTTTTACAAATAACATTCTTACAAAACCTGAGTTTTTTATTGGCCTTATTGTGTTAGTTGGCTATATACTTCTAGGTAAACCTTGGTATGAATCCTTCGGTGGATTCATTAAGGCAACCGTAGGTTATATGATTTTGAATGTAGGTGCTGGAGGCTTGGTTTCTACCTTTCGCCCTATTTTAGCGGGATTAAATGGACGCTTCAATTTGAATGCAGCGGTGATTGATCCTTATTTTGGTTTGAATGCTGTAAATGCTGCTTTAGAAAGTATAGGGGTTGTTACTTCTTTTACCCTTGCAGCACTTTTAGTAGGCTTTTTTTGGAATATTCTTTTGGTTGCCTTCCGTAAATTAACAAAACTGAGAGTATTATTTGTTACGGGACATATTATGGTTCAACAGGCAACAACGGTAACGTGGATTGTATTTTTTGCTGCTCCTTTCTTAAGAAATACTACGGGAGCTGTTTTAGTTGGATTATTAGTAGGTACATATTGGGCGGTATCTTCTAATTTAACGGTAGAAGCAACCGAACATCTTACTGATAACGCAGGTTTTGCCTTGGGACACCAACAGCAATTTGCTGTTTGGGCAACGGATAAAATTGCCCCTAAACTTGGAAGCCCTGATGAAGGACTAGAACATATTACCCTACCTGGTTGGCTTAGTATGTTTAATGATACTGTGGTGGCTACAGGGGTTTTAATGTTAATTTTCTTTGGAATAATTATGGGTATTTTGGGTGAAGAATATATGAGATCTTTAGATCCAGGATTTGCTTCAACTATTGCTTTTCCTACCTATATATTATCAAAATCCTTATTGTTTGCAGTTTATTTAACAATTCTCCGACAAGGAGTCAGAATGTTCGTTTCCGAAATGACAGAATCTTTCCAAGGAATCTCCGAAAAACTTCTTCCTGGTGTAATGCCTGGGGTGGATTGTGCGGCAACTTATGGTTTTTCTCATCCTAATGCAGTCTTATGGGGATTTATTTTAGGGGCAATGGGACAATTTATTGCTATTGTTGGACTTTTGGTATTTCAATCACCGATTATGATTATTCCTGGTTTTGTCCCCTTATTTTTTGATAATGCAACAATCGCTGTATATGCTAACAAAAGAGGAGGAGTTAAAGCTGCAACAATCTTACCGTTTATTTGTGGGGTGCTTCAAGTCTTTGGTGGAGCGTTTGCCGCTTGGTATTTCCAGCTGTATCAATTTGGAGGTTGGCATGGAAATATTGATTTTTCAACGTTCTGGCCAGCAGTTGGGGTAGCTCTAAGAATTAGCCCTGTGATCGGAGCTATTGTTACTATTATTCTTATGTTGATTATTCCACAGCTTCAATATCAACGTAATAAAGCAAACTATTGGAGAAATGAGAATATATAATTGGAGAGATCAATGAAAGTACTAGTATCTTGTGTGAGTGGGATGGGTTCTAGCCAAATGATTAAAATGAAAATTAATAAAGTGTTTACCAAACTAGGATTAGTAGCCTCTATTGATCATATGAGTGTTGGAGAAGCAAAATCGGTAGCAAATAATTATGATGTTATTTTTTGCTCACTGGTATTAGTGGATAATTTTAAGGTTAAGGATACCACCAAAGTGATAGGGTTAAAAAATCTTCTTTCTGAAGTAGAGATTGAAGATGCCATAAAATCTCAGGGCTTGATTTAGGAGAAAAATATGCCATTACTACAACTAGCCTTAGACAACACTTCTTTAGAAGAAGCTTTAGAAAGCACCCGTATTCTTGCTACCGAAATTGACGTTATTGAGGCAGGAACAGTACTAATGACAACAGCAGGGACGCAGGCATTACGAGCCTTAAGGGCATTATATCCAGATCATATTATTGTTTCTGATATTAAAGTTGCTGATGCGGGAGCTTTACTTGCTAAAACGATGATTGGAGAAAATGGTGCAAACTGGATGACGGTAATCTGTGCTGCACCGACAGCAACATTTGAAACAGCTCTCAAAGAAGCTCGGAAATACCCTAAGGGGGATATTCAAGCAGAATTATTTGGTAACTGGACTTTTGAAGAGGCTGCCCAGTGGCGTAACATAGGAATAAAGCAGGCAATCTATCATCGTGGAAGAGATGCTCAAGCAGCTGGTCGAAATTGGGGTAAAGAAGATATTGATAAAATCGCAAGACTTTCGGAAATGGGATTTGAAGTTTCTGTAACAGGGGGATTAGAAATTTTGGATCTCCACCTATTCCAAGGGATACCAATTAAAGCGTTTATTGTTGGGAGAACGCTAAGAGATGCTTTGGATCCCATTGGAGAAGCGCGAGCCTTCAAAGAAGAAATGAATAAATGGTGGTAGCTTATGACTTGGATAGGTCTTTATGAAAAAGCGATCCCTAAAGAGGTATCATGGGAAGAACGCTTAAGGATTGCTAAAGAACTAGGCTTTGATTTTATGGAAATTTCTATTGATGAAAGTGATGAAAAGCTCGCTCGATTGGAATGGACGTTACAGCAAAAACGTGAACTTATGGTATTATCACAGGATCTCAACTTACCAATTCTTTCTATGTGCCTTAGTGGACACCGACGTTATCCTTTTGGCTCTGCTAACAAAGATAATGTCAAAAAAGCACGTTGGATTTTTGATCGAGCCTTAGACTTTGCTCTTCATTTTGGGATTAGAAATATTCAACTTGCAGGCTATGATGTTTATTATGAAGAAAGTACTCCTCAATCGAGATCTCAATTTAAAGATGAGCTGATGATTGCTGTGGAAAAAGCTGCTGCCCGTCAAATTATGCTTTCGATAGAAATTATGGATTCTCCTTTTATCAATTCTATTCACCGTTATGCAGAGATTACTAAAGAGATTTATTCTCCTTGGCTTACTGTTTATCCTGATATTGGAAATATGACCGCATGGGGTGATAATGTCTCCCAAGAATTAACCGAATATATTTCTCAAATTTCTGCAATTCATCTAAAAGACACCTTACCTGTTACTCCTGATTTTCCAGGACAGTTTAGAGACCTTATACTTGGTGAGGGGAGCGTTGATTTTGAACGAATTTTTAGGGTATTAAAGAGCTTAAATTATCAAGGATCTTTTGTGTTAGAATTGTGGGCTTTGGATGATAATTATAAAGAAAATATAATAAAATCAAAAGATTTTATTATACAAAAAATGAAAAATGTTTACTATCATTTAAAATAAAAATATAAAATATATAGAAAGTACCTATGTCCAAAAAAGAAAAAATATACCATATTATTTTAGAGAATAAGAGAATTTCTCATAAAGAATTATCTAAGATTTGTAATTTATCTTTACCAACGATCCGTAAAATCACAGATGAGCTTGTCAACGAAAATAAAGCAAGCTATATCTACGGAGGAATCAAACGATACGAAAATCCCTGTGAAGAACAGTATTCGGATTTTCATATTATTGCCCAAGAGGCGGTTAAACTAATCAATGAAGGAGATTCGATTTTTTTAGGCCCTGGGAAAACGGTTGCGACTATGTGTGGTTATTTAAAACATTTTCAAAATTTAGTAGTCTTCACGAACTCTTTTTATGTGATTGAAGGATTAAAAGAATTTGCCCATATTGTTGTAGTGGTGATTGGAGGTTTTTATCAGCGAACGAATAATTGCTTTTCTTTACTTGATACGGATCAACTTCCTAATGTAAATATTTCTAAAATGTTTATTAGTGGTTCGGGTGTTGACCCTGCAAGGGGTGTCTATCACGGCGTTCCTTCCAATAAATATTCAGAAGAGGTTTTTGCCCAACAAGCCCAGCAGGTGGTTTTACTTGCCGATAAATCTAAATTTGGGATAAGTAAACCTTTTGTACTGATGCCTATTGATCTGATTCATAGTGTTATTACGACAGAAGATATTTCAGAACACCACCACCAAGAATTACAAAACCAAAATATTAATATTATTTTAGGGAAAGTATAATTAAAATCCCTATTTTAGGTGTCAATATTTTAATATCAAATAGACGATAGTTTGGGTTCTTAAATAAAACCCTGCCTAATAAAAATTTTTAGGATAAATCACCATCGTTTATTATAGTAAAACAACACTCTCTAAGTAATTGTAGTTTCTTAGAGAGTGTTGTTTTGGGATTGATTTTTTTTATATAAAGTCTATACTATCATAAGGATTATATTTTATATAGGAGTACAATAATGAAAAATTTAGATCGAATATTAGGTTATACCAATGCTTTCGCGGCTTCTAAATCGGTTACAGCTATTAAAGATGGCGTTATTACAGTCATGCCTTTTACTCTTGTGGGATCAGTTTTTCTGCTGATTGCCAATATCCCTATTCCTGGGTACCAGCAATTTATGGCTAATATTTTTGGAGCGGGGTGGGATACGGTATTTTACCAAGTTGTAGGTTCTACCTTCGATATCTTGGCGATTATTGCAGTCTTTGGTATTACATATACTTATGTAAAAAATGAAGGATTTTATGCTGTACCTGCTGGAATGTTAGCTATTGTTTGTTTCTTAATTGTGAATAGCCATTTTATTAATGTTGATGATACGATAATTTCTTCTGTTTTTCCTAAAGAGTTTTTAGGAGGTAAAGGCATGATTGGAGCGATTATTATGGGATTGTTTGTAGGTTATGTCTATTCTCTATGTCTCAAAAATAATTTAAAGATTACTCTTCCTGACGGAGTCCCTCCAGGAGTTGCCATCGCTTTTAGTAATCTTATTCCTTTTATGATTATTATTACGATGATGGCGATATTATTTGTATTTTTTAAAGTGGTCTTTAACCAAACATTTTTAGAATTAGTTTATGAAGTACTTCAAACCCCCTTGCAAGGTCTTTCTTCTTCCTTAGTGGGGGCGTTTTTGATTCCAGTAATTATATCTTTATTGTGGTGGGCAGGGATTCACGGTGCTATAATTATTTCTGGGATTTTAAGTCCTATTCTCATGGCAAATGGTATCGCCAACCAAAAACTAATAGATGACGCTCAAGTATTAATCGCTGGAGAAAATGCTTATATTGTTACGGCACAATATCTGGATCAATACATTACAGTAACAGGATCAGGTTTTACTTTAGGTTTAGTACTCTTGATGGTTTTTCGAGCGAGATCTTCTCATTATAAAGAATTAGGTAAACTGTCCCTTCTTCCTGGCTTATTTAATATTAACGAACCAGTTTTATTTGGCACTCCTATTGTTTTTAATCCTTATATGTTTATTCCTTTTATTCTAGCTCCTTTATCCTCATCTTTGATTATCTATACTGCGATAGCAACAGGATTTTTACCACCTTTTGGATCGATATTAATTCCATGGACGACACCGATTTTAATTGGCGGCCTAATTATTGGGGGGCCTAAGGCAGGTTTTTTACAATTAGTTTGTTTGATTGTGAGTACAATAATCTATTTTCCGTTCTTTCGGCTTGCTGATAAGCAGGCACTAGAAGAAGAGTCAAATAAATAATATTCTTTCTTTAAATATATTTGTCAATATATTCGTCGATCTTAATATTATTATGAGCTTGGTATACATCAATATTCCAAGCTCATAATAATATGTTGTGGGTGATCTCCGTAACGATTCCCAAATAAATTGATTCCTCCAGGATGAGACGCTTCTATGGCTAAGGAGATATACATTCCTTTATTGATCTGAAATTCTTCTAATTTAGGAGAATCTTCGATCAAATGTTCATCGATAAATACCCCCTCTTCTGTAAAAGAGAAAGTTTTTAATAATCCATATTGTGTTGCTCCATATCCCCAAAATTCTGGGGTAAGCTTACCCCTTCGAGCACCGAAATCCCCTGGTGAATGATAAAGAGTTGCTTTTTTCCCATTAATAGTAATTCCAATATCGGAAGGCCATATATCTGAAAATCCAGAAATTTCAGAACATAACTCCATAGAAAACGAGAGTTTTTTTATAGTATTTTCTTGAATACAAGCAAAATTATTGGGAAAACGATATTCAATAGTCCCTTGCTGAAACCAAATCAATTGGGCATTTTTTCGCTGGATAGAATAAAATACTCTCGGATCATCCAATGCTTCAATAATACCTCTCTCATCCGCCATTCCGCAGGAAGGAAATACCGAACATTCAAAATAATCACCAATGGGCATTTCGATTTGCAGGCTTTGGTGTTTGAGGAAAGAAGCAGTATTTCTTACCGTAATTGTGATCATATCGATTGTTGTGGCAGCGACACTCCTACTTTTTTTCTTACCGATAGATTTTTGGATAACAATTAGCCCTGCTTCTTCTAATAGTTGGAGATTAAACACAATAGAAGATAAAGGTATTTGAAAATAGGTCATCAGTTCGGAAGGAGACATCGATTGAGAGTGTAGGAGGCTGAGCATTTTCATACGGATTTCCGTAGATAAAGCTCGGGAAATTTGTTCCAAACGTCGACAGTGTTCAAAATAAGAAATATCTAAGTTAATTTGTCGTTCGTACAAAGATTTTTTATTTTTTTTCTCTTTCATATATACTCCAATAATATTGTAATATTTAAATTATTATATTTGTTATATATAGTGTGTTTTTTAAATGTTTTATAGGGTATGTTGACTTATAAATTATAAATGCTATAATAATTTATAGAATATAAGTACTATATTCTACTATTGTACAGTGCAAAAACAATAAATACAAGTATTTATTAATTACAATATTATTGTAATTAAGGAGTTTATATGGCAATACAACACCCCAATCCTCAATCAGAACGAAAAAACATTATAATACTTGATGGTTCTTGGGATTTCTGTTTGGATAAAAATAATCAAGGCTTAGTCAATCAATATTATCTTGGAAATATATGGGGGAAAAACTTAACAATCACCGTCCCTTATGTTTATCAAAGTCTCCGTTCTGGGGTTGATACTCAGGAATCCTCCTCTATTGTTTGGTATCGTCGTTTTGTCGATATTTCAGAATCTTGGAAAAATAATAAAATAGTTCTTCATATTGGTGCTTCTGATTATGAAACGACAATATTTATTAATGGACAAGCTGTTGGGACTAACAAAGGGGGCTATAACACTATTACTTTAGATATTAGTCCTTATGTTCAATTAGGAATGAATCTTATTGTTATTCGTGTTGAAGATTGTTCTAGCCCTCGCCATCCTATGGGTAAACAAAGCTTGATAAATCAAAATTTTGCTTGTTGGTATACTCAAAATACAGGTATTTGGCAGAGCGTGTGGTTAGAATCGATGCCCCATACTTATATAAAATCATTTCGCTTTATTCCTCACGTTACTTTAGGAGAATTAGAATGTATTGCCGAGATCGAAGGACCAGATGCTCATAATGCGGTATTTCATTTAGATATTAGCGGAGAAATGAATAGCGAACGTCTTGGTAATTCTTACCAAAAAACTTTAAAATGTCGATTTTCTTCTACAAGTTATAATAATCTTGTTCGTTTTCGTATTAATATTCACGATATTGGATTTGAAGTACCCCTTTGGAGTCCTGAGCATCCGAATTTGTGTTCCGCAGTTCTATCGTTAGTTAGTTCTTGTGGGCATGATGAAGTCAAATCTTATTTTGGTTATCGTAATGTAGAAATTATTGGTAATCAAATGTACCTTAATGGTCGCCCTTATTTCCAAAAATTAGTTCTTAATCAAGGTTACTATGGTGATGGTTTGCTCACAGGAACAGAAGAAGAATTTTTACACGATATTCGTTTAATCAAAGAAATGGGCTTTAATGGTCAACGCATCCACCAAAAATCAGAAAGTGCTCGTTATCTTTATCTTTGTGATCGAGAGGGATTATTATGCTGGGCAGAAATGGCAAGCTCTTATAGTTATGATACCTTTGCAGTAGAAAATTTATTAACAGAAATTCAAGCTCTCATACGTCGTCATGCTAATCATCCTTGTGTGGTTGTATGGACTCCGTTTAATGAATCTTGGGGAGTTCCTAATATTCTTAATAATCAACGGCAACAACAATTAACTCTTGCAGCGCGAGAAATGATCCTTGCTCTTGATGAACAGCGACGGCCTGTTATTAGTAATGATGGCTGGGAGCACACCATTAGTGATATTCTTACGATTCACGATTATGAACAAGATGCAGGTATGATCCATAGTACCTACCCCCTCTCTATAGAAGAATTGAACCCAGATTTTCCACCGACCCAAGTGAGAAAACGTCTTTACGCTCAAGGATTTGCCTATCATGGCGAACCAGTTCACATTTCGGAATATGGGGGTATCGCTTTTAGGACTTCAGAATATTCAGATAGTGATTGGGGCTATGGTAATGCAGCAGAAAATCTAGAAGAATTCTATTCCCGATTTGAAAAGCTCCACGATGCATTTTTTGCTTTACCTTATATTAGTGGTATTTGTTATACCCAGTTAACAGATGTACAACAAGAAATCAACGGTCTTTTGGATCATAATCACCAACCTAAATTTGATATGGTATGGATTGCTTCTGTTTTAAATAAAAAACGAACAATCTAAACAATAATTTAATCAAAGGAATCTTCTATGAAAAAAATAAATTTTTTATTTCTTATATTACTTTTTACTACTTGTGGTCAGAATAACGATGGAAAACAGAAAATTCAGTATTGGAGTTTTTTTGTTGGGGGTGATGGTGGATATATGCAAGACCTCGTTGATAAATTCAATAGGGAAAGTGAAGATATATCGGTTATGATGACAGTTATTGATTGGGGGAGTTACTATACTAAACTTTCTACCGCTTATCTGAGCGGCGACCTTCCAGATATTGCGACTTCCCATGCTCATCGCCTTGCGACCTTACCTTCTTATGGGAATATTTATTCTGTTGAAGAAATAGGGAAGTTTGATTGGTTTCAATTTCCTAAAACGACTGCTGATAATGTTCTTCTCAATGGAAAGAATTTTGGGATACCTTTGGATACCCATGGATGGGTGATGTATTATAATCCTGATTATGTAAAGGAGACTTCTCTTGTGGATCTTGAAGGGGAATGGATTGCCAATAGCTGGGATTTATTAATGAAAGGATTAGCCGAAGTTCAAGAAAAATTCCCTAATATTCAGCCTTTAGGAATCAACAATCCCGACGTTGCTCTTATATGGACTTGGTATAGTTTGTATAGACAACTCGGAGGAAAAAAATATCTTAGCGAAGATGGATTCCTTGAGGTTGATCTACCAATTGCTAAGCAGGCTCTTGATGCAATTAAATCAGCTATCGATAAAAAATTTATGGGAGTAGGTAGCCAGGTAACTTCAGACTTAATGCAGGAAGGTAAAGTAGCAGTCGTCTTTGAGGGGGTATGGACGGCAGGGGCAATTCGTCCTAAACGCCCTCAAGTAGTTGCACAAGCTATTCCCGCTATGTTTGGGAACGCAGCGGGAGCTTGGGGGGATAATCATATTCTTTTTTTTCCTAAAGCTTCTAATAATCCTCCAAGCGATAAACAACAAGCAGCTCTTAAGTTTGCTCAATGGCTGATTGATCACGGTGCTTATTGGGCGAATGCTGGTCATGTTCCTTCCAAAATATCAGTTCAAAACTCTCAAGAATATCTGGATAATCCTAATAGTGTTTTTAAAGATATTGCTATTACGATGTGTCCTTGGCCTAAAAATGAGAATATCAATTTGGCCTTGGATGGAGGAGTTCTTGAGAACGCCCTTCAATCTTATATCGAAGGTACTGTTACCGATGTGGATCAAATCTTCAGAAAAGCCAATGAAGAAATTAAAAATAAAAAAGGCTAGGGAGTATTATGAAAAAACAATACCCCAAAAAAGGAGAAAATATTATTGCATGGATTATGCTTGCTCCATTTTTTATCCTTTTTCTATTGTTTATTCTCCAACCGATGGTGGGAGCATTAATGATGTCTTTCCATACGGGGCCTTTTAACGATATGTCTTTTATAGGCTTTACCAATTATACTAAGTTATTTCAAGACCCTTTGGTGTTTCGTACCTTAATGAATACGGTCTTGTTTGTTGTGATTTCTACTCCTATTTATATAGGAATGGCGGTACTCTTTGCTTTGTGGGCTCAGCATCCCCGAGGGATTTCTACGATGCTCCGTATTAGTTTTTATATTCCTACCGTACTTATTATTACCATTATGACTACACTATGGGTATTAATTTTTCGTTTGGATCTAGGGCTTTGGAGTTCTCTGATGGCTGGTACTTCTTTGTCAGGGTGGCGGTGGCTTTATGATGCCCATCTCGCTCGTTGGACGATTATTCTTTCGACCTTATGGTGGACGGTGGGAATAAATATGCTTATTGTGATTGCGGCATTACGCTCTATCCCACAGGATATTTTTGAAGCAGCAGAGTTGGATGGGGTTAATGCTCTACAAAAATTTTTTTTCATCACCTTACCTCATCTTCTTCCAACTTTAGGGGTTTTAGTAGTGTTACAGGTTATTGCTAATTTTAAATTATTTGGGCAACCGCTAATTTTAACAGGAGGAGGCCCTGATCATATGACGCGTTCTATTGTACAATATATTTATGATCTTGGTTTTGGAGCGAGGAATCCTGGTTATGCTGCAGCGATTTCTGTATTATTGATGTTATTTTTAATTATCCTAACCCTTATTCAAATAAAAACTTCTTTTAGGAAACAATTATGAAAAAATTTTCTCTTTTTATTTGGTGGGGTACAGGAATATTTTTTGCCCTAATATGGTTTTTTCCTATTATTTGGATGATTATTTCTGCATTTAAACCTTATGGTCATTCTATTGCTATTGTAGATAAAATTTTTACAGGAGCATGGACACTGGAAAACTTTGCAAAATTATGGGATCACCCCTCTTATAAATTATGGATGTTTAATAGTCTTTTTATTTCTACTGCACATACGATTTTGAGTACGATTATTTGTTCTCTGACTGCTTATGTATTTTCACAAATATCTTTTACAGGAAAAAAACTTCTCTTTTTTCTCTTGTTTCTTTCTTTCTTAATTCCTGGAGAGGCAGTTATTATCCCTCTTTTTATGCAAGTGGTAGTGAATTTTAAATTAGGGAATACTTATCTGGGAATGCTTCTTCCAGGATTAGTAAATGTGTTTTCTATTCTTGTCATTAAAAACTATTTTGATCAAATCCCCTCTTCTTTTGGTGAGGCGGCTAAAATAGATGGAGCGAACCATTTTCAAATCTTCTCTACGATCTATTTGCCAATATCGAGTGGTATTATTTCTACGATGGCTATTCTTTCTTTTATCGGATCTTGGAATTCTTTTATCTGGCCTTTACTTGTAATCAGTAAGTCTTCACTTTATACTCTACCGATCGGTTTGAATCAATTTTTAGATAGTTATATTGCTTTAGATCTTACCCTACCTATGGCAGCGAATCTTATTGCTGGATTGCCGACAGTTTGTTGTTTTTTATTATTTCAGAAACAAATCACCGAAAATACTATGACAGGCGGCGTTAAATAGCTTAAAACTTGTTTTTTTCTAGGGTTTTGTTTATTATTTATTAATATTAATTATATAAAAACTCTAGGATTGACTATGTTTAAAAATCAAATTGCTCTTGTTACAGCTGGTGCTCAAGGGATAGGCTATGCGTGTGCTTGTTTGTTGGCGGAACGAGGAGCAAAAGTTTATTTAGCTGATTGGAATGAAGAACAAGCTAAAGAATCTGTGGAACAATTACGACGACAAGGCTACCAAGCCGAAGGAATTTTTTTCGATGCTTTCCAAAATCAAAGTTATGTAACAATGATAGCCACTATTATCAATAAAGAAAAAACGATTGATCTCTTGGTTAATAATTTTGGAGGGACAAATCCCAAACTAGATAAAGATTTAGTGCATACAGAGATTCATGATTGGGAAAAAAATATTCTTTCGAATCTTAATTCTGTATTTCTTACTTCAAAAATGGTAATTCCTTATATGGTAAAACATCAAAAAGGAAGTATCGTGAATATTTCTTCGCTTAGTTCTTTATCTCCTGATCTTACTGGTATTGCTTATGGAACTGTAAAAGCGGGGATTAACCATATCACGCAACAAACGGCGATTCAATATGCTCGTTATGGGATTCGTTGTAATGCGGTACTTCCTGGGATGATTGCTACTGATGCTGTAAAAAATAATCTTTCTCAAGCAAAAATCGATGAATTTTTAGCTGTACAACCCATCCAAAAAATCGGATTACCACAAGATATTGCTGAGGCGGTAGCCTTCCTTCTCAGTAATAAAGCAGAATTTATTACGGGGGTCTTACTTCCTGTTATGGGGGGGATTGATCTTACCTCTGCTCGTTATCCTGCAGATGTTCAAAATACAAAATTTGATTTTTAAATAATTTCTCTTTGATATTATGAATTATAGATCAACTTATCATCCTTTGAATCAACTATCTATAAAATAAACTCTTGTAAATATTTACAAGAGTTTATTTTATAGATAAGCCAAGTTTGTTTGATTGTTTTTGATGTATGAGATAGAAAATTTTGTTTAGTTTATTATTTTGAAACTTCTATTTTCCAACCTTCACCATAGCCGATTTTATATTGTTCCGCAAAATTTCCCATATTGATTGCAAGAGATACTTCATAAGAACTATTAATATAAAGTAATGCATCACCTTCTGGTACATTCCCAAAAGTATCAACGTAAACCATTGCTCCACGATATACTTCTTGATTATTATGGGAAATACGCACATTAATACGATCGCCGACTTGAATACCTTCACTTAGGAATAACTCTCTATCAATATTACTCCAAATATTACCATAAGGAGAATCGATAAGTACAATTGTGCCTTCAAATGTTTGATTATTTTTTTGGGCAGGAGTGTAATTTAATAGGACGGGAGAGGGATCTAATTTTTGCCCGACTTGTGCAAAAGAAATTGTTTTTGATGCTAAACGAGCAGCAGTATAGGCATATACATCTCTTCCATGGAAAGTATAAGATTTTTCGCTGTCTGCTCGTCTGTTTACCACTTCATCGATTTCCCTTAATTCTTCGATCCCAAATTTTTCATGAATAAAGGTGAGCGTACCATTATCTGGAGTAACAATATAGTGTCCTGTTTTGGTTTTTGCGACGACAGAATAACGAGCTGTCCCAACACCAGGATCAACCACAGAGACAAATACTGTGCCTTTAGGCCAATATTCGATAACGCCGCTAAGATTAAGGGAAGCGTACCAAATATCATATTCTGGCACATCATGACTGAGGTTGTACATTTTTAAAGAAGGATCGACCTGTGCAGAAACTCCGTACATGGAAGCAACAGCATTATTTTCGAGACCGAAATCACTCTGAAAAACAACAGCATCTGTTTTTTTCTCGACGCAGCTAATTAGTAAAACCATTAATAATGGTAAATATTTCATAAAATTCTCCTTTTTTATGATATTGTTCTTTGATACTTTTATTCGGTGCTTGTTGAATATTTTGAAACTAATATTATTATTAATAACAGTTAATTCTTGCCCCCAATTATCTTAGTAATTATTGGCTAATACCTAGGAATATTCATAAGCGAAAACTAATTCCCCAATCGATAATTTTATCCCCGAGCCATTTTTTTAGGAATACAGCAAGTTTACCATCCAGATTTGGTAAATAACGAGTATGGGGATTAGGAGTCTTTAATATTTTTAGGACAGTGTTGGAGATAGACTCAGACTTATCGGAAGGGATAGGGTTGGTATCAACTAGATGTTGGAAGGCTACTTTTTTTTCTTGGTAAGGAGAGTCAGATTGAATATCAGAAAGTTGAAACGCTCTGTGTCCAAATTCCGACTCGACTCTACCTGGTTCGATAAGAACAACCTTAGTATTAAAAGGTTTTAATTCTAAGCGGAGGGCGTCGCTGAGACCTTCGACGGCAAATTTGGAAGCACTGTACCACCCCATATAGGGGAAAGCAACTTTACCAACGACGGATGAAATATTAATAATCACCCCATTCTTTTGTTGTCTCATAGAAGGAAGTACGGCTTGAGTCATTTCCATTAAACCAAAGAGATTCACCTCAAAAAGATCTCGTCCTTTTTGGATGGGATCTTCTTCCAACGCTCCATAAAATCCATATCCTGCATTGTTAATTAGGACATCTATTTTTTGTTCTTTAGCTAAAATTTCTTGAACAACAGATTGAATATTTTCTGAGGATGTTATATCGAGCATCATAGGAATAATATTTTCAGTTTTTAGATTTTCCATAAGCAGGGTTCTGCGTGCGAGAGCATAGACTTGAAAACCTTGACGGGCTAATGTGATAGCTATATTATATCCGATACCTGATGAAGCACCGGTAATGAGTACGACTTTTTTTATAATAAACTCCTTATATGTTATCAGATAATTTTTTTTGGAATATTTTTTTTCCGTAAATACAAGAAAATGATCCAGTAATGATGATTCCTGAGCCAATAATCTGAGCTATTGTGATGGATTCGTTAAATAATAAAAGAGAAATAAAAGCAATAGCTACAGGGATTAATAATTGAATAACATTAAAGGTGCTAATTCCTGTTTGTTTGATTACGTTAAAACCTAAAATCATGCCTACAAGAATCCCATAAACTCCTGCAAAAATTAATAAAAAGATGCTGCGGAGGGGTACTTTTGTCAATTCAATAATATCTTGTGAAAGAAAAGCAAGGATCATTAAGACAATTCCAGCTCCTAGGGCATTAGATGTCGCTAAATAAAGAGTGGAAACATGTTGAGTGAGATATTTAATGAGATTATTCAAGATAATTTGAGCGAGAACGCTTATTCCTAAATAGAAAAACCCTTGTGAAAATTGGATACTTTCAGAGCCTCGATAAATGAACACTAATGAACCAACAATACAAATACTTATGCCAATCATAAAAGAATAGTGGAATACTCGTTGTCGTTCATCTTGAAAAAATAATGTGGCAATGAGTGCCGTAGCAGGAATACCAAAGGTATTAAATATCCCAGCAGTAAAAGAAGAAGTTAATATTAAACCTTGGATCATACAAACCATATTGATACACATTAAGATAATCATAGCAAATATTGTATAATATCGCTTTTTAAAAAATGATAAAAATGTTATAAACGATGCTGGGGAAGAACAAAAGCGTCGATAAGATAAAAATAAAAGTACAAGCCCCCCAGAGACGAATCGTACCGCATTACTTGTTGTTGGTGAAAATAATGCCCCCGTATAACGAAGTAGGGGCATGAGAAATCCACATAGTGTAAGATAGATAGGAATAAGAATATGAGAAGGCATATGAGATCCTTAAATGCTCGGTATTATTAATATCTTTTAAATGTCTATGGTATTAAATTTTTTCTTAGCGATAAAAACTTATCTCTTAAGAAGGAGGCTCAACTATTGTTATATTTTTTTGAAAATCACAGCAGTACCCATACCGCCACCAATACAGAGAGACGCAAGTCCATACTCAACATTACGTTTAATCATTTCGTGAAGGAGGGTAACACTGATTCGTGTGCCCGATGCCCCTACGGGGTGTCCAATAGCAATTGCTCCTCCATTAACATTACAACGACTAAGAATTTCTTCTTTGCTCATATCTGACTCATCTGATAACATACGTATTACCCCAAGAGCTTGGGCAGCAAACGCTTCGTTGAGCTCGTATAATTCAATATCTTGTAAATTCATACCTGTTGATTTAAGAACATGTTTGATCGCTGGTGCAGGTCCTAAGCCCATTGTTTCAGGATCACAACCCCCTTGACCAATACCGATAATTTCTGCTATAGGGTTAAGTTTATACTGGTTAACAGCTTCCTCACTAGCAAGAAGAAAAGCTGCGGCTCCATCGTTGATCCCAGAAGCATTACCAGCTGTTACACTACCTTCTTTAGAAAATGCTGGCCGAAGACCTGATAAAATGTCTAACGTAGTTTTTCGATTAGGATATTCATCTGTATCAACAAGGGTAACTCCCTTTTTAGAAGAAATTTCTACTGGGCAGATTTCTTCTAAAAAGCGACCACTATCTATAGCGGTAATCGCTTTTTGTTGAGAGTGATAAGCAAATTGGTCTTGTTCTTCACGAGAAATCTGGAATTTATGAGCAATATTTTCGGCAGTAATTCCCATATGGATATATTTAAAAGCATCGGTTAAGGCGTCTGATACCATGTGATCTGTTATATTCATATCGCCCATTTTGAATCCCTTTCTTGTAGAAGCTGGGATTAAAAATGGAGCATTAGACATGCTCTCAGTACCACCAGCAATGGTGAGATTGTTGATCCCAGCTTTAATAGCAGAATAAGCGATCATTAGAGTTTTCATTCCACTACCGCAGATCATATTAACCCCATAAGCTGGTACAGAATTAGGAATATGAGCTTTAATCGAAGATTGACGTGCTATTCCTTGTTTTTGACCAGCCATAAGAACGTTTCCCATAATGACTTCGTCAATAGTTTCCAAAGGGAAGTTTTTATTTTGAAGAATAGCTTTAATGGCGACTGCACCGAGATCTCCAGGTGCTACAGAAGAAAGTACTCCATTAAATGAGCCGACGGGAGTTCTTTTGGCATCAATAATAAATACTCTAGACATGATAATCTTCCTTACTTATATTATTTTTAAAATTTTTACGTTATCGGAAACAAGAACATCGCCTGCTGTATGTTCGATAACCCAATCAATTGTATAAGGTTCAAAGACTTCTTCTAAGAAAAATTTATCTGACTGGAAAGTAAATAATGCTGCATCGGTAACCACCATATATACGGCTTTTGTGCCGGTAAGAGGGAGGGTACATTTTTTGAGAAGCTTACTTTCTCCGTTTTTATCGATATGAGTACCTACAACGATAACTTTTTTTGCCCCTGCAACAAGATCCATTGCTCCCCCCATTCCAGGGAATCGGATACCAGGGATTTTATAGTTAGCGATATTTTGTTCTTGGTCGACCTCTAAATAACCCAAAACGGTATAATCTAAATGTCCTCCACGAATAATAGTGAAAGAGATGGTAGAATCAAAGAAACAGCCTCCTTTGAGAATCGAACTAGGTTGCCCCCCTGCTGTTTGGAGATCTTTATCGGATACTTCGGGTGCGGGTCCCATACCAAGAAATCCGTTTTCTGATTGTAGAATTACTGTACGATCTTCAGGGATATAGTTTGCTGCATCGGCAGGAATACCAATCCCCAGATTAACATAATCACCATGTTGAAATAATTGTCCTATTCTTGTGAGAGGGACTTTTTTATTAAATTCATAAGTCATTAGTAGCCTCCTTGAACGATATAATCAACAAAGATAAAAGGAGTTTGTACGTGATTAGGGTCAACTGCTCCAATTTCGACAATTTCTTCTACTTCTACAATCACTAGATCAGCGGCAGTTGCCATCACGCTATTAAAATTACGAGCAGTTTTAGAATGAACTAAATTGCCTGCTTTATCTGCTTTTTGTGCTTTGATAAAAGCAATATCGGCACGAAGAGGTACTTCGAGTAGGTATTCTTTACCTTCTACAGTTATTTTATGTTTGCCCTCTGCAACTTCAGTACCTAATCCTGTGGGAGTAAGCACCCCTCCCAGACCAGCACCGCCACAACGGATACGTTCGATAAACGTACCCATAGGCATAAGGGTAACTTCGGTTTCGCCGGCGTTATTTTGGCGTTGGAGTTCTGGATTTAATCCAATATGGCAGCCAATAAATTTTTTGAAAAGTTTTTTGGCAATCATTGGAGCAACACCGTTTTGAGGCTTATCAGCAATCCCCCAAGCTCCATCATTACAAATCAGGATTAAATCTTTATGGGTACAATGTTTGAGCATCGATTGGAAAATGGTGTCTGCTGAACCACATCCCATGAACCCTCCACACATGATCCGATCACCGCTTTTTACAAAAGCTACCGCTTCTTGTGGGCTTATAATAGGTTTTTCTATCATAATAACCTCCTATTTTAATTTATAAAAAGAGAAAAAAGCAGAAATTACGATTCCTGCGTAATAACCTCCTATTCAATTTATAAAAAGAGAAAAAAAATAGAAATCACAATTCCTGAAACGATAAAAATAGGTGTTGTGAATCCAAGAATATCTTTGACTTCTAATTTGGCAACACTTAATAAAGGTAAAGCCCAAAAAGGCTGTACCATATTGGTCCAAGCATCTCCCCAAGAAATTGCTAGGATCGCTTTAGGAATACTGGCGTTCAGTTGTTGGGCAGTGTTTAAAACATAATGGCCTTGTACAGCCCACTGTCCACCTCCAGAAGGAACAAAAAAGTTTACCAGCCCTGATACTAAAAAGGTGTATAGAGGGAAAGTTTGAATGGTGGAAATATTAATAAAAAATTCGGTAATTACCAATCCCAAGCCAGATGCAGTCATAATCCCCATAATGCCTCCATAAAAAGGAAATTGGAGTAAAATTCCTGAAGTTTCTTTAACACCATCTTGAAAAGCTCGTAAATAATTTTGAGGAGTTTTGTGTAATGCTAACCCAATCATCATAAAAATAAATGTTACAATATTAATAGAAAGAGTACTCCCATTACTTAAGTAGTGGATAATATAGCTAAACCCTAAAAAGGTCGTCAATACTGTTAAGAGGACACTATTTTCTAATTTCTGAGCAAATGTTATTGCTTTGGTTTTAGGTGGATCTTGTTCTTCTTGATTGATTTGGGCAATTATTTCATCACTGAGGACGAGGACATTCTCTTCTTTAGGCATCATTAGGTATGCCATAATAGGTAGAATAATGAGTAAAGCTCCAGAAATCATAAGATTAAGGGGGCTAAAAATTGTATCAGCTAAACTAATAGAAGCATTTTCTCCAAGAATTTTCCTAACGATGGTATCACCTTCAGCTACAACCAAAGGAATAGAACCTGATAATCCTCCATGCCAAACGAGAAATCCACTATAGGCAGTTGCCACAAGAAGAGGGTAATGAAGACCTTTACGAATTTTACTTGCTAATTTACGAGCTAGTAAAGCACTAGAAATTAAACCAAAACCATAATGAAACCAACAAGCAATCACAGAAAATATCGCTGTACCAATAATAGCTTTAGTAGGAGTATTGAGCTTAGTAGCAATAGTATCGAGTAATTTTTTAATAACAGATGTGGATGCTAGGGCTGTTCCTGTAATAACAATTAGTGCCATCTGCATGGTAAAAGCTAATAGACTCCAAAATCCATTTCCCCAATAGGATACGATATTAATGATATTATTGACTTCTCCGGAAGGGTTTGTAACAAATAAGGCACAAACAAATACGATAAATGTTAAAATAAGAGCAAAAATATATGCATTAGGCATATATTTTTGCATGATTTTGGAGAAGAAATTAGAAATTGACTGCATGTAAACTCCTAAGTGTTTTATCAATAAAAAACAATTAATCCTTTTTAAGTAGAGTTGCTTTTCCTGATACTACTTCTTTTCCGTCTTGATTACGAACTATAGTTTTAAGAATAACCCGATTTTTTTCGCTTACAAGTTCTTCGATTTCACAGATAGCAGTGATGGTATCGCCAATAAAAACAGGGGCTAAAAACTTCAATTCTTGTCCAAGATAGATTGCACCCTCACCTGGAAGTTTTGTGCCAAGCACCGCGGAAATCAATCCTGCACTAATCATTCCATGAGCGATACGTTGTCCAAAAATAGAATTTTTCCCCGCTTCTTCGTCTAAATGAATAGGATTGAAATCTAAGGATACTTCTGCAAATTTTTGGATATCTGCTTCGGCAATGGTTTTGGTAATTTCTGCTTTAATACCAACTTTGAATTCTGAAAATTTCATATATTCTCCTATAAAATCAGTTATTTTAATTCTTGGATGAGCCCGCTGATCACTGGTTCGAGATCACAAACAAATCCAATATCTGCAATTTTAAAAATAGGAGCATCTTTATCTTTATTGATAGCAATAATAAGAGCTGATTCTTCCATACCTGTTGCGTGTTGGATAGCTCCAGAAATTCCTAAAGCGAGGTATACTTCAGGACGAACGGTTTTACCTGTTTGACCTATTTGCATATCATGATCTGCCCACCCACAGTCTACCAATCCTCTTGATACAGCAACTCCTCCACCTAAGGCGTCGGCGATAATTTGTAGTTTTTTGAAACTTTCGGATTTTTTAATTCCTCTTCCACCAGCGATAATTACAGGGTACTCCGTAATGTTTTTGCTATGGGAGTTTTCTTTAATTTCTTCTAAGACTTCAACTTTGAATTTATCTTCTTGGAATTTTATAGTAAATTCTTTGCAAGCACCTTTACGAGAAGTATTTGGCTCAGCTTTTTTCATGACTCCGGGTCTTACCGTAGACATTTGTGGACGGTGATCTGGGCAGACGATGGTGGCAATAAGATTTCCACCGAAGGTTGGTCTAGTCATTAAAAGGTCTTTATTATCGGTAACTCTTACTGTATTTTCATAATCTTCTTCGGTTTTCATTTCTAATAGGGTACAATCAGCTGTTAGTCCAGTATTTAACTTGACGGACATCCGAGGAGCGAGGTCTCTTCCTATAGTTGTTGCCCCAATTAATACGATATTTGGTTTGATTTCTGAAAATATATGATAGAGTGCTTGGGCGTAAGGTTCGGTACTATAGACTTTAAGGTGCTTATGATCAGCACAAAGTACGGTATCTGCTCCATAGCTAATTAAAGAATCGCAAAGAGATTTAATTCCGTCGCCTAAAAGGACGGCAATAACTTTTTGATCAGAACAGTCTGCTAATTTTCTAGCCTCTGACAGAAGTTCTAAAGCCACAGGCTGGATTTCCCCCTGTCTTTGTTCGATAAATACGGCAATATCTTTATAATCTTTGATATTCATAACGGGTTCCTATATAATATGGATTTCTTTTAATTTGGCGACAATCTGGGTAACTGCTTCTTGAGAAGAAACCTCATGGATTTCTCTACTGGATTTTGCTCCCTTGGTAAATGATTTATAAACTTTGGTAGGAGAACCCGCTAATCCGATTTTATTATCAGGAATCTGTACTTTTGCAGCATCCCATACTTCTATTGTTTTATCATAAGCATCGACAATACCTGCAATATTCATATATCTTGGGGTATTAGCATCTGATAATAAAGTAAATAAGCAAGGAGTAGATACTTTGATCATTTGGTAGCCGTTTTCGATCGCTCTTTTCACGGTAAATGTTTTTCCGTCTTTTGTTGAAATATCATGAACGTAAGAAACTTGAGGAAGCTCTAATAGCTCTGCGATCTGAGGTCCTACTTGGGCAGTATCTCCATCAATAGCTTGACGTCCTGTGATAATAAGATCAGGATTGAGAATTTTTAATGCGGCAGATAGTGCATTTGATGTTGCTAAAGTATCTGCTCCAGCAAACTTGCGATCGGTGAGTAGGATTGCATGATCCACACCCATTGCGAGAGCTTCTCTTAAAATTAGCTCTGCTTGAGGGGGTCCCATTGTGAGGACGGTAATCTCTGCTTTAAATTGTTCTTTTAATTTTAATGCTTCTTCTAATCCCGCTTTGTCATCAGGATTCATAATACTGATGACGCCATCCCGAATCATTGCCCCTGTTTTTGGATCAAGACGGACTTCTGCTGTATCGGGTACTTGCTTTATACAAACTGTTATTTTCATAAAAACTCCTTAGTGCTTCTTATTTTAAGATATTAGCACTGATGACCATACGTTGCACTTCTGAGGTACCTTCGTAGATCTCTGTAATTTTTGCATCACGCATCATACGTTCTACAGGGTACTCTCGGATATATCCATATCCTCCATATAGTTGTACACATTCTGTGGTAGTTTTCATGGCAACCTCGGAGGCGAATAGCTTAGCCATAGCGGCATCTACAGAGTAGGCAACTTTATTTGTTTTTTTCCATGCTGCTTTATAAACAAGGTATCGTGCTGCTTCAATTTGAGTTGCCATATCAGCAATTTTAAATTGGGTATTTTGGAAGGCAGAGATTGCTTTGTTGAATTGTTTTCTTTCTTTGGTATAGTTTACGGTATGATCCAAGGCTCCTTGTGCAATACCTAGGGCTTGAGCAGCAATACCGATACGTCCCCCATCTAAGGTTTTCATTGCAATACCGAATCCTTTTCCAAGAGCTCCTAGTTGATTTTCAGCGGGAATACGACAGTCTTCAAAGAGAATTTCACAGGTAGCTGATCCTCTGATCCCTAATTTTTTTTCTAGTTTACCGACAGAAAATCCAGGACGATCGGCTTCAACGATAAATGCGGTGATCCCTTTTGTACCTACACTTTTATCGGTCATTGCAAAGACAATATAAATGTGTGCGTATCCGGCATTAGTAATAAAAATCTTTGACCCGTTTATAATCCATTCTTTAGAGCTTTCATCAAAGATGGCGGTTGTTTGTTGACCAGAAGCGTCGGTACCTGCATTAACTTCAGTAAGTCCAAATCCCCCAATCCATTCACCACTAGCCATTTTAGGAATATATTTAGCTTTTTGTTCGGGAGTGCCGTTTTCGTAGATAGGCATCATTCCTAAAGATGTATGAGCAGATAACATCACTCCTGTTGTCCCACAGGATTTGGAGAATTCTTCAACAGCCATGGTGTATAATAAAGAATCGCCTCCTCCTCCTCCGAGATCTTTTGAGACAGGAATCCCGAAAAATCCTATTGACCTCATTTTTTCTACAGTTTCCATAGGGAAACGCTCTTCTTCGTCAATGGCAGCAGCAATAGGCTCCACCTCATTTTTTACGAATTCACGAACCATTTGTAAATATAGTTCCTGGGTTTTTGATAATGAAAAATCCATTCTTAATACTCTCTGTTGTTATTTTGGCATAATTAAATGACAAGACCACCGTCTACTCCGAGACATTGTCCAGTGATAAATGAAGCATCATCGCTTGCTAAAAATAATACAGCTTTTGCGATATCTTCGGGCTCTCCCATCCGTCCGAGAGGTGTTTTGGAGACCATTCCTTCTAAGACTTTTTCTGGAAGATCTTTGGTCATAGGAGTGCGGATAAATCCTGGAGCGATTGCATTAGCACGGACTTTAGCTCCTTTACGAGCAAATTCTTTAGCCCAACCTTTAGCCATCCCAATAACTCCTGATTTAGTAGCAATATAATTGCTTTGTCCAATATTACCATAAACACCTACGACAGATGCCATATTAATAATACTTCCAGAGCCGTTTTCCATCATAATTGGTGCAACAAATTGAGTCATATTGAAGACTCCTTTGAGGTTGATATTAATTACCCGATCCCATTGGTCTTCGGTCATTTTTTGAATGAGGGCATCGGCAGTAATCCCTGCGTTATTTACGAGAATATCGATTTCACCTTTTTGAGCAATTTCAGTAGTAAATTTTTCGATTTCTGGTCTGTCCGTTACATTAAGTTTGATAAATGTAATATTTTTTTCTTTAGACTCCCCTTTATCTAGGTCGGTAGCATATACTAATGCTCCTTCTTTGGCTAAAGTTTCGGCAATAGTTAATCCAATTCCTCTTGCGGCTCCAGTAACAATAGCAACTTTTCCGTTTAATCTCATGAAACTCTCCTTCGTATTGATATAGTTTATAATTTATGGTATTATCTCTCGTAAAAATACTAAGAGAGATTCTGTTAGAATATTAAGTATAAGATATTCAAAATAATTAATACTTATATTATATACTGATTTAGAAATTTTGCAAGCTTTTTTATTTGTTTTTTGGAAGTCTGTTCATTTATTGATTGACTTATTATCGTCTTGTTTTATACTATAAAGTATAAAAAGATTATAATATGGGGTTGTATGGTATGAATTATACGATTAAAAATGATGATTTAAAGGTTCAAGCATGTTCTAGGGGGGCTGAATTACGGTCTATCGAAAGTTATCAGTATGAATATCTATGGCAGGGTAATCCAGAGTACTGGCCGGGGAGAGCACCTATTTTATTTCCTATTGTTGGGGGACTAAAAAATAAAGAATATCTCCATAAAGGTAAAAAATATTCTATGCCTAATCATGGGATTGCTCGGATCAATGAATTTCAAGTAATACAAGTCTCAGATCAAGAATTATTATTTTCTTTTGAGAGTACCCCTGAAACGTTATTGGCATATCCTTTTTCTTTTAAAATGGATGTTTCTTATCGTTTGGAGAAGAGAAAATTGTTAATTTCTCATTGTATTACGAATTTATCTCAAGAAAATATGCCTTTTACCTTTGGGCTTCACCCCGCTTTCAATTTGGCAGATCGATTAGAACGTAGTTATATAGAGTTAGATGATGAGCCTTTAATCTCTCAGATTGATACTGAGAACGGTTTTATTGTCGAAAAAACGAAAGACTATGGGCGACAATTTTTATGTTTTGACACTAATAGCTTTGACAATAATAATACGATTATTTTTGATAATCTTCGCTCTCGTCAAGTGGTCTTACATTTTCAAAATAGCCCTAGAAAAGTTAAAATGGAATGGAATGACGACCTTCCATTACTAGCATTTTGGTCTAAGGCTGGTTCGTCTTTTATCTGTATTGAGCCTTGGAATGGTTGGGCTGATTCTTTGGAAGATACAATCAATGAATTATCTCAAAAAAAAGGAATGTCTCTTCTCGCACCTCATGAATCTCAAAATATTGACTATAGTATAGAATTATTTTAAAATATTGTACCTTATTTTGATATTTAAATTTATTTTTTGTTGAACGTATAATAGGACTTATAGATTTTTTAGAGCGAATCCTTTGGAATAGATCTTGACAAGTATTTGATAATTCAGTATAATATTAATTAATAATCGTAAAAGAGGAGTCATAATGGATCGTATATCTCGTATTCGGAATATTATTCGCTGGCAAGAGCTTTATCAAGAAAAAAAAATATTAGTGGCGACTTATGAGGCGAATGAGCAAAAACTTTCTAAATTAAAAGAAGATTGTGATTCTACCGAACAAAATAAAATAAATCTTACGCAACAGCAAGTGGCTTTGGCTCAAAAAATTGCTCAGGAAGAAGAACGGCTGGATTATATTTTTACCCAAATTGAAAATATGGAAAAAGATAGAGATAATCTCAAAATGTCTCGTCAGATTAAATCTTGGGAAAAAGATATGGATCGCTATACTCAGGATAGAGCTGTTATTGAGGCACAATTTTATTATGATAAATCAAAAATGGGTGATATTACTCAAGCGTTAGAAGTAATTGAGCAAAATATTGCGACTTTTTCTGCAGAAATATCTGTTTTAGAAAAAGATATTAATGCAATCAAAGCCGAAATAAAAGACGAACGAGAAGCAATCGAAACCGAAATCGAAAGTATTTCTTCGGCATTTGATACTCATTTTGTCCAATATTTTGATCGATTGTTACTTAAAAATAGCGGTGTGGTGATGGCCGAAATCGAAGAAGATTCTTGTTCTGGTTGTAATATTCTTCTGCCTACTTCTTATCATGGGGGTGATACTCTTCAAGATTCTGAAGATTCTGCATTACTTCAATGCCCTAATTGTTTTCGTTACTTATATTACTCAGAAGATATGTAGTCTAATTTATTACTAATAATTATAAAAAAGCACCACTTATTAAGTGGTGCTTTTTTTTTAGATTAATGCAATTGCTTCAATTTCTACTAACACATCTTTAGGAAGTCTAGATACTTCTACGGTGGCACGGGCAGGATAAGGTTCTTTTAAATAAGAGCTATAGACTTCATTGATTTTGGCAAAATCCTCCATATTTTTGATAAAAATACCGCAACGAACGACTTTGGAAAAATCTGTCCCTGCTTCTGTGAGAATAGCTTTGATATTTTCCATACTTTGTTTCGTTTGTTCAGAAATATCAGTACTGATTTCTCCAGTAATAGGATTGACAGGTATTTGCCCAGAGATATAAAGCATTCCATTGGCAATAATAGCTTGAGAGTAAGCTCCGATTGCCTTTGGAGCGTGTGGGCTCGAAATTTGTTTTTTCATGGTAGCTCCTTTAAAAAGTATTAAAATTTATTGACCACAGACTCTTTTATTTTTGGTGGGAAGATATTTTGTGAGATCCCAACCAATCGAGAGATAAAATTTATATTCGTTTAATGAGGTATTGATACTGGCAATATAGTTATTTCTTAAAGCGAAATAAAATTGTTTCCAATGGAGTTGTAAGCCTGGCAAACTAACAATGAAGGTGAGTCCTGTAGAAGTATCAGAAAAAAATGTTTTTAGCCCAAGACCGAAACCTAAAAAATCTACGGTTAGAAATACATTTTTTGGGAGTGTTAATTCTAGCCCGTATGTTACAAAAGTATTCCATTGTAAACCAACATCGAACATTGTAAAAATAAGCTGGGAATCTGTAGTAAGTTGATGGCCAATAGGGACTGCTGTATTGGCAGCTTGAGCGAAAGTGGCTGTATACCCTATGCCTCCCCCAATTTGAAAGTAGGTGTCCGTACCAAATCCTACTAATCCGTATACCTGTAGTCCGTGATAGGGATCAACGGCATAATTTGTTTGTACAATAAAAAGAAAAATAGCTAATCCTAAAAGTTTTTTCATGGATTGCTCTCCTATTTAAATAAATTTTTTGCTTATTAATTAAGCGATCTAAATGTTTGTAGTGAATAGTAAAAATTATCTACTAAAATAATAAATTCCTTCTACCTTTTTTATATTATAAGTCGATCATAGAAATTATGTCAATAAAATTCTTCTATTGATAATGGATTTTTTATATAACTTGTAAAATATACTAGAGCTAGATTTTTGATAAAAAGATAAAATTCTTATATAATGAGGAGTATGAATAAATTTATTATTTTTTCTTTCTGTTTTTTTAGTTTTACTTCTTGCTATCGTATTCCTCAACAGGCAGAGATAGAATATCGCAGTCGCTTAGAAAATGCCCTTGTGGAAACGTTTCCTAAAAAACTTACCGTTGTTATTCATCCTTTTGATAACTTATCTAAAGGAGATACAAATCGAGCCTATTTAGAACAAGCGATCCCTGATAATATTGAGGCGATGCTTGAATCTCTCCGATCTTCTTTAGCGTATATACCTTTTGATGGTATGCCTTTTTATGTGTCTAGTGAATTATCTAATTTATTCCAAGTCGTTAATGCTGAAGATCCTAATTTTGATGAATTTGCTGACAAAGAGGAAGAAAAAGAAGATGAAAATGAGGAAAAAGAAGACTCAATTTTTGATGAGACAGATGATAAAAAAGAAGAATATGATCGTTATGAAGAATCTTATTTTAGTTATTTGACTAATTATTTATTAGTTGTTCCGACTCAAGAGACACAATATAATGCTCTCACAAGTACCAATACCAATTATTACGATATTAAAACCAATATTGTTTATAAAAACGCTGTACCGGAAACTAACATTGTTTCTAACGAAATTCTTATGACAACAACAAACGAAATCAAAACCAATTTGATTATCGTCAATAAAAATTTATTGACTCCCACTAATATGCTCCTACTTCTCTACGAAGAATTTCCAGAATTGATTAATTATTTGAGTTTTCTTCCTATTGAAGTTCGGCGGGCTACGGAGCAAGATCAAAAAGATTTTGCTGATTATAAACTCAGGCTAAGTAATCCTACCCAGTGGCGAAAGAATCAAACCAATCAAGATTCTATAGAAGCCGAGTACCCTTCTACCCCTTTTGAATATATTTATAATATTGGTGGAAGTTATCAAACAAGGCGAGCTGATTCCTTAGTAGGATCCGTTGAGGTTACCGTCAGAATGCAGATTTTTCCTACCTATAGTTCTGGAGATGATTGGTGGCAAAAAAAATACCAACAAACTCCCCCTGTCTTATCTGAGATTTTAGCTTTGGAAAAAACTTTAGATCCTAAAGATAGTCAAGTTTATAAAGATTTATTATTGAGGACACCTTTTACCAAGCCTCCGATTTCTCCACGTTTACAAGATTCTTTTGAAACATATTCTACAAATTTTCGAGATACCCGACCTAATGTACCTGAGAATCCACTAGCAAAAAGGACACGTCCTCTTTCACTCCGCTTGAATGTTCAAGAGAGTGAGATTCCTACGGCGATGCAGGAGTGGCTCAAATATTTTCATGCGATTATTGTTAATAGACCTTATACGGCTTTGAGGGTTACCAGTGAACCTACAGGTGCATTAGTCTATTTAAATGGAGTCTATGTCGGTTCGACGCCCCTTGTATATCCTACTGCTCCCTTAGGAGAACAGAGAGTAATGTTTCTAAAAGATGGATTTAACAGAGAAGAAATTTTAACAGATATTGTTGCAGGACAAACAAATAGCATTTCTTATCGAATGCAAGCTCTCAATCAATCAGGAATGATTCGGGTTACTGCGTCGATTCCTGATGCTGAAGTTTATGTCAATTCTCTCTATAAAGGGAAAACTCCTTTGATCGTGAGTAATTTAACACTCCATACAAAATATAGAGTAGAAGTGCTTAATCCTAATGCCAATCTTGTTTCTAATCGTAATTCTGTATACAAACATCTTACCTTAACAGAGCAAAAATTATCCATTGATTTTGATGCCCAATTTAAAAATTACGAAACAAAATATCGTAGCCCAGCTCAACAAGGTCTTTTAGTGGCAACTTATATTTCTTGGTTTACTACTGTTGCCTTGTTGGGGACAAGTATTTATACTCAGTACCGTTTTCGAGACACTCAAAATTTAGTGAATCAATTTGGAGAGCCTACGACTCCAGTACAGGTAGACCAGCTAAATCAGTATATAGTTGAGAGGGATCGGTTTGCAATTGCGACGCAGGCAACATTATATTCTTCCATTGCTGCGGCATTGATCTCTACAGGGATTATGGGTTGGTATTTATATAGTAAGGAAATTTATTTAGGAATGGACGTAAGACAGGATGAATGGTACGCCAAATTCAAATGGAAATTTTAATAGCATTGACAACAACAAAAAAGCTCTTTTATAAAAAGAGCTTTTTTGTTGTTGTGTTGAGAAATATGATGTTTATATTTTTGGGGTACCGATAGCCATTAAATTATCGGTATCAACAGATTTTCCGTCCCAAGATTTAACGTGATCAAATCCCCAGGCTGATTTTGTGCGGTATAGGGTCTGATTGGAAAGTCTTAGGACATAAAGAGTACCTGCTAGAGTGTAACTAGCAGAGCTTGGTATCACTACAATAGCTGTACGCTCATCTAAAAAAGCGCTGTTTTCAAAATTTTTCTCTTGTGATACGAGATTGTGTAGAATATACCATTGATTAATATTTGGGTTGAAATCAGAATTCCAAAGATTTCCTTTATCGTCAAAGCGAAAACGTAATTTTAATGCTCCTCCACCCCAAATGTCTGCTTCTCCATAATATGGTGAAGTTTCGGTAATATTTTTTGTTAGTTTGAGCCAAGCTTCTTTGTATTGTGATTGAATTTGGGGATCTTGATTAATAAGAGGAACGATTTCTGGATCTTTTTCATTTTCTAGATTTGTTTTTGAAGTACTAATAGCAACTAAGTTATTGGTATCAATAGAGATCCCATCCCAAGAATTTATATGAGCGAACCCCGATGCTGATTTGGTGCGGTATAATGTTTGATTAGAAATTCTTAGAATATAGAGAGTACCTTCTAGTGCAGGACTGGCAGAATTAGGCATGAAAACAATAGCGGTATTCTTATCTAAAAAACTACTATTTGTAAATTTTTCGTATTGTGATACAAGAGGATGGAGATCGTAGTATGTAGCAGGATCAAAATCAAAATTATTACGGAGAGTTCCTTGATCGTCAAAAATGAAATCTAACTTAAGATCTCCCCCTCCCCAAATGTCAGCTATTCCTGAATAAGGGGAAGCTTCGGTGATATTTTTTGTTAGTTCGAGCCAAGCTTCTTTATATTGTGCTTGTACTTGGGGATCTTGGTTAATCCTAATTGTACCTTCTGGTTGAACGCTACAAGATACTGTAATAATAAACAGTAATGACAATATGTTTTTCATAAATCTTCCTTAAAATTTATATTCTATTCCAAATTCCGCTCTAATACCCGGGTTATAGGGGGAATAAGGATTGTTTGGTATTGCTCTATAAGATTGATTTGCTAAATTTAAAATATTGATAACGAGAAACTTATAACGGAGATTTAAATCTAAGTAATGTCTTGGTTTTTTATCAACTAGTCCTATTCCGCTAGGAGTACACACCGTAAATCGGTAGCTAAGGGCAGTAAGCCATGTGTTGTCGTCTATTCCGCCTGCAGAGAGGATCGTAATCCATTTCCAAACAGGAATCACGGAAGAAAATATCTTTCTATCGTCTTTTTCATAATTCCAAGAAAATGATGTATACATTTTATAGATATTCGCTTGGTGGATTGTTTTTAATTCCATTCCGATTTCTGCAGATAAGGCAGTAACATTATCGGAGTTTACTAAGGTTAGATTATCTTCTGCTAAACGGAATCCTTTATCCAACCAAGAATAGGAAAAACTTGTATAAAAACGTCCGAAGAGTCTATTAAATCCTAGTTCTAATCCTGATCGTACTCCATCTTTTGGGAGAATAGTACGATTGGTTGATGGCTCTGGTGTGCCAAACCCATAGGCTGTAGTGATATCAGGAAGGACATAGATACGGCTTACATAAATGGAAGCGTAGACGCCGTTTTGATGGCGTATTCCCATGGTGAGGATAGGAATAGGAGTATATAATCCTGTAAGGGATAAAATTTGATTTAAAGCAAAGTGGAGATCAAAATTGAGAGTGGGATTGTCTTCTTCTCGATAAAGAGAAAATCCAAATTCGGTAACGAGATTAAAAAAATGCTCTCCATATGGTGGAACCCCTAAATAATTTTTATGAGAAGCCCTCGCTCCATCCTCAACGTTATTTATTTCATAACCAAGTAATACCTGATAATAATAATTGTTGATTTGGTCTTTAATGCCTGTTTGGATATTAAATTGGTGATTGAGGTAGTCGTTGGTATAGAATTCGTTTTGCACTAATTGATTATAGAAGGTATAATTAGCACTAAAAATAATTTTTTCTGCGTTATACCGTATCCCTGTAATAAGATTATTTCGTGTGAGTGTATCTAAAGCAAAAGATCCTGTTTCGGAAAATCCGTCTGTATAGGTGTGGGCAATTAAAAATTCTAAATTTTTCCATATTGTTTTTAGAAGGGCAGAACTACGATTAAAAGTAGAGTTTGGATAAATCTCAAAATCCTTCCCTCCATTGATACTATAATAATAGTCTTTAAATCCAAAATCCCCTAAAACACCAAAAAATGTTGTTCCATCTTTAAAAGGAATCTCTCCTTGGATCTTGGCATATAAATTACCTGTTGTTCCTGCTTGTAAAGAAATACAAGTAGACTGTTCAAAATTGATAGGGAGTCTAAAATCAATCAAACTTCCTGCGTTTATCCCGAAAGGGACAAGATTCTGTTTATAAATATCTACTCTTTTGCTAAAATCGTGAGGTAAAAGATCTAATAGGATTTGCCCTTGTTGGATAGAAGGGTCTTTAATTAAAAAACCATCGATTGCCATAATGGGTGGAGTTACTGCTCCATCTAATCGGATTGCGCCAATCCGCCCAACTTCAGGATATTCGATACTGATCGATGAAGAATTAATGAGATTAGCGGAAGAGCTATTAGGAGTGATGCTCGTACTTTGAAAGTTTAATCCAGGACGGTATTCTTGGCTTGTATAATTTGTTCGAGAGATATTTGATGTAATAGGAATAGCATTCGTGTCTTGAGACCAGATTGTAAAGGGAAGAAAGAATAAGAGAAAGAATAACATTTAAACTCCTAGGCATATAGGGGTTTAAAGTAAAAAACGAAAAGACGATGCTTTTCGGATTTTAAATATAGGGAGAAAAAACAATACAATCAAATAGAGTGGATTGTCAGATATAACCTATTTTCCTTAAACCCGAGGAAAAATAATATTAAGCATATAAAAGTAGGTTTCCTGGCTTTTAGCATATAGATACACCTTCTCCATAGTAATATGAATGGTATTTTGTATCTACTTAGACTAATTACAGTGTCGGGTAACGCATCGGACTTCAACCGATTTCCCTTTTAACTTTTAAAAGTCTTTTATATGTTTATATAATCTATTATATCATAAACGAACAATAATTGTCAATGAATATTTATTTATTTTTAGTAGTTCTTGTGGATAAAATATTTTTTTTGTAGGATTAATTAACGCTTTTTTCATATGTTATCTGGTAATTTGTATTTAAAAAAATCGTCAATAAAGTGGGAAAATTAATTTTCTTAGATAAAATAAGAGGTTTATTGATGATTACAATGATGAAATTTTAGTATATTGCCTTAATTCTAACCTGAGTTTGAAAAAAAATAAATCGCGTTGATGGTAGGGATTGTATTTCCATTCGATAGATTCTGGGGAAATAATGACATGAGTAATAATTCCGAAAAAAGCTGCGTATCGGAAAATTTCGAGGATAAGTGAATTACTATTAGGTACTTTTTGAAGTAGTAATAGCTGTTGAATATCTTGGTAGGACATAGAGACAATAGGTGTGCTCGATGCCTTATAACCACTGGGGTGTTGTTGGAATGCTATTTTTTCTAAAGTGTATAAAGGTAGTGCAAAAGAAGTACTTCTATCAATACCATAATAACTAAGACAAGTTTTCAGCATGTTAGCTCCTTTGTTATTTAGTGGTTAACGATATTTTTATTATTTTATTTTCCTTTTTTTCTGAACTTTTGTCAAAATTTTAACTTGTTTTTTTAGAATTATTTGTCGTTTAAGAAACATAATAGTATATTTTAAATGCTTACAAGTGATTTCATACTGCATACTCCTAAAACGAAATCCCCTCGACATTGTCGAGGGGATTTCGTTTTAGCTTAGGATTTCATTTTTTTGTTCATACGTCTATGAAGCTGGTATTGGGAAAATCGATGAGATTCATCTCGAATTCTCTGGATGAGATGAAGAACAATAGAGTTTTTTGCTAAGATGATCCCTTGTTTTTGAGAGGGAGTAAAAATTACTTCTTCTTGTTTTGCGATAGAAAGAATATCAACATTATGAATATTTAACCTTTTTAATGATTTAATTGCCGAGGATAATTGTCCTTTACCGCCATCAATAACAATCAGTTGGGGGAGTTGTTGTTTTTCTTCGAGGAGCTTTTTATAACGTCGGTAAACTATTTCTTCCATGGCGATGTAGTCATCTTGTTGATTTTCTGCTTTTATATTAAATAAACGATAACCTTTTTTGTAAGGGTCTCCGCCTTGGAATTGCACCATGACCCCAGAAGCAAGGGTTCCGTCTAATTTGGCAATATCAAAGCCTTCAATATTACTGGGAAAGCTTTTGAGTTGGAGCTCTTGTTGGAGTTGGTGTAGTGTATTAAGAATATCAGGAGTACTTAGTGTTTGTTCCAAGTGGATACGGGCATTTTTTTCTGCTAAATTTAATAAAGCATATTCTTGGGATTGATTGTCATAAATACTTTGAATCTCTAATCCTTCACCTTCGAACCAAAGGTTTAGATCATCACAGATTGCATTATATGATTGGTTGATCAGTATTTGGTGAGTCGTATGGTGGGGATAGTGATTACGGATAAATTCATCGAGTACATCTAATGTAGTAAAGGAAGAACCTGGTTGTTGTTTGACGATGAAACCTTCTTTACCAGATAATTTTCCTTGTCTAACTAAAGAAACAACAATACTGAAATTCCCTATTCTTTCTTCGATACCAATAATATCAATATTTTTTTCGGAAGATAAATAAACCTGTTGTTTATTATCCAAGCTATATAACGCCTCTAGTTGTTCTTTATAAATTTGAGCTTTTTCAAAAAGTAGCTCTTTAGAAGCCTGCTTCATTTTTTCTTGGAGTTCATGGATGAGTTTTTCTTGTCCCCCAGATAAAAAATCGATTGCTTCTTGAATTGATTGGAGGTACTCTTGTTCAGTAATTTTATTAATACAGGGGGCAGAACAACGATTCATATGGTATTCGAGACACTCTTTTTTGGGGAGCGTCCGACAGACACGAAGTTTGAACATTTTTTGTAGGATTTCTAAATTGGCTCTGACACTACCTGCACTAATATAAGGGCCGAAGTAGAGGTTTTTATCGTCGTATTTATTTCTAGTAATAAAGATTCTAGGAAACTTTTCTGCAGTTGTAATCTTAATGTAAGGGTAAAATTTACCATCTTTAAAAGTAATGTTAAATTTCGGAAGATGTTTTTTGATCAAGGTTGCTTCTAAAAATAAAGCTTCACTTTCGCTATTGACAACGATAATGTCAATCGTATGAATCTGTTGAACTAAGAGATAAGTTTTTAAAAAGACAGGATTTTTAATAAAATAAGAAGTAACACGTTTTCGAAGATTGTTTGCCTTTCCGATATAAAGAATAGTACCTGTGCTATCTTTGTAAAGGTAGACACCAGGATTTTCAGGGATATTATTTTTGGTTTCTGGAGTAAAGATACTTTGTATTTCTTGGGCTTGGGGTATTTTTTTCATAGAACCTTAATTATAATTTTATTGTTCCGAACATTATTATAATAAATTTTTGTTTATTAAGCAAGTATATTATCTAAAAGTAAGGAATCGTTATGAGAATATTACATACTGCAGACCTTCACCTTAAAGGTAGAGAGCATATTAATGTATTAGAAACGATTATTTATACGGCTAATCGAGAATCTGTCGATCTTATTATTGTTGCAGGAGATTTATTTGATATGGCAAATCAAGGTAGAGACTTGGAAAATGCCTTACTTCCTATTTGGGAAAAATTTTCAGGAGAAGTGTTAATAATTCCTGGGAATCATGACTTGAAATACTTAAATAATCGATCAGAACTTGCTTCTAATGTTATTGTAGCTAATACAAAACCGTATTCTGTGGCTCTAATTGATCATATTTATTTTGTGTGTGTTCCTTATCAAGCCGACGTGTCGTTATCCGATATTTCTATTCCTCGTTTTGATCCTGCAATTCTCATTGCCCACGGAACATATGGAAAGACTAACTCTTATTTTCCTATTTTTGCTGATGATATTGCAGGACGTTATCAATATGCAGCATTGGGGCATTACCACACCTGGTTTGATCGCTGGGAGGATGGGACACTTATTGTAAATCCTGGGGCTCCTAGGCAGACGCGTAAGACAGATAAAGGCTTACGTTTTGTTGCGTTAATTGATACAGATACTTGGATGATGGAGAGGATTACGCTACCGATTTCTTATGTAGAATATAAGACGGTACATCTTTCTGTGATTGATTCCCCCGAGGAAGTGGCAGAAAAACTCTTGAATACCGTAAGAGAAAGCCAAAATAATTCTCATTGTGAAACAGAGATTGTTCTTCAAGGAGGGCTTTTGTATTCGCAATATTCCTTATCGGAATGTATCAATCGCTGGAATCATTTTCTTAGTAAAAATGGTATTGATTTAGCAAAAATCCGTTGGAATACTGATAAATTAACACAAATTTCTCCTAAAATTCTTTATTCGTCTTTTGGAAAATTACTAGTTGATAAGATTGTAGATTCTTATTCTGAAGAATTAAATGAGTTAGCTCCTTTTCTTTTTGAACGCCTTCAGCAGGAAAATATAAATATTTTATAAATTATTTTTTTAAATAGTGTAATTTTTAAATAGTGTAATAATATTGCAAAATAAAATTTATATGTTATAATATATCTAATGTTGTTATAATACAACTAGTTATAACAATCAATTAAATATTTTGGAGGAATGTATGAGTTTAGTTAATAAACCTGCACCAGATTTTACCGCACAAGCTGTGGAAAAAGGCGAAGTTAAAGATATTCGCTTGTCTGATTATAAAGGACAATTAATTTTATTCTTTTTTTATCCTTTAGACTTCACTTTTGTTTGCCCAACAGAATTACATGCTTTTAGTGATAGTATTGCCGAATTTGAAAAAAGAGGAGTAAAAGTCATTTCATGTTCTGTAGATTCTGTGATGGCTCACTCTGCTTGGCTCAAAACACCTAGAGCTAAAGGAGGCATTGAAGATGTTGTTTATCCTATTGTTGCTGACTTAACAAAATCAATTTCTCGAGATTACGGCGTTCTAATTGAAGAAGAGGGAGTAGCATTAAGAGGTACTTTCTTAATCGATAAAGACTTCATTGTCCGTATGGAACAAGTTTACGACAAACCTTTAGGACGCTCTGTAGAAGAAACTATCCGCGTTATTGATGCTTGGTCTTTCTTTGAAAAAAATGGAGAAGTTTGTCCAGCAAACTGGAAACCTGGTGATGAAGCAATGGCTACTAGTGCTGCTGGTATCGAAAATTTCTTTGGCAAAAAATAATTTCTAATTAATAACATCTCATTATATCAATAATGAGATGTTATTATTATAAAAATCAAATTAGAGAGAATATAATGGATTTAAAGATAGATTTATCTTCGTTCAGTTGTACAATCAATATACTTTCCGAAACAGAAGTATATGATTTGTTGATTATTGGGGGTGGACCTGCTGCAATGAATGCAGCCTTGTATGCTTCTCGTAAAAAAATTAACTTGGGATTGATAACTGACGAAATTGGTGGGCAGATTGTTAAAAGTGCTTCTATCGAAAATTGGCTTGGAGATCTTGATATTAAAAGCTCTGTGCTAGCCAATCGATTTTACAACCATGTTGACAAATTTGCTTTTCCGATGAAAAAAAACACAAAAGTCGCTTCTACGGAGTTAGAAGGGGTTATTAAAAAAATTATTTGTAACGATGGGACAGTATACCAGGCAAAAACGGTGATTATTGCAACAGGGAAATCTCCGCGTACTTTAGGGATTCCAGGAGAATTGGATTATCTTGGTCGAGGGGTGGCATATTGTACTACTTGTGATGGGCCTCTTTTTGTAGATAAAAAGGTTGTGGTTGTTGGAGGAGGTAATTCTGGAGTAGAAGCGTCTATTGATATGCTGAGTTATGCAAAAGAAGTTACCGTCGTTCAAAACTTATCAATGTTTACAGGGGATGCTGTTTTGGTCGAAAAAATGCTTAGCAATAGTCGTGTCAATGTAGTTTATAACTCTGTATGTGTGCGTATTGAAGGCGGAGCAAATGTGGAGCGTTTAATCATCAAAGACACCCAAACCAATAAAGAATCTACAATTGAAGCTGATGGGATTTTTGTCGAAATCGGTTTATTGCCTACTAGTGGTTTTGTATCTGATAGGATCAAAAATAAAATTGGAGAAATTATTATTAATATGGATTGTTCTACTGATATTCCAGGTGTTTATGCTGCTGGAGATGTTACGATTGTTCCTTTTAAACAGGTGGTTATTGCCGCTGGGGAAGGGGCAAAAGCAGCACTCGCAGTATCTAATTATCTAATTACTGAAAATTAAAATTATAAAAGAGGTTTGTATGGCAATGTTTGACGAAGCAACTACTCAGCAGTTGAGTAGTATTTTGGAAGGAATGATCCATCCAGTGAAGATTATTTTTTTCAAAGGTGATAACGAAAAAAGTATAGAAACAGAAACCTTTGTTAACGAGTTTGCGGGCTTTTCTAGTAAAATCACCCTAATAACTTATAATATTAGTGAACATCAAGACAAAGCAAAAGAATGGAATGCTTTTGCCACGCCTGCAATTTTTGTAACTGCCGAGGACGAAGCGTTAAAAGGAGTGGGGTTCTATGGGACTCCTGGAGGCTACGAGATTAATTCTTTCTTGATGTCCTTATTAGAAGTGTCGGGAAAAATTGAAGAATTATCAGCAGACTATCAAGCAAAAATCAAGCAAGTGGTAAAACCATTACATATCTATGCATATATTTCTCTTACCTGTCCTCAATGCCCACAAGCTGTGATGAATATTCATAAACTTGCTATAAAAAATCCCAACATTAAATCCTATATGGTGGAAGGGCCTGCTTTTAAAGAATATTCTGAAAAATTTGAAGTTACAGCTTTTCCTACTATTGTCATTGGAGATAGTGATCAGCGGTTAATTGGAGAGAACGCTAAAGATCTTAATCAACTCATTGGTCTTCTTTAAAATAAAATGATGTTTAAATAAAAAATAGATACCAATTTGGTATCTATTTTTTATGGATCTGTTATTAACGAGTGGCGAAAGTAACGGCTGCTGACCAAGTGATCGATTCTGGGGTGGAGGTTTCGGGAGTTCGTTGGAGAATTTGACCGTTATCTTCGATGACAACCCCAATGTATCGTTCTTCTCTATTGATTTTATAGATTCCTTGGGTGGTGCTATTTTGATACACATTAATAAATCTAAAGTGTTCTGTATTACTTGGAGGGGTTGTATATTCAGCAATAATAGTAGCGGTAACGGTAAAACGAGAATTAGCATAAGTACCTGTTCCTTGGTATTCCTTACCGTTGATTGCGTCTAAAAAAGCATTTGCTTCAGCGGTAAAATTATTGGGATTATTTTCACAAGCAATGACCCCCAAAATTATCAACAATAAACTAAATTTTTTTATCATGGTATACCCTCATTATCAATATCTTTATATTTTATTATAGTCATTATCAGTATCTTTTGTCAATACCTAAGGCTATTATGGATTTATCAATCGTTGCAATAAGAATAAAAATCTTATATAATATAAGATATGTTTATAATAACATAGGAGAATTCATGATACGAAAAAGTTTGATCGTAAAATTATTTGATGGATTTACAATGCAGCGTTGGAATGATCAGCTCCGCCCTACGGAATTGGTCGAGATGGATAAGCAGGGGCATGCTGCCTGTTTAGCTTATTTTTTAGCACGCTCTATTGAAGAAGAAGAACAAATAGATATGCAGATGTTAATGGAGCAGATAGTTTTTCATTATTTAGAGCGGATTATTATTACGGATATTAAACCCCCTGTTTTTTCTCGTATTAGTTCTAATCACAGTCAGTATACATCGCTTAGAAATTTTGTTAAGGATATGATGCTTCCATATTTGGAAGGACTTCCTCCAGAGTTTATTCAAAAATTTATCTATTGGTGTGAACACCCTTACGATAAGATAGATACTCTAACGTATAAAATTTTAGAAATTGCCAAAGCTGACGCGACCTTATGGGAATTTGACCTCTTGGTGCATGCTAATCCTAATGGTTTTGGGATTACTGAAATTGCCCACGATATGGAAAATCTCAAAAATAAACATATAGAATTACGACGGCATCTCGTGGGAAAATTAGAAACAAAACACATTCGTGAGGAAAGTAAAACTAATCTTTTTACCGATGAAAACTATTCTTCTTATACGCAGTTAGTAAAAATGTTTGGACAGATGAGATTTCAAGTACGTTGGGCTCAATTATATCGTGAACCTAAAACGTCTGTGCTAGGGCATTCTTTTTATGTAGCATTATTGTCTTACTTTTTTTCTTTATCTGCAGGGGCTTGTTCCAAAAGGCTTTATAATAATTTTTTTACTGCGGTATTTCATGATTTGCCTGAAGTTTTTACGAGGGATATTATTTCTCCATTAAAGAGAGATATTGCAGGATTTGGGGATCTCATTAAAGAAATTGAACAGGAGGAAATGGAACGTAAATTTAAAATGTTGATTCCCGAAAAATTACGGTCGGAGCTTTTTTATTTTATTACAGATGAATTTGCAGATCAAACGATGTATGATAAAAAAATTAAGAGTTACGAAGATGGAATCCCTGCAGAATTCAATCAAGATAAGTACAATCCCCGAGACGGTTCTTTGGTTCGTTTATCAGATTATCTAGGAGCTTATCTTGAAGCGGATATGGCTCTTAATAATGGGGCAACTTCTTCGGAATTTATTACCGCAAAAGAGCGGATCAAAATGGATTATAGTACAAAAAAAATAGCAGGTTTGGAGTTAAAATCTTTATTTTTAGATTTTAAATAGAGATAGCAAGGGTAAGCACTATGGAATTTAACGAAAAAAGTTTAAAACTTATGGAAGAAGAAGATATTTCTCTTTGGGGTGAGTATGCGGATACGATTGCTACCTCAAATAGTGAATTTGCGGAACAAATCTATCAAAAAATTCTCATGCTTGATGGAGAGCATACCACAGCTTTATCAAATTATGCTGGTTTTTTGCAGGAACAGGGACGCTATAAAGAAACTAAATTAATCTATACACGGTTACTCCAGCTTGAAAAAGATAATCCTAATTTATTTTTCCGATATGGAGATTTTTGTGTAGAAACGGGAGATTTGGAAACAGCTGATCGGTACTTTGTCCAATTTTTAGATCAAGATATGCTTGCAGCAGAACGCCTAATGGATAAAGCGAATGAATTGGCAGAGCTAGGGAAATTTCGTCTTGCAGAGTGGTATTATCGGTTTATGATGAAACAAATTCTTGATGACCCTTTTATTTATAATAATTATGCTCTTCTTTTAGCGGATTTAGGGCGTTTTGACGAATCAGAAGAGTATTTTAAAAAAGCATTAATCGAAAATGAAGAACTAGGATTAGATATTAGTGTAGAATTTAACTATGCGAATCTCTTGTTTTTATTAGATCGTATTGAAGAAGCTGAATGGTTCTACGATAAGGCATTATCTAGAGATCCTAACGATATACCTATGCTTAATAATTATGTTTTATTACTGATACGGAAGGGGGAGTTTGGTAAATCTGAATCAATCCTCAAGAGAATTTTATCCATTAATCCAGCTGATATGGTTGCTCTACAAACATATTCTAATATTTTAGTCCGTGATGGTAAATATGAAGAAGCAATCCATTGTGCTCAGACTCTAGTGAATAGTTATCCAAATTATGCTCAGGCTTATTTTCAACTAGCTTCTGTTTTGGTTGATTCAGGGCGTTTGGAAAGTACGGTAGAGGTTTTGGAAAAAGCTTTAGCCCTAGAACCTAAAAATGTTGATTTTATTACCTTATTGGCAGTAACTCTTGCAGATATGGAAGAGTATGAAAGAAGTCAATTAATTTTTGAACAAGCCTTGATTGAGCATGCTTCTGATATTATGCTTCGGTATCATTATGCGGCGATGCTTTTAGATTGGGGTAAATTAGATCATGCACAACGGTGGATTTCTTCTTTACTAGAACAAGATCCTGATAATGGAGAAGCGTTAAGTTTGTTGGGGAATGTTCTCAAAATACAGGGGAAAGTTTACGAAGCACGCTCCATTTTTGAACAGGCATTACAAAAAGACCCTCTCAATCCTGAAATTTGGTTTCATGCAGCTTTATTTTTTCATGATATTAAAGATTTTATTGAATCTGACCGTTGCTTTGATGAAGCGTTAAAATTATCTCCTTTAGATAATCAAATTATCAAAGAGCAAGCACGTTGCCGTAGTGAACGAGTATAATGACCAAAAACGCACAAAATCAATTACTCCAATGGTTTTATCAACATCACCGTTCTATGCCTTGGCGAGAAAATCCTAGCCCTTATCGGGTATGGGTTTCAGAAGTGATGTTACAGCAAACAACAGTAGCCACAGTGCATTCGTTTTTTGGTCGTTTTATGGAACGATTCCCAAGGCTTGAAGATTTAGCTCAGGCGTCAGAAGAAGAGGTATTGACCTTGTGGGCGGGATTAGGTTATTATTCACGGGCAAAGAACTTATTAAAAACTGCTCAGCTACTTCAAAAAGAAGAAAATTTTCCTTCGGAATTTGTAGAATTGTTAAAAATGCCTGGGATTGGAGCATATACGGCAGGAGCGATTTGTTCTATTGCGTTTCATCATCCTGTGTCATTAATTGATACTAATGTGGATCGGGTTTTAGGTCGTTTTTTTGCTTATCGACGCACTATGCTGAATTTTGAAAAAATCTTAAGAAGTAAAGCTCAAGATTTAATAGAACGCATTGATAGTAATGAAGTTTGGGCTTGGAATCAAGCTTTAATGGAATTAGGGTCTTTAGTTTGTGGAGTCAAAAAAGCAGATTGTCTTAATTGCCCTTTGGTGTCAGAGTGTAAAGCTTTTGAGCTGGACGATCTCGCTAACTTTCCAGGAGATAAAATTAAAGCTCCGATTAATATAGTGAAAGAATATGCTTTGGTGATCAAAAAAAATAATCGTTATCTTTTAAGAAAAATCGTTGATGGAACGCGTAGAAAAGGACTCTACGATTTTATTATTCGGAAGCAAGTATTAGGATTAGAATATAAAACTATCCATTATCGGATTTCTAATAGTCGAGTAGAGCGAGTTTTTTGTTTATTAGACGATTATCAGGAAGAAGATAGCCCTTATGATATTTGGGTAGATAAGGATCAAGTCTTTAAAGATTATCCGATTGTATCTCCTTGCAAACATTTTTTTCAAAAATATTAGTGTCATAATTATATTTTTGAAAATCATTGACAAAATAGGTCAAATATAGTAAAATACTGGAAGTGATATTTTTTTGGAGGACATCGGTGTCAACTAATATTCGTTTAATGCGTTTAGGAAAGAAAAAAGCTCCTTATTATCGTGTTGTTGTTACAAATTCAAGAAATGCCAGAGATGGTGCTTATATTGAAAATTTAGGGACTTATAGACCTATCGAAGAGAAAGATCAAGTTCTCATTAATGTTGAGCGTTTTGATGAGTGGGTAAAAAAAGGTGCGATTCCTTCTCTTACGGTAAAGCAACTTGTTGCTAAAGTGAGAGCTTAATAATTTATGTTCCAAGTAGATGTTTCTTCAGGATTTGTTGAAATAGGCAAAATTATCAAACCCTTTGGTATAAAAGGAGAATTAAAAGTTCTATTTTATATTGATAGTATTTCTGATTTGAAAAAAGTAGAAACATTTTATATTAAAGATAGGAAACAAGAATTTGGATTTCGGGAGATGAAGTTTCGCTCTCTAGTTTTTTCCGACAATCCTGAGCATGCAAAAGTTTTTTTTACGGATATTACCGACCGCACTATGGCAGAAACTTGGCGTTTAGTGCCACTTTTTATAAAAGAAGAATTTTTAATATCTCTCCCTGATGGAGAATATTTTATTAAAGACCTTATGGATCTGGAAGCTTGGTATCGAGACCAGCAGATTGGAGTAATTACCAATGTATTTGAAGTAGCTGGTCAGGAGATTTTTGTAATCAAACAAGTAAATACAAAGATGGATTTAGCCGTTCCTTTTAACGATCGCTATGTATCGGATATTCTTCTTGAAGAACGAAAAATACTTTTCGATCACTTGGATGAGCTATTATAATTCTATGGAAAAAATTACGGTTTTATCGTTATTTCCCCAAATGATCTTAGGAGCACTTTCTTATGGGATTCTTAAAAGAGCTGAAAATATTCTTGTGATAGAATCGTTGAATTTACGCGATTGGGCTAAAGATCAAAGAGTTGATGATAAGAGTGTTGCTCCTGGGCCTGGAATGTTATTTCGAGCTGATGTTGTCTCTCACGCCATTAAACAAAATACCAATAAGCAGACTTATGTTATTCATATGTCTCCTAGAGGGAATGTATTAAACACTCAAAAAATCCACGAATTAAACCAGCATAAACATTTGATGATTATTGCATCACGGTATGAAGGGATGGATCAGCGAGTTTTAGATCATTATATTGATGAAGAGATTTCTATTGGAGACTATGTTTTAAGTGGTGGAGAACTTCCTGCTTTAGTACTTATTGATTCTTTACTAAGGACGGATGGTCATATATTAAGATCAGATGCGACCGAAGATGAATCGTTTTGTCAAGGACTGTTGGAATATTCTCATTATACGAAACCAGATAGTTTTGAAAATAAACAAATTCCAGCTTACTTAAAGTCGGGGAATCATCGATTGATTCAAGAAAATCGTTTTTTGGAGCAATTGCTAATAACATGGCAGAGAAGACCGGAACTATTGAGAGAGTATCCTTTATGTTTTATTCCTACACAATATAGTAATCCACTAAAAAAAATAAAAAAACAAAATAAGCTTTTACAAAAAAGACTGAGCGCTTTTGAGAAAGCAATACAGGAGAATAGAAATGTCCGAAGAGTTAAAAACAACTACTGAAGAAACTGTGGAAGAGTCTCAAACTGTAGAAACAGGAGTACCAGTCGTAAAAACACAAAAAATTAAAAACACCTTACATGATATTGAGTTGATGCTTCTTGAAGAACAAAACAATGATGAAAAATTCCCTAAGTTTGGTGTTGGTGATACTATTCGTGTGAGTGTTCGTATTACCGAAGGAAATAAAGAGAGAATTCAGGTTTATGAAGGAGTTGTTCTTTGTTTTAAACATGGAATGAATCGTAAAACCTTTATGGTGCGTCGTGTGAGTGCTGGGATTTCTATTGAGCGTGTATTTTCGTTTCATTCTCCTTATATTGCTCATATTGAAATTGTTCGCCGTGCAAAAGTTCGCCGTGCAAAACTTTACTTCTTGAGAGGACGTTTTGGTAAAGCTGCTCGTCTTAAAGAAATGGCTCTCAAAAAAGGTGAAAATAAAAAAATACAAAAATAAGAAAAAATAACGCTGAAACCAGCGTTATTTTTTTGAGATAAATGATGCTATCGATTACAGATGATAAAAAAATATTAACCGCTTATGGTTTGGATTTTCGGTATCTTGTTGGTACGGATGAAGCAGGGCGAGGGCCTTTAGCAGGACCTTTGGTGGTAGCGGGGGTTTTATTTGCTGATGATGTGGTGATTCCTAATATCTTTGATTCAAAAACCCTTAAAGAAAATAAAAGAGAATCATTAGCCCTACAGATTCAAGAACAGGCGATAGCTTACCATATTGAAATAATCTCTATACAAGATATCGAGACGATGAATATTTATCAAGCTTCAAAGTGGGGTATGATATCTTGTTTTCAGACGATTCGGAAGCAAGTAGGATGTGAAATTCTGCTAACTGATGCGATGAAGATTAATGCTGAAGAGCTTCCTAATGTGGCTGTTATTTCTTTAGTGAAAGGGGATCAAAAAAGCTTTCATATCGCCGCAGCTTCGATTTTGGCTAAAACAACGAGGGATAGGATTATGAAAGAACTTCATAGAGAATACCCTTATTATGATTGGCATAAAAATAAAGGATACCCAACCAGAGCCCATCGAGAAGCTATTAAAAAATATGGAATTAGCCCTCATCATCGTCGGAGCTTTAAGTTATTATGATCTATTGATAACTCAGAGTTATTCTCAGATATTTCTTCTGATCACAATAGGGGAATACGAATGATCTTGGAATTGTTTAAGAAAATTTTTTATAATGCATTAGGACCATATTGTCTTCTTGGATTAGATTGGTTAGGGTTAGTGGAATACTATTTTTTGTTTGGGGAAATAACTTGATCCCTTCGCCTAAAATTATTGGTGCCGTGCAGATCATATATTCATCAATAAGATCTTTCTCAATCCATTGATGAACGAAATGTCCCCCTCCGAGAATCCAAATATTTTTTTTCTCTTTCTTTTTTTGCTGTTCGAGGAAGAGTGTAATATCTGAATCAGTATTTTTTTGATTGACTAAGGGTCGACTTGTCCAAACGAAATAGTCGATCCTTGGAGGGTAAGGCCAAGTATTGGGGCTAAGTTCTGTTATGATCTGATCGTAAGTATTCCGCCCCATAAGAATGATATCAATCTTATTAATAAATTCTTCATAAAACTGCGACATTTTTTCGCCCATATTTTGTGGTAACCATTGAATGCCTCCATCAAGATCTGCGATATAACCATCTAAACTTTGTGCAATATATAAAATCACTTGAGCTTTCATAATCTTCCCTTTTTGATATAGAATAGCACCTTGTTATTAATAGGATATAATCGGAATATTTATGCTTTGTCTTTAAAGGTTAATCCTTGATCGTTATACTCTAAATAGACTTTTTCTTTTAGAGAACCTTCAATCAATTTTAAGGCTAAAGGATTTAAAACCTGATCGGTAATCACACGCCTGAGTGGTCTTGCTCCAAATTCTGGATCAAAGCCTTCTTGAGCCAAATATTCTTTAGCAGTTTTACTAATATGCAGAGTAATATCGCGTTCTGCCAGTCGTTTTTTAATATCTTCGATTTGAATTTCTGTAATTTGTATGAGATCTTCTTTAGTTAATCGGTGAAAGATTGTAATATCGTCGATACGGTTAAGAAATTCAGGGCGAAAGATTGTTTTTAACTCATCTTTTAGGTGTTTTTCTAAGTCTTCTTCTGAGCCTTTCCAATCAACAATAGTATGAGACCCAAGATTGGACGTCATAATAAAAACACATTGGGTAAAGGACACTGTACGCCCTTGTCCATCCGTTAATCGTCCATCGTCCAATACTTGTAATAGAATGTCAAATACAGAAGGGTGTGCTTTTTCTATTTCGTCGAGGAGCACAATAGAATAGGGATGCCTTCTTACTGCTTCAGTGAGTTGCCCTCCTTCTTCGTATCCTACATAACCAGGAGGGGCACCGATAAGTCTTTGGACGGAGAATTTCTCCATATATTCGCTCATATCGATACGCACCATATTTTTATCATCGTCAAATAAAAATTCGGCAAGAGCTTTGGATAATTCTGTTTTTCCAACACCAGTAGGTCCTAAGAATAAAAAAGATCCTAGAGGTCTATTATCGCCAGATAATCCTGTTCTAGACCGTCGAATCGCATTAGCGACATCGTGGATTGCTTCTTTTTGTCCGATCACTCGAGAGCCGAGGTGTGTTTCTAAAGTAAGGAGTCGTTCTTTTTCGCTCTCCATGAGGCGAGATGCTGGGATACCAGTTCTTAAGGCGATAACTTTAGCAATATCTTCTGGAGTGATTTCCTCACGGATTAAGGTATCATCATGAGAAGATAATTCTTTTAACACTTGTTCTTTTAGTTGTAATTCTTCTTCTTTTTTAGGAAGAATACTATAGCGGATTTCTGCAACTTGTTCGAACTTTGCTTCTCGTTCTAAAATAGTTTCTTGATTTTTGAGATTATCTATTTCTTCTTTGAGTTTACGGATTTGGTTAATATTTTTCTTTTCTTTTTCCCACGTGGCTTTTAAGGCGAGCATTTTATTTTGCTCTTCTGCGAGTTCTGATTCAAGAAGTTTGAGTCGTTTTTGAGAATGCTCATCTTTTTCTTTAAGAAGAGCTGTTTTTTCGATTTCCAATCGAGTAATAAATCGTCTTAAACGATCCATTACCTGAGGTTCAGATTCGAGCTCAGTACGGATACGAGCTGAAGCTTCATCCATTAAATCAATAGCTTTATCTGGAAGTTTACGATCGGGGAGGTAACGAATAGATAAATTAACTGCGGTAATTAAGGCACTATCCGAAATTCTGATACCGTGGTGGATTTCGTATTTCTCTTTGATACCCCTTAGGATAGCGATTGCATCTTCTTTAGAAGGTTCTTCGACCATAACGGTTTGGAAACGCCGTTCTAGTGCCTTGTCTTTTTCGATATATTTACGGTGTTCTTCTAAAGTAGTTGCTCCAATGACTCGGATTTCTCCTCGAGCTAAAGCTGGTTTTAATAAATTTCCAGCATCTCCAGCACTATCTCCTCCTGCTCCCATACCCACCATTAAGTGAAGCTCATCGATAAAAAGAATAGTACTATTATTAGCTTGTTCCAATTCTTCTAAGAGAGATTTTAAGCGTTCTTCAAATTCTCCGCGGTATTTTGCTCCAGCAATTAAAGAACCTGGATCTAAAGAAAGAATCTTTTTATTTTTTAAAGAGTCTGGTACATCACCTTGGACGATTCGTTTTGCGATCCCTTCTACAACGGCGGTCTTTCCGACTCCAGCTTCTCCAATTAATACAGGATTGTTCTTACTTCTACGAGATAAAATTTGGATTGTTCTGCGAATTTCTTCATCACGCCCAATCACAGGATCAATTTTTCCTTGAAGGGCAATTGCCGTAAGATCTTTAGTATATTTTTTTAAGGCTTCTCCTGTCTCTTCTTCAGTAGAATTTTGGGTATTTTTGAATAATTTGATTGCTTCTTCTATACGTTTTGTAGTAAAATTAAGAGATTGTAATTTTCCTTTCCAAGGATCTATAGAAGTTTGGGCAATGGCTATTAACAAGTGATCGATTGATAGGAAGGTAGATTTTGAAGTTTTAGCGGCCTCTTCTGCTGTGATTAAAATCTTATTGACAAGAGGCGATAAACTTACATCAACACCATTCCCTTTAGGGAGACGACGGATTTCTCCTAAAGCGAATTCTTTGAGTTCTAAGATGGGAATTTCTAAATAAGATAATAATTTATAAGCGGAACTTTCTTTGTCTGATAGCAAGGCAAGAATAATATGAGATAAGTCAATCATAGGATTATTATTTTTTTGAGCCTCATTAAATGCAGTTTGAAGGATTTCTTGGATCTTTTCAGTTTTCTGGATCATAAACACCTCGTTTTTTTAATGTTAATTGAAATATAGCAAAAATAATGCCAATGATCAAGGAGTTTTTATGGAAAAACATCTATTAGAGCCTTTTATTCCTGAGGAGTTAAAGGTATTAATGCTTGGGAGTTTTCCACCTAAAAAGGAAAAATGGACGATGGATTTTTATTATCCTAATTTTCAAAATGATATGTGGAGAATTTTTGGGATTGTCTTTTTTGATAATCACAATTATTTTTTAAAAGAAGATCATCGAGCTTTTGATCTTATAAAAATTTGTAATTTTTTGGTACAAAAAAAAATTGGTGTTGCTGATGCAGCACAGGAAGTGATTCGTTTGAATGATAGTGCATCTGATAAATATTTACAACTGGTACAAAGTTTGGATTTGAATAAAATATTATCAACCCACCCTTCCTGTCGTTATCTAATAACGACAGGAGAGAAATCAGCAGAAATGCTTAAAAATTACTTTGGGCTCCTAGGCTTACCGACAGTAGGAGGAAGTGTTGTATTTGAATACCAAGGGAGAGAGATTACTTTGTACCGTGTCCCCTCCTCTTCAAGAGCGTATCCAAAACCGCTAATGGCGAAAGCAGAGATATACCGTGAAGTATGGAAAAATATTTTGTTTTAGTAATCGTTGTCGTGTAGATCAAAAGCTAGAACATGTTCGGTAGCTTTTTGAGAAAGTTGATACCCGCATAGAGAAAGCCTTGTTGGAGTGATAGGAAAGCCACTAGGAATTTCACTAGATTTTCCAGCAAAATGGGATTGGAATTTTTTTAGTCTTCCCAAAGCAGTAGTATCGATTCGGAAAGAACCATTATGGGCAAGTTCTTTTTTCCATGAGACGATTTTTTCGACAGATCCCCGAGCAAGCTCAAAAAGCATTCGATCTAAAGAAATTTCTAGCTTTTCATAAGCCGCTTTATCGGTGATTTTAAATTCTCCTTTTTGGAGGAATTGGTGAATCATTCGATGTCGTTGAGAAATTGCATAGATATTTTTGATTGGGAGTGCTGATTGACTCAGATAAAAAGCAGCAAGGAGATATTCCATAGAATCAGCAGGAATGGCAATGCTTACAGGGTCATTATAAAAACGTTGTTTGGTTTCTTCGGTATAGTATAATGCTTCTAAAATAGTCGCCATATGTCCTATGATACGGAAAAAATTATAATGATCACAGCGAAATTGTTGAGTTTTGGTAATATGGGAAATAAAAGAAAGATCACTAGGATTATAAAAAGAATAGCTAGTTTGGGGATCTTGTTTGATTGTTGTACCAATAGGAAGGTGGATCACTTTGTTTTCTAAAGAAAAAGCATTTTGGAATGCTTCTCCATGATCTTCGTTATCTCCGATAAAGGTAAGCTCATGTTTGAAATCTTCTGATATAAATTCTTCTCTTAAGGTAGCTAGTAGTAATTGCCCCAAATAAGATAAGTGATATTTGGGACGCCAAATAGAGTATTGTTCAGAAATTTTGTGTAGTGTTCCAATTTTTGAAGAAAGAGTAGGGAGCACTGTTTTGAGAGCAGGATGATTGTTCGTATAAGGAGCGACAATGGCTTCTATTCGGAGATCAAAAGATCTTTCGGTGAGGATTTCTGGATCAATTATAGGAATATTTGCGGGGGTATATGCAGATTTACCATTGAGAACCCCAGTAAAAGTTCGAAATCCATCTGTCCCATATATTGATAAAAAACGCATTGTAGCTCCTTAAAAAGATCCTTTATATTATTGCTTAAAATTCATAAAAAATCAAGTAAATCCATTTCTTAAATAAATTGATTACTTTTTTTATCCGACCTAATATTTATTATTGTTTACCAAGAAAATTTGTTAAAAGATTTTTGTTTTTTGTAGAAATTATTGATAGTAGATAAAAGGATAAGTTTTATTGTATAGAGAATTTATTAGAGGGGATTAAGAAACAAATAATGTCTTGAATAAAAATATAGATAAAATATTGACAAAATAGGAATTTTTAATATATAATATGTATAAATAGATTACGAACATCAAGATGATAAGTATTCTAAAAAGTTAAAAACGACACAACATCATCGACAAATGACTGTCATAAATATGGAGAAACTTATGAATCAAATAACGGCAGGGTCTTTAATTGTTATGATCAGTGTTGCATTAGTAGGAATTTTATTTGGATATTTGATTCGGGTAATGATTGCTAAAAAGTTATATCGTTCGGCAGAACAAAAAGCAAAATTCTTAGTTGAAGATGCGAAAAAACATGCTGAATCACGGAAAAAAGAAATTCTCTTAGAAGCTAAAGATAAAATCTTTGAAGAGCGTAAGCAGTTTGATAGAGAAACACGAGAACGCAATAACGAACTACAACAAATGCAACGTCGGTTAGTACAAAAAGAAGATTCTTTTGACAAAAAACTTGACACCTTAGAAAAAAGAGAAAAAACTCTTAAGGAAAAGGAAGAAGATAATACTAATCTTCAAAAAGAACTGTTAGATGCTAAGAAAGAGCATTTACAGGCATTAGAAAAAGTTGCGGAGTTATCTGCCCATGAAGCAAAGCAGCAAATTATTGATAGGATTGTAGATGATGCTAAATCTGAAGCAGTGCCACTAATTCAAAAAATCGAAGAAGAAGCTCGTGAAGAAGCCGAACAAAAAGCCAAAGCGATTTTAGTAACTAGCTTGGAACGAAATGCTGTTGAAGTTGCTACCGAAAAATTTATCACGACAGTTAATTTGCCTAGCGATGATATGAAAGGTCGGATTATTGGACGAGAAGGACGGAATATCCGTTCTTTTGAATCGATTACTGGAGTAGATCTTATTATTGATGATACACCAGAAATTGTTGTTATTTCTTCTTTTGATCCTTATCGAAGAGAAATTGCACGGATTGCCCTCGAAAAACTAGTTCAAGATGGGCGTATTCATCCAACTCGAATCGAAGAAATTGTGAACAAAGTTCAAAATGATATTAACCTAGAAATTGTAGAAGTTGGGAAACAAGCCTGTCAAGAGCTAAAACTCAACCTTCCAAGAGGACTTTATCCTTATATTGGTCGCTTAAAATATCGAACAAGTTATGGACAAAATGTCTATAAACATTCTATGGAAGTTGCTAATATTGGTGGAATGCTCGCTGGAGAACTAAAAATTGATATAAATTCTGTTAAAATTGCTTGTCTCCTCCATGATATTGGTAAAACAATCAAAGCGGTAGGAGAAGGTGGACATGCTATTTTGGGAGCAGAAGTGGCTCGCAAATTTGGTTTGTCAGATCAGATTGTGAATGCCATTGCTTGTCATCATGGTGAAGAAGAATGTAAATATATCGAAGGCTCTATTGTAATGCTCTGTGATGCGATTTCTGCAGCACGCCCAGGGGCAAGACGTGAATCATTTGATGATTATATTAAACGACTTCAACAACTTGAAGAATTATCTCTTTCTTGTGAAGGGGTAGAAAAAGCCTTCGCTATTCAGGCAGGTCGAGAAGTTAGGGTTTTTATTGTTCCAGATAAGATTTCAGATGAACAGGCTTATATCACCGCTCGTGAAATTGCCAAAAAAATTGAAGATAATATGCAATATCCTGGGCAGATCAAAGTCACTCTTATCCGAGAGATGCGTATTATAGAATATGCCAAATAAAAACAAAAAGCCTATATTCATAAATATAGGCTTTTTGTTTTAGAAGTATAGTTGTTCTTAAAATCAAAATCTCGTATTATTTTTAAGCGTATCATCTAAGGTAGGTACTAGCTTGTGTCTGTACAATCATTAATATTACTTTAGTAGTAATATATAATACGAAAAATATTTTTGATTACCCCGTATAGTTATATAAAATAGGAAAATTTAGTGTTTGCAAATCCAAAAACTTATCACCAAAAACAATCTCAAAGACATCTTAATCAATTACCTTTTAGTATTTTTATTTTAAAAAAAGTAAAAGAAGTATATTTGTATGATCTGGATGGTCAGAAATATATTGATTTTTATCTCAATCAAGGAACAATCTTACAACATTCTCCCCCAAGATTGACTAAGTTTATTAAAAATGCCTTATCATCAGGATTAAATACAGAAGGATTACCGTCCAAATTTTTACTTAAAGCCCAAAATTCTTGGAAGAAAAATTTCTCATCTTCTCACGTGAGTTTTTTTTCTTCGTTTTTGGAGATGATGATTTTTTTTCTGCATTACCTGGGTAAATCATCATGCCGTGTTGCCTACACTAGTGATTATGTGTATTCTTTGCTAAAACCCTTAGAACCTTCCATCTCGGTGATTAAGATTACTCATTTTTCGGAATTAGAAACTTGTGATATTATCTTATTTGAAGACTATAATGATTCTTGGCAGCCCTTAGTTTGGGAGGGTTCTGTAACGATTCCTGCTATTAAAATCCACAGTCGTTTTTTACATAGAAGAGATCATATGCATGGGGAAAATTGTTTTCATTATCTGGATAATACCCTCTTTGGTGGAAAAAAAATAGGAGTATTAGCGGGCGAAGAATTTGTCCCTTATCCAGCTCCCTCTTTTGATGAGGGGATCTTGTTTTTAGAAGGAGCAAAGCTCTTTCACCAAAAACAAGAATTTTTAAAATTTTCTCATCCTAAATTTCGTGCTTATATGGGATTTGCTGTCTGTGAAGAAGAATTAGACCCTACGTTTTTTTTACAGCGAGGGATTTATTTACAAGGTAAGGTAATTTATTTTTCCCCCTTACATACGAAGCATAATTTACGAAGATTGTACAAGGCTTTAGAAGAATATTTTACTCCAGGTTTAAGCGATAGCCTTGACCAAAAATAGTCTGAAGATACTTGGGATTACGCCCTTGGTCTCCAAACATTTTTCTTAGAGCAACGATATTAGTATCGATTACCCGATCGGTAACAATTTTTTGTTCTATAGGCCAAATCCGTTGAATCAAAGTAAACCGAGATACAGATTCTCCTCGGTGTTCCAATAAAATTTTTAATAAATCCATTTGTTTTCTTGTTAGTTTATAAACTTTATCTTTCCGTTGATAACTCTCTTCGGAGAGCGATAAAAATCCTTCGGCAATAGCAACGGTATTATTTTCGTTATTTAAATGAAATTTCTGATGTTCGAGTATTAAAATCCATTGCCATAATTGATGCAAAGTATAGTTTATCGTGTCCTTATTTTTAAGATCAATATAAAAAAATAATTCTTTTGTTTGGAGGATTGAAGTAATATTAGAATACTCTTCTATTAAGAGTACAAAGATGGCATTAGGAAATTCTAGTCGTGCTTTTTGTATAACTTCTAAATAATTGTTATGTTTTTGAGTAATCAAAAATACGTGAAAAAAATGTTTACTAGAAATAGGATTGGCTAAGGAAGAAAAAGATACATGGTGTTGATAAAGTATACCAATATCTGCGAGCTTTTTATAATCAAAATGAGTGCAGTTAATCGCTAGTACATGAAAAATCATTAATTTATTGGTCATGATTACTCTGTTCCATTTTTTTTAATTCGTAAATAATTTGTAAAGCGTCTAAGGGGCTAAGAGAATTAGGATCAATTGTACGTATCTTCTGATATAGGGGATCTGTATTTTTTTTGTGTATGTCAGTAAAAAGAGTTGGCTCAGGAGCTTGCTGACTTCTGAAAAACACTCCTTTTTCTAATTGAGATAAGATTTCTTCGGCTCTTTTAATGATTGTGGAATTGATACCTGCCATATCAGCAACATGGATTCCATAACTTTTGGATGCTTTACCTTCAATAACTTTTCGGAGGAAGATGGGTTTTCCTTTACTTTCTTTAATGGCCATACAGAGATTTTGAACTCCGTTGAATTGTCCTAACTCAGTTAATTCATGATAATGGGTCGAGAATAGAATTTTCCCTTGTTTTTTGGGGTGGAATAGTAAAAATTCTAAAACAGACCAAGAAAGAGCTAATCCATCTAAGGTAGATGTTCCTCGCCCCAATTCATCCATAATAACGAGACTTTGAGGGGTCATTTTTTCGAGGATTGTTGCAGCTTCCTGCATTTCAACAAAAAATGTTGAACGTCCTGTTCCTAGGTCGTCAGAAGCACCGATTCTTGTGAATATTTGATCGACGATACCAATATCTGCTGATGATACTGGAAGATAAGAGCCTATCTGAGTCATAATGGCAAATAGGGCATTTTATCGTAAATAAGTCGATTTCCCAGCCATATTAGGGCCTGTTACGATGGAGATCTGTGATTTTTTTTGATCGATTATAGTGTCGTTAGCAATGAATTGCTCTTTATGTAGTAATACTTCTACTACAGGGTGGCGACCATCTTTGATTGTCCAATTAAAATTATTGTTGATGGTTGGTTTTTGGTAACGGTTACTCCGTGCTATTTGTGCTAAACCGTTCCTTAGATCAACTTCGCTTGTGAATTCGGCTAGAGGAAGGATTTTTTGGTAGTCTTTTTGAAGTATTTGAATTAATTGTTGATAGCTTTCCCATTCTAATTTAAGAGCCATATTTTCGGCTTTATTCATTTTTTGTTCAAATTCTTCTAAGATGGGGATAGTATAGCGTTCGGTATTGACAAGGCTTTGTTTACGGGTATAGTGTGCGGGGATTTTTTGAGCTCCAATTTTGGATACTTCGATATAATAACCGTAGATTTTGTTGTAAGCGATTTTCAAAGTATTAATTCCTGTATTGATTCGTTCTTCTGTTTGTAGTTGAATAATAAAATTTTTTCCGTTTTCTAAAATATCTCTATAGGAATCCAATTCCTTATGGATTCCTAATCTTATGGTATCAAGAGCAATGGTGTTGGAACATTCTGGATTGAGATATTGATGAATTAAAGTACTAAGATGATCTAAAGGATGGAGTGTTGCAAGATAATCTTGAAAAGGTATCGCGACGGATAAAAAACTCCTAAGTTTTTCTGCTCTTTCGATTGAATCTGCTAAAGCAAAGCATTCTTTGGGGAGAATTTTTCCTGTGATAAGTCGTGCGGATAGGCGTTCTAAATCGCTCATTCCTTTGAGAATTTCAGATACTACCTGTCCTGCAAGATTAAAAAAATATTCTGTACGAGCTTGTTGTCGTAGGACTTCTGGTAGTTGGGCAGATGGTGCCACCAATAAACGCCGTAATTTTCTTGCCCCAGGCATGGTTTTGGTTTTGTTGAGGATTGCAAATAAAGAACCTTTATGAGAAAAATCTCGAGTAATTAATTCCAAATGCCTCATCGTATCTTCATTCATTAGGAGAGTCTCATTTGCTTGATATTCTACAGGAGAAAGAATATGTTTGATTGACTCAATCGTAAAAAAATTTTCTTCCAAATAGTGGAATAATCCTTTGAGGGCAGTTTCTTTTGCAGGAGAAATATGTTGAAAAAATTCTTTCTCCCTAGTTTTATAGGTATCAAATAAAATAGTGTTATGAAAATATTCTGGATCTAGGATCCTGAGATTTTCTTGATAAATTTTTAATTCCTCTTGAATAGCAAATTCTAAAGCAAATTCGGAACTACAGAGACTTTCTACAGGAGTATAACGCATCAGCTCATCGGATAGAAAGGAAATAGGCTGGGTATTTGTTGTTGATCTAATAATAATATCTCCTGTAGAAATATCAGCAAAAATAATGGCAAGCTCTTGTTCAAAATAGGTGAATACTGCAAGAAAAGAATTGACTGAACGATCTAAGAGGGGATTTTCCGACCAAGTACCTTTGGTAAGAATAGAAACTACTTCTCTTTTGACAATACCTTTGCTAGCTGAGGTATCTTCTACTTGTTCGCAGATTGCTACTTTATGTCCTGCTTCTACGAGCTTGTAAGCATATTGATCTAAGGCATGATAGGGGAATCCACACATTGGTTTATCGTGGCGTTTGGTAAGGGCAATGTTAAGGATACGTGCTGTTTCTAAAGCATCCTCATAAAAAACTTCATAAAAATCACCCAAACGAAAAAGGAGAATTTTATCCTGATGGTTTGTTTTAATCGTTTCGTACTGTAGATCCATAGGTGTTTTTTTAGACACAGTTCCTCCCAATCACTATAAATAATATTATTATACTTTGTTTATATATTTTTGTCTATAAAAAAACTTCCTATTTTTTTAGGAAGTTTTTTAGAATAGTTATTCTTTATATTCGGTAACTTGATATTGTTCGAAAAGCTGAACATCAGTGTAACCCAGCTGGTATAGATGTTGAAAAATTGTTTCGGCTCGTTTTTGTTCCTTAATGGAACGTATTTCTACGAAATATAATGAATCTCGGTAATAAATCCCTACGGGTGTCCCCAAATTTAATGCTTCAATATCTCGGAGAATAATATTAGCAACGGAAAGATCTTTTAATTCAGCGATCCGAATCACATAACCTTTATCACTTGAAAACCCATATTCACCAGCAATTCCAGCAGATTTTTCGGCGATTTGAGAAGCGAGTGATTCTAAATGGGCGATCTCTTGGGAAACAAACTTGATTTGTTCTTCTTCTATAGGGGTGGTATAAATTGGTTCTGTAATAAGTTCTTGTTGGTCTTCGTTTTCTATACTTACATTGTTGGTTATTTCTATGGGAGCAAATTCTATATCATTTTGTTCATTGAGAAAATTAGTGATAACTTCTTGTGATACATTGGTAATAATATTAGTGCTATCTAAACGAGGCCCAATGACATTGGTAATAACCTGTTCCACTATATTCGTTTGAACGGTATTTAAAACATTGGTAATTACAACATCTCTCATATTGGTTTGAATAATTTGGTAATTAGTGATCCAGCGTGGAGCAATTCTTAATCGAGTATTAGTGATAATACTATCGACAATTTCAAAAGAATCATTGGTGCGGATATTAGAAATCCATCGAGGAACAAGCTCAAACCGTTTGTTGGTTATTATTTCGGTGATTGTATTTGTTACTAAGGTATTGGTATCAATGGACTGGTAAGTAGTTTTCCAAGCAGGGACAATTTCGATAAATTCTTTACGGACAATATCTTCTCTCCAGTTTGTTGTGTTGTTGAGTCCATATTCAAGGTATCTATTGGTAATATCCCGATAAATAACATTAGTAATATTCCGTGGGCGGTTGACAAAATTGTAGTTTGTCGTTTGGAGAGGAAAGAGTTCGATTCGTTCATTAGTAACAATATAATCAACAATATTTGTAACAAGGTTGGTAATATCAATATTACGGTAATTGGTTTTCCACAGGACGACAGGTTCGTAAGAAACAACATTATTAGTTTCCCATACCTGGATAATATTAGTAGAAATATTGGTAATAAACATCTCGTTGATTAGGGCAAAATTATTTGTTAAGGTATTTGTTTCTATGACAAATATTCTGTTGGTTAATAATTCTTCAATGGTATTAGTGATTTCTCGTTGGATTAGGTTGGTAACAGTAATAATTTCTACAGTAGGGTTAGTCATTGGTACTAAAACAGAAAAAATATTTCGTGGAGGAATAGGGATAGGCATAGGAGGAACAATTGCAATATCGTCTAAACCTGGCTCTGCTATAGCCCCAGAAGGAAGATTATGCATTTCTTGAATTTCAGCGAGGCTAGGTAATCTAGGAGGGGTTAATTGACGAATAGGTTGTTCTTTAATGAGAGTATCAAAACTTTTTGCAATCCAAGGTACGGTAACAACATTGACAATCCCTTTTTTGTTGAGTGAATCAATATATTGATCCGCCAAACGTGATTCTGTCGAACGAGAAAAACGAAGACGTAGTACTCCAAAAGTATAAAGAGCTTCTTGAAAACGGTTATTGTGAAAGAATGCTTTACCAGCATTAAGGAGGATCGTACCACCATTATCATAAGCCCAAGGACGTAATTCTGATGCTTTTTTGAGAACAACTAAAGCGTTGTCGTAAGATTTTAAGGCAAGTAATGCTTCTGAATAAAGAAGATATATTTTATAGGAAGCTTCATTATCAGGAGCTTTTTGTAGTGCTTCTCTAATAAGAGTAATTGCTCTATTAGGGCGTTGATTGTCCATTGCAATCATCGCCCTAAGGTACGTTGCATAATAACTATCTGATTGTACCAAGACTTCTTCAGCAGCATCATGACTACCTAGAAGATAGTAAATATCTCCTAAACTATCTAAAACAACATTACGATGAGGGAAATTTGGAAACTTTTCTTTAATGGTTAAGAGAATTCTAACTTTTCTACGAAAATCTGTTTCTGATAAGGAAAGGACATAGAGAGAATAGGGGGTATAGCTTGTATCAGGATAGAGTCTAATTAACTCACGGTGTAGGGTACGTGCTTGTTCGTACTGTTGATTTTGAAATGCGATTGTTGCTCTATTGTAAAGAATATAAGCACGGGAATCATTAGGGGAAGCATTTAAAGGCCCCTCTGTTTGCTCAATAGGAAGTAAAATTTCACTATCACCAGGGATTTTACGGTTACGAATTGGGGGAATAAGAGGTAATTTTTCTCTGCCTAGTGCTTCTGGGGAAGAGTTTTGTAATACTCTTGGATTTTGTGCTTGATTCCAAATAGAATCAAGAGAAGTATCTAAGTTGGGAGCGTTTTGGGTAAATAATATAGAAAAACTAAAAAAAATCGTTATTAAGACAATAATTTTTTTCACAATATTACTCCGTACGTTTGATTTATAATGTATTATACTCTTTATTAATCGGTACGAAATAGCTCAAATCTTTAATGTTTGGTAAAAATAGAATTATAAAATAAAATAATCCTGTATTTACAGGATTATTTTATAAGTCTAGGGATTTTTAGTGCATATGGATGGCATCAACAGGGCACACAGCAACGCAAGATGCACAGTCAATACAAAGACTTTCGTCTATGAAACGAGCACCATTTTTTTCACTAATACAGACTACGGGACAAACAGCTTCACAGGCAGCACAGTTGATACAAGTTTCATCAATAAAATGTGGCATATAACTCTCCTTATAATAGATAATTAGGTAAAGAAAATATTAAATTTTATGGAATTTTATGTAAGAAATAGGTCTTAAGGGGCTCATTTTACGGTAAAATAATGTGGGAAAACTTTCAAAAATGTTTTCTTGGACGATGGGATTGAAGAGACTACTCCACTGAGGATAATAGGTTAAAATTTGTGCAACTGAATCAGCGTATTCTTTAATATCAGTAATAAAAGATAATATTCCTTGTGGTTTTAATACTCTTACTAAATCGACAACAAAAGAAGGGCGAAATAGTCGATTTTTCCATTGTCGTTCTCTGAGCCAAGGATCAGGAAAATTAATATGGATAATATCAACAGAAGATGCTGGTAAAATTGAAAGAACATCTTGTCCATCATCGGCGAATAAGATGAAATTATCGTGATTTTCTCGTAATAAACGGGTTTCTGTTTTAATAGCTCGTTTTCGTGAAATATCAATACCAATCCAAAAAGTCTCTCTGCAATCAGCACAATGAGCAAGCATGTAATCTCCATGACCACATCCCATGTCGATAACAATGGATCGTTTGGTCGGCAGCTCTTCTTGGAAATCTGCTACGGTAAATATGTTAGGGTGTCGCTCTAAGGATAACATTATTTTTGGATGACCTGTGGCACAATAATAGAATTATTGTCTAAATAGGGAGTATTTTTTGCTAATTCTGCTGTAGAAAGTGTTGCTCCAATTTTATCTTCTCTTAAGATAGTGGGGAGTTCATAGCTGGAAATACTGACTTTATGTTCTTCTAAATCTAGTTTGGCAATGGTTTCAACAAATTTTAAAATTCCTTCCATTTTTTCGGCGATGGCTTTTTTTTCGGAATTGTTTAAACGTAAATTTGCTAAACTTGCAATATGATCCACTTGAAAAGACATTGAATATACTCCTATCTTGTATTGATATCATTTGTTAATGAATACTAAAATATTATAGTGTATTTTTAAATAAAACACAATCCTGAATGATGGAAATTAAGGATTTTGATTATTTCCTAATTTAGCGATCAGAGCTTTTTTCCTAAAAAATAATTATATTATTTTTTAGGAAAAAACGCACAATTTATATATTTTTGTGCGAAAAAAACCGATAAAACTTTATCTTGTAAAATGATAAAATAGCGTAGTTTATGATTTTTTATTATATTCATTGTGCGATTATACTTATAGAATAAGAAAAATCACACAATTTATACTCTTGTTATTCAAGGGTTTAGAGGCACTTGATTTTTTAGAAAAAAAATATAATAATAAACATAGATTGGAGAGGGAGCGTCAAATCCTCTTATCTTAAATACAAAATACAAGGATTCTTTTTCATGGAACTATGGAATTTATTACAACAGTATCTGGAGCAGTCTTTTGATGACAGTTTTTCACGACCTTTACTAAAGAGGATTCAATTTAAAGAACACCAAAACGATCAAATTATTGTTCTTTCTGCTGAAGATTCTTTTACCAAGGGTTGGTTTGAAAATACTTGTGTTGATATTCTCAAAGAGTACCTTGCTCAGCAAGATCTCCATCAAGAATTCCGTGTGGATATTCTGACAGAAAAAAAACGACAAGAACCTCCTACAGAAAAAACATCTGAAGTATCAGTACCAGGATTATCGTTAGATTATACTTTTAAAAATTATATTCCAGGAAATTGTAACGATTTTCCTTATAAAGCAGCACAAATTTCTGCAGAAACTTCTAAATACAACCCTTTAATTATTACAGGTCCTATGGGGACTGGGAAAACACACCTAGCTCAGGCAATAGTGCATCAATTTATCCAACAATCTCCCCAAGCAAAGGTTGTTTTCGTTACGAGTGAAGATTTCACCAATGACTTTATTGATCATTTACAAAAAAAATCAATGAACAACTTCCGAAAAAAATATCGAACCTGTGATCTTTTGATTATTGATGATATTCAAGGGATTCAGTCTCGTCATTCTACTACAGATGAGCTTGAAAATATTTTTAATACTTTGATTTCTCAGAGTGTACAAATGGTTTTTACGTCAGATCGTCCAATTAAAAAGCTAAAAGATCTCAAGATGCGTCTTCGTACTCGTTTAGCGGGGGGATTAGAAGTAGATCTGAAAAACCCAGATTTTGAAACACGTAAAGCAATTTTATTAGATATGGTACAAAAAGAAAATCATAAAATTGATTATAAAATTATTGATTTGATTGCGGAGACGATTGATCATAATATTCGAGAACTTAAAAGTACCCTTATGAAACTCTTTGCGTATGCTGATCTAAAGAAAAAAGATATTTCGCTTCGATTGACTAAAGAAGTTTTAAGTGATAAAATTCATATTGTGATTCCTGATAATATTTCTGTATCCGAAATTCAAAAAGCTGTTGCTTCCTATTTTGGTATTAAATCTAGTGATATTAAATCCGATAGTAAGTTACATTCCAAATCATACCCTCGGCAGATTGCGATGTTTATTTCTGCTAAGTATACTAAAAACACCTCCACAGAATTAGGATCATTATTTAATAAATCTCATAGTACTGTATTAAGAGCAACTCAAAAAATTGAGAATGAAATCACGAAAAATACGAATCTCAAAAAAGATATTGATAAAATATTATTAGAAATCTCAGAAGTACATCCCCTATACTAAGGGGATGTATTGATAACTAAGAGACTGCTGGTAATATTACAAGCGATGATAAAAAAATTGTTGTAAAAAATTAGGATAGGATGCTGGTAACAACACGATTATACCCCTCAATGAGGTTCTTGAGCTACGATTGTCAGTGAGCAGATATTATGAGCTTATCTTCGATGCTTGTTGGTCAATATATTCTTTGGCTTTTAATAGGGGTTTATGAAATAATTGATCGATCGATTCTTTAGTAATCCATTCTTTTGGTTCTACAAAAATACCTTGTACAAATAGTGATAAATGTAAATGATCTCCTGTTGATTGTCCTGTTGTTCCACTAATAGAAATTTGATCTCCTGCTTTAACGAATTGTCCTTCTTGAGCCAAAAGTTCAGAGTTATGAGCATATAAAGAATAGGTATTCAGTCCGTGATCAATGATTACGGACTTTCCATTGCCTGAATACCAATCGGAATAAATTACCATCCCATCAAGTAAGGCATAAATAGGAACATTTTTATAAGAAGCATAATCTAATCCTCGGTGGGTAGACTGGCGGACTAATTTATTTTGATAATAATATTTTCGTCGATCCCCATAAGTTGATGTTGTAATAGCGTTTTTCATAGGAATGGCAGGGCTGGAAAATATACTTGTTTGCGTAAGGATTTCTGAGGCGTTCTTTTTGAAAGAGGTGCGAGTTTCTTGCCATCGGGCGAATGTTCGTTGTTCTGCCAAGACTTTGTTGATTGCTTTAATATCGCCTTCAAGTTTGGTTGCTTTTTCTTTGGATAATGCTAATTCTGAAGCTTTTTGTTGAGCATAATCCTTAGGGAGTTTGATCGTACTTTGTCGATAATTTCGGGTGAGTGCTTTGATATTGGTGAGTAATAGAGTGTTGGTATTTCCAGCATTATCCATAGTGAGAATATATTGATTAGTCCAATTAGTAGAGTGATCTGTATACCAAGAGAAAAGCACAGTATAAAATCCATCTCGTTGAAAGCGTTTAGGGTAGAAAGGAATATTATTTTCGTCAATAAATGCTAGCACCTGAAGATCGTTGTAATTCTCACTTTCTACAACGGCAAGCCCTGCTCCCCCATGGGTGATTGTCTCTGAGGCGGATACTAAACGAAGCTTTGGAGTGCTGTTGTTATAGGATAATTTAGTTTTACGGCTGTTTAAAGGCCAAGTTTTTTTATTGTTTTTAATTTCTAAAAAAAATACTTGGGCGTTGGTTAGTTGTGTAAGAACGGATTGATCTTCGAGGGTAAAAATATATTGATCTTGATTTTCTAAATCTTTAGCTATTGTTTTTTGTAAAAGAATAGGCTCTTGATTGGGTAAATGTAGTATTAGTTCATAGTCATTACTCATATGGAGAGCTAGTGGAGTGGTAATATTCCACGCGGTATGTTTGGCTTTACCCCAATAATCGATCGTTAAGGGAAGGGATATAGAATAAATGAAATTAGGTAATAGGATCAACAAATAGAAGAGTATATTCATATAATGATACCTCATAATATAAAAATAAGGCTGTAACTGGGTTATAGCCTTATTTTTATATTATTTTGTTTTGTAATTATAAATTAGCATCTTCTCTTGAAGCAAATACGGTAGAAAAACCTGATGTCCAGTTAATATTTTCCGCTTGGAAAGTATTAACTTGCCAAGCAAAATCTGTATCTTTTTCGGTAAGCCGTCTTTTATTTTGGAAATTAGGAGCTTTGTAAGGAGCGCTCAATAAGTTTTTCCCTGTAGTAATAATACCATGATAGGTATATATTTTTTTAGTACTATGGGGGTCTGGAGTAACTGCAACATAGATTGCTTGGTAGTCATTAAGTGCTTCATGTAAAAAATACTCTATTTCTCCAAGTTTAAAAGAACCACTACCGTCGACTGTTAGCGGAGTACCGTCTAACATAGTATAAGCCCCTCGGATCTTATTGATGTACTGATTTTTATAAGTACGTGCTTCTTGCACTTCAGGAGCTGGAGTTTGTCTTTTGTGTACTAGTTGTTCTACGTCTTTATCTGCTGTTTTACAGGCATTTAACAATATAAGAATACTTATAATGGATAAGAAATGATTTTTCATGATATTCTCCTTATAATTCTTAGGATTACTTTTATTATACTATTTTTTCTTCCAATAATCAATACTTTTTCAACATATTTTAAATATAGTATCAATGCTTTTAAATTATTCGTATTTTATTATATCGTACTTTGGGTAAGGGTTTCTAAAACTTTTTCCTATTTTTATCAATATATTTTAATAATATATTGATTTTTTACTGATCTTATGTTATAATAAAAATCTTATTATAACATAAGGGTGATTAGCTCAGTTGGTTAGAGCACCTGCTCGACACGCAGGGGGTCAATGGTTCGAATCCGTTATCGCCCAAATATCCCTAGTAACAATATTACTGGGGATATTGTATTTTAAATGGAGTTCTTGTATTATAAGAGTAACCAAAGGCTTCCTGAGATTTTTAGTATTTCTCATAGCATACACCTATAGAAACGAAGGATACAAAAAATAGTTGCTATTTTATTGAAAAATAATTATAATTAAATTATTATTAGTTACCCCATTTTAATAATTATGTCAATAAGGAGTATGTATGAAAAAAGATTTGATTATGGGACTTGCTATAGGATTGGCTGTTGGTATTATTGGTGCAGTTATTTTTTCACAATCGAATAAAGCCAGTAGTGATGGAAAAGCTGTCTTATCATTAGCATTACCTCAAATTGAAAAATTAGATGAAGATCATCTTGTGAAAGTAGAAAACTTTGGTATTTCAGTTAATGATTTTACCAATGCTTATGAATTGGTAAAACAAAATCTTTCCCCAGAACAACAAGCAGAAATTTCCGCTAACGAGGCTGCAGCAAAAGCAGAAATCCTAGAAACAATGATTAATCAGTACGCTGTAGTAGCAACGGCCATCGAAGAAGGTTTTTTAGAAGATGAAACCAATCTTAAATTATTCCGTAATGCGGCTCAGCAGGCTCTCTTCAATCTTTATCTCACCCAAAATCTTCCTCAAAATGAAAATTCTTTTGTCGTTTCTCAGCCAGAGTTGGATCAAGCTTATGCTCAATATGGAGAAGAATTGCGGGCAAGAGGATTTAATGCGACAAAGTCCCGTGAAGTTTTGACTACCCAAATTACCCAGCAAAAACGTCAACGTTGGATGTTAGATTTCGTTGGTAAAATAAAAGAAGGCTTTCGTGTAGAACGGAATAATGCTGCCTTAGAAGCAGCAGGTATTAATACAACCCGTTTTCCAATAGCCCCTCTTCAATAAATAATAATAGATAAAAAGTCCTACTGCATTTGGTAGGACTTTTTACTTAATCTTTGTCTAAAGAAAGAAATAATTCTGCCCATTCTGTAGGAGTAATAGCATCAGGACGTTTTCGGCATAAAGGGCTATTAATGCTCCATGGAGTTGAGGCGAGGTTATTGGCTAATGTTTTTCTCTTTGCTAAAAAACACTGCTTAATAAAATAAGAAAATTCTTTTTGTGAAAATGGAGGATTTTCTTTTTTTTGGATACTTATAACTAGCGAATCTATTTTGGGTTCAGGAAAGAAATTTCCTCTTCCTACTGAAAATAATTTTTTAATTTCAAGAAAATTTTGAACGATAACGGAAAGAGGGCCGTAATTTGAGCTTTCGATGGATGCTTCCATCCGATCGGCAAACTCTTTTTGTAACATTAAAATTCCCAATTGAAAAATATCTTGCTCAATAAATGTTTTTATCGCTTCCCCAGAGATAGAGTAGGGGAGATTAGAAATAAAAATATATTCTTTATCTTTTGGGTATTCTTGCCATTTAAGAAAATCACTGTGAATGAGTTTAAGATTTGGGTGGATTAATTGATAAGAAATGAGACGGAACACCCCTTGGTCTATTTCTAATGAGGTGGTTTTACCTTGTTCTGCTAATAGTACTGTCAAAGCCCCCAATCCTGTACCTACTTCAAAATATTCTTGATGTTTGTTTAATGGAGGAAGACATCCAACAATTTTTTCTGCCGTTTGACGGTTAATCAGATAATTTTGCCCTCTAGTTTTTGAAAGATATAGACCGTTCTCTTGCAAGAGTCCTTTTATATTTTTGATTCCAAAAGGATCATAAGACATATTTATTCCTCTGAGGAGTATTCTTGCCAAGCTTCAAATCCATTTTGTAGAAGAAAAAAATTGGTGATTTGAAGCTTTTGAAGGGCTTTACTAATTTTGAAAAAAGAGATATTTTTGTTATTATAAAAAATAATCCGTTTTGCTTGGTAGTTGGGGATATTGGTAATAGATAAAATATTTTTATAACAACGGAGCAAGGCTCGATCAATATGTTTTTGTTGGTATTCTTCTGGAGAACGAAAATCAATAATAAGATAATTTGTAGGGTTTAATGTGGATATAATATAATCTAATTCTTGAGAGGTGATTTGTCTGGGATAGATAATATCATAGGATGTTTTGAGAAAAGATCTACTAGAACAAGAAGAAAATACTAATAAAATAAGAAGCAATCTTTTCATAAACAATCCTCAGTGATATACATTATCTGTATATACATTATATATTGTAACTATTTTTTTTGATGAAATCAAGTTTTTTAAAAAACTTGAAAGTATTATTTCTTTTTTGTTATAATATTAACTAGAATAAGGATTCGTTTATGGATAAAAAAACATATGTATTACAATTGTCGTATGAGGGATCGGCTTTTAAGGGTTGGCACATGCAACTTAATGTACCAACGGTGCAGGGGACACTAAATACGGTCTTGTCGGAGTTATATAAAAAAAAAATTATTGTTTGGGGAGCGGGTCGGACTGATTCGGGAGCCCATGCTTTACGGTATACTGCTCATTATAGAGTTCATAATGATACGATTCCTCCTGATAAAATCTTTAAAATTTTAAATAGTAAATTACCCCCAGAAATTAGAGTTTATAAAGTCTGGGAAACTAATAATCAATTCCATGCAACCTTTTCTTGCTTGGCTCGGACATATTGCTATGTAATGTATTTAGGAGATATTATGCCTCCTTATTTACATAAAAATGTTTATCATCAACGAAACCCTATTGATATAACACTCATGAGAAAGGTTGCATCTTTATTTATAGGGACTCATGATTTTTCGCAGTTTTGTTACGGATATACTGCTCAAGAGAGAGCAAAAAAAACGACGGTAAGACGTGTTGATTATATGAGGGTCAAGCAGTTTAAAAATTATGTGGTATTTTGTGTTAAAGGAGAAGGCTTTTTGAGAGGAATGATTAGAACATTGATAGGAACAACCTTATCTGTATCGGAGGGTTGCTTGTCTCTTGATGACATTCGGTGCTCCCTTGCTGGAAAAGAACTACCAAGAGGGCATTGGAAACCTGTTCCTGCCGAAGGTTTGTATTTTAAGAGAGCGTACTACTAACTTAAGAAAAAACCTAAAGCTCTTTTTTTTCTTTCCGATAGGTAAGATACAATTTTTAGAGTTGGGAGAGTAAGATGAGAATCTTAATAGCGATATTTTTTACTATGAGTACCCTATATAGCCAAAGTCCTTCGGATGTTGTTCAGAGTGCTTTGACAGCATTAACGAATGGAGATATAAAGCGATTGCTTACGATTACCGCCAATGCAGAACTTAGACAGGTTGAGGAATTATTAAAATCTATCGAAAGTTCTCCTAAGAAAAAAGACGAGCTCCTCCAGCAATATCGTTCTTTAAAATCATGGAGTATTGAAGAATCTACAGAGCATAAAATTGATGGAAGAACAATTGCGATCGTTAGCACTAAATGGATTGTTCAGAATTCTTTAGAAACAGACTCTAAAAAACTTGTTACTGTTCATGATCGTGCAATTTATGTAGATTATATGTTAGAAAAACATCAAAATCAGTGGAAAATTATTTCTCGAAAATCCCTAAATTAGTTTTTTATTGCTGGATTTTATTATTTTTAACAGTAGCCCCTAGGTTTGATAGTATTGTCCTAGGGGCTATTAGATAAAGAGTACGATATTGAAATTTTTTCCAATTGGATGTATAATTAAGAGTCTTAATTACAGGGAACCAATATGATAAATAGACATCTTTATTTTATGGAACACGCTATAGCGACCTCCAAAGCCTCTAAATGTACATATTTTCAGGTGGGGGCGGTGATTGTTAAAAATGATAGGATTATTTCTCATGGTTATAATGGGACACCTTCAGGATTTCCAGAAGATTGTGTAGATTATTTCTGTGGTGATCCGGTAGAACGAGCACAACATCATGAGTTTTCTGAGCGGACGACAATTCATGCAGAAATGAATGCTTTGTTATGGGCAGCACGAGTGGGAATAGCAGTAGACGGTGCTACCATCTATGTAACGCTACAACCTTGTCATTATTGTATTAAATCTTGTGTGGCTGCAGGGATTACTAAGATTATTTATAGAGACGTTTACGACAAATCAGATCCCTATTCTAAGGAATTCTGCTATAAGGCGGGTGTGGATTTAGAATGTTTAATAGACTTATTGGAAGGCTAGTATGATTGTAATTGTACCCAAAACATCAGGCTTCTGTCCTGGTGTTAAAAGAGCAGAAGATGGCGTATTTAAATTACGTCAAGAAGCAGAATATGTGAATCTCTATGGGCCACTAATTCATAATCAAAACTATATTGATATGCTACAACAACATCAAATTAGTGCAGCTTCTCCAGAGTCGTTACCTCAGGGAGAAACGTTAGTAATTCGTACCCATGGTATTTCTCGATTTAAGGAAGAAGAGCTTTCTAAAAAATTTATTCTTAAAGATATGACCTGCCCTATTGTTAAACGTGTCCAAAAACATGTTGAAAAGGCTTCTTTACAACATTCTTTAGTGATTATTTCTGGGAAAGATAATCATGCAGAAGTACAAGGCTTAGTTAGCTATGCACAACATTATTTAGTGATCGAAAATGAGCAGGATCTCCAACAATTTTTAATAGTAGGAACGATTCCTACAGAATGCTTACAGATTGCTATTCTTTCTCAAACGACGCATTCACGGGATTTTTTTCAGCGTGTCTGCGATCAAATAAAGGCTCATTTTACGGATATTCCTATTATAGTCCACGATACTATTTGTCCCGTTACTGAAAATAAAGAACAGGAATCTCTTATGTTACAGCAGGAAGTTGATTTTACCATTGTAATTGGAGATCCTAGTAGCTCTAACTCTAAAAAATTATACCAAGTCTTAAAAAATGGTTCTGAAAATACGATTTTTATTCCCAATTTAGCAGGATTGAAAAATCAACAACTTCAATGGGATGGTATCCAAAAAGTGTTATTGGTTTCTTCTACATCGACCCCCCTATTCATTGAAAAAGAGATTGTTGATTATTTAGAGCAGCTATAAGAGGAACAATGGATTTAAATTATTATATTCAAGAATTGAAACCTTTAATTTTGGGACAGATTAAACAGCAATGTGAAGATCTTATTGATGATTCTCTACCACACTCTTCTACGATTGCAGAACAACTTTATGAATATACTTCCCGAGGGAAATTACTAAGAGGGATTTTTGTTGTCTTAGCGGCAGAATCTTTTGGTCGTCTCCGCGACCGCGATATCTTAGATATTGCTTCGGCAATAGAATTAGCTCAAACAGCTTTATTGATCCATGACGACATTATGGATCAGGATGATTTAAGAAGAAACAAAGCGTCCATGCATAAAATTTATCAAAATCAAGGCTTTGATAAACATACTTCTTTATCCTTAGCAATGTGTGTAGGAGATTTGGCATTATTTCATATATTTCGTTATCTTGATAAGGATTTAGTAGGATTATTTGCTCGAGAGCTGAGCAAGACTGTTTTAGGTCAAGTCTATGATGTGGAAAAATCATTTTATCGAGATTATGAAATCTCTCAAGAAGAGTTTTTATTAATTATTCAGCATAAAACAACTAATTATACTTTTTCTTTACCTTTTCAAGCTGGGTTAACCTTAGCTAAGGCTTCAAAAGAATCAATAGAGCTAGTTAAAGAACTCAGTATTCCATTAGGCTTGATTTTTCAAATCCGAGATGATGAACTCAACTACTTTCCTAAATCTCAGATTGGTAAAAGTTCAGGAGGTGATATTCGAGAAAATAAAAAAACCTTTTGCCGATCTCTATTAATAGAAAAATGCCCTCAAGCTAAAGCTCTTTATGGGCAAGAAGATCAGATTGAACAGATAAAATTGCTTTATCAGCAGGCTGGAATAAAAGAAATACTATCGGAACAATTGCAAAGCTATAGACAATGTGCAGAGGGAATTATTAATCGGATGTCAATGAAAAAAGAGTATCACCAATTATGGCATGAATTATTAGAGTATCTGATGCAAAGAAAGTTTTAATAAAAATATGAAGTGTTTTTATTCATCGAAGTCTTCGAGATCTGACCAATCTTCGTCATCTTCTTTCCAGTCTTCATCTTCATCGTCCCAGGAATCTTTTTTTTCATCCCACATATCATCATCTTCTAAAAGTTCCCATTCTTTATTTTCAAAAGAGTCTTTTAAAGACATAATATTCCTCCCAGAGAGTATTATAATTTTCTTATATATTATTAAAGAGAATTTTTCTCTTGTCAAGATTATTAGCATAATTTTTTTTAATAATAATCTCTGTGATTAATGAATACTGAAAAATGAGGAAAAAATCAAGGAATATCTTGATTTTTTTGAAAAAATATTGTACAATTATAAGTGATAGTGAAGGGGGTGAGACTCATATAGGGGATTTACTCAACAAGGAAAAAATAATGAAATGTATTTTTTGTTCTATTGTTAAGGGTCAGGTTCCTGCCGATAAAGTATACGAAAATGATTACGTTTTAGCTTTTAGAGATATTAACCCTATTGCTAAAATCCACATTATTGTTATACCTAAGGAATGCCGTCGACATTTTCACGACATTGAGGACGGTATCTTAGCTCATTTGATGGGTGCTGTTAAACATATTGTTAAAGAACAAGGTTTAGAAGACTTTGGTTATCGTTTGGTAAATAATAACGGTATCCATGGAGGGCAGACCGTTGATCATGTGCATGTTCATATCTTAGCTGGAGAACCACTAGGTACTAATCTTACAGGTCGATAAATTATCATTAGGAGAATACATGTTATTAGTAGAAATTCGTGAAGGCGAAACAGTAGAAAGTGCTATTAAGCGTTTCAAAAAAGAAGTTGAAAAAGATGGGATTTTGACAGCAGAAAAAAAACACCGTTTTTATGAAAAACCATCCGAAACACGAAAACGTAAAAAAGCTGTGATCCAACGAAAAATCGAAAAAAAAGTCCGTAAAATGAAACAAATGGAACGTTACGCGTAAGGATCAGTTATTGTTTCTTTCAAATATTATAATAATTAAAAAGCCTCCTAAATTTAGGAGGCTTTTTACAGAGGATTTTATGAAAATACCTTTTATAAAAATGACAGGCCTGGGTAATGATTATATTTTTTTTAACGCTTTGGATCAAGGATTGTCTTTGAAGATACTTGATTTAATTCCTAAACTCTCTGATCGTCATTTTGGTATTGGTGGGGACGGAGTGATTTTTATTGAATCTTCTCAAAGAGCAGACTGCCGAATGCGAATCTTTAATAGTGATGGTCGAGAAGCACCCATGTGTGGAAATGGTGTTCGGGAATTGGCAAAAATTGTTTGGGATCAAGGCTTAATCAAAAAAAACCCCCTTTTTGTCGAAACGAAGAGCGGTATTATAGAAATTATAATGACGATTAATATCTCCGATGTTATGGAATCTGCTTCTGTTCGTATGGGTTATCTTAATTTTGATCCTAAAGAAATTCCTTTTTGTTCTCCGAATGGACGACGTATTAAGGATATTTATGTTTTTGAATATTTTTTTCAGGGACGTCAATTTTTGTTCTATGTAGGTAGTGTAGGTACAAAACATGCGACCTGCTTTTTAGAAGAAGATGTTGATTCTTTTGATTTCTGTTGTTTAGGGAAAATGATAGAACAAGATAAAGTACTTTTTCCTGATGGAGTGAATGTAGAATTTGTTAATATCCTCTCTCCTACAAAAGCGGTGATGAGAGTGTGGGAACGGGGAGCAGGGCATACTTTGGCTTGTGGTACAGGGGCTGTTTTTGTAACAGGATTGGGAATGTATTTGGGTTTTTTTTCTACTCAAGAACAAATAGAAATCCAATTAGAGTATGGATCGCTTTTTATCTATCAAGATTTTTCTGGTATGATGGTAATGAATGGTACTGCGGATCTAGTCTTTGAAGGTGAAATTAATATCCCTTACTAATTTTGATTGCTTTTCTATCAAAATTAGTAAGGGATATTAATTTCTATTTTTTGTAAATACTTTTGGAGAGGACATCTTTTAATATTTATTCTTTTGGAAGAGTCCTTCTGTTTTTTTAAATTGTTTTGATAAATTTTCTTTCTCATCTTTCTCTGCAACACTTAGGAGATTATCAATATCGCTCGGGGAAACGCTTTGCGAAGGCCTTTGTTGGTCTTGTTCCTCCTGTTGTTGATTTTCTTGATTTTGTGCTGGTTGTTCGTTTTGCCCTTCTTGTGCTTGATTTTGTTGTTCGGAGTTTTCTTGTCCCTCCTGTTGTTGACTTTCTTGATCTTGTTGTTCGGAGTTTTGTTGATTCTCTGGATTTTGTTGCTGCTGTTCCTGAAGAGCCCGTGTATAGAGGTAGTTATTGAGAGCTTTTTGATAAAGCCGAGAATTTTCAGGATTGTTTTTTATCACTTCTTTATATAGTTCTAAAGCTCCATCAAGCTCTTTTTTCTGGATACGTGCATTGGCAGCATTGAATATTGCTTGCTGAGATATTTTTGGATGTTCATCGTTGGTGAGTGCTAAGAACGATTTTTCGGCTCGATCACCTCGCTCTAATTTGTATAAGCTTGATCCTTCTCCAAATTTGGATTTAGAGTTTTTAGGGTTTTTAATTAGGCTCCGTTGAAAAAATCTCAAGGCGGAAGAATATTCACCGTCTTGATAAGAAGAATAAGCATGACGTTCTGTGGTGATTCCATAAGAAGTGCTATTTAGAAGGATTAAGAGGAGAGGGAGCATTCGTTTTTTAGTATCAGGAATAAACAAATACAAAATTAAGGCCAATAAAGCACAAAGAATAAAAACACGAAATTTTGGTTCTAAAAAACTTTGGGTATTTGTACCAAAAGGGCTTTTGGTGATATTATCAATCAAAGTACTTAATTCATTGATTGCTGCTCGAGAACCGTATAGATACGTCCCACTTGATTTAGTCGCAAGATTCTGTAAAAAAGAGGTATCCAGCTTAGAAACAATACCCTGCCCTAAAGCATTTTTCAAGATATTTGTTTGTCTATTCCTTTTATCGATTATAGGGACAGCTCCCCCTTCTTCAGTGCCTGTTCCTACGATGAATAAAGAAATCCCTTGTTGTTTGATTTCATCGATGGCGTTATCCACTGACCCATCTAGATTTTCTCCGTCTGTAAATAGAACAATACTTTTATGGGTTAGAGTATCTTCCTGAAAATTTTTAAGAGCTTCATTTAACGCTTTACCGATGTCAGTACTTTGGGAGCTAAGCATATCTGTAGACAATTCATCAATAACCAAAATAATACTATTAATATCGGTGGTAAGAGGAATTAATCGTATTGCTTCGGCAGCAAAAATTACTAATCCTACACGATTTCCGACAAGACTATCGGCGAGCTGTGCCCCTAGTTTTTTTGAAAAATCTAATCGACTTGACCCTATATCTTGGACATCCATGCTTCGAGATATATCATAAATGAGGACTAAATCAATCCCTTCTAGTTCTAATTCGGAAGAAAGAGAACTCCCTCTAGGATCTAATAAAGAAATACCAAGCATGATACTAATAATCACCATACAGATTAGTTTTGTAATTTTTGCTCCTGGGAGATTCTTAGCAAGTAAAGCTTTTTGCTGAATAGAAGATAATAGTAAGGATCGGATTTTTTTCTGTCGGTATAGAGTAACAAAAATCAGGAGAAATAATAAACAAATCATGCCGATCACCCAAGGTGCTTGGGCAATTTTTATAAATAACATAAAGTACTCCCTATCTTATGATAATTGATTTCGGTAGTGGTATTGAATAAGTTTTTTTTGTATATTTCTAAGAATGATTTTGAAAAAATAGTAGAGAACAACAAAAGGTAAGGCGAATCCTATTAATAGCAGAGGTACAGCTGTCCAACTTGGTGAAAAAGGAAGGTTTCTGGGACTGAGGAGAGGAATATATAAAAAATTGGGAAGGGGCTGAATCCACAGAAAAACGATTAATTGATTGAACCATGCTAGAAATATTCCTGTGATAAAACTGAGTCCGATTTTATGGTAAGAGAAAGTACTATAAGGAATCCCCCAAATATAAGATAATAAAAGTTTATTTTTATCTTGAATGGCTAAATATAATATGATTGATAAAACCAATAATGCCCCAAGTAATCCTTGAAATAAACTTCTAATCCAAAAACTACCTAAGGTAAGATCAGATAATTTATTCCAAGGACGTGTATTGTTTTTTAGGGAACTTAAAGAGATGAGATCATTTGTTAGGGGGGTAAGAAATCGTTTAGAGCCAATGAGCTGAAGTTTTGTAATTTCTGTTGGGCTGATTTTTAAGAGTTGGGTGAGATTGGTGTGATTAAGAAAAATAGTATTGTTGAAATTTCCTATAGGTAGATCAATAATATGTGAGACAACAAGAGTCGTTTCTGTTGCGTTGGTATCTTCAAAGGTGAGATTTAAAACTTTATTACTAATAAAATAATCAGCGATATCTTTACCGATAACTACTTGATTGGATTGGAGTGGCTGTAAAATGTTAGAGAATTGTATTAAATTTCCTTGAAGAGATTTTACAGTAACATCTTTACTAAGTAATAGGGGAGGGATTCCTTCTGAGGGTGTATTGGTAATAATCGAAGCGGTACCATAACTCTCAAAACTTGTCATATAATTGAGGAGGTTTTCGTCCAAAATTTTTAAGTTATCTTGGGGTATAGATATTGTTTTTGGAGTAATTTGAAAAGAATTATACTTGGCATAATCTTTATCGGCCAACATATGTTTCCCAAAAAAATACTGTGCCCAGTAGTTGTTTCTCGCTACTTTGGCAAAAGAAACGTGAATATACTGATGACTTGTGAAAAATCCGAAGATGACGATTGCGAGCATTCCTAAAACTATATACCCCATTTTATTTTTTGGGTTAGAAAAATTAGGAATTAAGGAAAAAACCAATAATAAAATCCAAGTACCAAGAGTACCACAGACTAGTCCTAAAGGAATAGTCTGGAGAAGTGTCCAGGGAAATTGGGCGGTAAAATAATACATTATTGGGAGGTTTAGCGAAGGATAGAGTGCATTTTGGGAGATAAAAAATTCTGAAGACCATTCTATTGGCAATGATATAAAACCGATAGTGATTCCTAAGGCAAAAACGCTAATTCCAAGTAGTTTTTTTAATACAAGTCCTATAAACTGTATCGATATAGAAAATGGTAAAATATGCCCTGTTTGATATAGATAGTGTCGAAAATCCTCTTGGATTATATAATAAGATAAATAATGGATTAAAAAAATGAGCATTCCGAGAAAAGCGTAAAAAAAGTAAATCCAATGTTGGATATTTCGATGAATTTGATTGAGTTGTTGATAAGCGTAGGTTAGAGAATCATCAGTATACATTTTTTTTTGCCCACCAATTATTGGAGCGATACTATCTTCTACGATACTGATAAAGGGAGTGGCAGAAAAACGAACATGGTATTTTTGAAATTGTATACCTATTGTTTCTGATAAGGAGTTTTTGTTTATATAGACTTGGTATTGATCACTAAAACGGTCAGGAGCGTCAAAAATATAGTGGATCGTGAGATTAGTACAATAGGTATTTAAACTAGGAATATAGATTGGGAACGGTTCTCCTTCGCTGAGCGACAATTCATTGGCAAGATATCTACCAATAAAGACATGATTTAAAGGAATAATGGTATCACTGGTCGTAGCAGACATAAAATTATCAAAAACAGTACTGTCCGTATTTTCCAAGATGGTAAGTTGGATGGGTGTATCGGAAAATAAAGCTGGTAGACTAGAGCGTTTGGTGGTGGCTCTTATATATTCTTGATTGGTAGAGTTTTCGATTGTGGGTGAATCACTTGTCCACCAAGATGATAATTGTTTTTGTGTAGGAAGGTTAAAATTAGGAGCATAAATAGAAAGATGAGCATTATAATTTTTAGTGATATTTTGTTTGATATTATATTGAACACCTGCTAAAATTGATAAACAAATAAATAATAAGGCGAGCATAAAGCTACTAAAAGATAGGATTGTAATATTTGAGGAAAAAGAAAGTCGGAGAAGTTTTTTTGGGATTTTAATAGTTTTTTGTTTCATCATGCTTCAGGCAATTTTTATAATTTTTCCATCTTTCATATAAACAATAGTGTTGGCTTTTTTCAAATGAGCAGGATCGTAGGTAGAATAAACAAGAGTACTATCATAATCTTGGGATAATTTGGTCATGAGATCCAACAGAGCTATAGCTTCGGAAGAGTGTAATTGTTTGCAAGGATTATCTGCTACGACTAAAATAGGTTTTTTGATAAAAGCACGAGCTACAGAAATATACATACGCTCGTAATACTGTAGAGACTGGATAGAGTGGTTTAATTTAGATAACAACCCTACGATCTCTAAAATATCAATAATCCTATTTTTTTTTTCTTTATAGGAAATTCCAAGAGCATTCAAGGGCATTTCTAAGCACTCTTTAACAGTTATTTGGTCAATAAATTCTGGTTCAAAACCGATAAATCCCATATATTGACGACGCATATTTGCCAAACCTGATTCTGGAAGATTAATAATTTGATTAGTACCATTAAAAAAATACTCTCCTTCATAGGCGACTTCTAGGCAAGATAAAATTCTCAGTAGTGCAGTTTTTCCAGCACCAGAAGTGCCAACAAGGGCAACAATCTCGTTTTTTTTAATAGAGAGATTGATATGCTCTAGCAAATTTCTCTGGAATGCTCCGTCTCGAATTTTTTTGCTGAGATTTGTAATTTGTACGACCATAGATCCTCCATTCATCAAAATACTCTCGCAAAAGTATAGAAAAATAATGATGTGTCGATATATTAAATTAATATCGTATACTCTAATTAATATTATAGGATGAAATCTTATTTTTGTCCAGAAATCACAATAATCTTTATGAGGTTCTTTATGAAACTTCTCTTATTACAGATCAGGATTTTTTTCGCACAAAAAGAAATAAAATTTTTTCTTAAGGTAATTTTTATTTCTCTTCCTATTATGCTCTTAATTTCCTATTTAACATTTCCCTATATCCTATCTTTTTTTGAACGAGAAGATAGGGTAAAATACTATGAAAGATTATACGAAATCATTGATATGCCTGGAACAACAAATTACAATCTAATCTTAGATGATATATTTTTAGCAGATCCAAATAAATATCCTATGGGTGAAGAGCCAGATTTTTGGACGGGAGATGCAATTGAATATCGGTATACTATCCCTAAACATGGTGTACCAAAATAGTCTTTTATAGTAATCGAAAATAAAACTGGAGAATGTTATTTAAAATAACTGTATATTGAGCTGGTAAGACTAAGTTCTTTGAACCTTGAGGGCTATCAAGTACAATAGATAAATTATTAGGGCGAGGAAGAGCGGGCGAAGGGAGAGTAGTAAATTGTGGGATTCCTGTGGATATTTTTGTGTTGGCAGTAGGTTCCCTCAATGCAGTATTGTTGATATTATTTTGATAGAGATTTTGTAAATCTTGTAAAGAGTACGTACTAGGCTTGAATTGGATCTGTAAACTATTGGTCTTAGGGGGGAGCAGTGTTTGGATTCGATGATATTCATTTGGGGGATTTTCAACATCACGAATTATCAGCATTAAATTGGTAATATCTTCAGGGAATAAATAAAGTGTTCCAGTAGTAATAGGGTAAGTAGTTACTGCAGTTACCTGTTCTTTTTTTATCATACTGTTATTGGTAAGAGTATAGATAGAGTGTTGGGTATGAAAGGCAGGGAGAGGAAGATTTCTTTTGTTGGATGCGATATTAATAATATAAGGTGATCGTGTATTATTGGTAATCGTGTTGGGATTTGAATCAGGATAAGGAAAAAAGGTAAATAAGATTTGTAATTGAACCTCTCCCGTAATAGAATGCTGAGAAATAATGGGAATCATATTTAAGAGTCCCTTGTTGGTGTCTTGGGAAATAATTGGAATAGCTTCATAATAAATCGTTTGATTGGGATAATCATTAAACGAAGAGTTAAATATGGGAAAGAACAACGGCTGTTCGGGAGCTTTACTCATTGCCAGTGTTAAGATGGGAAAAAAGAATACTAATAATAAGATATAAAACTTAAACATAAACCCCCTAGTGATCATAGAAATACCGTTGTTTTTTTTAGCTCAGTCGTAAACTCAGCCCCACTTATTAAAGAAATAATATAAAAAGCTAAATTTGTAGCAGTTCCCACACCTTGACTTGTAATAAAAGGTAAATCAACAACAATATCTTGATCGACAAAATTGGAGATATATTGACTCATTGCAGGATAGCAGGTCGCTTTTTTATTTTCTAACCAAGGGACTAAGAGAATAGGAGCAGCGCAAATAGCGATAATTGGTTTTTGTTGGGTAACAAAATCCTGAATAGTTTTGGTAACGAGACTTGATTCTAGTAAAAGTTTATGCCCAGCACCACCAGGGATAAATATATAATCAAAATCGCTAGAACTAATATCTTTTAAACAGACATCTGCGTGCATTTTTATGTTTTGTTGGCTTATTATTTCTAGGGTGTCTGTAATCGATGCTGTTGTAACGTTATAACCTGCTCTTCTCCATAAATCTACGGGAGTAATAAACTCAATATCCTCTACTTGATTTTGAAGTAATACTAATATATTGCTTTCCATAAAAAACCTCACTTTGTTGTTTATTATTATCGGATATTGCTGCAGTATTATTAGTGCTATTTTGATTTTTTAATTCTTCCTCTTCTCTTTCTCGAGCAAGGGTGGCTTTACTTTTTTTATAGGTATAAAATCCTATCTTAAAGGTTAATCCCACCGAAAAGCGATTGATATTTCGACCTGATTGTTGAAATCCACTAGGTGCACTTAGGGGGCTAAAAGAATCCAAGTTCCACCCTAAATAGGGCTCGATCACCAACGTAAAAGGAAAGCCTTCCATACTGGTTACTAAATTTCGTTTCCATTTATAACCGAGATAAATCCCCATTCCATATTGAAACATATGCCCTCGGTTGATAATTAATTTACTACTAGAGGTAAAGGGGTCGTCTCGGGATCGTATAGGAATATTGTAAATCCCAATACGAGATACCATAGATAAAAACATCCCTTCCCAAGTATCGATTTTATTCATGTAGAGTCTTGCTCCGATTTGGAGTTCTCCCATAAAAACATCCCCAAAAGTAGAAGCTCTATTAACTTGAGAGCTGATTCCACCAGCAAGTTGTATATTAAAAGAAAATATTTTACCAAATCCAAAATCATAATCTAACCCCGCCATCCATGGACTATTAATGCCAGGCTCGTAGTATGTAGCAGTAACAATAACGTTTTGACCATGATTCCAGCTTATATTGAACATAAGAAAGAATAAAAATAATATATATTTCATTATGGTATCCGTAGCGGTTTTGTATATGTCTACAATGTATACTATAAACATACTTTATAGTATACCGTTTGTTCCTAAAAAAATCAAAATAATGAAGCAGGTATTTCTTTGCGTCTTTTGAGAAAGTAAACTATAATCTGTTTATATCTTATAGTAAGGTGTAGTTTTATTGATTAAAAAAAATTCTCTAATATTTTGTCTAATTATTTTGAGACTGAGTATTATCTATCCCCAGCTGATTGATAATAGAGATCTACCTCCAGAACAGCTACGAATACGGCCTCCTTTTGAGGCGACAGATCGCTCTGTGGTTGCCTCAAAAGATGATAGAGTTTTTATTGTGTTAGATAATGCGGATGATATTAAGATCCAAGAGTTTACCGATTCTGATACGACAGAAGCGGTGATGTTAGGGAATGTTCGTATTCGTTTTGATGGTTCGTTTTTACGTGCAGAAAAGATGATTATTACTATGAAGGATTCTCTAGTTATCAATGTCGGAGCTTACGGTAATGTTGAATTCACGTTAGCTGGGACAAAATACCTCGTCGATAGTTTGAATTATCAGCCTGATATGGAGCGGGGAGTAATGTATAATGTCCGCTCTATTTTAGGAGCGTCGCCGACAGGAGGTTATAATGATAAGCCTTGGTATTATCGTGCAGAAAAGGCAACTATTTTAAGCTCCGATCGTTTTGTTTTAGATAATGTTCAACTATCGACGTCGGATGTACGTTTTGATCATTTTGCTCTTAAGGTCAGTAAATTATGGTATATTCAAGGTAAAGTTACCGTTGCTGCGGGATTAGAATATATGACAGGGCAAGCAAGTTTTTTGTGGTTGCCTGTATTTTTACAAACAGAAGGGTCTGGAGGTTTAAGAACAAGTTTTGGAAGTGAAAAACGGATTGGGTATTATTTTATTAATAATATTGCTGTTGATTCTAAAATTGGGGAATTTGATTTTGGTTTTGATTTTTACGAACGACAAGGTCAGTATTTTCAAATGGATTATGCAGCTCCTAAAATAGGAATGATTCAGTACTTAGAAATACAGACACGATTCGCAAACGATGTGAGAATTATTAAAAACGGTGATTTATTTTCTCAATGGGTACAACCTCAATTAAATGCTGCAAATGATTTTCAACAGATTAATCAGTTTGCTTGGTATTATAAAATTCGGATGGCGATTGCAACAAATGGAATCTCTTTAGATTTTGATATAGAAGATTTGAACGATCCTTTTTTTCTTCCTAAATACAGCGCTCGAACACGCTTTGACGATGCCGAATCAATCAATTTCACCGAACTTCTTAATCCTTCTTTAAATTCTTGGTATGGCTACCAAGGAGATGCGAACCCTTCTTTAAATACAATAAAGCGTAGTTTTAATTTGCGGGCAGGACAATTTAGTATGTCAGGAGCTTGGGAATTGCTTCAAATAACGCGTCCTAACCAAAAAAATAATGCCAATCAATTTTTAAATAATTACTATGATTATGAATTGCGATCCTTAACCTTACCAAGTATTACTTATAATTTTGGATCACTTAACCTTGCTAAATATGCTTATACAACAACGAATCGTGTTACTGTGGTTCGTTCTGATGGCAAATCAAATACGATGAGCCTTGCAAAACTTCCAGAATACGAAAAACAAATTTCCCAAATATCCAATCGTTCAATTAGACGGGGGGTAGTTCTTCTTGGGAATGGGACTTATCAAACAAATATGATTACCAATTGGACAACTGTATCTATCGATACTGTTATTACGAATCAGTATACCTGGGTAGATTTGGCTCTTACTGCTTCTGCGGATGTTAAGTATTCTGCCCAAAGAACTTTTGGGACAAATAGTAGTACCACTGTACAAGATATTAATCTTCTGAATACGAACTGGGTTGTTATTGCTGATGTAAACCAACACCAAGAAAATGGGTCTCTTGATTTTAGGACGGCATTGTTTGATAATCTTTGGACAATTGATAACAAAATAAAAATGCAATATAACGAGCTTTGGTCTTCTTTCGGGGCAAACTTTACTAATAGTCAGCGTGATTCAGGTTTTCGGATGGACTATACCCTTGGAACCTCTGTAAAACCTGATAAAATTTGGGATGATGATGAGTGGTATAGAACAAAAATTGCTTTTGAAACGTCTGTTAGTTATTCTTATCCCTTATATTATCTCTTACGTATGCAGAATGATTTTGTGCGGGAAAGTTTCATTACTTGGAATAATACTTTTTCTTGGGAATGGCTACAATGGCAACGACAACCGATTTTAGGCTTGACATTTGATGCAAACTGGAATCTAAGACACCGAGTCCCAACTGACGAACAGCAAAATATTATAAATGGCGATACTAATAATATTTATTTTGATAATAAGATCTATGATCGTCTTACTCTAGGGGCGAAGGCTCGTGTTTTTTGGTTTAATATTGGAACGGAAGCAACAGTAGATATTTTGAATACTAAAACTAATAATAGCGAGGAAAATTTTCGTCCTTTAGCAGGAGCTAGTTTTACCAATCGTTTTGTGGGTGGTTATCCTAAACTATTATTTGAATTTACTCCAGATAGTAAATATCATTATCTTCCCAAATTAGTTTATCGCTATAATCTCTTTGAGAAAGCTCGGATAGGAATTGTAACGAATCATAATAATGAAATCCTTCCTACTGTTTTTAGAACAGATAAAAGCTTCAATTTAGAATTCCTGTGGGACGTACGTTTACGAAACTATCAAATCCCAGCACTGTACCCCTTTATTTATGAATTATCAGAATTTGGTTTTGTTCTTCAATATTATCAGGATTTTATTAATGTCCGAAACTCTTATCTTCGTCTGGATTTTGTAATTGGGGTAAAATTTACCAAATATCTCACTTTTAGATTTTCTTCACAGATGTTGAACGAAAAAATTTACCTTTATTATAAAAATGGGATTTATAATGGAGAATCAATACTGGCTCCTGGAGAAAATCCTAAAAATTTCTTTGGAGACCTATGGAACGGACTGAAAATCTGGGATGTTCAGTCCTTGCAAAGCTCGAGTTTTAAATTACAGGCTTTGAATTTTGAGTTAATTCATGATTTGGATACTTGGGATATGAGAATTATTTTTAATCTTGGAAGACGTGTGGATGAGATTAAACAAGTTGCTTTTTGGGAGCCTTATGTGGGAGTTGCCTTTACGATGAAAGGGGCAAATGCTGCAAATATCTTCCCAGAGTTCCAAAGACGATTTGTCCCTGCCGAATACCAATAAATCAAGGATATATTTATGAAACGTTTTCCTTTTACAATTAATCACCGAGAAGGCTCTGCGCGGGCTTGTACTTTAGAGCTTCCCCATGGGACAGTGGAAACTCCAATCTTCATGCCTGTGGGGACACAAGGCTCTGTTAAAACACTATGCCGAGAAGAATTGGAAGAAATGGGGGCGACGATTGTATTGTCTAATTCCTATCATCTTTTATTAAGACCAACGGTGGATTTTTTTAAAACATATGGTAATCTCCATAAGTTTACGAAATGGAATCGAAATATTTTAACAGATTCTGGAGGATTTCAAGTGTTTTCACTCTCGGGAATGCGTAAAATCAACGATGAGGGAGTACTTTTTCAAAGCCATATTGATGGAAAAAAACATTTTATTAGCCCCGAAATTATGGTAGATGTTCAGCAAGCTATTGGATCTGATATTATGATGGTGCTTGATGAATGTGTTCCAGGAACGGCTGATTATAACCATACACTACGAGCCTTAAAACGGACAAGTGCATGGGCAGAGCGTGCCAAGTTAGAATTTCTTAAAAGAGATATTCAAAACCAATATGCTTTTGGTATTGTCCAAGGAGGGGTTTTTGCCGACCTTCGGAAGCAGAGTGCAAGGGAATTGGCGGAATTGGATTTTCCTGGATATTCAATAGGGGGGCTCTCAGTTGGAGAAAGTAAAGAGCAGATGTATGGTATGTTAGATGTATTAAATGATGAGATGCCGATTGATAAACCTCGTTATTTGATGGGGGTCGGAGTACCAGAAGATCTATTGGAAGGAATAGAACGGGGGGTTGATATGTTTGACTGTGTTTTCCCTACGAGATTTGCACGCCATGGAGGAGTATTTTCTCGAGATGGGCGTTTAAATATCAAAACAAAAGCTTTTGAGTATGATATGAATCCTATTGACTCAGAGTGTTGTTGTTACGCTTGTCAAAATTATGATAGAGCTTATATTAGACATTTATTGAGAGCTCAAGAAGTATTGGGAGCACGGTTAGCTTCAATTCACAATCTTTATTTTTTAATAGAGTTAACAAAAAATGCACGGAAGGCGATTTTAGGTAATCGTTTTACAGTTTTTAAAAAGGAATTTTTAGAACGATATTTTCATCATAAAAATCACAATTAGTGCGATAAAGCAATAGGTAGATTTTAAATAAAAATCCTTGATTTTTTAATTAATATTTATTAAAATATATTTTAAGAGGATTGTGTATAAAAAACAGCATGTATTTATTATCATTATTATAAAATATGATTAATTATAATTTTTATTTATTTTCCAAAATTATAATAATCAGGAGTTTCTTATGCATATTACCATTTTTAGTGTATTAATATTATTAGTTTCTTATACTTATACACAAGAGCTAGATGGTTCACTAATAGATAGTGTTCCGATAATTCGGAGTAGAACAGCTACTAGAGTGGTGCGTGATACAACGTTCCAGCCTTATAGTACAAAAAATAAAGTATCTTCTGATGTGGCTGAATGGCGTGATCGCTATCAAATAGCTCAAGAGCAATATAAGGTCTCTTTAGTTGGAGTAAATATTAATTCATGGTTGGAAAATCCAGAATATTTTAATACTCTAATCGACCAAGCAAAAAAATTTCCTATAGCTACATTATTAGATAATCTCCAATCTTATAATCCTAACCTTCTTTTTAATGACCCTTCTCTTGTTAGTTCTATCTTAAATAAAGATATATACACTCCTTATTTAGAAGTGATTTCTAATTATCAAGAAAAAACGATTCGTTTTACAGATTTCAAAACGGTTATTTCTTATACGAGAAGGTATCATATTTATGGAGCTTCAGCTGGAGATCTTCCTTATTTTGGGCGTCCTATTGAAGGAGGAAAGCGAGAGATTAATCTTAGTACGCTGAATGGTCAGATTACAGAAATAGCAACAAAACTTCCTGACACAGACATATTTTTAGTAGCGATGATTAACGTTATTCCTAATTGGCTAGAGGAGGGTTGGGATATTTTTCAAGTAAACCAGCAAGAATTAGAAATCTTAGTTTATGCCTTTGATCGCCGTGGTAAATTGATTGGTGGGGCAGGTGTTCCCATGAATTTCTTATTTGAAGGGAAGCATTTTAGGATAGAACAAAAAATCTATAGTAAGATTTGGCAACAGGGAATTTCTCGTAGTTTTTATGCGTGGCCTTCGTTTCAGATTGTCAACAGTAAGGATCAAACAAAAGCCGTTGCTATTCCTCAGATCTCTGTGCCTCCAAATAAATTACCTTCTCTTAATACGGAACAAAAATATATCTTGGAAACAATTGCCTATTTAAGAGAAAATAACGAAAGTCTTGATAAAGAATTTTTTAGTACTGAGGGTCGTAAGGTATTTGATGGAAAAGCTACCAAAGATAAGAGAAAAATTGTATTAGCTAATCGGATTTTACAGCATAAATCATCAAAACTTTTAGTCTTGGAAGAGCCTTTGAAGCAACTCTCTTTATTAGCTCATTTGAGTGATATCGCTGAAGAACAAGTGTTTTCTAAGCGGGAATACCAACCTTCTAACGAAGGAGATAAACTTCTCTCTTTATTGACATATGGAGTAGAAAGTTTGCGTACGAGTCCTTTCTCTCATACAAATGTGCTTCACTATACAAATAATATAGCACCTTATGAATTAGAACAAGATCCTATATCCTATATAAGGGAACAAAAAAAATATGCTGTGATTCCCTATAATATTAAAGAATACCGAAAAAACTTTGTTCAGGATACTAAAAAATTAAGGAAACAAAAAAAAATAGAATTGCAAGAGCGATTATTTTGGAATGATTTTAGAAACTCTTTATTAGAAACTACTGAGGATATAGAACAAAACTTGTATAAAGATATAAAGCGAGCGTATGCTCAATGGCGGGCAGTATATCAGGATTATATGGCGATTAGTATCAAAAAACTGCAGGTAGAACGTGAAGAAGAGTTATACGTTCAGATGGGAGACAATCTCTTACTTCTACTAGGAAGAAATCTTGATTTTATTAACGATAAATATTATAAAAACCCAAATAAAATTACCAATAAAATAGAAAGTATAGAAAAACGAGTCCTAAAACTTGAAGAAACATTCCAACAGCAAAAAAATAACGAAAAAAGAAAAGAAAATCTTGCATTAATTAAGGAGCAATTTGAACGTCTTGCTCTGGAAGAAAAAGAAAAATATAAAGAATTCACGTCATTGATTCCCAATACATTTGACTGTACGGTAAATTATTCTGATCTTACGATGACTGATCAAAGAATGAGAGCAAGGGCGAATAATGTAGAGAATAAATTAATTGCCCTTGGTGTTGCCATGGGAAAACTCTCTCCACTAGATCGAGTAGCTAAACAAAATATCCGTAAAGAACAAAAAATCCAAATGAGGAATACGCGATCTTTTCGTTATGAAGGATTTATGTTAGGATTGACAAGGGCGTGGACGACAAAAACGCGATTGGCAGATCGATTGGAACAATTTTAAGATGTGGTAATCATATAGATCTCATAGGTGCTAGGGGCAGAATATTTTTACTCCTAGTATTTTTGAGCAAGAAGATACTTTTAACTATCTCTATTTAATGATAGGTTGATTCACTAAACTGATTAAATTGCTATTCATATTAATAAAAAATACAATCTTTTTTTAAAAATCCTTGATTGTTTTGTTTTTTTATTGTATAATAAAAAACTGTTTTAGATTAATGAGGAAAATATGTCAAGAAAATGTGAATTATCTGGTAAAAAACCAATGTTTGGAAATAATATTTCCCATTCTCACAGAAAGACCCGTACAAAGTGGGTTCCAAATTTGCAGAAAAAAACTTTTATTTCTGAAAATGGAGAAAAAATAACTTTAAGAGTTTGTGCGAAAGTATTGAAAACAATCGACCGTTTTGGATTTGATGCTGTTATCCGTAAGTTTGTAAAAAAAGGTAAACTTGTTATTAAATAGTTAAATTACTTTATCTTTTTGTAAAGAGATGGAGAGTATTCTTCAAGAATTTTAGATCTTATATAAATAATATTTTTATTATAAAAAAATAATATTTTAAAAAGTATTGACAAGACATTGATGCTGTGTTATAATAGATAACTTGCTTGGGATATAGTGG
>JBOFHK010000024.1:0-1562 GCA_051649605.1 Brevinema sp. | reverse complement strand
ATAATATGTACTATCCTCATCAAAATTTGAGATCTCCAGTCTTTTCCCTATCTAAATCCGATTCTCGAGCTCTAACTATCTTAATCCAATCTCTGGTTCTATATCGTTTTATTCTTATCTAAATTCCTATCGCTAGCTCTATCCTTATTTAAATCACTATCCCATTCAATATGGAGCTAGAGATTGAGATTTAGATTGGGTTTAGATTGGGTTTTATATCAGGGATTTAGTTGGGGATTTTTATAATGATGGATTTGAATATGGTAAGAGCTAGAGATAGGATTTAAATAATTATAGAGCTGGAGATAGAGCTAGAAATTGGATTTATATTAGGTTAGAGCTAGAGATTTGGATTCAGAAAGAGGTAGAGCTAAAGATAGGGATTTTGATAAGGATGGTGTTGGAGATGCGTGTTTAAATAGAGTTAAACTAGAGATTTCAAATTAAGAGGAGGATAGAAAATATTACATGTGATAAAGATTTAAATAGGAATTAAGCTAGAGATAGCAATTTAGATAGAAAGAGAGCTAAAAAAAGGGATTTACATGAGAATGGCGAGAGATATAGGGATATGGATTAAGATGAAAGTAGAGTTTCAAATTAAGATGATAGCGATAGGAACTTCGATAAGCATAGTTCTCAGAGTTTCGGGAGAGCGTATTTCTTTCTTTTATGCACACAAGTTGTCATTTTAAAGTTTTTGTTGCGTATTCGTATATTTTTCGCATCTTATGTGATGCCATGGAAAAAAAACGCAATATTAAAACAGTTTTGGCGAAATGATACATTTAGCGCCTATATTATTAATATGATGTAAGAAATGCAGTAGATTCGTATTTTTTAATTTGATCAAAGAAAAACACTTCTTAAAGACTTGTTCCCCCTGATAATTTTTCTACGTGAAGTTTTTTTTGCGTTTACGCATTTTTTCTGCATAAAAAAGAGGATACGCTTAAAAAAAACTTGACGTAGAAAAATACGGTATTTTGGGGCTGAAATTGGATATACGCATTTACAACCTTGTTCACCTTAAATTTTAATACATGTGTACCTAAGCACAAAAACCTATTTGAATCAAAACATATTTTAAAATGCGTATTTTGCCCTTTCACACCCAAAAAGAAACTTTTTTTCCTAAGGTACTACCACGCAATAACAATCATTTTATTGGAAAAATTAAATTTTGGAGGCATATGTTGAAAAAAATAGTTTTACGTGATAGGAATTGTTAAATACGCATTTACAATATTTCTTAATGTAAAATTTAAAATACACGCATATACACGCACAAAAACCGTATATTTTAGGCAAAATCTATTTTAAAATACGTATTATGATCACATATGCCCCTTAAAACCTTCGTATACACAAGAAATACTTTAAAATGGGTACGTTTGAGCGTAATAATGTGAAATACGCATCTGTATGCTCAATTCTTATCTGAATCCCTATCGCTATTCCAATCCAAATCCCTATTTCTAGCTTACATCCTTATCTAAATCCGATTCTGTAGCTTAATCCTCATCTAAATCTCTAGATCTAGCTCCATTTTATTTAAATCC
>JBOFHK010000023.1:0-1828 GCA_051649605.1 Brevinema sp. | reverse complement strand
CCGAGCTTAGCCTCGTTTATGGAGAACAATTGACAAATACAACAGATACATTTATTATATACGGAACAGTAGAGGAAGCCCTCAAAAATGCTCTAGTTTTTAAAAAAAAGTAGTTATATCTTAATTATAGGATAAATAGGAGATCATTCTATTTGTCCTATAATTTTATATCTATATCAAGGAAAAAACATGCATAAACCCAATATTTTTCATTACGCTACTAGTGAATTATCACAAGATGCGGTGATCTGCTATTTTGCCGAATGGGCAAATATTCAACACAAAGATGACACAATGCATCATGTAAGACAAAGTTTTGTAAAAAGCTTATTAGCATATTTCAAATCTTGATATTACTGATGTTCAAGTCTATCGTCAATACAAAAATATCAATACTCTTCTCGTGATTAACTAAAAATATGCCCCAATCATCGAAGATAAAACATCTTCTAAAGAACACAGCGAACAACTCAAAAGATACCATGAGCTTGTTACTAATGATAATCAATTTAAAAACTTTCAAGTATTGGGAATTTATTTCAAGACAGCCAATCAATCCCACTTAAAAACAGTTCAAGATTCGGGCTACCAACTCTATCTAAGACAAGATATTTTAGATTTTATTAATTCATCGCCCAAAACAGAAGACACTATTTTTAACAATTTTGCCCAAAGTATTCAAGAATATGATAAGAGTATCAATTCTTGGAAAAATATACCTATTAAAGAATGGGATTGGAATACTTGGCACGGATTTTATGATTCTCTATCATCTTTATTAGGTGAAGATATACGGTACGGCTATATATCCAATCCTGCTGGAGGATTCCTGTGTGCGAGTTGGGGATGGAATAAATGGAATAATTGTGAAATATACCTCCAATGCGAGGTAACATGGGACAACTCCCAAAAAAGATACACAAGTAAAATTGTATTCCAAATCCGTGTTCCCGAAAATGAAGATGTCGATACTAGAGAATATAGAAATCAATGGCATACTCTCCTCATGTAAAACGCCAATCAATTTCATATCATAGCAATCAAAAAAATCTAGTCGCTTTGGTAGTGGTAGAACGATGACTTGTTGCGAAATTGGAGAACAAGATTGGATCGGAGATATTAATGTTCCTATCAATACCGATACTATCATCGAAAAATTACAGACTTATCAAAAATTGATGGATACCTGTAGTAAAAAGTAGCTGGTTATAGAATTTCAGAAGAGTTACCCATACCCACTATTTATGATATAAATGGATAGAATTCACCGCTATATGATCCTGATTTGGTAGGAAAATGGTTTACCAATGCCAATAAAGCTATTGGATTAATAAACTATGTTTTAATTAAAGTTACAGACCAACAATTAAAACTAATAGCTATTTCCAAAAATCATACTGGTCAATATAGTATTAATGCTAATTATTATAACGAAGTCTATAATAGAATTTAATATCAAGCTACTTGATCAATAATTAATAAAATATTATACACATAAGTTAAAAAAAATTGGATTAAAACATTGACAAGCAGTCAATAATATTGCTATAATTACCAACACATTCATAGAAAAACAAACTACCAATGTATTATTTAAAATCGTACCTGGATTAAATATTACTAATAAAACACCAAATTTAGGGGATATATTTGTGAAAAAAACGTTATATTTAGGAGTATTATTACTTGTCTGTTCTACGATTTTTACCCAAGAAGAAATCGTAAAACCACAGACAGTATTAGAAAAAATGGAAGAAGATATTACCACCACCAAAGCCCAGTGGCGATACAACCCTTTTCGTAAAAGCGATACCGAACGTAAACTTAT
>JBOFHK010000022.1:0-116041 GCA_051649605.1 Brevinema sp. | reverse complement strand
CCTGAGTTGGAAGAAGAGCTAGAAGAGCTAGAACCTGAGTTGGAAGAAGAGCTAGAAGAGCTAGAACCTGAGTTGGAAGAAGAGCTAGAAGAGCTAGAACCTGAGTTGGAAGAAGAGCTAGAAGAGCTAGAGCCTGAGTTGGAAGAAGAAGAGCTAGAAGAGATCTTAATAGGTACGCAAGAATCGATAGATTCAGATTCTTTACAGCATATTATTCCACTAGAAGAAACAGAAATTGTTGATGATGTTTATATTCCTCACTATAATTTAGGATATTTTAAAAATCTTGCTGTACAAAAATATACGGATAAATTAGCTCCTTTTTTAGAAGAATATAATATTTCTCATTATACTATTGCCGAAGAAGAAACAGGATTGTATATTTTTAATAATGAAGCATTTGGAGCTCAGTTTATTATCGATCAGGGAGACTCTCTTTTCCAAGAAGTTTTGTCCAAAGGACACGCTTTATCACTTTCTGGAGACTTAACGGAATCAGAATATTTGGAAAATTTATTTTCTTATGAGTTAGTTGCAGAATCTAACGAACTTTATATCCGTCCAATTATGGATCAAGGAAAGGTCGCTGGTATTATTGTATTAATAAGGGATAAAGATTTTGATGAGTTGTCTCATGAAGAAAAAAAAGATTTACTAATGAATCATGAATTATAAAATCTATAGGAGAAAGGAATGGTAAAAAAAACAAAGATAGTATGTACTTTAGGACCTGCAGTTGATAATCTTGATACTTTAATTGCGATGATAGAAGCGGGTATGAATGTTGCTCGATTAAATTTCTCACATGGTTCCCATGAAGAACATGAAAAACGTATTAATCTTGCACGTGAAGCGTCTCAAAAAACAGGGAAAAACATTGCAATTCTTTTAGACACAAAAGGACCTGAAATTCGGACTAAAACTTTAAAAGACGGTAAAGATGTTACATTACTTAAAGGGCAAGAATTTTTCTTTACAACAGAGGATATTGTTGGTGATAATCAAGGAGTTTCTGTAACTTATCAAGAGTTTTCTAAGGATCTCTCTGTTGGCAATATTGTTTTAGTAGATGATGGACTTCTTCGTTTTGAAGTTACCAAGATTGAAGGTAAAAAAGTTTATACTATTTTATTGAATGACGGCTCTTTAGGAGAAAAAAAAGGAGTTAATCTCCCTAATGTTAATATTAATTTACCTGCCTTAGCAGATTCTGATATTGCAGACTTGAAATTTGGCTGTCGTATAGGGGTTGATTTTGTTGCTGCGTCTTTTATCCGAAAAGAATCAGATGTATTAGCAGTAAGGAAAGTTCTTGATGAAAATGGTGGAACAGGCATTAAAGTTATTTCTAAAATTGAAAATCAAGAAGGTTTAGATAATTTCCCAGAAATTCTTTTAGTTTCTGATGGAATTATGGTTGCTCGTGGAGATCTAGGGGTCGAAATTCCTACTGCTAAAGTTCCTTTTGCACAAAAAAATATGATTGCACTGTGTAATGATATTGGTAAACCTGTTATTACTGCAACTCAAATGTTAGAATCGATGGTTAAGAATCCGAACCCAACGCGTGCAGAAGTAACGGATGTTGCTAATGCAATTTTAGACGGTACAGATGCGGTGATGCTTTCTGGTGAAACAGCTAAAGGTGCATATCCTGTCCAAGCGATAGCGACAATGGCTCAAATAGCAGAAGAAGTTGACCCTTATATAGAACCATATCCCATTGATTTTGAAGAACATCTTGGGGTTACTCAAGCAGTAGCTCGTGGAACTGTCGAGGTTAGTATTGCTTGTGGGGCTAAAGCTATTGCTATTGGTACTCATACAGGGCGATCGGCCTTGAGTGTCCGTAAATATTTTCCAAAAGCTCCTATTCTTGCGGTGGTAGATAACGAACAAGTGGCTCGTCAATTATTATTGGTAAAAGGAGTACATTCTATTGTAGATACAAAATCTATTGAGCATGAAGATATTGCTCGTATTGCTTTAGAAGGGTGTGAAAAAATATTTGGACTTCAAAAAGGAGATTTGGTGGTTGTTTCTTATGGTCAGCGGATTTTTACTTCAGGCACGACTAACAGTTTGAGGGTATTAGAAATTTCTTAGGAAAAACTCTTATTTATAATAAATAAACATGGCATACTGATTAGTTAGTGTGCCATGTTTTATTAGATAGTGCTCTATAAATAACATTCTTATTGATTTATCATAATTAATAAGAAGTAACTCCTATATTTTTTTGTACAATGTGATATAAAATTGTTAATACAGTTTTTACTTCATCATAACTAACAGGGGAAGTACCAGTATTTGTTAGATAACTATAGAGACTGTCATAGAATTGATTGTATCCCCCATAGACTGTTTCCACCGATTTTTTAGATCCATTGCGAAAATATATAGTACCGATCCCTTCAGGAAGATCTTTGCCGAAGTTAGAATTATTTGGAAAAATTCCTTTTTTTAAATCCCGCTCTTGTTGATCGATCATATATTTTTCAAAACTTCCTTCTGTACCGTGCACAATCCATCGGGGAGGAGCTTGGACGACTAATCTTGAATGACGAACACGCACACGAAGAGTAGGATAGATTAGTTTTATATCATAAAAATCTTCAGGAATCTGATAGGGATGTTGAGAGAGAGCTTGTTTTTGATTGGTAATATCGTGGATTACGTGATCTGGTTTACCGAAATAAGAGACGATTTGATCGATAAAATGAACAGCATGACCGTAAACGCTGCCATCGTAAGGAGATCCTTCTGATAAGTTATCATTATCATCTCGATACATGGTATGATTAGATTCTATTTCCAAAATTGAACCTAAAACTCCGCTATGGAGTACTTTTTGAAAGGTTAGGAAATCGCTATCAAATCTTCGATTTTGATAAGGAATAATTTTTAGATGATATTGATTGGCTAGTTTATACAAATCTTCTAGTTCGTCTATGGTATGACAAAAGGGTTTTTCAACTAAAACATGTTTTCCAGCTAATAGAGCTAATTTAGCATGCTCGTAATGAATAGAAGCTGGACTAGTGACTACTACTAAGTCAATATCTGATTGTAAAAACTCTGATAAATTTTTATGTTGTTTGATAGGAAGAAGGTAGGGCATTTCAAAAGTGTGTAGTCCTCTTGTATAATAAGATATGATTTGAAATTTTTCTGGATCAATAAAAGGCATATGATAACGGTGGGTACTTTTTCCATAACCAATAAATCCCAATTTAATTTTTTTCATCGTTTCTCCATAAAAGTACTGAGTTACTAAATAACTATTCCTTATAAAAATATCTTTAAAATGTGTCAATATATAGGATAATAAATTACTTTCTTTATTCTCAAATAATTTTATTGTAGATTCTTTACTCCATATAATATTTGATTTACTATCAACAATACTTATTTAAGTTAATGGAGAGAATTTTTAAAAATCCAAGAACGTCCTATAAATAGGACGTTCTGTTCTTTATCGTATCTATAGCTACCCTCGTTATTTTAAATAAGAAAGCCAATTTTTTTGTAAATCTATCATTCTGTTGATCATCTCTGGAAGACAATGTGCTTTATTGACTACAGGATTAGCAAGAAGAGATTGTAACACTAAATCCTTACTTTTATAAATGATTGCATCGGCGAGAATATCGTAGGCACTTGCATAGTTTCGTAATAATCCGAGCATACCTTTAGGAATAGCGGGAGGAGTAATTCCTTCAATTCCTTTTGCTGATATTTTTGCTGGAACTTCTACAGCGACAGAATCAGGTATGCCTGCAATTAGTCCGTTATTCATAATATTAACTGCAGCCTCTATATAAGCCTGATCGCTGACTATTGCTTCTATCAGGTAGACAACACGTTCATGTCGTTTGAGAGATATCTCTGTATCTTCAGGCGGGGTACTGAGATAGATTTTATAAAGATCAAAGAAATCTAAAATCCCTCGATGGTCAACTGTATCCCAAGCCCAGCTTAGGTATTCTCCAAAATGACTATCTGTGGTAATTGGGAGGAGTTTATAGGTTTCCATGATAAATTTAAATAGCCCTCGTTCTACCCATTCGAATTGACTTTCTGTTTGGGTGACAGTCCCAGCGAATCCTTCTTGATGATCAGTTTTATTTTTTTCAAGTGCTTCTAATAATCCATCGGAAGTCCCATATAATTTTTTGAAATAAGCTGGTGCATGAGCTAATACTTGGGGATAGAGATCTTTACCTGTTTTTTTCTCTGTAATTTCTAATAAGCAAGAAAAATGGTTTAAACCAGCAGCGATAGTTTCCATTTCTTCATATTTTAAATTGAGAATTTTGGGTAGGTGTTTTTCTAAGGAAGCGATTTCATGACACATACCGATAAATTTTGCTTTAGGGAAAGCACGTTGTACCGTGGTACAGATAGCAGTCATGGGATTAGTAAAACAAAATATCGTTGCATCAGGGCAGATTTTCTGGGAATCAGCGACCATTTCTAAAATAGGAGGAATTACTCTTAGGGCATGGAATGTCCCCCCAGCTCCTCCATTTTCTCCGTAGACTTGTTGTACCCCATATTGGAGAGGTACTTTCCAGTCTTCTTCCCAAAGCTTAAAACGATCGCCCACTTCAATAGAAATAATAATAAAATCTGCGTTTTGGAAGGCTTCTTTTCTATCCAATGTAGAGCTGATAGTATAGTTTAATTTATGTTGTTTGATAAAGTCGCTACATTTCGTATGAACGCGTTTGAGAGATTCAGGATTAATATCGAGAAGGGAAATTTCAGTGCCCTCTAAAATTTTAGAGGTGAAAATATCTCCTACCATTCCTAAACCAAACTGGGCACTTCCAGCACCAACCAATACAATTTTCATATAACTCTCCTTTTATTGTATCTATATTATTCAATAGTTAACGCATAGGTTTTGATTTCATAACCTTTCAGTGATATAGGTATTTCTTTAGAATACCCTACATCAAGAACTTGTTCCATTAGGTCTGTTTCTTCCCAAGAAGAAAATTCAAATCCTGGAGACAAGATAAATTTTTCTCTTTTTCCTTCGTATTCATGAATACGGATAATAATTTTATTACTATCTTCTGCCAATTTAAAAGCATCTAATTCAACAGCTATTTCTGGAGATACAGATAGAAGACTATGGGACGGTAATACGGACTGTCCTTCAAAAATATAACAAGGAGCATTCAGTTCCGCAGCGTAGGAGACAGTTTTACCTTGAATCCAATCTCCTTGGTGAGGAAGTAGGCTATAGGTAAAGCGATGTTCGTGCAAATCAGCAGAGTTATCGGGAAGATTTGACCCTTTTAGGAGGGTAATTCTTAAGGTGTTTTCTGTTGCGGAATACCCGTATTTACCGTCGTTTAAAATACTAAATCCATACTCTCTTTCACTAAGATCAGCCCAACGATGGGCACAAACTTCGAATCGTGCCACATCCCAAGAGGTATTCTGATGAACAGGACGGGCAACATTACCATATTGGATATCGTAATAGGCATTTGCATTAGTGGGTATAATATCCGCTGTCCACGCCGATCTGAGAATTTGTTCTCTTTCTTTCCAATCAACATAAGTTATAAAATCGATTTTTGGGCTACTGCTATATACAGTCATATCTTGAATAATAACACTATTATTAAAATCCCAATGAAAACGGATAATAATACTATTAGAACCATCGGTAACTACTTCTGTTTTGGTGAGATTGGTAATAATACTGGTTTTTTCTGCAGCGTAAGGCTCAAACTCCCAAGCGTCATAGTTACGTGGTTTATCTTCTAACAACTCCAAAATATTACCAGATTGTCCTTCTACCAACAACTCTCTTTTGTATTTTTTATCATAGAAACGTATGATCTGTCCAGAATTATTCCATTCAATGATATAGAGAGGACTTTCTAAAAAATGGTCTTTATATTGGAATGGGGAGCTATATTGAGGTGGAGTTGTTTTTTCTGCGTGGATTGTTGTCCAACCACAAGAAGGAATAGATAAATCCGAAATCCACAATTCATTTTCTACTTTTTGTATTTTTAGAGGGCTTCCTTTGTAATCTGTCCAGAGGTACTGTTCGGCTTCAGGGAAATAAGAGATTTTTTGAATATCTTGTCTTTTATGAAGAAGAGGATTAAAGACTGTCCATGTTAGAGGTTTGGATTCTACAAGCTCTTTTATTGTATTTTGTCGGATTTTATTCAATTTTGTTTCGATCTGTTTATGATCGTTTCGTGCATCGATATAGACGTTATGGATAGAAGATCCTGGTAAAATATCATGGAATTGATTGACTAAATAGAGATGCCATAGTTTTTTATACTCTTCTTTGTCGTAGGTTTTTTTGGTAACGAGAAAATTCCAAGAAAGGATTAGCTCTGTATGACAAAGGGCAAGTTCGTTTTTTCGATTGTATCTTTTAATATCTGCTTGAGAAGTATAAGTACCTCGATGATACTCCAAATATAATTCACCTGTATATAAAGGAACGGGGGCAAATTCAACTTTTTTATGTAAATCGGTACAAAACTCTGAAGTTAAGGCACTTTTGATATTAGGAATACCAGGCATTTTTTCTAGTTTTTGACGGAGGTGGAGCTGTTCGTATGTTGTACCACCTCCGCCATCGCCCCAACCGTAAGGATGAACAAAAATATCGACAACATCTTTATCTTGGAATGCTTCCCAAGCTTCTGTAACGACTTCAACAGTCATTTGAGCATTGTATGTGTAGTACCAATTTTCTCTTGGTTTAGGTTCTGGAGTTACAATAAAGGTTGTTAAAATCTTTGTGCCATCCAACCCTTTCCACCAAAATAAATCATGGGGCATACGATTGTATTGATTCCAGCTTATTTTACTTGTGATGAAGGTATGAACACCTGATTTTTTTAGAATTTGAGGTAGAGCGATAGAATAACCAAAAACATCAGGTAACCATAAAAACGAACTATCTATATTAAATTCATCCTTAAAGAACTGTTTACCGTAAAGAATTTGTCGGGTAAGGGATTCTCCACCTGAGAGATTACAATCTGCTTCTACCCACATAGCACCATTAGGATCCCAACGCTTTGCTTCAACCATATATTTAATATCTTTGTATAAATCAGGGTAATACTCTTTGATGTAGGCATATAGTTGAGCTTGCGACTGTAAAAATTTAAACTCTGGATCTTCCTTAAGATTTTGAATAGCTGTTGACCAAGATCGTGCTGTTTTTTCGATGACATGTTTAATTCTCCAGAGCCATGCAACATCTAGGTGGGTATGCCCTGTAGCATAATCAGTAGCAATGTGGTGTTTAGGGATTTTAGGGATTGTTTTTTCGATTAATAAAGTAGCCTGCTCGCAGGAGTTACGGAATTCTTCTGACCCAGGATTCTGCCAACGAATAATCTTGTGTGCTTGGTCTAATAGGGTGTAAAGAGGGGGATGATTTGGATGAGTTTCTTCTAATTGACAGATTGTTTGAAGAAGAGCAGTCGACCAAAAATAAAACGATTCCACTCTTGTATCGATCAAACAAATTTGTGCTTTACGAATTTCTGTTGAAAAGGGGCGATTTTTACTAGTACGATCAGTACCAGACCATACACGGAGGTCGATTTCTATACTTGTTCCAATAACTTCTTCGGGAAGAAGGACAACAGGATGATTGTCATCAATTCCTTGAAAAGGTTTTTGATTGAGAAAACACATCAATTCTATTCCCATCCATTTTGGTTCAGCAATAGGCCCTGAATAATCATGGATACGGACACTCCCTTTATGACAATAAGAAATACCTTCGATAACAAGTGCAGGTTTTTTTGATTTCCAATTGCTGGGAATTGCGACTGTTGCATGAAGCCACATATAGCTATCGTGTGCTGTCCAAATACTTTCTCCTACGCTGTATGTTTCCCATGTATTATCTTTTTTTAAAGGTTTTTTACCATTATTTTCATCAGGATCTACCAAGCTAAAAAAACTTTCTATTACTTGTTCTTCATAAAATCGATAGCGGTAGCTTTCTAAAGATCGTTGTTTGAAGTGTTCTAATTTAAATCTTTTTGTAGTATCCATAGTTATACTCCTCGACTAGAATAATAAAATTAATTTTTTGTTCCCCCACTAAGGCTGAATCCTTGAGACATAACTTTTTGTGCAATGATATATAGGATCAATGTAGGAAGCATATAAATAAATGAAAATGCAGCAAGAGGGCCATATTGAATATCTCCATACTGACCAAAAAATTGGTAGATACTGAGGGCAATAGGAAATTTATCTGGTGATTGGAGTAAAATATAAGGAACAAAGAAATTTCCCCATACGCCTGAGAAATTAAAAATAAATACTGTAGTAATTCCAGGGAAAGTTAGAGGGATAAGGATTTTTCTAATACTCATAAGTTGACTTGCTCCGTCTACCCAAGCCGCTTCTTCTAATTCGATATCCACGTTGTCAAGGAAATTTTTCATTAACCAAACAGAGTAAGGAATACCCATTGCCCCTAAGTAAAACACAATAGGGGTTAAGCTATTTTGAACATTTAAAGCAATAAACATTTGATAAATCGGAATAATTAACGCAATCCCTGGTAATCCTGTTAAAAAAAGAAGAAAGTATAAAACTTTGAATTTATAACTAATAGGATAACGAGATAAGGGATATGCAGCTAATAATGAGAGAAGGGTTGTAAGCGAAGCACTCCCTAGGGCAAGATATAATCCATTCATAATAGAAATTTGATTAGCTGAATTAGAAAGAATAGTAATATAATTATTAAAGGTGAAGTCAGGAATTTTTAAAAAAGGCATTCCTATTTTATCAAAAGAAGTTAAAATCAACCAAATAAAAGGAGTAATAAAAATTATTCCGATAATAATTAGAATGATAGAAGTAATAATTTCGATAAAGAATTTTCTTTTATTATTGGTCATGGATTTACTCATTTATATTATATTTTTTCATTTGCAATTAAACGAAGGTATAAGGTATTCAAAGTCATGCCTACGATTAGAATAATGATGGAAATTGCAGTACCATAACCTAGTTGGTAGCGGATAAAAGCTTGTTCGTATAAGAAAAGAGAAAACACTTGGGTTTTATCACCAGGCCCTCCTCTAGTTAGCATAAAAATCATTCCGAATACTCCAAGTGTCGATAAGGTATTCAAAATCATATTAGTGAGAATGTCTTTTTTCAACATAGGAATGATAATATGAGTTAAGCGAATAAAAGGAGTTGCCCCATCGAGTACTGCTGCCTCTTTCACACTATCAGGAATTTTATCAAGAGCTGCTTGAAATTGGAGCATAGAAAATGCTGTCCCTCGCCAAATGTTTGCAATAATGACGGAAGTCATCGGAATGGCTATAAGCCATGGGAGGGGTTTGATACCAAAAGCTTGTACGATGGTATCCAACATGCCTCCATGGGTATAAAATGCTATAAAACACATTCCAGCAACTACTTCGGGGCAAACCCAACCTGCTAACACACAAGATCCTGTGAAGCGTCTTACTTGGATATTTCGTTGTTTCATAAGTAAGGCTAAAAAAAATCCAAATAATTGTTGTCCAATAAAAGAGGAAAAAATAAGAAAGACAAGGGTTCTTTGTAAGGCTGTATAAAAACGTTGGTCGGATAATGCTCGTATAAAATTATCCATCCCAATAAATTTTATATCATCTAAAGAAATCCCTGTAAGCTGATAATTGGTAAACGCTAAAGAGAATGCTAGTATTACTGGTACAATAATAAAAATTAAAAGTAGTATTAGTGCTGGAAAAAAAAATAAGAAAGAGGAAAAATGAATATTTTTTTTGATTTGATACATACTTATTTTTCCTTTTAATAAATTTTTCTAATTGTTTTTTCTTTACCAACGATTGCTTCTATATTATTGGCAAAGATACTAATTGCTTTTTTTATATCCATATTCAGCATAATGTTTTCTACGAGTACTTGAATTTCGGTGGAGACAGCGGGGTATTCATTATTGGCAGGTCTATAAAATCCGTAAGAAACTAATTCTGTTGCCTCTTTATTGAGTCCAATTTTTTGATAATTTGTGTCTTGAGCTACATCTTTACGGGTGGATAAGTGTCCACTAATGGGATAAATTTCTTTTAAGGAGTTGTAAGAAGTAATTAATTTGATGATTTCCCAAGCTTTTTCTTTACGACGAGAGTTGGCAGAAATCGAAAATCCGAATCCTCCTTGGAAAGTGATCATGGGTCTATTGGAATTACCATATTGGGTAGGAAAATAAGTAAATCCATAAATATCTCTCCAATTTGTCATCCCAACGCTCAGGAAAGAACCACTTGTCCAAGAGCCATCAAAACGGATACCGTTATTACCTTCAATAATCATAGGTAGAGAATAAGGACCTTCAGTAGTTGTTAATAAATATTCATTACCGAGGACTAAGTTTTCCTGTCTTAGCGTCTGTAAAAAAAACAAGGTATCGTATAATCCTTTACTATCAACGACCCATTTGCCATTTTCGTAGAGTTGATCTTCTGTACCGTAGAGGAGCATTAAAAATGTTTGCATGGTTGTTGCTTCGCCGTAGACTCGAGAAAGGGCAGCTTTAATGATTTGAATGTTCTCAGGAGAATTTAAATTTTTGATTTTTCTTGCGGTCGATAAAATATCATTCCAGCTTGTTGGTTGCCAATTGCTGGGAATATCAGCTTGAGCAAATAGCTTTTTGCTATAAAATAATCCTCGAGCATCGGTATTCCAAGGAATAGTATAGACTTTTCCATTGATTGTAGCGGAATTATGACTACTTTCATAAAAATTAGTCCAATCTTCCCAATCTTCGACTGCTAGAGGAGAAAGTAGGCCTGCAGTGACATCACTCTGGAGAATAAAACTATCTTCAGAAATAATATCGTAGGAGACATCATTTCTTAAAGAGATTGCTAATTTGGTAAAATACTCTCCTTCTGGAGCAAAAATAGGACTAAGCTTGAGGGTTGTTCCAGGCATTTCTCGTTCTACGATTTCTTTAATTAAATCCCAATCAGGCCCTATGCCTTCGACTTTTCCACCGACTAACCCAGCAACTCCGCGAAATACGAGGGTGATTTCATTTTCGTTTATTTCTTTGTTTCCACAATAACTTAAGAGTAGTAATAATGAGCTTAGTAATAGGTGTTTCATTATGTTCTCCTTGATTTTTAATTATTATTTTAGAATACTGTATCTTTTTTTTATTATACGTTATTGCGGGGTAATGTCAATCGTTATTTTGTTATATTGTTCCTGTCTCTAAGGTAATCTAAAATTAATTAGTAGTATTTAGGCATCCAAGCAGTATGTGCTTCAAGAAGTTCATCACACATTAAAACGATGTCGTCGATGGATAGTTCTGAAGATGCATGAGGATCGAGCATTACGGCTTGATAAATATGCTCTTTTTTTAAGGTTTTTGCTGCTTCTATAGTGATTAACTGGACGTTAATATTTGTCATATTCATTGCTGCTAGCTGTACTGGAAGTGTTCCAACAGAGCAAGGATTAATACCAGAACCGTCAACCATACAGGGAACTTCGACGCAAGCTTCATGAGGAAGATTACCAATTAATCCTCCTGTATTTAGGACATTACCACCGATCTTATAAGCTTGATTGGTTACAATAGATTCCATGATATAGGATCCATATTCATGAGTTCGAGTATGGCTAAGATGAGGATCGGATAATAGTCGTTGACTCATTTCTTTCCATTCTTCAATTTGCTTAATACACCGAGTAATATATTCATCAATAGGGATATTGTATTTTTTAATGAGATCAGGGTATTTGGATTTAATAAAAAAAGAATTGTATTCGGCATTGTGTTCACTAGATTCGGTACAATAGTACCCCAGTCGATTAATATATTCATAACGAACCATATCGGAATGTTTGTTGGAAGCATCGGCAAGCGCTTGTTGATTTTTTTCATAGGCTCGTTTTTTTATTTCAGGGTAGAGGTCTTCACCGTGTTTATCTCTAATCTCTAGGAGCCACCCCATATGATTGATTCCTGCGATATAATCAACATGCCCTTCTAGTTTGTCCTCCATTCCTAATCCCATCAAAAGATCATGCGAGCAGGTCTGTACACTATGACACAATCCTACGGTATTAATACCAGTATATCTTAGTATATATCCAGTTAGTATAGACATAGGATTAGTGTAATTGAGTAATAAAGTGTTAGGACACACTTCTTCCATATCTTTAGCAAGCTCTTCCATCACAGGGATTGTTCTTAAGGCTCGGAAAATTCCGCCTACTCCTAGAGTATCAGCGATCGTTTGAAATAAACCGTACTTTTTAGGGATTTTAAAATCGATGATCGTACAAGGATCGTAACCTCCTACTTGGATAGCGTTGACCACAAAATCGGCATTTTTAAGAGCATTTTTACGATTTTCGAGACCACAATAGGAAGTTATGATGGCGTTTTCTTGATTAATATTTTGATTAATCACCTTAAGGATTTGTTCGGATTCTTTTAATCGTATAGGATCGATATCATAAAGAGCAATCTCCACATGGTTCAAACTAGGGGTTGACATACAATCCCCTAAGATATTACGAACAAAAACGGTGCTTCCTGCTCCGATAAATGTAATTTTCATAAAAATCTCCTAAATATTATTTATTTTGAGCATAATCTCGTAACTTTTGATCAAGGTCTGTGGCTGCCTGAGTAACAGTTTTTGTTTTGTAGATTGTTTCTTGAATGGCATCTACGATATATAGCTGAGGAGATTCCCAATTAATAGGAGCAATAATTTTCCCCGTATATAATAATTGTTCAAAACCTCGAGCAAATTCTGTTTTCCCAAGAACATCTGTTCTTACAGAAGGTAGACCTAATTCTACAGATCCTTCGATAACAGTTGTAGACGTAAATATTTGAAGAGCCTCGTATACTTTGGGTTTTAATTCTAAGGGTGTTTCTGGATTCATGATCATTCCTGCAACTTCCATATAAGTCCCTTCCCGACCTCCTGGAGGAATAGGGATAGGAGCAACTGCTAAGTTATCAATAATGATTTTTTTAGAAGGATCTTCAACAATATGGTTATAAATCCAAGGTCCAACGGTTGCCATAGGGAGATCTCCCCCAGTAAGTCCATAGTCTAAAATCTTCCAATCTTGACCTTTATCATTAGTATTAATTGCGACTTCAAAGAGATCATAGTAAAGTTGTAATATTTGTTGGAGGTGTTCTTTTTTAGCAACATAATTTATGCTGTCGTTATCTACGGTAAAAATATGATCAGCAAGGGTAAAATAGAAACTCATAAATTCTTGAAAAGCTCGTACTTCTTTACTCTTGGTAGTAAACATAAAACCATTTTTTCCTTCTTTTTCTTTAAGGAATTTTGCGGTATTAATAAGTTCATCCCATGTTGTGGGGACGGAAAGATTGTATTTTTTGAAAATATCTTTACGATAGATTAACAATCGAGCATTAACCCCATTGGGAATCCCAAGAATCTGTCCATTAATCGTAAGGACATCAATTAAATTTTGATTATAATTAGTCATATCAGGGTGTTGGGTAATATATTCATTCATAGGGAAAGTTTGACCTGTTTTATAGGTAGCAAAAATTTGTTCTAAAGTTAAGGTAAGAAGATGTGGTTTTCCACTTTTTCCTTGGAGAAAATATCGTTGTAAACGATCTCGATATAATGGAGGTCCAAAATCCTCAGAAAACTCAAAAGAAAGAGGATATTGATTGGTGTAGGTAACAAATTGCTTCATCAAGATAGGGTATCCTGGATCGGTGGAATCAAAATAAGTCGACCAGTAGATAACTTTGTCATCTGAATTTTTTGTAGCACAAGAGGTAAAAAAAATCGTAATCAGTAAGAATATTTTCATGAAAACTCTCCTTTAAATAATTTATTTTATAAAATTAATGTTTGACTCCTCCACTAGTAAGCCCTTCAACAATACTTTTTTGTAATAATAAAAATAATAGTACAGTAGGTAAGAGGGATACGACAACAGCTGCATTGATCGCTCCCCATTGTACTTGCTGGGAGCTAAAGAATCTTGCTAATCCTAAAGGTAGGGTTTGATGTTGTTGGGATTCGATAATCACCGAGGCAAACAAATAATCTCCCCAAGATCCCATAAAAGCATAAAAACATGCTACCGCTAAGCCTGGTGCTGCTAAGGGAAAGATAATATGAATGAGTATTCCAATAACGCCTAAACCATCAATCCGTGCGGCTTCATCGAGTTCTTTAGGGATTGCATCAATATATCCTTTCATCATCCATAAGGTAAAAGGTAATCCCCCAACTAAATGCCCTAAGGATAAGCCCCATAGGGAGTTTGTTAAATTTAATTTATAAAAAAAGCTAAAAATAGAGATGGTTATAAGAACCCCAGGAAACATTTGAGAGGACAAAAATAAAAGAATAAGACCATTTTGATATTTGAGGCGGTATCGGGATAAAATATAAGCTCCAGACAACCCAATGATTATAACAAAGAATACCGTTAATGTAGCTACTTTTAAAGAATTTATCGTATAGGTAAAAAAATTAGCGGTATCAGATGTTATAAAGAGTTTTTGATAGTGCAAAAATGTAAGCCCTTGGGGATTAGAAAAAATCTCTGTTGTGAATAAAGCATTTTCATAACGAAAAGAGCAATAAATAATCCATAATACAGGAATTAATAATACAGAAACATATAAAAACATTGAGATGTATTGTAGGATTTGTATAATATTGTTTTTTTTTATCATTACGATCCTCTATTCGATTTCTGTTGGGATTTTCATAGAAATAATAGTAATAATAGATAAAATTAGTACGATTAGTAAAGATAATGCCGTACCCATACCAAAATTGTAGGTATTCCACATAATGTTATAAGCTTTTGTTGATAATACTTCAGTTGTTCCTACAGGCCCGCCGCCTGTGGCCAGAAGAATAATATCCACATTATTAATTGTAAAGATAATATGGAGGATAATAACAACGATTGATTGTCCTAAAATCATAGGCATAGTAATCTTACCAAACATGTTCCAATCAGAAGCTCCGTCTATCTTTGCTGCTTCATAATATGTTTTGGGAATATTTTTTAATGCTGCGTATAATACGAGTGCATAAAAAGGAACGTTTCGCCAAATATGAAGAAAGACAACACCCCAAAAAGCCAATTGTTGGTTGCCAAACCAAAAAGCTACCCAGTCAGGTTTGCCTATAGCACGGAAAAATATATTTAATAATCCGTATTCAGCATGGGTAATCCATGTAAACATTACAACGGTAACCGTAATAGGGAGTACCCAAGGCACCATAACAATATTTTTAAACCATCGGAAGCCTTTTAGTTCTTGATTGAGTAGTAACGCTAATCCTAATCCTAAGATATATTGTAGAGCTACTACGATCATAGTAAAGAAAAAAGTACGTTGTACGATAAATGAAAAATCAGGTAGGGCGAATAATTGTTTGAAATTATCAAAACCAATAAAATTGTTTGTCTTAGAAAAAATATTATAATCGGTAAAAGCGTTAATAGAGCCTATAAAAACAGGATAATAAATAAAAATAATATAGACACACAAAATAGGAATCAATAATGATAGAGCAATTTGTTTCTCTTTTTTTAAATATTTTGGTTCTTTTGTCATAATAGATTTTTACCTTAAATGCTTATCTGTTGTTAGTATAGCATATTCGTTAAAAATGACAATAGAAAATATATTGTTATTTTTTTATTATCTAATTTATTTTTAATTAATGATTTAGTAGATTTTTATATATGCTTTATTTGATTCTCAGATTCATTTAGGGTATAAAAAATGTGGGCTTTTAACCCACATTTTTATATTATTATCTTTAAATGTTCAAATTATGATCTACCAAAAATACTTACATAAAACCCTACTTCACTAGGTGCACTGATATCTCTAATATAGGCAGCACTATTAGGAAGGGTATAGAAGAGCCCCAGTTTGTAGGTCAACCCTAAGAACATAACATCTGTATAAGCACCTAAACGATTGCTAATTCGTTGAAGATTATCGACACGTGCTTCTGATCGATATAGTCCATAAATAAATCCATATTCAACTCCGAATCCAATATTATTGATTCGTCCCCCTAGAGAGAGGTAGAGATTTAAATCAGGAATACTGTTTAATCCAATTAATGGATCTACCAAATTACCTGATTCTGACCCTAAACTATAAAGAGAGAATGTTTGTTCAAAGTTATTAACAAGTAGGTGTTGACTGAATCTGAAGTAAATATCATCCATTTCAAATGTATCTCCAAAATGACTTGGAACATAAAAAGAAAAATAAACATTGATGAGATCCATTGTAGTAAAGATAGTGAAACCCCCATTCCCTTTGAGGGAGTTGTCAATTGCTCCAATAGTAGGAATAGACATTCCAGCGTAAAGTTCCATAGTCCACAGTTCATATCTAATAGTCATAATAAATAAAGTGTTGAGGTAATCGATACCGTTAAAAGAATCAGAATAAATAACAAATTCTGGTTCGTATCGCCCATCAAGAATGGGCATAGTAACAGCGATACCACTTCCAAAAATAGATTTGAATCCATAAAAATCTGTATTAGGAGAGTAATTGTACTGAACTCCGTTTGGAAGCACAGGATCTTCGCCAAGGTATTTATAACGACCATAAAAAGCATGAAAATCAACTTGGGAAGAAGGGGAAATAGAGAATTTCAAAGTATTTAATTTGATTAAATTATTAATATCACTTTGTAAATTGAGATCATCACCGTCAACTGCTAAAGTGAAAATAATACCACTTTTATCCCCAACAATAATATCAGTCTGAGCAAAGTAAGAAATACTAGGACGAAGATTTTGGTTCATTTTCATATGGAAATTTAAACGAGGAAACTGAATACTAGTTTCTTGAGAAAAGTGGAATTGTGGATAGAATATTACCATTAATAAAGGTAGTATGTATCTATACATAGTATGCTCCTAGAAGAGTTTTTGTAATTTATCATTATATTATTCTGATCCATCCATATTATAGAGAAATAATTAAAAAAAATCAATCTATTACTATGTAAAATTTCAAGATATCATAGTAAATATACCGATAAATGAGGATAATAAAATTCTATTGTTTATCATTCGGTTTTTTTATTAATTACTTAAATATTTATATTTATGAGGGTCTATGAAAATTATTATAGGAGTCTATGATAGAGAATTATCTCATAACTTAGCTGTTATTCTGTCAAGTAAAAAAATTATCCCTATAGAAGCAGAATCTATGGAAGAAATCCCCTCATTATTAGAATTACATCAAAATGTGATGTTACTTTGTGAAGAAACTTCATTAGAGTTTTATCAACAATTACAACAACAAAATCTTTTAACAGATACTTTTTTATTATACCATCCCAGTTTAGAAACAAAAGAATTATTAAAATTGCGACAATTTGGATTAATAAAATCCTTAATTCCTTATGGGGAAGATGCGGAGACTATTATTGAAACTATTGTCAAACAACTTAGTATGCTTGCCCACTATCTTAAAAAAGAAGATAAAAGTACACTCATACCTAAAGATTATTCAACGAGCCATGTTGCAGCTTATATTGTTAATTCTAAACAATGGGCTTATGGTACTCTCCTTGGGTTGAATAGTTCTAAGGTATCTATTACATTGGATAACCCCGATTTTATCCCAGATATCCTTGACTCAAAAACATCAGATAGTATTTTGATGTACTTACAAGGTCTAAATATTAGGGTTTTTGCAGACCTTGTTTATACCGATCATAATCATCTTGTTTTTCGATATCGTAAGATGTCCAAAGAGGATGCCAAACGTTTAGCTTATTTTATTAATTATTGTCAAAAAAATCCAACTACTACTACGATGACAGTTAGTGTATGACATGGAGGTAATTTATGTCTAAAGAAAAGAGTTCTCCTTACCAATATGAGAATCAAAACATCTGGGAAGTTTCAACCGCTGAAGAAATTTCTGAAATTTTTGCTCTTGCTGAGCAATATAAAATATTTTTGGATTCAGCACGCACAGAAAGAACAAGTGTTTGCTGGATTCAACATTTCATCAAATCCCAAGGTTTTGTTGATTTGACAACCTGTAAAGCTCTAAAAGCAGGTGATAAAGTTTATTATCGATTTGAAAATAAGAATATTACTTTAGCGGTGATTGGTAAAGAATCAATCAAAAAAGGAGTTAATATCGTGGGAGCTCACTTAGATGCTCCTCGATTAGATTTAAAAGTTAAACCTTTAATTGAAGATTATGGTATGGCTATGCTTAAAACCCATTACTATGGGGGTATTAAAAAATACCAGTGGCTTAATATCCCACTTGCTCTGCACGGTGTTGTTATTAGAAAAGATGGAACGACCGTTACTATTAATATTGGAGATAAAGAAGAAGATCCTGTATTTGTTATTTCTGATTTATTACCTCATCTTTCTCGTAAAGTACAAGGAGAAAAAAAGCTTCTGGATGGTATTGAAGGAGAAACTTTAAATGTTTTTGTTGGAACGATACCTATTGCTAACAAACAATATACGGAAAAAGTGAAAGCCTATGTATTGGATCATCTTTATCAAGAATATGGATTAATAGAGGAAGATTTTATTTCGGCGGAAATAGAGGTTGTGCCTGCTTTAAAAACAAGAGATGTGGGCTTTGACCGAAGTATGATTGGTGGATATGCTCATGATGATAGAGTTTGTGCGTATTCGGCGTTTTCTGCAATTGTAGGATTAGATAAAATACCAACAAAAACAGCAATTGCTTTTCTTACTGATAAGGAAGAAATTGGTTCTAAAGGGATTACTGGGAGTGATTCTCAGGCATTACCTAATATTATCGCAGAACTACTCTATCGAGAAGATAAAAACTATCATGATATTGAATTAAGACGTGCTTTAAATCGTTCCTACTGTCTTTCTGCTGATGTGGGAGCTGCGTTTAATCCTTTATTCCCATCAGTCCATGATAAATACAATGCTTCTTTTATGGGGTCGGGGGTAATTATTAAAAAATATACTGGTGCTGGGGGTAAAACTAGTGCTTCGGATGCTTCTGCTGAATTGGTTGCCAAAGTTCGTAGTATCTTTAATGACAATAACGTAGTATGGCAGGCATCCTCCATGGGAAAAGTTGATGAAGGAGGCGGGGGTACTATTGCGATGTTTATTGCTCAATATGGTATTTCTGTTATTGATTGTGGAATAGGAGTTATTGGAATGCACTCTCCTTATGAATTGATTAGTAAAGCTGATCTTTATCAGCTGATTAGAGGGTATAAGGCGTTTTATTTAAATGCGTAGGCTTATTAAAATCTAAAAATGGGTAGAAATATTTCTACCCATTTTTAGATTTTAATGAACAAAGCGTCGACTATAGACATTAAGAACGAGGGCTGAACTAGTAATACAAGTTAAATAAAATGATCCTCCATAGCTAATAAAAGGTAAAGGTAAACCAGTAACAGGAGCGATTCCAAGATTCATCCCTATATTAATACAAATATGAGTAGCAAACATTGCTAAAATACCAGCAATGATATAAGAACCTTCAACATCTTTGGAAGAGAGTATTGTTTTGACCATTAAAATACAATAAATTCCATAGAGAATGATCAATAAGAGGCTACCAACAAATCCTGTTTCTTCAGCAATAATTGCAAAAATAAAATCAGTATGTTTTTCCGGGAGAAAACCTCGGAGATTTTGCGATCCTTGAAAAAGACCTTGACCTGTTAATCCTCCTGCTCCAATGGCAATCTGAGATTGAATGATATTATACCCTGATCCCAAACGGTCAAACTCAGGATTAATAAAAACAAGAAGGCGGTTCCATTGATAAGATTTTAATATAGAGCTAGCAATACCTGTTGATAAAAAAGATAATCCAAAAATTAAAGAGATACTTGTAAATTTGCTAATCCAAGGCATAGGCTGGATCAATTCGATCCCAAAGGTGATAATAGCATAAATTAATAGAATTACCGCGATGGCAATAAAAGAGTTGTGATTTAAAATAATATCGAATAAGATAATATTATCAAAAGTTTTTAGATAATAAAATTGATAGTAGGTATAAACGAGGATAAGACTACTGGTAATAACACCTACCATTACAATACCTAATAAAATAGATATCTTTTGAAAACCAATAAAACTCATAACGATATAGATACTACAAAAAATCACAGCAGTTCCAACATCAGGTTGTAATAATACTAAAATAAGTGGTGGTATAAGAAGAAAGAGAGACTTAAAAAATGTGGTGAATTCTCGCTCATCTTTGGGAGTATTCTTTAGAAATTTTGCATAAAACAAAATATAGCATAATTTCATAATTTCGGAACTTTGAATACCAAATCCACCGATTCCAAGCCAACTTTGAGCTCCTTTTACTTCTTTTCCAAAGAGTAAAGTGATAATAAGTAAAAGGAGACCAATACCATAATATATAGAAGATGTTTCGATAATGTAATAATAATCAATCGAAAGGATGGCAACACCAACCCCTATACCTAGAATTACCCACAATAACTGACGAAGATAAAGAGTGTTTGATCCATTATCTGATTGACCAGCACTCATAATAAAAATTATTCCAATGATCGATAGAATGATAGGAATGACAATAAATAAAATCATGTGGCTTTGAAAAATATTCTTCATGAACGACCTCGTCGGAAGTTTGGATTAGGATTTTTTTCTGGGTATAAAGTTTCAAAATAATAGTTAAATAATTCCGCTGCAATTCTGACGGCATTTCCTGTCCCAGCCTTTTCTAAGAGTACAGTAATAACGATAGTATCTGAAGAGTTTTGATTAGGGACATAAGGACCATAAGCAGTGAATAAACCATTATCAGCAGCTTTAGTACCAGTTTGTGCTGTCCCTGTTTTACCAGCAATAGGCACTCGTATAGTATTATAACGGTTTAGCCAAGCTGCTGTTCCATTATTACCAACGATAACATTTCTCATTCCATCTTGAATAACTTGAAAATGTTCTTTTGGCATATTAACAATCTTAAGAAGCTGTTTTTCTTGTTGCCATACTGTTTTTTTATCTCGAATACGGAGCCGTTCTTTTAGGATATAAGGTTTGTAAATAATTCCGTTGTTAGCAATAATAGAAGTGATCATATTAATTTCTAAGGGGGTTGTTATTACATCTCCCTGTCCAATTGAAATATTTGCTGTATCCCCATGAGACCATTGTCTTTTATGGACTTGACGAAACCACTGATCGTTAGGAAGAAATCCTGATCGTTCATCGGGAAGATCAATTTGATAAGGTGTAGTTACTCCAAATTCTCTAGCCATTTGGAAAATATTTTGTCGACCAACATTTAAGGAATTATGGTAGAAATAGACATTTGCTGATACTTCTAACGCTTTTCGCGTATCTACTGTACCATGATTTTTCCAATCTTTGAAGACTCGATTACCAATTGCATAAGAACCAGTTGTCTGTAGTTTAGTATTAGGGTCTAGCCCTTCTTTTAAAAATGCGGCTGTTGAAATAATTTTAAATGTAGAGGCTGGAGGATATTTACCTTGAATTGCCCGATTGACAAAGGGGTGGGTTTCATCAAATACGAGAGACAGAAACTCGTTTTGAGCCCTAGAGGAATCATAAAAAATAGAGGGATCAATCGAGGGAGTACTTACCATAGAAAGTATTTCTCCTGTATTTGCATGGGTAATAATAGCAGCTCCTACAAAATTTTTCATTAATTCATAGGTTTTTTGTTGAAGGCGAGCGTCTATCGTTAGTACTAGATGTTCGCCTTGTGTTGCTTCTTGTACCACTTCCTGTTGTAAAACTTGACCTCGAGCATTGACGGTACGAACCAAAGTGCCTAATTTTCCTCGAATATCTTGGTCATAGTATTTTTCGATTCCACCTTTACCAATATGCGTCCCCATGTAGTAGTCTTCTTTTGTTTTATTGGTGCGGTATTCTTCTTTATTGAGTAACCCTGTATAACCTATAATATGAAAAGCTGCTTCTTGATATGGATAAACTCTTTTGGGTTGATTTGCCCATAAGACTCCAGGGAATTCATCGATCTTTTCAGCAAACTGATTCATTGTATCAAGAGAAATATTATCTTTTAAGATTATGGGAGTGTAGGGGTCAATATACTGTGTCTTGATTAGTGTGCAAATCGCTTCTGGTGTAGTATCGAGTATAGATGCCATTTTTTTGAATTGATTAATCCGTTCGATGGTATTTGTTTTTGGGAGGTTAGTATTAATAACAGTAAGTGTTAAAGAACGTTGGTTGTAAGCTAATTTTAGTTCTTTATTTCTATCATAAATAATACTTCGATAGGCAGGAATATAAAGGTCTCTAGTTTGATTTTGTTCTGCTCTGCTTTTGAAACTTGTGCTTTTTAAAATTTGTAGATAGAGGAGTCGACCAGTGAATAATAAAAGTAACAGAATGATTAAATTAATTAAAACAAAAATACGAGCGGGATTAAGATGTTTGACACCTTGCATATTTACCTCACTTAAATTGAACTATTTGAGCAAATAAAGATTTTAGTAATTCAGCTCGCTCTGTTTCTTTGATATTTTTCTCAAGCCTAAAGATTTGATCTAACCAAAGCTGTCTATTTTGAATCAAATAGATTTTTTTATCAAGAAAATCAACTAAAGAAATTAAATAAATAGCTTCAGAGTAAGAAAGAGCGTCTTGTTTGAGTAATAACTGAATTTGAGTGATTAATAATTCTTTATTTTCTTCATCGTCGAGAATTTCTTTTCGGCTTTGTTTTTCAGTAGTAAGAATTTTCTGTACTAGTTGATTCATATGATCAATATGCTCTAATTCACTAATACCAAAAGAACCAAGATTTTTTAAGATAAATAAACCAGCATGGGGATGTGAGGCATAGGGAATTAATTCATACCCTATTTCAGAACAAATTTGGTCTAATGAGTTGGTATTACCTTTTAACTCTAGTCCAGTTAAATTAAGAAGAACTGAACAAATTAATCCATTTCCAGCATATTGAATATCATCAGTAGCAAATCCTAGTTCTGGAGTATAGGCAAAATGGATATGAGAATCCAATTCGATTAGCACAGAAGAGATTATTTTATATAAATCTTTTAGATAAGAACCGTAAGCCGCAGTAAATAAAGAAATGTGATTTTGATCGTTGAGTATTAATATCCAAGAACCATCATTTTTCGCAATAACAGTATGAAGACCTTCTTTACGGGAAATTAATAGATCATATTTGATCTGTTCTAAATGATCGCTTGTAGAAATAATCGTAATGTTATCTCTATAGATTTCTTTTAGAATAGCAGTAATTTGATTTTCAATAAGTATTTTTTCTTCTGTTACTAGGTGTTCAGGAAATAAGAGAGCGTCAATATTTCTGTTAATATGAATAGAACTAGAAATTACAGTGTTTGGTTTTATTAGAGAAGTGTAAATTTTTGGTAAGATTATTGTTTTCATAATAATTAATTGTGGATTTGTTTGGTTGTTAATTTAGAAATACGTTTACTAACCTTTGATGCTTCTTCGTAGTTTTCTAGCCTTAGGAGAGATTGTAGTTTGAGCTGAAGTTTTTCTAATTCTAAACTATTAAGATATTGAGATCGGTAACGTTTGGGAATTTGACCGCAGTGCTTGGTACTAAACTGAAAATTATTTACCTGCTCTCGTATAAGAGATTGGAATTCTTGGTAGCAATGACTACATCCAGCTTTTTTTTCATTCCTTATCGTAATATTATTTGTATTACAAAAACGACATGTTGTAATAGGTTGTGTAACTTTACTGATATGTCCAAGAATATCTGATAAAATATGACGCATTTGAGTGATGGTTTGAACAATTTCTTGATTTTCCACGCTAAAATTACCGTGTTCTGTAAATTTTTTCAAGGCACATTTTGGACACAATCCTTCTTCATTGATATTATTAGAGTTAGGATTAAAAGTTCTAAAAAATAACATAGCAGGTTGAACACCACAGATATCGCATTTTTTAGAGAAAATATTTTCCGACATTTTTTCCTCAATTAGAATTTTCTTCCATATTATAATATATGTTTTTATGATGTGTCAAGTTTCTACTTAAATAAAAAACCCCCTATTATATACCATAGGGGTTTGAGTGATAGTTAGCTATTTAAGTTTTTATATAGTGCAAAAACTTTACGATGAAGAGTCATTTTATTGATGAATCCTGTTGGTATTTCTTCTTCCATAAGCTGATTATAGAGATTTTTTTTAATACTTTGTTCTCTTTTTTTCTCTCGTAATTGCTCTTTTAACCCCATCTTATATTCCTAAATCATCTAAAAATTTAATATAATTATGGTAAAATTCTTTATGTGCTAGCTCTTCTATTTTTTCATCTGGGAGAGCTCCTAATAGCTCATCTATTTCTTTCATAATTTCTTTAACTTCATGTAAGTTAAGATCAGCAAACATTGGAGTGGAGGTGGTAGCAATATTATTGTTAAGTTGTTGTAATAAATCCATGGAAATATCATTTTTGGTAGACTCTTCTTGATCATTAATAACAATATCGGTAGGAGTAATAAATTCATCATCTTGAGAATAAGAATCGTTTAAGAAAATATGCTCTACAGAGATTTCTTCAAGCTCTTCATAGGGAACATGCCCGGAAGGTATATTAATGGTGTGTTCTGTTTTTTCTTCATCTTCCTCTTCCTCAATAGAAGTATCAAGAATTTCTATCTCTTGGATAGAGTTTTTTTCTTGTTGAGCGTATTCTATTTCTTCTTCTAGTGTTGATGCAATAATTTCTGAACTATCTATACTACTAACCTTAGGTTCTAAAGAATCGTTGATCAAACTTTGTTCTGATATCGTGTGGTCTTCTTTAATATTAGGGATAAGAGTATCATTAAGGAAATCAATAACTTCGGTACCAGGAATGATAGTATTTTCGTTAGAATCATTATTGAGTGTATAAGTATCATCGTTAGAGTAAGTTTCTGTGGAGACTTCTACGTTGGAATCATTATTGATTGTATAAGTATTATCGTTCGAGTAAGTTTCTGTGGAGACTTCTACGTTGGAATCATTGTTGATTGTATAAGTATTATCGTTCGAGTAAGTTTCTGTGGAGACTTCTACGTTGGAATCATTGTTGATTGTATAAATATCTTCGTTAGAGTTTTCTAATGGAGAGCCTTTTGGAGATAATACTTGAGAGACTTCACGGTCAAAATCAGCAAAAATCTGATCTAAATCGTTAGAAAAATCTTGAATTTTAGGGGGTTGAATTTTTTTTTCTGGAATTGGGGTACCTGTTTCAACAAAAGAATATTTTTCTGTATCAAGAGGTTGCACAATATCTGCATCTAAAGCTTCTTTTAGCTCAACTTTAGAAGTGGGTGTAATTTCATAGAGATTATCCTGTTCTAAACTAGGATAATGCTGTTTTAGAAAAGAAAATTGTGAAGATTCAAATTTGTTATTATTTAAAGAAAAGACTTCAACTTGTAATTTATCTGCATTAAAAAACGGTTTTTGCATATTGATTCTCCAAGACTATCCAGAAATATTAATATTAGCGACTTTATTATTGTCAGAATTTTCTTTAGCTAATAAATCGTCCCAAGCTTCTTGGAGATTACTTAATAAAGAAATACTTTCTTGTATAGGAGCTATATTTTTTTGAATATTTGCTTCTACTAATAAGCGATGAATATAGATATATAATCCAGATAGATCATCGGCAATAGTTCCTGCATCAAAATTGAGAGAAGCAAGTAGTTCACTAATGATATTTTGTGTTTTAATAATGTTAGTGCTAGCAGATTCTATATCATTTTTTTCGATTGCTTCAATTGCAAGATAAGAAAATTTTATAGCACCTGCATACAACATAACAATTAGTTTTACTTGACTAGCTGTTTCAATATCATTTATTTTATAAGAATCATACCCGTACATAAGTACTCCTTTTTGTATTCTTATTACGTTATCGGAAGTTCTTAGTATAGGTTAAGAATTTATAAAATAAAATTTCATTTATATCCTATTAGTCAAGGTTATTAGTTAAAAAGGGTTTTAATTGCCTTGGAAACATCTGAGTTAGTATTTGTATTAATGTGACAGTGCCCATCCCAAATCACCCCATTTTGAATAATTAGTTCTGGTGAAGCAATATTTCCTAAAATTTTTGCAGTGGGAAGAAGCATAGTTCTTGTGGAAGAGTTTATATTACCTAATATAGCTCCTTCTACGACCACAGATTCGGTGTGTAAATCAGCTTTTACCTTTCCTTGCTTTCCAATAATAATGTGTTCCATAGTAAGATTAGCACCATGGTAATAACCTTCAATACGTAAGGTGCCAGACAATTGGATACTACCTTCAAAAATAGAATTTTCTCCAATAATATTTTCTGTATTTTTAATCCGATGAGGCATTTTTTTGCTCCTTTATAAATCTTATTTTGTTAGTTAAACTTCGACTGGATTTCTTGATTCAATGATAATGAATCAAAAATATCTTTATTAAATGACTGAAGATAGTCGAGTGCTTCTTCAGTGAATGTCAAACATTCCTTTAATGCTTCTTTTAGTGTTAGTCCATAGATACAGCTTTTAGAATCTGTAGATTTAATTTGTTGCTGGAAATCTTCAGGGCTAAAGGTCTGATCTTTGCTTAGTAAAGAAATATAGCTTTGAATGCTGTTAAAGAAATTGTATGTTGCCTGAACAAGATGAAGGTATTCTTTATCAACCATTTTTTTATGCTCCTCTGAGGTTGAGGGGATTAGTACATAACTTTTATAGCTATGGAATATATGAAAAATATCTTGATATTGCATATAAAATAATTCTCGGATACTATTTGTTTTAGAAGCAGATAGTAAAATTTTTTGAGTAAAAATAGTTTGGTAATTATTATTTATGTATTCGACGATAGAATATAAAATATTAATAGAATCTGCTCTTATATAGTTCTCTTCAAGAAATGCTTGGATAGTGAGTTGAGATAAGTTTGGAAAATCTTCAAATTGTTTTGGAACAAATTCTTTTTTACCAACTTGTGATAAAATAGTTTTTTTAGAAATACCGATAGTCTTTAGATCTTCCCATGTTAATATATTTTGTTCCAATTTTCGGAACATATTTTCTAATATCGTAAGATATTTGCGAAGTTCGAGTTTTTTATCAGGGTTAGACGAACTTCTATAAGAGAGAGTGATTTTCTTTTCTAAGTTTCTTAGTTTGGCATAAATAGTAGCTTTATATTCTTGATCCATAAAATGTTTTTTCCTTAATTATCTTCGCTTTTTAGTAGTAGTTTTAGCTTCTGCAGTAAATTCGGTGAGTAATTTAGAAGGTTCGTATGATTTTATAATAAGTTGTTTTTGCTCGTTATTTTTAAGCGTACAACTCGTTTGTTCTGCAGTAATATCTAAGGAGTTATTACCGATTTTAATCTTCACCCCTGGCATTAATCTTTTTGATACAGAAATAGATGCTACTTGACTAAGTTTTTGAAGATCTTTTTTATTTTGTTCTAATGACTCTTGATTTTTATGTAGTTGTTTTGTTATAGAGACAATGTTTTTTTCTATTATTACAATTTCATTAGAATTAGCTCCAGCAGATGCAATCTGAAGTTTATAGTCAGAAAGTTGGTTTGAAAAATCTTCTATATTTTTTTGTAGAATTCGATTTTTTCGAACGATATTTTGAGAATATCCGATTTCTATATGAGTTTCAATATAAGATTCAGCACCAAGCTGAGAAGCTACAATTTCATTTTGTGCTTTAATATTACCACCTGCAATAATCGATTTTTTTTCATTGAGAATATAGATTCCTTTATCAACAATACTTTTACTATGTAGCAGGTCTTTTGTAATAACTAAATTACCACCTACCAATAATGAAGCTCGTTCTACAAAGTGTGCATAAAGACTTCCTTTGCATTCAATTTGGGCGTCATCTTTTCCTTGAATTCCTTGATGGACAAGGATATTCCCTTCTGCGAACATAAAGCATTTTCCGACATGTCCAAAGACTTCGATATTTCCCCCAGAAATAACGCTAAATCCGTCAGTAATATCACCTTTAATAATGATATTTCCTAGGAAATCAATATTTCCTGTACTTAAGCCAACATCAGAGGCGATTTCTAGGGCGGGATCCACGCAAATCTGTTTGTTTTTTAAATAAACCTGTCCAGATTTGGTAGCAATAGCTTTTTGTTTGTCTGGTGATAGAGTTACGTTGGGACCGATATTCCATTCTATTGGAGTACCGTCATTGACTTCTAATCGTTCTCCTAGAATCGTGTATCCAACTTCTCCTTTTGTTGCTGGGTGCATAATAGCTAAGACATCATTTTCTAAGATATTATGAATGATGTTTAATTCTTTGAAATTAATGCTACCATCGGCTCGAACAGCATATTTAAATTCATCATCCCCAGTAGAAAATTTGTATTCAATATAAGCATTGTTACCGTTTTTAGGGAGAATCCCTTCTGCAACAACTATAGAAATACCATAAAGCTCATTATTTAGTGCTTCAGATATAACCTCTTCTTTAATCCCTATTTTAACCCCCTGCTTTCTTAGCTCTTGGACGATCTCATTAAGCTCAGGAATACGTCCGTGATTTCGTGGTTTAGAGAATCGAAGTGTTGCTTCCATAAGATCTTTAGAAAAAGAAATAGTAAATATAGAATCATCTTCTTCAGTACGAACATAAGGGGCAATAATAACAGGTTGGAAGTTATGAATTGCTTGCTTTATTAAAGCTGGATTAATATTATAGTATTGCTGTTGCTCTAGTGCGGTTATAATATCTTCTAGGGTAACGATATGACCGACTCCTTTTGGAGGAAACACTTGTAGGAATAGTCCCTTTTTTTTCATAATTAGGCGGAATGAACCGTTTTTGTTTTGTGCTAAATCATTATATTTATCATATTCAATAGAGTGAGTTAGATGAGAATTTTTGAATTCTTCTTTGACCGAAAAGATATAACTAGTAGGGATTTTTATCATTCCTAGTAAAGAACTTGATCCTTTTCTAGTTTTTTCTAATAAAAGATACTCTTTAGGGATATTAAAAATTTCAGCTGCTTTTGTCAAAGCTTGGGCATCGGAAAAAGCAAGAATTTCTATTTGAGAATGTAGTGTGTAACTAGTTAATTCCGAGGATGCTGTTAATAATTCAGCCCATTGATCTCTTTCGATCAGTTGTTGTAATTTTTTCATACAGCCTACCTGATTTATTATAAATTTAACGCTGATAAGATGAATCTATTTGTAATTCTTGTCGGTATTTACTAACAGTGCGTCGAGCAATTTTTATTCCCTTTTTTTTGAGAATTTCACTAATCATAATATCAGATAAAGGATTTTGCTGATTTTCATAGGTAATCAGCTGTTGAATGATTTTTTTTACCGTATAACTGTCTGAATTACCTATATTATGAGTCCATAATATAGAAAATGGATAAATTTGATTATTAAAATAAAAATAGCGATGTCTGAGGGTACGGGATACTGTGGAAACATGCCGATGGGTAATTTTAGCAATATCTTTTAAGCGGGTTTGCTTGGAGTTTAAACCGTCCAGAAAAAAATCACTACGTGCTAATATAAGAGCTTCAGCATGTTTATATAGAGAACGTTCTCTTAATTCTAAGGCTTTTTTGATTGATTTTGCTCCTTTTAAGAAGAGTTTTAATTCTTTTATGGAGTATTGAGATTCTTGGTAATCTTGAATATAAATACTAGGGGTGGTAAAAGGAGAAGATTTAATGATTAGTTGTTCTTTTTCTACAGAAATAATGAAATCAGGATAAATAGTTTGTGTATGAGAAGTATTTAAAGGGCTAATAGAAATTTTTTTGATATTTTGAAATGCTTGAGCGAGTTCTTCCTTAGAGTTTGGGAGGTGTTGTTGTAATTTTTTAAGATTAAGAGTACCTCGGTATTGTGTTAAAAGAGAAGCTATTTGATATTCAATGCTAGATTGAGTATAAAGATGCTGAGTCATAAATAATAAATATTCTTTGTCATCATAGGTAGCTAATCCTAAATAAGAACTTTTCATAATAAGTTGTCTGATTTCTTCAGCTCTATGGGTGTCAATACTTAGTTCTTGACATAGTTTATCGATTTTATATAGTAAAAAACCTGCGGGACTGAGATTACCTGTAATAAGATAAAGAATAGGAAGCTCTGATTCGTCCAATTCGAAAATGAGCTCTTCTCTTAAGCTACTAAATAAACTTTTTTCTTGAGCGAGAATATCTTCTAAGACATTATATGATTTCGGTGTGTTTTTCCAAGGGAGATTGTTGTTTTTAGAAGCTAGTAAAGGATTTTTTGTTGTAGCTTCTTCAATAAATATATTAAGAGCAATACGATTCATTTGTAGAATAGACAAATTTAAATTCATCGTTTGAGAAAGAATAAGTTGTTGAGATTGTTCTGTTCGGAGCAATATACACCTCTTTATTAAGATACCTTATTATATTATAGAAGATTATTTTAAAAAAATCAAAAATAATTATTTATTAATACCTTCGAGGGGAAAATATAGAGAGTATTATTGTATTATATTAGAAATAGCTGTTTCTTGATCTAATAAATTTTTTTCTAGTTCGTTAATATTATCGATTAATCCTTGTATATTGATCTGATCCCGATCCACGGTGAGATTGTCTTTATATAATTGTTTATAAACACCAGATAGTATTTGATATTGGATATTAATATGGGCGATACTTTTTTCTATCATTGCGATTTCTTGTAGAAGTTGTTGCTCTGTCTCGATCATTTTAATGATTTTTTCATTTTCTACGCTATTATTATTTTGAAGATATTGATGAATTTCTGCTAAACTCTCACTAGTGTAACCTAGAGTATCGTTACTTTCAAATATTTGAACATAATTAGGGCGTTGTTGTCGGGTTTCTTTGGTGGAATCAATAGCGGAATCAATAGTTGTCGTGAGCATAGTGGTGTTATTTACTGGAGCTTGAGGGTTAATATTGATTGCGATAGGAATATCAAATTGAGATTTTAATTGTCCACTCTGATATCCTTTTACGTTTACGATCAGATTGTAGTCATCATCTTCGATAGATTCTGTACCTATATTCCAGGTAACAGGGTAAACATTCCCTGATCCGATATCAGATAGTGTCTGTACTAAAGAAGTATAGGCAGTAAGGCTCGGTGGAAGGGTGAGCTCCAAGTGTACAGTATCAAAAATATCAATTAGCGTATTTTGAAGCCACAAATTGATCGAGATAGGTGTTGTGTTTTGGCTGGTAAAAGTACTTGTGCGTACTTCTAAACCGTTATTACTAAAAGTATCTATTAGAGATGGTATAGTAATAATTGTTGAAGCAATCCGTGTTGAGGTGTCGGGGGGGATGGTACTTCCATTGAAAAATAAAATGACGGCAGTATCTTTACCACTCAGATTGTTATTACGCATACGGCGGAATTCCCAAATATCTTTTAATGCCCTATCTATCGTAGTTATATGAATAAAATTAGGTTTTTGTAACATTAATCCTTTGAGAGAAAGGGATGATAATTGCCCTGTAGCATCACTGGTGATCCAGTATTTTGGTAATACCCCTAAGCTGGCAGAATATTCGGTAGTAATGGCTTCAGAATTAGGGAGAAAAAAAGTATTTGTCTGCCCGTTATTAATAACAGGATCTAAAATTATACGAGCTTTAACATCTCTACTTTGATCGGTGTCGTTATTAAATACATCGTAACTAATCTGTACTGCATCAGGAAATAAAGTTTCGGAATTGGTAATAATTTCTAGCCGTTGAATAATATTAAGAGTCCCAATTTTCCAACTATAAATAATGCTATTAGATTCTATGATAGGGGGAGTACTCCATTGACCACTTAATGATCCAAAAATAACAGGGATATTATCGATATTAAAACTAGTTACATTAAAAGCATTAGTACCTGATCCTAAGATAGGAGAGAGTGTTGTATCCTGAGGAGGAGGAGATGCTGGATTGAGAAAATCTTTAGGGAAAAAAGATTTATCTATTTGTTTGGAAGGATGGTAATTGATATTATCATAAATAATGTACCTTCCTGTTACTGTGTCCATTGATATTGTAAGAAATTCATTGGAGATACTGACCCAAGAGTTTACCTGTGTATAACTTGTTGTTACTAAAACGAATAAAGATAAAAAATAAAGGTATTTATAAGTCATACATACTCCTGAATGTTATTTTTGAATAGGAATGTTTTTTTCTTTTAACATGGTATTTCTTGTTTTTCCAACAGATTCCAATAGATCTAATTTTTTTTCTTTTAACTGCAAAAGATTTTCTTTAAGAATAAGCATTTGTTTGATACGATCTATTAGTTCTTTTTCTTCGGAAATATTATTAATCGCCATTTGATTGCTTGAATGAGTCTGTTGAATTTGTCTTGTATCTACAGGGTTTTTGAAATCAGTTTCTAATTTTGTTGCTAAAACCCGAACATCATAGGCCATAGCAGAATCTGGGAAATCTCGTAAAATCTGATAAAGGATCTGTAGAGCCGTTGTAAAATCTTGTAAACCAATATATCCTTGAGCAATCCAGTATAAAATGTTATCAGCAACCCTATCTTTTGTACCGTATTTGTAATTATAATCTTTTAAAACCTCAATTCCTCGAGCTTCTTGTTTATTAAGAATCATGCTCCGTCCAAGTTTATATAAGGTCATTGAATATTCTTCAATTTCTGCGTATTCTTGGACAACAATCTGATAATGACGCGTAGACTGTGGGTATTTTTTTTGAATAAAATAGATATCACCTAAATAGAGATTGGCTTTACCTTGATAGTATCGTGTTGTTCTCCAATCTTGGCTTCGTGGAGGAAAAGCAATAATACTACGGAAAGCTATTTCGGCTTGGGTTAATTCACCACTGTTAAGATATTGTAGTCCTACGATATAAAGACGATGAAGAGCATCTGAAGAAAAGGCTGGGCTATTTTCATAATTAGGATAGATATTTTGAGTGTTTTGGGCATAAGGGTAAGTGAAAAAAAATAGTACCAGAAAAAAAAGAAATGGTTTTATCATAGCAACCCTCTATACATAAAGCTTTACTTTATTAAGTTTCGGAATATTGGTACGAAGATCTGAAATACTATTTCAATTTTTTTTTACGGAAGTAAAGATAAAACGCTTGATTGTTTTTTAAAAATAGTATATACTAAAAATTAGTATCACTTTATAATTCTTTAATATTTTAAGGAGTAGAGCATGCATAGAAAATCAAACAAAGCACCTGTTTTTGAAAAAAGATTAATTCAATTACAAACAAATTTAGATACCAGTAGTGCTTTTTTAACAGTAAATCCTGCTGATATATATTATCTAACAGGTTGTACTGGTAGTAATAATCATCTTTTGGTATGTACAGAGAATGTTTATTTATTTACTGATGGACGTTATCTTACCCAAGTAGGTAAGCAAGCTCAAGTCAATCTTTCTATCGAAGAAATTAGTGTAAATTTTTCTTTTGAACAAGCATTAAAAGAGATTTTACATAAAAAAGAAACTAAACAACTGAAATTCACTCCAGACCATATGTTTTATCTGACTGGTAAAGCTATGGTTGCTGCACTACCTCATGGTACTCAAGCCACTCAAGATTTGATGTTATTTCGCTTACGAAGCATTAAAGATGAGATGGAAATCGAAACGGTTCGTCAAAATTTACTGATTACTAAGGCTGCTTATTTATATATTCAAGGGACCATCAAACCTGGAATGACAGAGTTAGAGATTGCTACAGAATTAGAGTATTATTGTAAAAAAAATGGTGTGGAAACAATGGCTTTTTCTACAATTATTGCTTCTGGAGAACGTTCTGCTTTACCTCATGGGATTGCTAGCGATAAAATCATTCAAGATGGAGATTTGATCCAATTTGATTTTGGTATCATTAAAGATCACTACTGTTCTGATTTTAGTAGAGTATTTCAAGTAGGGACAATTGACCCTAAATTAGCAGAAATTCGTGAAATCGTCGAAGATGCTGTGCGTCTTGTCGAAGAAAATGCTCGTTGTGGTATGACAGGACAAGAAATTGATGCGATTGCTCGTAGTTATATTACTCAAAAAGGATACGGAGAGTATTTCCCACATGGTTTGGGGCATGGACTTGGTATAGAAGTTCATGAAAATCCTCGTCTGAATACAGTTTGGGATAAACCTATTGTCTCTAATATGTTATTAACAATAGAGCCAGGAATCTATCTACCAGGCTTAGGGGGAATCCGTTTGGAAGATGTGGTGGTCATGAGAGATGATAAATTTGAAGTACTAACGGATTGTAGTTACGATATATAATGAATGTTATTTATTGGATTTATGGGCATTATCTTGATATATCAATCCTAATTCAATGTATACGTTTTATTTGTTGGGGTACTTTGTGGTTTGGTTATTTTACTTCTATACGGTTCTTTAATATTTATAATATTAATTACTATATCCTTTTTGAACAATATCACAATAAATTTTATTTTAATACTTTCCCAAATATTATATTCTTAGTAGGGTTTATTTCTATGTTATTGATGATTATCAAACAAATATGCTCACAAAAATCTTTAGTTTCTTTTCATATAGTGATGGGAAGTTGTATAAAAATATTACTTCCCAAATTATTGTTTTTTAGTATTATCTATATGATAAACTATGCAATGGTGATAACGTATCAAATTCAGATGAATAACGAATTATATGATATTGGTTGGGGGGGTGGATATTTTATTAACATAGGATTTAAAATATTCGTTTCGTTGCTGAGTAGTCATATATTGATGTTATATTCTTTTTTAATCATTTATGTTACCCTAAGTAAATCCCATCTTCATCAGTGGAAATCATGAAAAATATTAAAAAAATATTCTGTAATTCTTGGGTAAAATCTTTATTTATTCTCTTATGTTGTTTTTTAGGGACTTATTATACAATATACTATTTTTCGGATAATTTGATTGCACTTTTTAATTGGAAAAATAAAGAGTTTTGGACAACAGTAGCAGTAATGATTCCAGCTATATTTTTGTTTCCTACCTTAGTTAATGGATTCTTTTTTTTGAAAATTATTCAGATCGCTGATAACACTAAAAAAACTCAAGATCTTCTAAAAAAACAAAATGAATTATTAGCAAAATTTTTAGAAAATTCAACAAATAAGAGGCTGTGATGAATTACGAAGATATAAAAAAAGGTATGATTCTCAATTTTGAGAATCAACTTTGGTATGTTACTTGGTGCCAACACCATAAACCTGGTAAGGGTGGGGCGGTAATGAGGACAAAATTACGGAATGTTATTAAAGGAAACATCTTAGAACGAGTATTTCGAGGTGGTGATTCTGTAGAGCAAGCACGTGTAGAAAATCGAGAAGCTCAATTTCTTTATAAAGAGGGGGCAGATTTTGTTTTTATGGATCAGGAAAACTACGAACAATATACTGTTTCTGCAAATGTGGTTGGTGATGCGTCTCTATATCTGAAAGAGCAAGGATTAGTCGAACTCAAAATTTATCAAGATGAGGTAATCGCTGCAGAAGCTCCTATGTTTGTCGAGTTGGAAATTACAGAAACAGATCCTGGATTAAAAGGTGATACTGTAAGTGGTGGTTCAAAACCTGCAACTTTAGAAACAGGTGCTGTGGTACAAGTACCCCTCTTTGTTAATATTGGAGAAATCATTAAAGTAGATACCCGAGATGATCGATATATTGAACGAGTTAAATCGTAAAAATTACCCCAAAGATAATTATTCTTTGGGGTTTTCTTTTCGGTAAAAGAGCTATAAAACAATACTCCCTTAACACTTAGTATAGAATAATTTTTTAGAAATACTATGACTGAGAATCGATAATATTTTTGAGATTTTTATTTATTGAATGTGATCTGTCTCTTCTAAAGGGTCAAAACCAGGTCGATAAAATTTATAATCACTATCAATAATAATATCCTTATCGTTAATATTATTAATATGGTCTCTTTTTAGGCATTTGAAAAATGAAATAACCATAAATATAGAAATTATAAACATAGGAAAGGCAGTAATGATAGAAGCTATTTTAAGGCTTTCTAGTGTTCCCAAATACATCATGGCAGCCCCTAAAAAATTAATAAATAATGCCCAGAATGCTCTATTAGACTTTGTAGGAGTTTGATGATTCTCTAATTTAGTTGTGGTAGCGGAAGCAAGGGTATACGAAAAGGAATTTAGTGTTCCTAAGGAATATGAAAACATCATAATCCCAAAAATAAATACACAAATCGTCCCGAAAGGGAGTGTTTTGATTACTTCAATAGCAGCGGTTTCTGGAGCTATTTTCATTAGTTCGGAAACGTTTAATATTCCTGTAAATTGAAGATTCATGGAGTAGCCGCTCATTACTCCATACATAATCCATATACAAGTAGTACCCCCACCAACAACCCCCAAAACAATTTCTCGAAATGTCCGTCCTTTAGAGATTTTGGCGACAAAGACACCAGAAATAACAGCATATAAAATCCACCATGCCCAATAAAACATTGTCCAATCTTGGACAAACCCTGATTGAGAAATAGTATCAGTCCAAAGACTCCATCTAAAAAAATTATGCAAATTGTACCCAACTGCTGTTGTGATATTATTCATGATAAAACCCCAAGGGCCTGTAAGAAATACAAATAAGAAAAAAGAATACATTAGGATCATATTAATATCAGCAGCTTTTTTAATTCCCTTGTCTAAACCAAGGATGACGACGACGAATACTACAAATGCTCTTACCCCCAAAATAATGGCTTCTAATCCAAAATTATTAGCAACTCCAAATAACTCAGCTGCCACAAAGGAAAGCACCCTAGTAGAAATACCTAAACTAGTTGCCACTCCTCCGAGAACGCTATAGACGAAGAATATATCAATCACTTTCCCCCAGAATCGATCTGTATGTCTCCCCAATAGAGGCCCTAAAATAGAACTGATTCTTAGAAAAGGAAGTTGTTTGATATGATAAAAATACCCAACAATAATAGCACCGATCGCGACCAATGCCCAAGGAAAAATACCATTATGAAAAAAAGCGTAGGCTATTGATTGTTCAGCAGCTTCCCAGGTACCTCCAGGGATTCGCCAAGGAGTAATCGGCATATCATAATAAAATCCCCATTCGATAATCCCAAAATAGAGTAGTGAGGAACCGGTACTGCAGGATAGGATCATTCCAACCCATGATAACATGGAATATTCAGGTTTGGCATCGGCTCCTCCCAATCGTACATGGCTATATTTACCAAATCCCAGCCAAAAAACGAGTAAGGTCATTCCTAGAGTAACGACTAAATAAAACCAGCCCATATTATTTAATAATGCTTTATTAACTATATTCAAAATATTTGTTGCATCATCAGGAAACATAATAATTAAAGTACTGGCGATGGTAATAACACCGACAGAATAAAAAAACATATCTTTGTAGAGTGTTATGTTTTCTTTTTGTTGTTGAGTATTCACAAAATCCTCCTCTATTAAAATCTAATGACTCTCTCCAATGAGTAATCCATCTAATGCTACGATCATATCACCTTTTAAAACAAGGGGATTAATATCAATTTCGCTAATATCAGGGCTTAAAATTTTAGTACCCATACAAAAATTGAGAATCACCTCTGCTAATTTATCAATATTTACTTTCTCTATTCCTCTAAATTCGTTAAATAATTCATAAGTTTTAAGGGTTTTGAGTTTATATTTGATTTCGCTAAGAGAACTATTAGGAAGAAGAACAATAGTATCCTTAATAATTTCTGTTAGAATTCCTCCTGCCCCTACAATAATAAGAGGCCCAAAAATAGGGTCTATTTTCATTCCTAAAATAAGCTCAATATCAAAATGGTACATAGGGCTAACAATACAATGTATACCTAATTTATGGCTCATGGCAGTATATTGTGTGATGAGTGAAGATTCATCTTTAATATTTAAAGCAACACCTCCTACATCTGATTTGTGTAGTATGCCTTTTTTAGAAGTTTTTAATACAACAGGGTAGGGAATGGAGGGATTATTTTTAATATCATTAACAGATTGGATGGGGATAATTTCTGGTGTGGGGATACCTAATTCTGATAATACTTGAAGTGATTCGTGTTCGAGTAATGTTCTTTTAGCTGATAACAATTTAATACTTTCCTTACTAAGAGAATAAGAAACTGTATTATTAGAACTGTATTTGAAATCCCGATAAGAAAGATATTTATGGATAGCAAGTAGAGTTGGATAAGTTCCTATTAAGACAGGTGCTGGTATTTTATTAATACGTTTTGTTAATTCTGAACGACGTTGACCACCAAAATTACTCATGAAAGCAACTGGTTTTTTACTTTCATGAGCTGCTTGTTCCAAAGATTGGACAACTCCTTGTGATAAGAAATAATCGTCGCGTAAATCTTGTGAAATAATCCCTATTGCTGCATTATCATCACGAAGCATGCATACTAAAGAGTCAGCAAAAATACGTTCAAAATCAATTCCTGTACCCCAAGGATCTAAAGGGTTTGCGGCATGTTGCCCTGGCTCTTGGAGTGTTTCTAAATCACTCATTGTTTTATTTGACAAATGAGCATATTGTAGTCCTACATTCTCGGCAACGTCGGCAAGAAGATTTCTTTCCCCCCCAGAATCGGCAATAGCTACTAATCCTCCTGGAAGAATATGAGGATAGTAACTAAATAATAGCATTAAATTACTCATTTCATCAAAACTATCCACTCGAATTGCTCCGTAGTGATCAATAACAGCTTGGATAGCATCATCATCTCCTACAAGACCCCCTGTATGGCTTTGAGCAAATTCTGCCCCTAGTTCTGATTTACCAACTTTCATAATGATTATGGGAATTCCTTTTTGTTGGGCGAGGGCTAAAGCTTCTTTAAAACGTTCTGGTTTACGTACAGATTCCATATAAACACTAAGTACTTTAGTAGTTTCCAATCCTAAAGCATAAATCATATAATCAGATAAACTCGTTATCTGACCAGTCCCTGTAGCTAATAAAAAATTATACTTTAACTGGGGTTCATTATGTGCCATGGTACTAAACACAGATCCTGATTGAGAAATAAAAGAAATATTGCCTTTCATTCCAAAATCTGGAGCTAAAAATCCACAAATACGGAGATTGATATCGTTATTATAATATCCCATTGCATTATGACCGAGCATAGCGACCCCAGCATCTTGGCATTTTTTTAAGAGGCGGTTTTCTAGGGTATTATTGGGATCTTCTCCTTCAATAACACAGTTAGCAAAGATAATTAAAGATTTGGCTTTGCAGTGAAGGGCAATATCGACTTGCTCTTCTATACGACTAGTAGATATACATAAGGCTACCGTATCCACAGATTTTCCGATAGATTCAAGAGAAGGATAACACTTGTATCCTAAAATTTCTTCATAACGAGGATTAATTAGGTATACTTCGCCTTCGTATCCTGATTTTTTGATCATTTCTATCATTTGGTAACCTAATGACTCGGTTTTAGTTGAAGCTCCAACTAGAGCAACACTTTTAGGGGCTAATAAAGCATTCATATCCATAAATACCTTCCTGATTTTTAATTAAAATAAGTATACATAGGGGTCTCCCTAAATTACTCACAATACCAATCGCTGTAATAATATAAACTTTGATAATAAAAAGGAATTTCTTCAAAGCTTTGGGCAGATCTTTTAAACCACTATCAGTGTCAATTTTATTGATACTGATAGTAAGAAAAATAAATCAAAAAATAACGTTAATTTTATTGGTGTAAATTTAGTAACGGTACAGAATATTAAATAACTAACGAAGCTTACTAATATACCACAATAAATATCTTTAGCAGTGATTGATTTATTCCATATACTTATAAAGCCTCTTTACTAGTAATAGTTATTGTTACTAGTAAGCCAAATCATAAAATGGATTAAGGTGGAGGTGAAATATAATAATATTAAGGATCATCTCTCATTAGGAATATAATTATTTAGCTAATCACTAACTTACGTTTATTATTGTATATATTGTTAACATTTTTTGGAGAAGAATAGTAATCCTAATCAAATACTCACCAATAAATAGGGTCTCCTATCAGATTGTTATTTTTAGTTTTTTACGTGCTTCTGCTACTGATAAAATACGGGATCCCATTGTTTCGATAATAGTTCTTGCAGCTTCAACTAATTGTTCATTGGTTGCTGGGACTCCTTTTTTGAGCCAAATATTATCTTCGAGACCAACACGAACGTTACCACCAGCAAGAACCATCTGTGCTACCATTGGTAATTGCATGTTACCAACGCCGAATCCTCCAAAAATAGCACCCTCAGGTAGAGAATTTCTCATTGTAATCACATTTAAAGTAGTTGCTTCTGCCGTATAGGGAACGCCCATGCAAAGATTGAATATAGAATCTTTATCTAGGAGACCTTCGGCCATGAGTTGTTTTGCCTGCCAAATATGACCCAATTCAAAAACTTCGGCTTCAATACGAACGCCTGTTGCTTGTAGACGGCGAGAGGTTTCTCGTAATTGATCCATAGTTGCAATGTAGGCACTACCTGTATAATTCATCGATCCACAATCTAAGGTGGTAATATCAGGCTTGATAACTTCGATATGGTGGACACGATCGTGGATAGGGATACTATATGTTCCTGGTCCACCGATCCCTGGATTATCATGATCGGGAATAAAATCAGCTCCCATCCCAGCAGAAATATTTAAAATAATATCTTTACCACACTCTCTAATAAGACGAGCAGATTCTTTGTACAACTCCAAATCATGAGCCCACTTTCCTGTTTTAGGATCTCTTACATGGATATGAGCGATAGCAGCACCTGCATCACAGGCTTTTACGGCAGATTTTGCTATTTGCTCTGGAGTAATAGGAACATTAGGATTTTTCTCAATAGTATCACCTGTACCTGTTAAAGCACAAGTGATAATTACTTCTCTATTCATTTTCGTATCTCCTTTTTATTATTAAAGACCTAGGCGATCTTTCTGTATTTTTCTATCTTGCTTCAAGATTTTACCTGCACTTTGATCATATTGAGATAACGATTCCATGATAGAAATTAAGCAGTTATCTCGGAGAGTTTCCCATTGACGAAGGTTTTTTCCTGCTCCTTGTTCTGCTGTACCTTCTACCATTTTATCAATAATCTCATCGGTAAGCTCAGGAGCTTCCATATGACACCAAGGTAGTTTGAGAGCAGGCCCAAATTGAGACATAAAGTGTCTCATACCGTTTTTACCTCCAGCAAGATAATAGGTCATATTTGTTCCCATAAAAGCCCATCTTAATCCTGCTCCATAGATAATAGCATCGTCGATTTCTTGGGTTGTTGCGATGTTATCATTAACTAAATGCAGAATTTCTCTCCATAATGCTTCTAAAAGACGATCGGCAATAAATCCGTCAATTTCTTTACGGACGTGAAGAGGTTTCATCCCGATCATTTCATAGAATTCCATGGCTTGTTTGATCGTATCAGGGGAAGTTTTTTGCCCTCCACAGACTTCTACCAATGGTAAAATATAAACAGGATTAAAGGGATGAGCAACAACAAGACGCTCTGGATACTTCATAGTGCTTTGGAGATTTGTAGGTAACAATCCTGAAGTACTTGTACCGATGATGGCATTTTTAGGAGCATATTTATCGATCTCGTTGAGTATAGGTATTTTGATTGTTTCTACTTCTGGGGCACTTTCTTGAATGTAGTCGGCATTTTGGACTGCCTCTTCTATGGTTTTAGTAAAAACTAATTTCCCTTTTTTGGAATCTGGGACGGTGATGATACGTTCTAAAGCAGGTTTAGAATTTTCTACCACTTCCATCAAAACATCTTCTGCATTAGCCCCAGGGTCTGTCGCATAGACATCTAAACCTCTATGAAGACAACGGGCTACCCAACCAGCCCCAATAACTCCTGTACCAACGGCTGCTACTGTTTTAACGTGCTTACCCATAAGAGCTTTTTCTTTAGACATAATGTCCTCCTTAAATAAATAAGTATAGTAATAATTTTTGTCTTCTTTATTTATATCATTATATTTAGCGGTACTTTGTATAGAAAGTTGCCCCTCGCTTGATAGCATTTAACGCTTCGTCTAATACTTTAGAATAATGTAGATAAGCGTGGATTAAACCATTAGTAATTACTAATTCACAAGGAATATTCCGATGATGGAGTATCTCATATAGGACAATACTATTATCCCGTAAAGGATCTAGATCACCTGTTTCTAAATAACAAGGTGGTAGATCTTGGTTAAGGTCAGCTTCTAAGGGAGCATAATAAGGATGATTTAAGTATTCTGGGGATGGAAGATATAAATTCTTATAATATTCTAAATCACTTTGGCTGAGTCCATCATACTCACCTCCATATAAACGTTGGCTAATAGAATCTCTCAGTCCATAAAATCCATAATACAATAATAATGATTTAATGTAACTAATATTAGTTTCAGTCTCTCTGAGGTACAATGTAACCGCTAATGCTAAGTTTGCACCACCTGAATCACCACTTAAAGAAATCGTATCAGAATTGATACCGTGATTTTTCCCCTGATGATGGAGATATAAAATAAGGTCAGCACAGTCTTCGAGAGCTATGGGGAATTTGTATTCAGGAGACAATCGATAATCGACTCCAACAACAACAGCTTGACTTTCAAAGCTTAAATTTCGCATAATACGATCATGAGTGTCTAAATTACCTACAAGAAATCCTCCCCCATGTATATAGACAATACAAGGTATCGTTTCATTAGTTTTAGTAGGGTAATAAAAACGGATAGGAATTTCTCCATGTCTACCTGTGATTGTTGTATTAATAATTTTGTCCATTTTGACCCCACCCTTATTCCAATAGTGGCGTTCTTTGGTATAATTATCTCTAATTTGTTGGACTGTGTTATTTTGGGTTGTAAAGGTATTAGAGGATTGGTATGCTTGTATTTTAAGGACGTTTTGCATTTGTGGGGAGAGAAGATGGTTGATATTTAATTTATTTGATTCCATTTTAATATCCTATTTAGTGTGGGGATTCCATGGCAAGTTTGATAATCCAAATAAGAAACGCTACAAAGAGAAAAAGTAACGCTGCTTCAATCAAACTATATAGTATACTAGAATTCGTGTAATTTAACATACTATCCTCCTTTGGAATTGTTATCCCACCTTAGTTGTTTGATAAACGCTGAAATGGTTACTAAAAAGAAAAATAAATAAGGCAAAGCTATTACGGTTGACAAGGAGCGGAAAGCTTGTAAACTTTCAGCACCAGCAGAAGCTCTCAGACTATTGAATATGGCAGCAAAAGCAATCGTAGACATGAAGGTAGCCCATAAAAAGGTTCGGAAATGATGACTTTCTACTCCGTTTTTATCGGTCATTCTACTAAGGGTAATAGCTGCGCTGGTGCATGTTGTTGCTAAAAAGAAAATAATTAGCAGTAGGGCTACGATAGAAGTAATATAAGAAAATGGTAATGTATCTAGTAAAGCAAAGATAGTTGCCTCAGGGAAAGCGAGAGCTAGATCTCCAAAATCTCCGGATCCTTCAACAACATTAAGCAGTGCTATACCAGAGAAAGTTGCTATCCACAATATCATAAATAGTACAGGAATACTAATAGTCGCGATACAAAATTCTTTAATAGTTCTTCCTTTGGAAATAGAAGCAATAAACACTCCCATAAAAGGTGTCCAAGCAAGCCACCATAATAATGATGAGGTATCCCATTCTACAGTATATCTAGGATTCTCCGCAAAAATATACATTTCAAAATTTTTAGGAATAAGCCAATTGATGAGCATGCCCAAGGTATTAAAAATCTGTTCAAAAATATAGCGTGTTGGTCCAAAAATCATGACAAATAATAATAAAATAATACAAAGCCAAATATTAATATTACTAATAAAATTCATTCCTTTATTTAAAGGAGTAAGAGCAGCCCCTAAAAAAATAATGTATAAAATAATCAGAGCATAGTATGGCCATAGGAACGTTTGTTCTGAACTGACATTAAAAACAATACGAGCTCCTGTAGCGATCTGAATAGATCCTAAGCCTATTGTGGCAGATATGGTTAGTGCAGAGCAAATGATTGCTAAAATATTCATAGTGTGTGCTGTGTATTTAGCCCAAGGTTTTTGAGAAAAAGCAAAAGCAATTGGTGCTCCTGGGAGATATTGTGTATTATGTCTAAAAGTAAAATATCCAGAACATAGACCTGATATACTAAAAATTGCCCATGTTGAGATTCCCCAATGATAGATAGCAATCCCCATAGCGTTTTTTCCAGCTTCCCATGCGGTAATACCGCTTGCTATTCCATCGGGTGCTAAAAAATATCCATAGATGCCTTCATTAATAGCAAAATAAACGATTCCTACACCGATTCCTGCAGTAAAAAGCATTGTCAACCATGAAAAGGTTGAAAATTCAGGAATAGAGTCTTCTCCCCCAAATTTTATTCTGCCGTATTTAGGAGTAAAGCTGATATAAAGACAGATCCCTAAAATTAATACGGGAAATATTTTGATAAACCAACCATATGTAACAGCAAAAAAGATTTGGATTTGAGATAAACTACTCCCGAAACGTTCGGGAAATATGATGGACCACAGTGCAAATAAACCAGTAATAATGCTGGTGATAATAAAATATTTAGAAAAGATAGTTTTCATTATTCTCTCTTAATTTAATAGATGTCTTCTATAATATTATATAGTGTATTGGTAGATTTACAAGAGAGAAATGATTCAAAATATATATCAGGGTATTTATTTACCTAGTAATTAGTTACCATTATTAAGTGAGAGATTTTTAATTAAAAACACGAGAAGTAAAAATGAACTATAAAAAATTAATTTAAGGGTTGACTAATATTGATTTTGATATATAATATATTTTACACTACTAGGACTTAATCGATCTTCTATCTCTAACAGATAGAATTTGGTACACTTTATTCCTTTTCTATCGTTCTTTTAATATAGATATAGATTTTATAGAAATATTGGAAAGATATAAAAAAATAGTTATCATAAAATTACCAAATAAATTTAGGGGGAAAGTATGAATCAATGGGAAAATTTTCATAGTACTGGTGAAAACCGTCTTACACCACGTGCTTATTTTTTTGCTTATAATGATATTCAAATAGCTCGCTCTTATCAACGAGCATTAAGTAGTTTTTATATGCTACTTAGTGGTAAATGGAGCTTTAATTTTTATCGTAATCCTTTTTTAGTTCCCAAAGAATTTGTCCACTCCTTACAAGAAGATTTTAGTACTATTAATGTCCCCAGTATGTGGCAACTAGAAGGATATGGTAATCTTCAGTATACTGATGAGGGTTTTCCTTTTCCCATTGATGTTCCCTTTGTACCGACTGATAACCCTACAGGTGCTTATCAACGGGTATTTACTTTAAATAAAAACTGGATTAATCAGCAAGTTATTATCAAATTTGATGGAGTAGAGACCTATTTTGAAGTTTATATTAATGGAAATTATGTAGGATTCAATAAAGGAAGTCGTTTGACGGCAGAGTTTGATATCAGCTCTTTTGTACAAGAGGGTGAAAATCTCGTATCGGTCAAAGTGTTACAGTGGGCAGATTCCACTTATATAGAAGACCAAGATATGTGGTGGATGGCTGGAATCTTTAGAGATGTCTATCTTATTGGTAAGCCCCTAGTTCATATTCAAGATTATTTTATTAAAACCCATTTTGATGAAAATTATCAAGATGCTCTATTAGATATTAGTGTAGATATTCAGAATTTATCTGGTAGTATTATTACTCAATATTCGTTACAATATTCTTTGTACGATAAAGATAAACTTGTTTGTAAAGATCTGGTTTCTAACGTATCCGTTGATAAAATGCAAACGCTCCATATCACTCAAAAAGTTAATAAACCCCATCAATGGACAGCTGAAACACCTTATTTATACGATTTAGTGTTTGAGCTGATTGATCATAAGGGTAATATTGTGGAGACTGTTCCCCAACGTGTAGGATTTAGAGATATTAAAATTAGAGAGGGATTATTCTATATTAATGGGCAGTATCTCAAACTGCACGGAGTAAATCGTCATGATAATGATCATCTGAGTGGTAGAGCGGTGAGTTTAAAACGGATGACGCAGGATATTATCTTAATGAAGCAGCACAATCTCAATTCTGTTCGTACAGCACATTACCCGAATGATCCTCGTTTTTATGAATTATGTGATATTTATGGTTTATTTGTGATGGCGGAAACTGATGTTGAATCTCATGGATTTTCTAATATTGGTAATATCAGTCAAATTACTGATGATCCAGCATGGGAAAATGTCTACCTAGATCGGATCACACGTCATATTGTTGCTCAAAAAAACCACCCAAGTGTTATTTTTTGGTCTTTGGGTAATGAATCAGGTTATGGTACCAATATTAGAGCGATGTACTATAGGGCAAAAGAGCTTGACGACACTCGATTGGTTCACTACGAAGAAGATCGTGACGCTGAAGTTGTTGATGTTATTAGCACCATGTATTCCCGTGTTCAGCTAATGAACTATTTTGGAGAACATCCTTCTGACAAACCAAGAATCCTTTGTGAATATGCTCATGCGATGGGTAATGGACCTGGTGGATTGACGGAATATCAAAATATTATTGATAAACATCAATGTATCCAAGGACATTATTTGTGGGAATGGTGTGATCATGGTATTATGAATATGGATAATAAGGGTAATATATTTTATAAATATGGTGGAGATTATGGTGATTATCCCAACAACTATAATTTTTGTTTGGATGGCTTATTGTTTTCTAATCAACAGGCTTCTCCAGGATTATTAGAGTATAAGCAAGTAATGTGTCCAGTCAAAATACACCGTATAACAAATACCAATACCTTTGAAATCGCTAATAAATATTGGTATACTAATTTAGATGATATTACTATCTCTATCCATATTCAAGCGGAAGGAGTTTTATTGCATCAGCAAAAAATCAAAATCCTAAATCTCAAGCCTGGTTCTGTATCTGAGTTTAAATTGGAATATCCTTTAGATGATCAAAGAGAACTATTTATATTATTCACCGTAAGAAAAGATAGTCATACATTGTATAGTCCAGAAAATTTTGATCTTGGTGTTTATCAATTCAAACTAAAAGATCGGACAATAGATGAAAAAATCTTTAGCTCTACAAAACGTATGGAGTTAGCTATTATCAAGGATGATCATGATATTTCTGTGGTAGGCTGTAATTTTAGGATGAAATTTTCCAAAATTAACGGTCAGATGCTTTCTTGGAAATTTGGTGAAAATGAATTTATTAGCCAAGCACCGAAGATTAATTTTTTTAAACCGATGATTGATAATCATAAACCAGAGTACCTTGATATTTGGTTACCTAATCATCTTCAGATTATGCAAGAACATTTTCGGTCTTTAGATATTACTTCAGAAGAGGGTAAAATTATCATTACGGTATCTTCTCTAGTTGCCCCCCCTGTCTTTGATTTTGGGATGCGTTGTCATTATAGCTATGTTATTGATTCTAGTGGCTCTATAACAATTAAGCTAAGTGGTAAAAAGTATGGGGATTTTCAAGATGTTATTCCTAAAATTGGTTTAGAGATAGGGATCAATAAAGATTTACAGAACGTTCAATACTATGGAAGGGGGCCAGGAGAAAATTACCAAGATAGTAAATTTGCGAATACTATAGGAGTATTTAATACTGTTGTGGATGATCTTTTTACGAATTATTCTTTTCCTCAAGATAATGGGAATCACCAGGAGGTTAAGTGGCTTACCTTGACAAATCACTTAGGAATGGGGGTATTTATTAAGTCTAATGAGGGGCTTAATGTTAGTATGTGGAACTATACACAGCATAATATTCATGAATCGCAACACTGTAATGAATTACAAAAATCTCATCATATCACTTTAAACTTAGATTATAAAGTCATGGGATTAGGTTCAAATTCGTGGGGATCTGAAGTGTTGGATTCATACCGTGTGTATTTAGAAGATTTTGAATACGAATTTACGATGCTTCCTTTTCATGAAGGAAGTTGTAGCCCTCTTGAGTTATCAAGATACAAATTTTAGGAAAATACAATGGAATTATTAAAAAATTTAGAAGAATTTCAAAATATCTTTAGAATCGGGAAAAAATGGCAACGTTGCCGAGAAGCAATAGCCAATCAATCGAATATTCAAGCATATAGATATTATAGTATTGGTGATTCTATTATCTATATGCTTACTGATGGTAAGCACGAAGTTACTGAAAACTTTATTGGACATCGACGTTATATGGATGTGCATTACTATCTCCAAGGGACTCAAAAATTAGAAATCACAAAAAAAGAGCTATTAACACCGATAGAGCCCTATTCAGATAAAACAGACTATGAGTATTTTACAGGAAAGGGAGACATGATACTCTTGGAAGTAGGTAATCTCATTATTATTCAAAATGACGAAGCTTTTTGTTTTGTAGAAGGAGAGAGCGTCAAAAAAATTATTTTTAAAGTTACTGTAGAAAGTAATTATTTCTTAAATAAATAATATAATTATATTTTAGGTGGTATTATCTATGTCAGATAGAAAAGTATTAAGTTCTAGAGCATTATTAATGCTTACGTTCACGGCTATTTTTAGTTTTTCTCAGGTTATTAATAATAGTGCGAGTATTGGGCTAGCGTCTATTTTATCGTTTTTGTTTGCAACTCTTGCATATTTTATCCCATTTTCTTTTATGATCGCTGAATTTGTCTCAGCAAACCCTGATAATGAATCAGGTTATACCAAGTGGATTGAAAGTTCGTTAGGGCCCAAATGGGCATTTTTAGCATCATGGACTTATTTCTTTGTGAATTTGTTTTTCTTCTCCTCTTTACTTCCTGGTATGTTGATTTCTGCGTCCTATGCATTTACAGGACAAAACGTATGGGGTGTTGAGGATAACTTAGCAATTTCTCTGGTGTCTATTATACTATTTTGGGGAGCTACTTGGGTTACAACGAAAGGAGCTAAAGGAATTTCTGTGGTTACTAATATTTCAGGGGTTGCTCGTTTTGCAATGGGATTAATCTTTATTGTTTTTGCATTTGGTATCGTATTATTCTTAAAAAAAGCACCAGCACAGGAAATCAATTTGCAAACGATGATGCCTGACTTTAGTTGGGGTTATTTTGCTACATTTGCTTGGATTCTTCAAGCTGTTGGGGGAGCAGAGAGTATTGCTGTATACATTAAAGATTTAAAAGGTGGAGCACCAGTATTTATTAAAACAATGATTTTTTCAGCATTTTTTGTGGGTATTGTGTATGTTTTAGGATGTATAGCAGTAGGATTGATTATTCCTAAAGAAGTACTAGCGGGTAACTATAGCAATGCCATCTATATTGCTTTTGAAACTTTAGGACAGCCATTTGGAATCACCAGTGGATTAGTTAATATCGTAGGGGTTATTCTCTTTTTGGCATCAGCAGGTAGCGTTGTATTGTGGGCATCTGCTCCTGTAAAAGTATTCTTTTCTGAAGTACCTAAAAATATTCTTCCAGGGGGAATTGATGAAATTGATAAAAATGGAACTCCTGTTAAAGCATTGTATCTACAGGCATTTATCGTAACGATTCTCTTACTTATTCCAGGGTTGGGAATTGGTCAAATAGATGCTTTTTTAAAATTTCTTATTAATATGACAGCTGCGACAGCACTCCTTCCGATGATTTTCTTTTTTGTTGCCTATATTAATTTTCGTTTGAATCATGACGATACCCCAAGAAGTTTTAGACTTTCTAAAAATCCTAAGGTTGGTATTTTCTTTGGTGTGATACTGTTACTATTTTTTGGATTAGCATTAGTAACATCACTTATTCCTGATCCAGCACTTTTTCGCCTAGCTCTTAGTGGTCAGCCAATACCTGCTGGAGAAACCAATCCTTTATTCGCTATTTTTTATCAAGTAGGTGGAGTGGTACTTTTTCTAGGTTATGCTTGGTGGCTATGGCGTAACTACGAGGCTAAAGAAAAATTAAGCAAACATTAAGCTGAGAATTAGGGTATAGTAGTTCAAATATTTGTTTTTTCAGAAAGATCTTATATATTTAGATGTTTTAGAAAGATACTGTATTAATACGGTATCTTTCTAAAATTAATATTGTATTTATTACTTATGGTTTTAACTTTTCTACACTAAATATTGATTTAACTTGTGAAATAATAGGACTAGTTTTTTAATTGTTGGCGATAGTATAAAGAATATTTGAAAATTTTACAGAACGATTATTATAAATAAAAAATACAGAATTTGTATTTGACGATTGGTATCATTATTAATTAGTTTTATATTAGGGAAAATAATTAATAAAGAAGGTCTGTTATGGATACTCAGCGTAAGTATTTGTGGAATTGTTTTTATAGTGAAATTGTAGCAGAGGTACTCATCAGTGGTTCGATACCTAAGTCATATTGTCGACTAAAACGATTGTCGTTAAGCTCATGGATCAACGAAGTTAAATTACTCTTTGAAACAGAAGATATTAGTAAACTAAAACAATATATCAAAAATCAATTCTGATATTCTATAAGATAAAAACTCTCTGTATAATCGCTAAAAACAATTGATATTAGTAAAAATTCTACTCTTGCCAAGAATTAAACTTAAATACTGAATCTACGGTATGAGAAGGGTTAAATTTTTTTAAGATGTCAGTATATTCTTTATGATAATTATTCTTTACTTCTTTTTGAGGGATTACTTTACTAGCTTCTTCAAGGAAATGGAAGGAATCTCTTCCCATTTCAGCTCCTCTCACTGTATGCTTATCTAAGGCTACATCTGGAATTTCGGGAACAAACCCCATAGCAGCATTTTTAATAATAATATTTTTTAAGAGATCACTAGATCTATCTTTTTCGGAAGCACATAAATAACGAATAGCATGAATAAAATACAATGGTCTATCACCATCACTATAAGTAAAATTTTTTCGTATCTCATTAAGGGATTGTACCAGAATAGAAGCCCGTGGATCGCCCATACCGATATCTTCTACAGAGATAGTTAATAATCTTCTCCATAGTTTTTCTTCCATTTGAGGAGAAGTAATATACATTTCATAGGCGAATTGACAGGCTTCTTTTTCCATTCCTCTACGGATTGATTTTTGAAGTGCTGAAATAACTTCATCTCCTCTCAATCCATTTCGTGTTTCCATTTTTGCCCAAGGGTCTGCTATAAATTTTTTCATCGCTAGTTCCTTTTTATTTTTGTTATTATAATATTAAGTGTTTATTATTTTTATCAGAAAGAGATGCCTATTGACTCATAATATTTCTAATTTCTTCTGCAATAAATTGGGAATTAACTCCAAAAATAGCTTGGAGATAGGTTTCTCCTAGAGGTATTACTCCTTTAGCCCCCAATTTTTTTAACTCTTCTTGATTTACTTTATTCATATCCGTAACTTCTAGGCGTAATCTAGTAATACAGGCATCGGCAACTTTAATATTTTGAATACCACCAATTGCTTGAATAATCTTTTGAGCTTGTTGATGAAACGAATCATCTGAAATATTGGCAATCGTATCTTCTCGTCCTGGTACGACCCAAGAAAAACGGGAGAGTAAGGTTTTGAAAGTGATATAGTAAAGAATAAAAAATCCTGCTCCAACAAAAGGAATTTTATACCAACCTGTTTCAAAACCAGATAATCCTGGAATAATTCCAAAGCTGATAAAACTTACAACACCATCACCAACAAGATGTATCCCTAAAAAATAAGCAATTACAAAGCTAAGTCCTAAAAAAAGAGCATGAATCCCATATAATAAAGGAGCTGTAAATAAGAATGTAAATTCTAAAGGTTCGGTGATTCCTGTTAAAAAAGCAGTAAAAGCTGCTGAGCCATAGATTCCTAAAGCATATTTCTTATTTTCAGGTTTTGCTGCTTGATAAAATGCTAATGTTGCACCTGCTAATCCAAACATTTTTGGAGCAAAAAATCCAGCGTGATATTTACCAGCATCGGCATACTCACCAACATTAGGTGAAGTGAAATTGAAAACTTGGTCTTGGAGCATTGCAATGTAAATATTATAATCGCCTCGGATGAGATCTCCTGATTTTGCTGTATATTCTCCAATTTCATAAAAAAATACTGGTAAAACAATATGATGAAGCCCTAAAGGAAGTAATAGACGCTCTCCAACGCCAAATAAAAAAACAGAAATAGGGGCAGAGAGTTCAGAAATCACTGTTAGTGATGAAATCCCTGTTTGAATTAAGGGCCATATGATGGCAATGATATAGCCCCATAATACTCCAAAAAAACAAGCAAGAATAGGGACAAATCGATTACCTTCGTAAAAAGCAAGGATGGAAATGAATTTTGTTTTATGTCCATAATGATAAGCAATACTACCGATTATCCCACTGAAAATTCCTCCAAAAACTCCAGTACTCAGTGTTGTTTGCCCCAATACCGTAGTAAAACGGCGAGCTAACTCTCCACCGTGGGCAAGTATTTCTGTAGCACCTGTAATGTCCCCACTAACTTTTGCCGAAATAAAATAGATAAGAAATCCTGATAGACCAGCTACTCCTTCATTTTTGGATAACCCAAAAGCAACACTAATCGCAAAAATAACAGGGATATTACCAAAAATTGCCCAAACAATTCCCCCTAGAGTAGGAATTTTAAGAATACTATTTATTGCGATTAAAATCCCTAATGTAGACAATAATCCAATAGGTAAAAGAATGGATTTTCCGAGGCTTTGTATTTTTGCCATACCAAGATCTTTTATACTCATCTATTTCTCCTAATACTAAATAATATAGCTATCTAGTATTATTTAATAATATTAATTATAACTTATTTAGTAAATTCTGTCAAAGGAACTATTTTTAAATAGGCAATTATAGATTTTTCTGTAGTATTTTTCTTTATTTTATAGAAAAATGAGAAAAAAGTATTTTATAATATAAAATTATCTTGTAAATTTTAGGAATATATGGTAATATAATATAGAATTTTTTATATGATATATTTTCTATAATTTGTTTATTCAAGCTATAAGTAGTTGACTAATAACTATCTTAATACTTAAAAGAGCCTTCCTTAAATCTCTAAATAGATTTGAGTGATTATAATATATTGCATGAGGATTGCATTGATGAAAAAAAATCAAATGAGACTAGAAATTATAGGAACGCTATGTATGTATGGGGCTATAATATTATGGGGAGGAACCTATTTTTTTCAGAAATTTCTATTGACTGGTAATGTTCCTGTATTTTATTTAATAGGAATTCGATTTTCATTTGTGATATTACTATTTTTTAAATGTAATCCTTTTAAAATTCCTAAATCTACTTGGTTGTCTGGGGGACTTACAGGAATCTTTCTTTTTTTAGCTTTTACAAGTCAAAATTATGGTCTTACTACCGTAGATATATCTATTGCTGCTTTTATTACAGGATTAACGGTAGTTTTTACTCCTATTCTTAATTTTCTTATTTTCAGAGCTAAGTTGCAATCTTGGTATATCGTATCGATAGCCTTGGCTATTATAGGGGTATATTTCTTTAATTTAACATCAGAATATACATTTTCTATGAATATTGGGATAGTTTTTTGTTTGTTGGGAGCTATTCTTTTTTCCCTACATGTAATTTCAACTTCATACCTACTAAAAGAAGCATTACCGATAGAATTTAATATTGCTCAGTTAACTATTTGTGCTTTATTAGGGTTCATTTTTTCAGTATTTACTCAAGAACCCCTGCCATCAAGCTGGACTTTGAATGAGATTCTTGCTCTAATTTATTTGGGAGCAATGGGTTCTGTTACTTGTTATTTACTACAGACTATAGGACAAAAATATATTAAAAATATTGTTAAAATAGGTCTCATTCTAGCATTAGAGCCCATTTTTGCTACGATATTAGCTGTTGTTTTTAGAGCAGAAATTCTAAATCAGACTAAAGTCTTAGGAATAGGAGCTATTTTTATTGCAGTGCTATTTAGTGAGTATTTAGAGTATCGATCTCGTCAAATAGCAGGATAATAGTTTATAATTTAAAAAATAATATAAATAGTTATTGGGTAGCTATTTTTGGGAGGAATTCATGACTCAGCCTCGTGATACAAAAATATGGCATGTAGTCGTTATTTTTACAATATTAATAGGGTGTTTGGTCTTTGGGCTTGGAATATTACAGACTAGTTCTCATATTCCATTATTTTTAGCAGCAATGCTTATTGGAGCGTTTGCTGTTTTTGTGTTAGGCTATCAGTGGGAGACGCTTCAAAATTCTATTTTTGATTCTATTCGTACTATTGCTATTGCTATAATTTTACTCTATATTATTGGTATGGTTATTGCCACTTGGATTTTATCTGGAGTTGTACCAACAATGATTTATTATGGATTATTAATAATTAATCCTAAATTTTTCTTATTTTCAGCAGCTTTATTATGTGCTTTAATTTCTCTACCTACAGGGTCTTCATGGACAACAGCAGGAACGGTTGGGGTTGCCTTAATGGGGGTTGGAGAAGGCTTAGGGGTTCCTATGCCAATGACGGCAGGAGCAGTACTATCTGGAGCATATTTTGGAGATAAACTTTCTCCTCTTTCTGATACTTCTAACTTAGCAGTTGCTATCGCAGATGCTAATATTATTGACCATGTAAAACATATGCTTTGGACATCGATTCCAGCATTTCTTTGTGCCTTAATTGGTTTTCTTATTCTAGGAATGAATTTAGGGTCAGATAATGTGCAAACCGCTACACTCAATACTATGTTAGAAACATTACAAAAAACTTATTATATTTCTCCTACTTTATTGTTAGTACCAGTTGTTGTTATTACTATTGTTATGTTTAAAGTACCTGCAATTCCAGGTTTATTTTTAGGATCTGTGATTGGAGGAATAGTGGCACTATTTACCCAAGAGGGAGTTATTCTTACGGCAGTGATTAATGCGATGCATAGTGGTGTGGTCGTTGAAACGGATAATGAATTAATAAATTCTCTATTATCACGTGGTGGGATGGCTGGTATGCATGATACTATTGCCTTGATTGTTTCTATTGCTTTGGTAAGTGGTATTTTGGATGCGACCAAAGTTACTCGTATTCTTACAGAAGCTATTATTTCTTTAGCTCATAATACAGGGCAATTAGTACTTGCCACGGTAGTGTCAGCGATGGTTTCCAATGTTGTTATTGCAGATCAATATATTGCTATTATGGTTACAGGGAAAATGTTCCAAAAAAGCTATAAAAATCAAGGTTTAGCTAGTAAAAATCTCTCGCGAGTATTACAGGATTCTGCAACCGTAACATCGGTATTTATTCCGTGGAATACTTGTGGTGCTTACATGATTGCAACCTTAGGAGTAATGCCATGGGTATACATCCCTTATGCATTCTTTAACTTATTAATGCCTGTATTTTCTGTGATTGCTGCTTATTTAAATTTTACGATGACGACGATAGACCAAGAAATACACTCCAAAAAACTAAAAGAAGTATAAAATTTGATATGATTGGTTTCGCTCACCAATATTTCTTATTTTTTTATAGTCTCTATCTATGATAGAGTGGGATGATCTCTAAATATACAGTTTTTACCCCTCTAGATTATGAAGTATTTCTCGTAAGAATATTTCATAGCCTAGAGGGTTTCTTTGAAGTACATAACTATAATTAATTCTCAATACGCTACTGGGTAAGTATTTTACCAAAATAAACACTATTATTTAAATATTCTAAAAGATAAAGGATATTCTATTGACTATTCTTATATTTATAGTACAATAATCAATATCAAAGGAGAACAACATGACGAATCTATTAACAAGCAAAATTTCTATAGGCTCCTTGCGTGAGAGAGTAGTCTTAATGGTTCTTACGATTATTGCTGTGGTAGTACCACCAATATATCATCTATTAGGGATGAAAGGAACAATATTTTTACCTATTTATTTTTGTTTAGCTTTAGGTTCTAGTATACTCACTTGGAAGAATCTATTAATTTTGGCATTAATAAACCCTACACTTAATATGTTACTAACGGGGATGCCTGCCTCTCCTATTTTTCAAACATTATTATTTGAAGGAGTTGTTTTTACAATATTAATTGTGGGTGGTAAAAAACTTAATCTCTCTTTTATATTAAATTTTATTATTTCCTTATGGATCGCACGATTTTCCGTCTTGTTATTAGTTCCATTTATTTCATCATTATCTGTTGAATTTATTATACAGAGTATTATTAATAGTGGTTATGGGATAATATTAAATACTGTTATTGCTTTTATTGCATTTAATATTTTTAGTAAATATTCTCATTGAAAATGATAACAAATAAATAGTTGTATCGTTATGATAATAGATCCTTATGAAAAAGAATTCCTTATTAATACGATTCCTATTAATATTTTAGGAAATTTAAGTGGTAAACTTGGTGTCGAATTAAAAAATTTTAAAAAAGATCCAAACAATGTCCCTAATGATTTACTAAAATCTCTTCACGAATGGTTTACTACTCGTTCTTTTGATATTATTACTTGGATTCCTTCTAGTCGTTATACCCATACAATGAAATGGTTTGCACAAAAGATATCAGAATTTCATTCCATACGCTTGGTAGATACAATATTATTTACCCGAATTGTCAAAGAGCAAAAACTTATTCAGTCGTTTGAAGAACGATTTGATAATATTCATTCAGCATTTCAGCTTGATATTTCTAAAATTTCTAAAGAAGATAGAATTATACTTATCGATGATGTATATGCTTCTGGAGCAACGATTAAAGAAGCCTTATATATGTTTCAAAAACAAGGTTTTACTAATATCCAGGTCTTAATTTTTGTATACCGTGAATAATAAAACTAGTTCAACTACGATTTTAATCGAAATTATAATAGAGATATAGTGAAAGAAAAATAATATATATCCTATGGAGGGATACTATGATCGAATTAATTCATGAACAGGGGATTGAATATAGTGATTTAGAAAACTATTTAGATAAATTTATCAAAAAGTATATTACTCCATCCATAAAAAAGATTTTGATTATTCCTCCTGACTACACGAGGGGATATTCCCGTGCAGGAATTATCACCACAATACTTTATAAAAAACTTCATTCGGATATGATGATTAATATTATACCCGCTTTAGGGACTCATATGCCTATGACCAATGAAGAGCTAGATTTAATGTTTACTAATACGATTCCAAAATCTTGTTTTTTAGTGCATGATTGGAGAGAGGGGACAATATCTATTGGGAAAATTCCAAAAGAAGTGGTGAAAGATATTTCTCAGGGTTTTTTTGATGAAGATATAGAAATAGAAGTCAATCGAGAACTTATTGAAGGTAGGTATGATCTTATTATTTCTATTGGACAAGTTGTTCCTCATGAAGTTGTTGGCATGGCTAACTATACCAAAAATGTATTTGTTGGTTGTGGTGGGCGTCAAATGATTAATAAAACCCATATGACTAGTGCTGTTTGTGGAATGGAGCAAGCAATGGGTAAAGATTTTGCTCCAGCTCGTTTATTGTATGATTATACCGAACAACATTTTACTCAGCAGATGCCTCTTGTCTATTTATTAACGGTTGTTTCTTCCCTTGGTGATAAATTGCTTGGGGTGTTTGAAAGTAAAGCTCGGGATAGAGTAGCTTTTGAAAAAGCTGTTGCTTTAAGTCAAAAGCATAATATTACCTATAGCCCTAAATCTTTTAAAAAAATTGTTGCTTTTTTAGATGAACAGGAGTTTAAAACGACTTGGGTAGGAAATAAAGCGATTTATCGTTCCCGTATGTTGATCGCCGATGGAGGAGAATTAATTATTTTAGCTCCAGGTGTCCGACAATTTGGTGAAAATGATGAAATTAATCAATTGATCCAAAAATATGGGTATCGAGGAAGAGAGAATATCCTTAAATTCTACGACAATTACTCTCAGGATAAACCTTCTTATATGGTTGGGGCTCACTTAATTCATGGGTCGAGTGATGGACGCTTTAGTATTACCTATGCGGTACAACATTTATCCAAAGAAGAAATCGAGAATGTTGGTTTTACATATCTCTCCTTAGAACAAGCCTATAAAAAATATAAACTGGAAACCCTGTCTCCTGGTGTTAATATTTTGGAAGATGGTGAAGAAATCTACTATATTCCCAATCCAGCATTGGGTTTGTGGGTATCAGAAGATAGAAAATAAATATTGATTATAAATCCTTAATGAGGTAGATATATAGGGTAATAATTTTTATAAGATAATAATGATAAGTAAGAACAATATAATATAAAGAATATACCAATAAGTAATCATTAATACTAATAGGCTCTATAAACGTATATAGTTAATATAATAAGTAAGTAGTACTCTATCGAAAACGTCATTTAGATTCTATTTAGTAGTAGGCTATGGTTTGGGAAAGATATTCATCTAAAAAACTACGTATTAAGAATAGAATAAGGTAAACAGCAAGCAATAAATCATTTGCTGTTTTTTTTGATGAATTTATATTTTGCTCTTATACGATTAAACGATATATTGATTCAATTTCTTGTATTGTAGGTTTAATGGGATTTGTTATCAAACAAGGATCATGGTATGCGGAATGTGCCATTTGAGGGATTGCTGAGAGATATTTCTCTTGAGATACTCCAAAATCTGTTACTTTTCGTTCTAAGTGGATTTTTTCACATAAATACTCAATACCTACCAAGAGAGAAGTGACTCCTTCTTCTGGTGTTTGAGCAGGAAAACCAAGTAAAGATGAAATTTGTTGATATTTATGAGAGGAAGATATTTGATTAAATCGAATTATATGAGGCATCAAAAGAGCATTAGAGCGTCCATGAGGAATATGGAAGTATCCCCCCAAGCTATGAGACATCGCATGATTCAAGCCTAATCCTGAATTTGTAAAAGCAAGACCTGCCATACAGGATGCTTCATGCATAGCGAGTCGTGCCTTTAGATTTTCTCCATTTTCAACGACGGTAATTAATTCCTGAAAGACGATAGAACAGACTTTCTCTGCTAACGCTTCTGTAAACATATTGGAATCTGTAGCAACGTAAGATTCTAAGGCATGAGTTAATACATCAATTCCACTTTCTGCTGTAATTTTTGGAGGACAACTTTTTGTCATCAAAGGATCTAAAATAGCAATATTAGGAATAATATCATCGGAAACAATGGGGATTTTTAGTTGTTTCTGGGTGTCAGTGATAACGGCATAAGACGTAACTTCTGAACCAGCGCCGCTTGTAGTAGGAATAGCAATAAAAGTTGGTTTCCAGTAAGGTTGGTCAAGTTTAGCGTAAACTTCTTTACCATAGTAGAGGACTCCTTTTGTTGCGTCAATTACCGACCCCCCTCCTAAGGCAATTACTGCATCGGGAAGAAAATTTATTAATTCAGTAACACCATTAGTTACTGTTTCAAAAGAAGGATTTGGCTCAACATCATCAAAAATATGATACTGAATATTATGTTTTTTGAATTGAGTAATAAGTACATTATAAAGTCCTATTTTACTCATAATTTTATCTGTTACAATGAGGATTTTTTTATAAGGTAGGTAATCAAACTGGGTAGTATAATTTTCTCCTGAAAATACTTTGGTTTTTAACGTTAATCTACTCATATGACCCCCTATAATTCTGACCAATTAGCTGGATACATCACACAAATAAAACGGGACTGGTTTTTTGATCTAAAAATAATACTACTATCTTTCGGAATATAAATCATATCTCCAGATTTCCCCATAACTGTTTGACCGTTTGCTTCAATTTCTAATTCTCCATCAACAATATAATCTAGTTCATCATAATGAAGAGTCCATGGGAATTCTGTAGCGTTCATTTCCATAACAGCAACACCTAAACGGGGACTTTCTTCTAAAGTTAGTACATCTGTTACATAAACATTTTTGATTTTGTTCCCATTTACTTCAAAAGGAGCTGGTTTTACAGTTTTAGTTTTAATAAGGGTGATTCCTCCACTAATCGTTTGACGATCAAAAGGAAAATCTTGCTCCGTTTCATTAAGGATACGAGCAATGACTTCTTCGACCAAAACTCTAATGTCCTGCATATTTTGCTCCTTTATTTGACAGTCTTCATTTTCATGGTAATTAATAAAGCAACCCCAACGGCGGTGATTCCACCAACTAATTTACCTACAATCATTGGAAAAATATAGCTAGGTTCAATCCCTGCAGTAAAACCAAGGTGATCCCCAAATACGAAGGAGGCACTCACCGCAAAAGCTGTATTGATAATTTTACCTCGAGTATCCATATCTTTCATCATAGAAAACATGGGAATATTATTGGCTAGAGTTGCTATAAAGCCTGCAGCGGATGATTCGTTTACCCCCATGAGACTCCCCAATTGTAATAATGGCTTTTTGAAGACTTTAGTAATAATAAATACGAGAGGAAATGCCCCTGCTAATACAATGGCAATTTCTCCTACAACACTAATTCCTTCTGAAATTGGTGCCATTCCTGGAATAACGATAAATCCTGTTAGTTTTTCAATAATTGCAGCAATTAAGGCGAGGGTGATGATTGCTACGACGATTTTTCCAAAAACGATAAATCCTTTTGTCATTTGATTGGGTATGGTAATTAAGCCTGTAACAATCAGTACTGCAACAATTACCACGGGAAATAAATTTGTTAATAGTTCTCCAAAAGTATGCCCTAACATTAATCCACCTACGAGACAGCCTAAAGGAATTGTAATAAGACCTGCTAAAACTCCTTGAGCTAAGTAGGGACGATCGTCTGTATGAATGATACTTAAAGCAACAGGGATTGTAAATACGATTGTAGGACCAAACATAGACCCTAAAATTAATCCCGCAAAACGACCAATTTCAGGAGTTTTAGCAAGTTCCATTGCTAAGGGGTATCCGCCCATATCGTTTGCAAGAAGTGTTGTAGCGAACATTGCTGGATCAGCACCTAAAGCTTGATATATAGGGCCAACAATAGGAAGTAGGATTTTACCTAATACAGGGGCAATAGAGATCGCTCCAACCATTGCTAAAGCTAATGCTCCCATAGCCATAATTCCTTCTTGAAATTGTGCTGATAAACCAAAACTTTTTCCAGTAAAAATCTCGTAAATTTTGTCTAATCCCCCTAAGGTCATAAAAAATACCATAAGGTAGATTATAATATCATTAATACTCATATTTGTCTCCTGTGTTTGTTTTTTGGTAGACTATGTTGATCGAACTTTATGGAATATCTTTTATTTTATTTATAACTTTTGTAACAAGTAATGTTAGTTCTTGAGTATTGGTTATTTTATATTTATTAACCAATAAGCTTGTGATTCGTGTTATCAATTCTGAATCTACAGAGGTAGAGGAAGACGATGTTGAAGGGGGATTTTTTGATTTAGTATCATAATAAACAATAGACACTCCTTTAGAACGAAAAAAATCATGTACAGATGGTGTAATAATCTGTTTACTAGAAATAACTAATTTGTTTTGACCTTCTGTATATATTTCTTCTATATTTTTTAGAGAAATCAACTTCATAATACTCTCCTTTTATGGATTCACTTCTAAATCGTCAATGATTCCAACAATCACCGCATCTACTGAGTAAGAAGCGTTTTTACTTGCCGCATAGCGTGCCACACTTCCATGAATGACTAAAACTCGTTCTCCAATACCTGCTCCAACAATATCAGCTGCTACAAATGGAGTTTTCTTTTGTCCTGTTTTTACGTTGATCGGTTCAACAATAAGGAGTTTTAACCCATTAAGCCCTTCGTCTTTTTTTGTTGCCCAAATATTTCCGATGACATTTCCGATAATCATAGTCTACCTCTTGTTTTTTTTGTTATTATACTCTCTAAATAAATCTCGTGCCAATGGAGTGAACCGATAATTTTCTGACAAGGTATGTACAGTTCCCTGTTGAATCATTTGCTTTAAAATAGCTTCGGAAATTAACGAAGAGGGTTTATTTGGTGTATTTTTATATATTTTTTTATTTTCTTTCTTAATGGAATTGGTAAAGAAGTTTTCTTCTATTAAAACTTCTTTACACACAGAACTTATAAATTCTACTAGGGTCATTTTTTTCTCCTAAACCATATCTATTAGGTAACTTAATTCCCATTCCTAATGTGGTAACAAGAAAAGAATTATATAGTTTATTAGTTTTTATCTTTATGGTATTTTTAATATATCGCTCTAGATGTTTTGGATGATGGTTGCCATTTTTTGAATAATCTCAGTGCCTATTGTCCCATCTCCAATACCAACAAATGCTCCATTTTGTATTTATAATATTTTATTAACTGTGGTAGGATCATCTTCGATAGAGCTTACTTTAAGTCCTACACTCTCAACAATATAACGATTTGTTTTTATATTAGCTTTAGAAATTTGAAGAGGAACAGTAATATATATTTTGGTAAATACAACCCCTAAGCTGTCTTTAGCTTCTTTTTTAATTCTTCAATAATATAGCGAGCTTTGGTATAATCAACAACTAAACTATCGTTTGCCGAAGTTTACAATATGAAGGAGTCTCGTTTTCATCACAAACAATAATAACGCTATACATCATACCTAAATCGATTTCCACTTTGATTTTTGTACCTTTCGTTATTTTTTGTGGTTAGTGAAGGATTTTTTTCTACTACTTTTACTAATTTGTTTACTTTGGAAAAATCTATCATGATTATTTAGCCTTTTGAATTAATCCATAGCCTAATTTAGAAATACCAGCAGCATTAGCTTCCTCAATATCAATATGCATGGCTAGGCTTGCTGTTTCGTTAATCCGAATAATAGTATCATCAAAAGTTAAGGTACGATTTACTCCTAAAACTTGAACAGATACAGACTCTCCTTGACTGAGATTGAGACGCTTTGCTTCTTGAGGAGTTATGTGGATATGCCTTTTGGCAATAATTACTCCTTCGGAGGATTTAATATGCTTATTTTCAAAACTAATGGTAGTACCAGGAGTATCCTTTGTGTCTCCAGAAAGTCGGATAGGGGCATCAATACCAATTTTTCGAGCTTCTGCAATGGCAAGCTCTACTTGGGTACTATTACGACAAGGGCCTAAAATGGCGACGTTACGTAATGTGCCTCGTGGTCCTGTAATATCTACTCGTTCTTTACAAAGAAATTGACCTTTTTGAGAAAGTTCCCGAATGAATGTTAATTGATGACCGATACCGAATAGTTGATAAACATCATCTTGAGTGAGATGGATATGTCGTGCTGAAATTTCGATCATTACGAGACCACAGTCTAACATTCGTTCACAAATTTTTTCAACTAATAAATTTTTATCCATACGATCCTACTTTTGGGATAATTCTTGATACATTAAAATATGAAAAGAAGAACTTAGTCTATTTAATGCTTGTATCAATGAGTTTTGATTGATATGATCACCACTTCTATACGCTTGTACTGCTGAGAGTTCACATTCGCGAGAATAGGCACGTAAGGTATTACATTTTGCAACGATAGCACCTTGTCTATAATGAACAAGAACCATTTGCTTTAAATGAAAATACTTTTGAGGATTATGAGATTTTTCTCTAATCTCTTGGCTTGTCATCCCTAAGATTTCTCTATCAGGAAATTCTATATTTAGTACTTCACATCGTAAAATTTCTCGTGTAAAATTAAGAATATCGGTTAATGATTCTACAAGATCCGATCTTTTTTTTTCTTGAAATAAAATTTGAGCTTCAATAATGTGTGATTGTAAAGTATCAAGTTTTCCTCTTAAAATAATACGAGGATCATCTTTATAAACAAGAATATTTTCAAACAAGTGTGTCATGGATTCCAATTTAGAATCCATGATTTCACCTGTATAGAAATTTTTAAATTGGGTATCTGTTTCCCATTCTTCTTTGTTGAGTGGTTTTGAAAATTCTAAATCAGAATTTTGAAACAAAACCTTTACCTTTCTGTCCTTTAAAAAATCAAAAGCAGAGGGAGTAAGGGTGTCTTGTGGAGAAATTTTATATTCATTTGGAATACCATTAAGAAGAAATACTCTTCTTAATATAGCTTCAGTAATTAACGCCATCTTATTCCCCTACTAAGATTTTTTATTTTCCTACTGGTAAAATTTTCTCAACATCACTGTGAGGGCGTGGAATAACATGCACGGAAACTAATTCCCCAACACGTTCTGCGGCGGCTGCACCAGCGTCTGTTGCAGCTTTTACTGCTCCAACATCACCACGCACCATTACCGTAACCAAACCGCCACCAACAAATTCTTTACCAACGAGAGTTACGTTTGCAGCTTTTACCATAGCGTCTGCTGCTTCAATTGCTCCAATGAAACCTTTTGTTTCGATCAAGCCTAATGCTGAATGTTCAGCCATATTTGCCTCCTGTTATCGTTTATTTAGTTGTTCGATAACCATTTTTGTTATTTTTTCTATATCAATATTTGTACTATGATTAGATTTTGATTCATATGCTACTTGATTTTCTTGAGGAACATTAAAATGCAAATCTTGTGGTTCGATAATTCCATAAGCGGCTCGACGGATATTAGTAAGGTGCTTTGGTTCGACATTATCTGAAATGGAACTTCCACCGACAGAACCGCAACCTAAAGTAAAGGCTGGTGGTAATCCTGTAGTTGCACCAACTCCCCCCTGTGAGGAAGGAGTATTAATTAATAAACGTGAAACAGGTTTTCGTAAAGCAAACTCTTTAACGATGATTTCGTTTTTAGTGTGAATAGCTAAAGAATGTCCAATACCTTCAAATTTTAGGATTTCGATACAACGTTCACAAGCATTTTCCCAATTTTGTTCTACATAAAATCCTAATAAAGGGCAAAGTTTTTCTGCAGAGAAAGGGTGTTCTTTTCCAACCCCTTGCGTACGTCCTAGAATTACTTTTGTACTTTTTGGAACAGTAACACCTGCCATTTCTGCTAATGTTTCTGCAGATTTTCCAACAATTTTTGAATTTAACGATTTTGTTGGAGTAAAGATAATTTGTTCTATTTTTTCTTGTTCTTCAGGGCTTAAAAAATATCCTCCCTGTTTTTTGAATTCTGCTTCAACTTGATCGACAATACAACTTTCTGTAATAACCATTTGTTCGGAAGCACAGACAGTTCCATTATCAAATGTTTTACTACTGATAATACAACGAACAGCATGTTCAATATCTGCTGTTCTTTCGATAAAAGCAGGAACATTACCAGGACCCACACCCAAAGCAGGTGTACCAGAACTATAGGCAGATTTTACCATTGCAGGCCCCCCAGTGGCTAAAATGAGGTTAGATAATTTCATTAATTCTGATGTTGCATCAATTGTGGGGATTTCTAAAACGGATACCAAATCAGGGCATTGTCCTTTTTCTTGGATAGCTTTTTTGATTAATTCTACGGTATGAGTAATACATTTTAATGCGGAAGGGTGGGGGCTAAAAATGATTGCATTACCTGATTTTAAGGCAATCATCGCTTTGTAAATCGTAGTAGATGTAGGATTTGTTGATGGTACTAATCCTGAAACAACTCCTACGGGAACACCAACAGAAATGACTTTGGTAGTTGGACAATCATGAAGAATACCGACGACGCGTTGGTTTTTAATATATTCGTATACTCCAACACTAGCTAAGAGATTTTTGATTACTTTATCTTCTTGTTTACCGAACCCGGTTTCGTCGACAGCCATAGAAGCGAGAGTGTTTGCATGTTTTGTTAGGCTTTGTGCCATATGTCCAACAATTTCGTCTATTTTTTCTTGGTTCAAGAGGCTATAGGTCGCTTGAGCTTTTTGTGCTTTACGTATTAAATCTCGAACATTTTGGATGGACAGAAGATCTCTATCTTGTAATGACATTGTCGCCTCCATCTATTTTTTCTTTGAATTATCTGTATTAACTTCATTTTCAGAACTAGCAACAAGAGAGGATTTTTTCTCATTTATTAGATTTTCTTTTTTAATGATTTCTCTTTTTGGTTCTTTGTTATTTAGTGTATTTAAAGAAATATCATGAAAGAGAATCTCATGAGCTTGTGAGTCCATTCTAGGAATTACATGAGAAGAAAGTACCTTTCCGATTTTTGATGCGGCTATTACTCCAGCATCTACGGCAGCTTTTACTGCTCCGACATCGCCAGAAATAGTAATAGTAACAATCCCCCCTTTGACTAGTTGTTTTCCTATTAGAGTTATATTCGCAGCTTTTACCATAGAATCAGCCGCTTCAATAGCACTGACCATTCCATAGGTTTCGATAAATCCTAATGCTTCCATAAGTTTACTCCTAATAATTTAATGGATTATCTGCAACAGCATATACTGCCTCAGCAAATCCTTGACATGCAGCTTTACAGGCTGATTGAGATCCTGTAAGTATAGCAGCTGCGAAGTTTGTTTCCGAAGGAGGTTCAACAAAGCTAATCAAACGAACATCGGCAGCTTTTAGTGCCATATCAATGGCATACAATGCTTCAAGAGGGGGTGCTACGAGATAGGCAATCGCTTCTCCTTCTGGAATATTGTTTATTTTGGATAAGTAAGATCCTGTCCGAGAAATGCAATGGGCAAAATATACTACGCTATCATCATTATTTGCACTAATAAAACTAGCTTGGGTTGTCGCAAAATCAATTGCTGAAGAAAGACCACTTTTTACTTCTGCAGGACTTGGACCAGATAAGATTCCAATAAATTCCCCTGCTAATTTGGTGCTGGCATTGCCTGCTCCAGCATAGAAGGATTTTCCTAATACCACAGAGACATCAGCCATTTTTGTTGCTTCATCGAGTGCTACGTAACCAACATCGTCACAATCTGTTGTAAATAATGCCAAACTTCTATGATGATTAGGGATATCAAATTGTTTTCTAAATTCTTCATTAAGATTGGGAATTAATCGTGCTGCTAATACCTTAACTGCTATTTTATCACCACGCATATGTACTCCTTTATAATTTTAAATCTAAACCACTAGCTTTATTGTCAAGAGCTTTTTTAATAATGTCGACCAAATGAGCTCCTGCTTCAATGGGTGGCGTTCCACCTTTATGGATATTGGAGATTACAGTTCTACGAGACTCAGGCATCCCTACTGTAGGCTTATAAGCAAAATAAGCACTCATGCTTCCTGCGGTTACCAAACCAGGTCTTTCTCCAATAAGAACGCATACTAAATCAACATTTGTTGCATCACCAATGGTATCCATTGATGCAACTCGTCCATATTTGACAAAAAATGGGGTAGCTACTTTGATCCCTTTGGATTTTAACCCATCTGTAAGAATAGGTAAAACATCGCTTACATTTTCTTCAATAGCGGTAGAGCTAAGCCCGTCAGCCACATAAATTAGTACTTGGGCATCTTTTTCAACGAGATTTGTAATATCACTCAGGATATTTTTATCAAAGATCCGTCCGAGATCAGGGCGAGTAATAAATTGATTTTTCTCTGTACACTGTGTTTGGAAATTTTTTAGTTGCATTTTTTCTAAAAATTCTTGAGAAACATCTGTAAAAACGGCATCTTGAGCATTGGCATGATCGGCACGAAATCGAAGAATTGTCTCTGTTTTATAGCGTGTTCCTGCTCGACCAATAGCAATCCTTGCTGGAGTATGTCTTCTGAGTCGCTTGAGCTCTTCAGGATGTTCTGGATTATCTACTAATATTTGTTCTTTGAGCTCAATTAATCCTAGATCGCTGGTATCATTATTAGAAGACACTGGTGCGTGAGCAATTATTGGTTTAGAAGAGCTACTAATCCTATATTCGACAGCTTTATCAACAGAAAAAAGAGGAGATATTGATTGTTGTGTTTCGGAAATTACGGTTTCAATAATAGTTCTTAATTCTTGATCGTTTATCATAATAATCTCCTTAACCTAAAAATATAGAAGGATCACCAAAACGGTAGGTGATTTTTCCATTTTCTGTTATTTGTATTTTTTCCATCCACTCAGCAAACTCTTTAATAGGGGTAAAGCCGAATAAATCACGGAGTGTTGCTGTTTCATGGAACCCTGTTGTTTGATAATTGAGCATAACATCATCACCATGAGGGATTCCCATAAAATAATTACACCCTGCAGCACTGAGAAGGGTTGCTAAATTTTCCATATCATTTTGATCAGCTTTCATATGATTAGTATAACAGACATCAACTCCCATAGAAATCCCTGTTAATTTGCCCATGAAATGATCTTCAAGACCAGCACGAATCACTTGTTTACTATTATAAAGATACTCAGGCCCAATAAATCCTACTACCGTATTGACTATAAAAGGGGAAAAATGACGTGCAAATCCATAACAGCGGGCTTCCATGGTGAGTTGATCAGTATCATAATGAGCGTCAGATGATAATTCTGAGCCTTGTCCTGTTTCAAAATACATAACATTAGGGCCACGACTTGTCCCTTGGTGTAATAAAAGATCATTTGCTTCTGAGAGTGTTGCAGCATTAAATCCAAAAGCAGTATTCCCTTTTTCAGAACCCGCAATACTTTGAAAACAAAGATCGGAGGGAGCCCCTTTTTGAATTGCTTCCATTTGTGTAGTAACATGTGCGAGAACACAAATTTGGGTAGGGATACTCCATTTTTGCTTTACCTCTTCGAAAGCATTTAAAACTCGAATAACACTATCTACTGTATCATCGACAGGATTTAACCCAATTAAGGCATCTCCAGCTCCAAAAGATAATCCGTCGTAAACAGAAGCCATAATACCATCAATATCATCAGTAGGATGATTGGGTTGAAGGCGTACGGATAGAGTGTTTTCTAAACCGATAGTAGTATTACAGGTTGCAGTGATCCGAATTTTTCTTGCAGCAACAATAAGATCTAAATTAGACATTAATTTGGTAACAGCAGCAACCATCTCGGAGCTTAAGCCTCGTGATACCCGACAGATATCAGCGCAAGTTGTATTTTCATGTAAAATCCATTCTCGTAATTCAGATACGGTCATGTTTTTGATCTCTGTATAAATACGTTCATTAAGATCATCTTGAATAATACGAGTTACCTCGTCTAATTCATAAGGTACAGCAGGGTTGTTTCTCAGATCTGATAATAATACATTAGATAAAACAATTTTTGCAGCAACCATCTCTTCTGATGAAGAGGCTGCTAATCCTGCAAGCTCATCCCCTGAACGGAGTTCGTTAGCTTTGGCAAGTACTTCTTTTAGTGATTTAAATGAATAAACTCGACCATATAAAGAGGTTTTTAAATTCATTGTTCCTCTCCTTATTTTTAACTTTAGATGAATATCAAACTTTTTACAACAACAGGTACGACACTTCCCCCATATAATGGTAAACCAATATCCATAAAATCTCCATCTTGGAGTTTAATACTATCCAAAACGATAAAAGGATAATTAGTTTTACTACTAAGGATTTGCCCTAATGATTTTGCAAAATCATTTTCGATAACGATAATAATTATTTTTTTTATTTGTTGGAGGAAGAGCGTTGATTGAATAATGCAGTCAGCAAAATTTTGAAGTTTTTTATAATCAAAATATTGTCGAAATTCAAATCCTAATACGATTCCATTTTTTATAGAATCATTATTCCACTGTATTTTTTGTTTGATGATTTCTATTAATTTTTCTTGGGAATATTCTTCTTCTAAATGAGAGAATTTCACCACTGGTAAATTTTTTTGTGGGAGTTCTTCTTTATTTAGATGAATGGTTGAGCCACTAACAGAGGCGGTGAAAACGCCTGCTCCTATAACAGTTGCTCGAATTGTTTCACGTGCTTGGGTAAGAGGTCTTGGAAAATATTCTCTTAAAACCGTACCCAAGATAATTCCAATATCATGATAAATAAAAGGGTCTTCGAGCTTCATATCATTATAAACAGCATCTGCAACTCCTCCCGAAATCATAATATAAGAAATAGTATGAGATTCTTTAAGTAAGTGATCCGTAACCATTAACTCTAATTCTTTTGTTGGAGGTTTTAATCCTAATGTTTCGGCAATTAATTCTACATAACGTCTGCATAAAAGGGCGACCTCACTGGGAGAGGCAATTTCTCCTTCTTTTAGAGATAATCCTAAAAGTTGGCATAGTTGCTTGGTTTTGGGAGCAATATAATTAATCTGAAGAGTTCCTGTATCAAATTTGATTTGTCGTCCACCAATATCTAAGCATGCAGTATCAATGGGAATACCATCATCAAAAAGTGCAATATTGGATGTGCCTCCGCCAATATCGATATTAGCAACAATACATTTTTTTTCGCTAGATAATTGTGCGGCTCCTGCACCCCTTCCTGCAATAATACCTTCTAAATCTGCGCCAGCCGATGCTACAACAAAATCACCCGCTGATTCTCCTAAAGCATAGACGACTTCTTGAGCGTTTTGTTTGCGAGAAGACTCACCTGTAACGATTACAGCACCGACATTAACATCCTGAGGTAAAACACCTGCATTTTTATATTCTTGTTGAATAATTTGGGATAATGCTTCTTTATCGATTGTGTTGTGGTCAATGAGAGGAGTAAAATAAATTTTACTACGATAAATAATCTCTTTATCGGTAATATTAATTGATGGAACGCGAGAGATAGCAGCTTTGTTTTCGAGTGTTAAGCGACTAAAAATAATTTGTGAGGTGGTTGTCCCAATATCAATACCAACACTAAGAATAGACGTTCTCACTGTTCTAACCTTTCAATATATCTATTGATTTGTTTTGTAAGATGATCAATACTTTTTTGATCATACATAGAAATTTTATAGATTTCTGTGATACCTACGTCCTTAAGAACTTCTTCACATTTTTTAATATCTTTTTCTGTGCCTAAATCTGTTTTAGTAATAATCCCAATATGTTTTTTATTAGGAAACATACTAATAAAATTTGGAGGTATATAGATATTATTAAATAGGCAGGGGATCACGATACCAACAATAGGATATTCTGAAACTAAAACTTGAAATCGCCCATAAAAATGACGATGTTCGATATATTCCCCTGGAGTATCTAAGATATTACCTTTATATTCAGGAACGACGGTTTTATTGGTGGAATTATCTAACCCTTCTAAAAGATTTGCGAGGGTTGATTTACCGACTTGTTGGGGCCCTATTAATACAATTGTTTTCATGTTAGGACTTCGTGATGGGAGCGATGCTAAAACCCATACTATTCTGTAAAAAAAGGTTCGCCTCAATGACGGATGTTTCTACATCTGAAACTAATCCAACAATAATAAGCGAACCATTAAAACGGTCTAAAAAACCAATTTGGACATTGGCAACTTTTAATACAATATCAGCAGCAATCATGACTGCTTCACTTGGGGTAATAGTCATAATACCTACAGCTTTATTAGTATGATCTGCTAATCCGACTTTTTGGAGCATTGACGCATCGGGGCGTGCAATAATATGAGCTAAGGTAACCTGTTTACCGGGAACATATTCTTGGATGATGCGTTGTTTTGATTGCGTATTTTCCATAATATACTCTTATAACGATGTACTCTTATAACTATATATACATTATACACTAAATTATTTCTTTTTACAAGAAATAATTACTATATATAAATAGTTGATTCATACTCATACGGGATTATCATATAATGGTGGTATATGATTTCTTAAATACTTTTTTATAAAGTAGTCTTAACAGCTAAATAGGGGGCTTATTATGATAGTGTTTTTAAATTCTGTAGGATTTGGAGAGAGATTTTATTATTTTAGTAGTTTAGATAGGGTAATTAAAAAATTCTATTTAATTATTGATAATTACTTTGATCCATGATATAATAAAAGACTTAAATCTCTGTAGATTAGAAATAGTCTACTTTTATATTTTTATCTTATGCTTTTAAAATAATTTGCATAGGATTATCTTAATAGATAATTCTTCTTTTGTTTTAAAAGCAACTATTTGCCAAAATACCGTGCCAATGGTAAATTTATATTAATTGCTCATAGCAGTTTGTATATTTCGTTGGTACGGTATTTAGATAGAAATATTTAAGACTTCTCCTACAGGGATTTAAGTAATACAACTGTCTATGAGCTTTTTGTTTGGTAGTGCTTACCCTAAAACAATTCTCATAGTGTTATTTCTATGAGAATTGTTGTTTTTAAATGTTGTAATACCTATATTCTATCTAATCTAATAATATCCCTTGACGGTAAGTCGTGGGATCGGGGGGAGTCTCTCGGTTCTTTATTGAATCGGGAGACTTTTTTTATCTTATTTTGCTTGATGTCGATATAGTGCCATAAGGTAAAAATAGCTCAAGACCCTCTACTTTAATAAAAATACCTCTTTCTTCTATAATATTATGTTTTTAAAATATATTTCTATTGACAGTATTTTATAATATGGTATAATCAACAATAAAAACTTTATTCATTTTTAATATAAAAATAAGTTAATAATTCTCCTAGGAGAAAATATATATTTAAGAAGAGATATTCTATGAAAAAATTCTATCTGTGGTTTATTGCTTTAATCATCGTGAGTATTGCTGAATTAATCGGAGCAAAATCGATAGTGATAGGTAATTTATCTATTACCCTTTTACCCATGCTTTACGCTGTGATTTTTGGGTTTTTAGTAGCACCAGAATTGCTAGGAAGGTTTGTCCCATTTTTTAATAGTTTATTCGATAAACCTATTATTGAGTGGACAGGTAAGTTATCTGGCTATAGTATCTTGGTTTTAGGAGTTCGGCTAGGATTTAATGTTGGTCCTAATATTGGTGAAATTTTTAGTGTTGGCCCAGCTTTTATCGCCCAAGAATTTGGGCATTTCTTTAGTCCTATTATTGCTATGCCTATAGCTCTTTGGCTAGGGCTGAAAAGAGAAGCAATTGGAGCTACGGCAAGTGTTTCTCGTGAAGGTGCTGTAGGGATTATCACTGAACGCTATGGGATGAACTCCCCAGAAGGTACTGGGGTCTTAGGGGTTTATATTATTGGAAGTATTTTTGGAACAATTATTTTTAGTTTGATCGGAAATTTAGCGATTTACACGGGTCTTCACCCTTATGCCTTGGCAATGGCTTGTGGGGTAGGGAGTGCAAGCATGATGACTGCTGCGATATCTTCCTTATTAACAACAATTCCCGAACATATGAGGGATCTTGCTTTAAGTTATGCAAGTACTAGTAATTTAATATCTACAGGAGTTACAGGTATTTATCTATTATTATGGGGAACTTTACCGTTTACCAATTGGTACTATGATAAATTAGCTCCGATTTTTAATAAAAATAAGGAATAAATTATGGTTAAAAAATATGCTATTGTTATCTTATGGATTTTTTTCGTTGTTTTACTATCAATGGTTGGGCAATTTATTTCCAAAGGAACGTCTTTTATAGATTCCCTTCCCATCTCTTTATTTATCGTATTATTATGCTTTATTACGATATTAATTAAAGATTTTTCTCCAAAATCTTGGCAATTTCCAGTTTTTGCTTGGGCGATGCTCTTAGGAGTAGTAACTACTGTTGGCGATACTACACTGGCACGTTGGGTTAGTGCTGAAGCAAAAAATATTGATTTTCTCGTTACTACAACCCCACTATTAACCTTTGCAGGTATTTCGATGATGGATCAACTGGATAAATTAAAACAACTCTCTTGGAAAATCATTATTATTGCTACGGTGGTATTTGTGTCTCTTTTCTTTATTTGTGCAAGCACTGCCCATCTTGTATTAAAAATACAAGGAATTATATAGGAGTTTATCATGTCTAAAGAGGAATTAAAAAATAAAATAGTCTCGGCTATCGAAAATGCGAAAGAAGATATTCATCATATCGCAGATGAAATTTATAAAAATCCAGAATATGGATTTAAAGAATTTAATACATCGCTATTGACACAAAGGTTTTTTGAACGTTTTAATGTACCAATTACTACAGAGCTTGGAATTACAGGCTGCTCTATTACTATTGACACTCAAATAGAAGGGCCTCACGCTCTTGTAATGGGTGAGCTTGATGGGATCCTTAGCCCTAACCATCCTGATGCTACCGAAAATGGTGCAACCCATACTTGCGGTCATAACCACCAGATCGCGGGAATGTTAGGGAGTGCCGTCGGTATTATCGAATCAGGAATTATTTCGGAATTATCTGGTAAAATCACTTTTTTGGCTGTTCCTGCGGAAGAATATATCGAAATTGAATATCGAGATAATCTTCGTAAGCAAGGAAAAATTAAATACTTGAGCGGAAAACAGCGTTTAATTGCTGAAGGATATTTCGACGATGTGGATATTGTTATTATGTTTCATTCTTATGACTGTGGTAATAAAAAAGTGATTCTTAATCTCAAAAGTAATGGTTTTGTTGGTAAAAAAGTAGCTTTCAAAGGAAAAGAAGCCCATGCGGGGGGAGCACCAGAACAGGGGATTAATGCCTTAAATATGGCAACCCTTGCAATAAATAATATTCATGCTCACCGTGAAACCTTTAAAGATGATGATTGGATTCGTATTCATCCTATTATTACAAAAGGCGGAGGACTTACCAATGTTGTTCCTGATGACGTGAGAATGGAATCATATATTCGTGGAAACTCTGCAGAAGCCATTGAAGATGCTAATTATAAATTTAATAGGGCTGTTAAAGCAGGGGCGATGGCTCTTGGTGGTGAAGTTAGTGTTACGGATATTCCAGGATATTTACCAATATTTTGTGATGAAAATATAATAACTATTTTTAGAAATAATTTAATATATTTAGGCATCTCCGAAGAAGAAATTGGTACGCAAGAAAATTGTGCTGGTTCTTTTGACTTTGGGGATATTACTCACTTGATGCCTTCGATTCATCCGATTATAGGGGGCGTTCAGGGAGGGCTCCATGCTGCAAATTATCGTGTTATTGATAAAGAATTAGCCTATATTACTCCAGCGAAAGCCATTGCCTTAACGATTTTTGATTTGCTTTATCATGAGGCAAAAATGGCTAAAGATATTATTGCTTCCTTTAAACCAATTTTTAATAAAGAGCAGTACCTCGATTTTTTAAAACAATCGGATAAAGAAGTTACTTATTCGTACTTAACAGATGAGTAAAAAAGAGATCTTAATCAAAAATTAATAGAGGGATTTCGTTCATTTAATAGAACAAAAAACACAAAAACACTTAGAAAATCTAACTATTGAAGAACCAAGTTCTTAAAGAAGAGATATCAGAGCTACCCCCTGTATCAGGGGGTAGCTCTGGAGGTTCTGGTAATAATAATATGAAAGTGGGGCTGAAACTCCTAACTCATCTGTAGGAGGGTGTATTAACAGTAATCACAGTGATTCAAATACAGGTGGGCATAAATATCGGATAGCTTGTATTTGTGCTTGGCAAAATACAGAATAAAAAGGAGACACCGGTGATAATCCAAGAGAATAAATTATTAATACTATTATTATTAGCTGTAAATCCAATTTTTAGTAAAGAACCTTATTTTCAGAAAACTTAACAAAAATCTTTGATTTCAGTACTAAGAAAAGTTAGTTCTGTAATATTATGGAATACAAGCAATCAATTAGAGTTATTAGAGGGAATTAGAGGAGTGAATTTAGAATTTTATGGGAGAGCTACAGAAGCTAATGTTTTTGGAATTTTTAAAGTTAAAGGGATATTTAATTTTTCTAATAATCATATAGTACAAACACCTGATTTTTCGTTTATACAAGAATTGGTGATTTTTTATTTGATAAAAGAAGTAAATTAGGGATAGGTTCATTTATGACAATGAGTTTTAATCTTTTTTTCTATTCTTTTACATATTATATTGGTATGGGAGTTTCTTTAGATACAAGATATTCTTATGTATTTCATCCAACTAGTGCCTTTACTTTAGGAATAGAGTTTCTGAATTTAGTAGAAATACTGATATGTTTGCTTTGCAAATACTAGAAATAGGGTTAGTTTTTGGATTTACATGTAACACCAAGTAAATATATAAGATACATAACAAAAACAGACCCTGAATTATTGTGTCTGTTTTTCACTAGTATTTTTTGACGAATAATATTAATAACAAGTTTTGACAATTGACGGATACTAATAAAGTAAGCTATAAGGGGGAGCGTCTAAGATAGTTAAAATAGATTGTATGGTATTTAAAAGAAACGATTAAAATGGCAATTATATTAAAATTGTCTAAAAAGGGGTGATTATGAATAAACGATTCACAATAAAAAATATAATGAAACTTTTTTTAATGGTAATATTATTAGCATCTTGTTCAGTCAATCCAATACCTAATACGGAAAATTTAGAAGGGAATTCTCTCAACCAATTTTCGCGATCTACAGTCAAACAAGAAAGACCCGATGTTAATCCAGATAAAACATTTGAAAACTTAAATAGTTTTATTCCTATTACAGAATGGAAGAAAGTTATTGAATATAATAATTACTACCATTTTGCCTTTATTGCTAAGGATGGTAAACAGTATTGGGCATCTATGTATTTGGAATCAGATGTTACTCTATATAAGGTTATATACTTGGTAGTTCATGACACAAAGAATGTTATTTATCGAGGAAGTTTTCCAACGAGAATCTGGAGAAAAAAAACGGATCACTCAATTCTTGGTATTACCCCTATATTGGATGCTGCCAGACCAGAAACTTGGGCTTTTCCTGTGGGCTCTCTTTTAGATAAACCTGTGATTCTTATACAAAATGGACGTGGCGTTATAAGTGATATTTTAACTAACCCTGTAAATACTCAATTTGGTTTCAGAAAAGATCCAAAATTTTTCACTACTGTACAAAGTAGAGACCGTGTTTTATTTCCTATCTATTCTAATGTAGATATTAGTCCAGTATTTAATTTTGTAATAAAAGATGGTGATTGGGTACAATTTCAGTATACTAAAAATTATTGGATGCAATTTAAATTATACTTCACACTAAGAAGTAAAAATAATGTTGTGCTACAATACCGTATCTTAAATGGAAGCACAGTCATAGAAGAAGGTGCTATGAATGCTAATTTATATATGACATTAGATCGTCATCAGAGTGAAGGGAGTATTCTTCTTGCTAAAGATATTCCAGGGGTTCCAGCACATACTCGTTGGATTAATCTCTTTAGAAAACCGCAGAAAGGTACTCGAGGAAATATATCCATAGACCCTATCTTTAAAGCTAGTGATTTTCAATTCCAAAAAGCAAAAGTTGTAACGTCTAAAACTATGGAGATAGAAACCGAGAAATTACTTCAAAAAATGCGACAAGAAAATCTTTTGCACTAAATGTTTCGTATAAAAAAGCTCTCTAGGATAATCCTAGGGAGCTTTTTTGATATTGGCATAAAATAGAAAGTAGTAAAAAATAGTGTATTGAAAAACAAAAAACCACCATATTACTATAGTGGTTTGGAGTATGCCTAAATAGGCATCGGATGATGTAGTGATCAGCGAACTATTCTCAATACCCCTCTATTAAATATGGGGCTATTTCTTTATAAATACAGGGATTAAATTCCCGTTAACAGGGAAAAATACAGGGAATTCATTGTTTTTAGATAGACTACAATCGCCATTAATTGTGATATATCCAGTATATCTATTGAAAATCAATGAAAAATAACAGGGAATTTAAATCGAAGTATCAGGGAAAATATTTGAAAGAACAGGGATTTAAATGCGATTTACAGGTATGTGGAATGCACCTGTAAAAGTGCTTGTGGTATGCTCGATTTTTTGATAGTTCTTGTTAATGTATATATTGTATTATGTTATATATGATTTTTGTATTGACAGGATCTCAAAAAATATCTTATAATATCATTTTATACAAATGCGTAATAGATAATTTGTCAAATTGGGGAAATACTTTTATAAGTATTTCCTTTTTGATTTAAAATAGATGAAAGGTTTGTAAATAGAGAAACCAATAAAAAAGATATGGTATTCGAATTTTATTACACATCGCTACTAAGACTTGAGCTAATAGATCTTTATAAATTTAGATCAATGGAAAAGATTGTAAGAATATTACAATAGTCAAAAAAGTATATCTTCACAAAGTGCTGTAATATACAAATCAGTCTCTTTATTAGATGAGAAAAATGAGATTTATAATAAGTATAGAAGTAAATCACATATATAAATGAAGTTAAGGGGATAAAAATGAATGTAAATAATTTAACAATAGCTTATGTCATTTGTGGAGCATCGCAAAGAGGTAAAAGTACTATTATTAAAGAATTAATTGATTATATGCTAAAAAATGGAGCTACTGTTATTTACCCAAGTAATTATACTATACCAAATCAAGGTGATACTCGTTGCATTTTGGAATATAACGATAGTGGCAACATTAAAAAAAAATATGCATTCATGAGTGCTGGTGATAATATTAGATGTTTAGATAATCAATGGAATGATTTAGATATAAATTATTTAGGAGTTGTAGATGTTGTTATAGGATCGTGTCGTACAAAAAGTAGCACGCCTTCATGGTGGAATGCTAAATCGAATGCTTTAGGATTTAATAGAATATGGTTTGATAGTAACGATAAATTCCCAAAAATTCATTGTCATTATGCAACTAGTTCAAAAGTAAGTATTATGAAAAATATATTAAGTATATAGTAAGGAATCTATATGAGTAATTCATTACAAATTAGTGATATTATTGGTTGTAAAGAAGAGGAATTAGAAAAACTAGGGGTGTTTAACGCATTTTGGTATACAGATAACCCTTATTTTATCCATCCTAATCTTCTAGTGTATAATGATATTCCTGAATTTCAAGGAGCATTTGATAAAGTGGCTCAACAGATTAATAGTGTATTTGATACACTCGTTAATGTAGGATTTGCTGAAGCACTACAAAAATTTAATTACCCAGAACCTTCATATACGTATATTGGGCATGGCAATACTGACACTCACCCAGCAGGAAAAGGATTTACCAATAAAAAAGCGAGAGATAGTCTTACCTATCTTCATAAACTTATAGATAAAAATCCTAAGCTTTGTACTCGTGGTGATATTTTCCAAGTTATTCCTCTTTTTCAGCGTGGTGTAGGGTGTGATCTAATTAGTGACCTAATGTTTTACATTTTAAGACAAGAGTTTTTTACCTACACAGAAAGAATTGGTCAAGATTTAGAGATCTTAGACCTAAAGTCAAATAAAGATACATTTGGTAAAAAAGTGTATTTTTATGAACAACAACCTCTAGTGTTTTATCCAGCTGAACTGTTAACAGAAATTAATGATGAAAATTATGTGGAAAATCAAATTTCTATTAATGAGGAGGTTCGATCTAGTTTTAATGAATACTTAGGAATAGCAAGAAATTCTGTTGGTGTTATGAAAGATTATGCTCATGATAATAAAAATATACATAATAAAATTACAGATATTCTTTCAGAGTTATATAAGCAAAGAAATGTCGTCGCTAATGTTTTAGAGAATACAGATGAAATAAAAAAGCAACAAGCAAAAGAATTTGCAAAAAAGCTTCCTGCGTATGAAATTGGTAAAAATTTATTGGAAAGTTTCTTAGAAGCATGCTATTTGTTTAAACATAAAATTGAAAATGAGGGCTTTGCCAAGCATTTATATCACAATGACAGAATTAAACACGAAAACTATGTAAGAGATTTATTTTATTTATCACTATTGTGGTGGTGTCCTGATGTGATTTCTGTTCGAGAAGTAGACACAGGGAGAGGGAATGTTGATATGTATCTTATAACAACAAATGGCTCTAATGAGCAACTTGTATACGAGCTAAAACTATCATCAAATCAAAAAACCATCCATGGATATAAAGATCAATTGCCGATTTATATGGATAGTGTAAAATGTGAGCATGGTGTTTTTATGCTTATCAGAGTAGATACAACATCAACTTGTCAATTCAATAAGTTTACAAACAAACTAAATGATAAAAACTTTATAAATCCTAATATTGAATACATTTTGATAGATGGCAGAATAAAACCATCAGCAAGTAAAGAACAAGGATTGTTTGATAAATAGTGGGGATAAAATAAAATGAAACTTAAATCAATACAAAACATTACAAATTATAGAAATTTATCTAATATCAAGTTAGAATTTGGAGATAAGCTTACGTATATTGTAGGAGAGAATAATTTAGGAAAATCGAATATCTTTGATATGTTTAATCATATCTTCAAGGTTAGAGATTTTACTGAAGATGATTTTCAAGATACACATACTTCTATATCTATGAATTGTTTCTTTAAAAAAGATAATGGTGAAGAAATTAGCTTTTGGGGAGATCATTTTTGTGATGGGAATATCAAAGTTGAATATTCTCATGTTTATGATGAGCACTTAACGTCTTGTATAGAAGATGATCGAGTGCATAAACTTCTCCGGAAAAATTTTTGTTATATCCCAATTTATAGTGGTATAGGACTAGATAGAAGTATCCCCAATTTATTAGCAAAAAAAGGAGCTATTTCCTATATTTTCAATAAGATTGAATCTTCGATTTTACACGGAAAAGAGTATATTAATCATGAAAGTATCGAATCTTTAAAATCCTCTGTGCAAGATAAATTGAATCATATTTCTGTACTTCACGACATTTCGATAAGCCATGATATTGATGATTTAGCATCAATGCTTGCTTCGATGTTATATTTGGTTGATAAATCAGGCAAGCATATTGATTACAGTGGTGAAGGGTTAAAACGACGATTACATATTATTTTATATATACTTAGTGGTATAGTAACTCATTGTGAAAACTACACAGAATATATTAAAGAGTTAACAAACAATATCAATACCTTAAATGTTGTAATAGCCATAGATGAACCAGAATTACACCTCCATCCTCATTGGCAAAGACAATTAATTAATGAAATATCAAGCTTATTAGATCATCAAATTTTTGAAGAATTAAATCTCTCATTTCAAATGATTATTATTACTCATTCTCCATATATGATTAAGGGTTCTGATTATGTAATTAATCGCTTGTTTTTATCAGAAACTAGAACACAAAATATATCTTTAAATATACCTAATTCTTCTTCTGATGAAAAAGAAATTCATGATAGGTACATAAATCAATTTCGAGAAGCCTATTTTGCAAAAGGTGTTTTATTAGTTGAAGGAGAGACTGAGCAAGGTGTTTTGAATGCTTACAATGAATTTCAAGAGTATTGCATAGAAAATAATGGTATATCAATTATAAATGTTGGAGGTGAAAAGAGCTTAGAAAAGGTTTATAATTGGTTTGAAAAATTGAAGATCCCTGTTGTTGGGATAATTGATAGAGATGACAAAACTGAAGAAGAATCTCAACAACAGATACAAAAATATAAGGATAATTTATTTATTTCAGATAAAACAGATCTTGAAGAATCTCTATATGACTTAATTGTGGAACATTCAAATGCGAATGAAATTTTTAATGAAATAATTCAAGAAAAAATATGTTCTTTTAATAACAACTCATTTCAAATGAGTAAGATACATAAGAAACTTTATAAAAAGGTATATAGTGAACCACAGCTAAATGAACAGAAAGATGAAAATGATTTTTTTAAAGAAATAGAAAAAGAATGGAAATCAATTGATCTTAATCACATTATTAGTGATTATACACAAGATCCAAAAATCCATAAAATATTGTATATAGCTCAATTATATAGTTGCAAATCAATGTATGAAGGCTCTCAATTAATGCGTGTATTGGTGGAGTACAATATCATGCCACGCTATCTATATGATGCTGTTAACCATTTAATCGGATTGATCCGAGGAGAAGGTAATGATAACTAAAGCTAATCTTACCTCGGAACAAGTAGATATTCTAGCGTTCATGAAAACAGAAAATAGGATGATTGTTTCAGCTCCCCCTGGATGTGGCAAAACAACCCTCATTTTATTTTTGTTAGAACAATGGCAAGAATTAAAAGAGATAGGACCTTATAAATCAACTCTAATTCTTAGTTTTAGCACAAGTGCTTCATCTAAATTAAAATTAGAGCTACAAGAAGAAAAGAGCTTCCCTTCAGAGAATATAAGATCAATGCAATATGTTCTAAAAGAAAAAACTTTCACAACAAATTATCATGGCTTATGTAGACGAATTTTATTTAAACAACGGAAACTCCTTTTAGAACTTATAAAATCAACTGTTCCAAAAAATCCTTCAGAGTATGAAAATATTGAAAATAGTCTTAATAATATACAGAAGTTATCAGGTGTTGCAGAACCTCAATACAATAAAGTCACTAAAACCTCTGAAGTTTTAATGTTTTTAACTAAAATGGATAATAATATTAAAAATATTAAAAATGTTAAAAATTTAGAAGATATTAAAGATGGAATACAGTTATATTCTGAACATATGATACGATATTTTTTACCCCGTGGAGTGATTTCATTCAATGGAATTATTATATTGGTATTATGGCTATTTATTGAAAAACCTAAGTTACGAGAGAATTACCAACACTATTTTACTCATATTATTGTAGATGAGTATCAGGATACTAATATTTTAGGATACTACCTTTTATTTCTGTTAGTTGGTGAGAATACGAAGTTTTATGCTTTTGGGGATGAGTTGCAACAACTTTATAGATTTATAGGAGCTATACCAAAATTGTTTGAGATCTCTAAACAAAAATTTAATTGTACAGAAAAAAAATTAACAATAAATCAACGTTATAAAGACAATCCTAAAATGCTTAAAATATCTGAATATATTCGATCTGTTGCTGAGGGGAGTGCTATAGATGTTCCAGAAGATCTTAAGTTAGATAGAATTAGTAATTTTGAAGAAGTTAGTGAATACTTTCAAGATAAATATAAAAATAATACTTGTTGTATAATGTTCCAAAATCGTTACATGGATCACGGCTTATTCCTAAACTCATTTAATCAACAAGGAATTAAAGTCTTTTATGCTATGTTTGGAGAAGATGGGTATTCTGCAGAATTTCATGTTAATGCATTAGAAACATGGCAGTCATATGATAGTGGTGATCATACAATAATTTCTTTATTAAGTAAGCTCATTAAACATATGAAGACTCTACAAACTGATTGTAATAAAAATGAATGGGAATCACTTTTAGTTTTATTAGAATTACTTAAAAATTCTTTTAACTCCACTGGTGAATGGGCATTTTTAGAAGATTATGAACAGTTTCAAATAGTTAAAGATATTTTATCCAATAAAACGCTAAAACAATTTCTTGATAAAGTTACAGGTAAAGTTATTATGTCTACAATACATGCGGCTAAAGGACAGCAATGGGGATATACAGTAACTAAATTTTGTAATGAGACAATCTCTGACTACTCTAGTCATCAAAATATATCGCTTATTAATGTTGGTCTCTCTAGAGCGAGTATAGAAGCTAAGGTATTTGTAACAGAACAACAAATGGATTTTCCTTTTATAGGAACGATTTTAAAAGAAAAGCCATAAATGTTGTTTATAATCATTATTCTACGAGAAGTGATTTTCCTCAATAAATTATATAATAAAAGCGATCAATAGTGCATATACTAATGATAGCTATTCCCTTACTTAGAATAAATAGATACCCCTGTCTTGACAAGAAAATAACCCCCAATTATACAAAGAATACAGATCTTTTGATCTGTATTCTTTGTATAATTGGGGGTATTCTGTAGATATAGTACTCTCACTAATGGGCATCGTGTCCGTGAGAGTACTTCACACATCGTGTGTTTGAGGTTCAATATTATAAGAATTTACTTACTTTTAATGACTGTTTTGATTCTTGGAGCGTGTACTGAAGATAGTCGAGAATTAACACGTACTAACATAGAGCGTTGGATAAAGAAAGATAAGTTGCACAAATATATTGATGAGACTTATTTTACAGATACTCTTAAAGAACTGTTAACTCTATTGACAGAAGAAGAGAGATCGATATATGCTGATTACATCTCTAAAAAAGAGCAGGAGCTTCGTTTTCCACGCCCTACACCGATGATGATTGAATATTTAGACTCGATAACCAATCAAAGTGTGATGGATGAGGTTAAAAAATATAGAGATGAAGTCGATCTTTCTTTAAAAGACATGGCTATTAATGATAGATTAGAGATTGTTAGCGAGCATGTTTGGAGTGATGAATTGCCAATCTCCATTATCTATTATGATCGAATAAATGATCGATATTATCATGGAGCATTATCAATAACAAATATTGATCCAAAAATCATAGATACTAATAAGATTGTGGAAGAAAAAAATATTGCTTTATGGGAGAAAAGTTCAGAGCCTTTGAATAGAAATTTAAAATATCTCACAAATCTTTCTCTTCATGAACGCTTGTATGTTCACAAGAAAACAGGTACTATTATTTTATCTTCTCTCACTAATGTGTATCACTCTCTTTATATTCCTTTAAATTGGAAAATTGTATTATATGATTTTAGTCTCCTAACTAATACAGTTTTATGCAAGGATACCATAGAGTTTTTTCAATTACAAGATACAGGAGGTAATCTGTATCCAGAGCTTCCGACAAGCAAGGATGATTTTCTTAAGAAATATGTTCATATATCAGAAGATTTTGAGCAACTTATTCGAGCCGTGCTTATATATAAATTATATGGAATATCTATAAGTACTCCAAAAATTGAAAAAATAAATGTTTCAGAATCTGTCTGGAATATTGACTAATATAAGATAGAGTATTGAGTAAGAATTTTATTTATTAATTGTAATATGAACGTGAGCTTGCATACCTTTTATCGGGTATAGTTTATCGCTATAGGTATAATATCTTGCTTTATCTTTATCAGCTAAAAGTTGTAATTTATACGAAGCACTATTACTAGTAAAATCTAAAGCATTTTTACCTCTATGATCTGTACCTTCAAAAAATCGATCGTTCATTAATTCGATAGCTATGTCAACAGCTTTTTCAATATTACCCTTTGGGATAGTAAGTATTTTGAGTTTAGCTTCTTCATCTATGTTTGTCCAATTAGGAATATCTCCATTATAGATGTCTGCAAGAGCATTACAATATCGTCTAGTTGGTTCTTTACCATAATAATTTTTGGGTCTTTTGCTTAAAAGCATATCTTTAATCACCGTATGAGCATGAATTACAGGTCCTCTAAAACCACTCGCAATCTCAAATTTTTCAAAAGAAGTACCCATTTGATTTTTAACTTCTAGCATGAGTTCGATGAATTTAGTTTGAGCGTCTTTATTGATAGATTTGAAGACGTAGATGGTGCTGGGTTCGATGATGAGTTTGAGAGAGTCATCTGTATCACAGGTTAGTTTATTTGCCATGATAGCTTTCGTCATTTCGACGGCTTTGATGGCGTATTCATCAGAGAGAGCCCCTTGCCCCATGTAATGTATGAGATATTTTATATCACAGATTTCTGTTTTTTTAGCATAGGTGGAGATCCCATGAAATTTTACGTATTCATGGGATATAGTCCAATATTTTTGGAAAAGGTCTTTTGAGCCTTTAGTGGGGGGATTTTGGTTCCAAAAATTCTCCATTGCTTCCATTCACGACTCCAGTTACTAGCAACTGTACTAATATTTTCGGGAGGGACAAAAAGCTTTTTTTCGCGTTTTTGAGGATTATTCAATTCTGTTTGGAGTTTTTTAAAAATTTCAGACATTTTTGGGAGGTCAGGGAGATTGATCTTGATATTTTGCCAAAAGAGATTTGGATTGATAGCATTAAGGAGCTTATCTTCTTGATCAAAAATAATAATACAAGGATCTTTTCGCCCCTTTGGATAATCTTTTCTAGCTTTTACAACGAAGTCTAACTTGATAGGTTTTCCAATTAATAAACGATCCTTTTTACCATCAAAAGCAGTAGCATTGACTTTAAATATTAAGTCTTCGAGACTAGATTGAGATAATTTTGCTACACTAGGAAATGTATTTCGAAATCGTCTTACTAGACGTTCCAACATATCTCCTTTGGAGATTGTGTAAACTTTATTTTTGATCATATCTTCTACTTGAGCATCAGAAAAAGTAGGGTTATTTTTATTATGAGAATCATGAAGATCGCAAGCAATATTTTTTTCAGTGTTTTGGATAGTATTATTCAGTTTATCAGCAAAAGTTCTCATTGTTTTTATAAATTCTTTAGCCATTTTTTAAAATCTCTTGTAATTCATTTTTAATTTCTTTTTGCATACTTTGTGGTAATCTATGAATTTTTTTAATCGTCTCCCAACTAAGCCCTCTCAATAATTCGTCAACATTATTTTTATTATGCGTTTCTTGAAGAATGGAGGAAGAAGCTTTTTTAGCAAAATCACTAGGCAAGGATATTTCACAAATCTTAGCTAATTCCACTAACTTTTTTAAAGAATCAGTATGCGTAGATTCAACTTTTTTCACAGCATTTTTATCAGCGATGAAGATCTTCTTCCCTGCCCTCAAAGTAGAAATATCGTTAGTGTAGCCTGCTTTAGTTCGAGCTTGGAGAGTGTTATTTCGTTCTGTATAATCTGGTAAAATCCGTTCCCAAAAAGCAAACGTGCCGTTTGATCCGCTACTTTTCACAAAATCGATGTCGCTTTGTTTGAGGACGTAGAATCCTTGTTCAAGATTTCGTTGATCCTCATTATTGAGAGAATTTTTCACATATAAATCGCCAATCACTTTTGTTGCCAATTTCCCTAGCTGATCCCTAAAAATATATGCCTTAGCAGGATCTCCGTTCAAATGATTCTCCTCAGATATCTTCTTTGCAAGATCAGAAATCTGTGAGCTTGATGGAGAACTTTGTCCCATCTCTTTTAAAATCTTTTCAGAAATTTCACTCGAACTAACCACTTTTTTAGACCAGCTGCGTTGTACCTTATCCATGAGATCTCTATGGGTAGATCCCATTTAGTTTATGATTCAAAGCAACTGCGTTGGGCAATGAACAGCTATTTGTCTCTTGGTAAATACATCGAAGATACTCACCTAAACCACGATCTTGCCTATCAAACAAATCAAAAAATTTTCTTTCATCCATCGAAAAAGCTAACTTATCCTCATCTGTAAATTGATACTCACGGCTATAAGAATCTATTTTAAAGCTATTTTTTCGAGCGTCGATTAAAAACTTCAACTTAATATCCTTACCAGAGATTCCTTCTTTTTTACTATCAAAGCTATTGCTATTCGCTCGATAAATAAGGTCTTCGAGACTATATCGAGATAGTCTTGCTAAGCTTGGGAACTCCCTCGACGCTCGTTGGAATTTGTCAGCTAAGTTACTTAGCGAAATACTTTTATCAAGCTTTAACCTTTTGCTTGACAATAAACTACTTAATTCTGAATATGAAAATGACATTTCTTTACCTCTTTATCTATATTATAGATGTAATTATAGATTTACTTTAAATCTGTGTCAATACTTTTTGAAAAATATATTTTAGTAACAAGAAATTTTCTATCTTAAAACTGTATTATATTTTAAAATAAAAACAGCTCCTCAATTTTGAGGAGCTGTTTTTTGTGTGATGAGATTTAAAAACAAAAAATCAAGCTATAAATAAAGCTTGATTGCAATTTTAGATATAAAATTGTATAATGAGGGGTTGTTTTATGTAGTGCGTACTACATAAATAATTATTTATTTTATATATAATTATAATAAATTTTGTTAAAAAAGTCAATAATTTTGTTACTTTTTTATTTAATTATATATAAAATTTAAATTAAGGAGGGGATTCCTATGAAAATAAAGCAGATGAAGCTTGGTGATTTGAAGCCGTATTCAAAGAATGCTCGAATACACAGCCCAAAACAGGTTGAGGAGATTGCGAGAAGTATTAAGGTATTTGGGTTTACCAATCCTGTACTTATTGATCAGAATAATATGATTATTGCGGGTCATGGTCGGGTTATGGGTGCGAAGGAACTAGGGATGGAAGAGGTTCCGACGATTTGTATTGAGCATCTTAATGGATCAGAGAAGAGAGCCTATATCTTGGCAGATAATAAATTGGCAGAAAAGGCTGGCTGGGATAAAGAGATATTGGCGATAGAGCTGCAAGAATTGATGGTTATTCAGGATGATTTTGATATTACTTTGACAGGGTTCGAGACACCTGAAATAGACTTAATACTTGATATTGATGGTCAGGATGAAGAAATAGATGAACCGATTCCCAACAACGTTCCCGAGGTGTGTCAAAATGGGGATCTCTGGCAATTGGGCGAGCATAAATTATATATTGGAGATTCGTTATTTGAGGAAAGCTATCATAAATTATTAGGTGACGAAGTGGTAGATATAGTTTTCACTGATCCACCATATAATGTGAAGATTGAAGGCAATGTGGCAATGAAGGGAGTGAATTCAAGAAAAGAGTTCGGTGAATTTGCTTATGCTAGTGGAGAGATGAGTAGACAAGAATTTATAGATTTCTTGGAGAAGGCTTTGGGCAATGTGACCAAATTTTCTAAGGATGGAAGTATTCATTTTGTTTGTATGGACTGGAGACATATGCTTGAGGTTCAAACAGTTGGTGAGAAATTGTATTCAGAATTGAAGAATATTTGCGTTTGGAATAAAGGATATGGTGGCATGGGAACTTTGTATAGATCACAACATGAAATGATTTTTGTTTTCAAGTATGGTGAAGGTGGGTATACGAATAATATTGAACTTGGAAAACATGGCAGAAACAGAACCAATGTTTGGAGCTATGCTGGAATGAGAAAAGGAAAAGACGGCTGGGGCTTGCACCCTACGGTTAAACCAACAAGAATGGTGGCTGATGCCATCATGGATTGTTCTAAAGTAGGTGATATTGTGCTTGATGTTTTTGGAGGAAGTGGTAGTACGTTACTAGCCTCGGAGAAGACAAAAAGACAGGCTCGTATTATTGAATTTGACAAGAAGTATGGAGATGTTATTATTTATCGGTTTGAAACATTATCAAAGAAAAAAGCTGTTTTATTAGAACGAAATCTCGTTAATAATGAGGAAAAAACAGATGTCTAAAAAGAAAAAAGAAGAAATTGCAGAAGAAAAGATTGGCTTTAAAAATCCTCCAAAAGAAAGTCAATTTCAGAAGGGAAAATCAGGAAATCCAAAAGGACGACCTAAAGGCAGTAAAAATTTAAAAACAATTTTATTGAAAGAGTTAGAGAGTCAAATTTCTATTCAAGAAAAGGGTAGAGTGACAAAAGTTACGAAACAAGAAGCTTTTATCAAAGGATTGATTGCCAATGCTCTCAAAAATGATAAGCATGCGAGTCAGATTTTGGTGAGATTGATGACAGGATTATTAACAGATCAAGAAGAACAAATTACACTAGAGCTTCACGAAGAAGATATGGAGATCTTGAAAAGGTACATAAGCAATGAGTAAAAATATTGATAAACAGCAACGACTGCTGAGAGCATTGTTAAGAAATAGCTTAGCACCATTTGTTGAGAAGGTTTATAAAAGTGTGGACAATTCGCAACCGTATATACATAGTGATCATATTGAATTAATCGCAGACAGGTTGGAGCAATGTTATAAAGGTAAAATCAAGAGATTAATTATTAATATGCCTCCAAGAAGTTTAAAAAGTATTTGTACAAGCGTTGCATTTCCGGCTTGGATATTAGGAAAAGATCCGAAGAAAAGAATTATTAGTGTGAGTTATTCAGATGAACTAGCAAGTAAACATGCAAGAGATTGCCGAGCTGTGATGGATGCAAGATGGTATAAAGAATTATTTCCTTTAACAAGAATCAACCCCAATAAAAGAACTGAAACAGAATATGAGACAACAAAAAATGGCTATCGTTTAGCAACGTCTGTTGGTGGAACCTTAACAGGACGGGGTGGGAATCTTATTATTATCGATGATCCGATCAAACCACAAGATGCCTTATCTGAAACTAAGAGAAAATCTGTAAATCAATGGTATGCAAACACTCTTTATAGTCGCTTGGACAATAAAAATACGGATGTGATTATTATAGTAATGCAGAGGGTTCATACGGATGATCTCTGTGGTTTTGTGCAAGATAGTGATACTGAGTGGAATATATTGAATCTACCGGCGATTGCAACAAAAGATGAAGAGTTTGAATTATCTAATAAAAAAATTATGAGTCGAAGAATTGGTGAGATTTTGAATCCACAATTGGAATCTCAATTTATCTTGGAAAATATTAAGAAGAATATGGGGTCATATAATTTTGAAGCTCAATATCAGCAAAATCCTATCCCTGAAGATGGGGGATTGTTGAAATGGAAATGGTTTGATTATTATGACGAATTACCAAGTGGTGATATGATTATCCAAAGCTGGGACACAGCAAGTTCTGATAATGATTTTAGTGATTATTCAGTGGGAATTACGGCACTTTATAAAGACAATAAATTTTATATTATTGATATTTTTAGAGATAAGCTTTTGTTTCCTGAATTGAAAAGAAAGATCAAAGAATTATATGATCAATACAAACCAAAGAAGCTGATCATTGAGAATAAAGCTTCTGGTATTGCCTTGATCCAACAGATTAGAAATGAATATAATATTTATCCTATTTCTTATGAACCAAAGTTTTCTAAAAAAGATAGGATCATGGTAAATTCTGGGATCATTGAATCAGGGCGAGTATTATTACCGCGAGGAGCTAGTTTTATTGATGAATTACAAAAAGAAGTAGTGACTTTTCCTCATGGTAAGCACGATGACCAACTAGATGCTTTATCACAAATATTAGATAATATACAATGGTTTCATCATGAGACTTCACGGAGCTATTCTTTTTCTTATAATCAAAGAAATCGTCTTCCGTTTGTGTGATGATAGATCTCTTGTATTTCTTTATATTCGTTGATATTTTAAGGGTTTTGGTGTATAATATAACATTGTAAACACTCTACCATATTACTTTTTAAAGGAGGAGCTATAAATGAGTCCTAAAGAAATTATTTATTTATGGGTTGAATGCTTCAATCAAAAAGACTTGGATAAACTAATGAATTTATATGCTATTGATGCCATTAATCATCAAGTAGTTTTTGACCCAATAGTTGGTCATGAAAATATAAGAGCAATGTTTGCAAAAGAATTTGCTCAATTTGATATGAATTGTATTATTGAGAATGTTTTTGAAGATAATAAATGGGCAATTTTAGAATGGAAAGATCCTCTTGGACTTAGAGGGTGTGGATTTTTTCATATTATTGATCAAAAAATTCATTTTCAAAGAGGATACTGGGATCAGCTTACTTTTTCAAAGCAACAAGATAAAGGGGAACGAAACTGAGAAGAAGCTCAATGATTAAGCTTTTGCTCTCAATAGAATTAACTCCAATCGGCAAACAATTCTTTAAAGCATGCCTCAGTGAAAAAGCAGAAGAATTACTTAAAGATCTTATAAACAGCAAGGAATAATAATGCAACAAATAACAGAATATATTAACAACAACTATTATCCAAAAGAAGTTTTAAAAAATGATTTGCCATCCATCTTTACAGATGAAAATCAAAGTCAATTAGTATTTGAGCAAATCATTAAACTATTTGAAAAGCATGACTATAGCAAACTTAATGAAAATCAGCTTGAAGAAGAACTCTTAAAACCAATATTACATTTATTGAGTTATGACTATATCACCCAAGCGATTGTTAAGGTTCATGGCAAGCAACTTAAACCAGATTACATCCTTTTCCCTTCTGATGAAATCAAATCCACTTATCTAAAAGAAAAATCTCTTAATAAAATTTTGTCTATTTTCGAAGCGAAAGCTTGGGGGCTACCTTTAGACTCAAAAAAGATTGATGACTCTCCTCACATGCAGCTTGTTCAATACAATCTCTTCATGGGTGTGCCTTATGGTATCTTATCCAATGGTAAAGAATGGCGTTTTTATGATCTAAGAGAGCGTAAGTCAGAAAAGATCTTTTTTGCGATTGATTTGGATTCGATTATTAAGAATCATGACTATGAAGCTTTTTGCTATTTTTATTATATTTTCAGAAAAGAATATTTTGTACAGACAGATAAAATCACTCCGATTGACCAAATCACTAAGGCCAAAGAACGATTTATCCAAAACATGGAAAACGATCTTAAAGAAACTATTTATGGTAAAGATTCTATTATTGAGCAAGTAGGGCGTACACTAGCTAGAACTTACCCTAAAGAGTCTCTTTCGGTATTGTTTGAGCATTCTGTGGTGATGGCATATCGTTTGCTTTTTATAGCGTATTTTGAAATGAAATTCAAATCAGACCTTTTTGATAATCATGATCATTATAAGAGTGTTGCTTTACTCACTTTATACGACAAATTAGTTGAAGGTAAAAATAACATAAAATCGTACCAAGAGTTATATAACTTATTTGTAGTATTAAATGAGGGGAGCATTCCTTTTAAGATTCCTTTGTTGAACGGTGGCCTGTTTGATCCTAAAAAAGCACCCTTATTTGTAGAAAAACCAGATCTTTTTACTAACGATGAACTCTATGGTATCTTGTCTAATTTATTAAAACCGTCTGCTTCCTTAGGAGTTAGGGATTTTTCCATGATGTCCGTAACTCATATTGGGAATATCTATGAAGGCTTATTACAGTATACTTTCCGAGTGTCTGATGAAGTCGTTTATTATATGGAGTATTACGAAAGATCTGATTTGAAGACAGGGTATTTTGATACTTATGATTATGAGAGCATTGCGAAGGGTAAAAATTCAGCGATTACCATTGCTGAAGAAATCCCTTCAGGTGTTTTATATTTGGTTAATAGATCAAACAGTCGTAAGATTAGCGCTAGTTATTACACACCTCAGAGCTTATCTAAATTTATGGTCAAAGATGCTGTCAAAACATTACTTGAAGAAAAAAGCGATAAGATCTTAGATGTTAAGATTGTCGACAATGCCTGTGGTAGTGGACATTTTTTAGTGGACTTACTAGATGAGTTGACGGAGCAGATCTATGGGCAAATTTCTAACCATGAATATTTGAAGGTAGAGATCGAAAAAGAAAAAATCAAAATCCACAATAATATTGAACAATATAGCCTCGAAAATATAATCGTTGATGAATTACAAGTATTAAAACGGATTTTGTTGAAAAAAGTAATTTATGGTGTAGATTTGCAAGAGTTTGCAGTGGAGTTGACACGTCTAAGTTTGTGGCTGAAGACATTTATCTTTGGGACACCCTTGAGCTTTATCGAGCATCATATCAAGCAAGGTAATTCCTTGATCGGATCATCTATTAAAGAGGGTGATGCGATTTTTAATTATGAAAAGAATAATCAATTATTTGTCAGCAAATTTCATACTCTTTTTAATGAACTAGGGGATATCACGAAGCAATTAGTCAATTTAGCTGATAACACCACAGAAGAGATTAAGCAATCTAAAGAAATATACTACAATGAGATAGAGCCAAAACAAAAAAAACTATCTTTGATTTTGGATTTGATTACCTATTTTAAATTACAAAATGCTTGTCAAAAAGCGAAGAATGTAGAATTACTAAAATTAGATTTTAATAAATTATTCAATCGCCTAGAAGATGAGGTCTATAACGGTGGGGATCAAGATTCGATCAATGAGATTTGCCGTGTGGCAAAAAAATATAGCTTTTTCCACTATGATATTGCTTTTCCTGAGCTGGAAGGACGTGGTTTTGATATTATGATCGGCAATCCTCCATGGGATAAGGTGAAATTCGATGAGAAGGATTTCTTCCCTCAATATCGCAGTAATTACAGAACGATGAGTGTTAGTGAGAAAAAAGCCTTACGCGAAAATTTGATGAACAGTCCTACTTATAGCTATGTCCAGCAAGATTACCATAGCACGATGACATGGACGAATACCTCACTTGCTTATTATAAAGCTCACTATCCTATGAATGGAGGGGCTGGAGATAGTAATTTGTTTAGACTGTTTATCGAGAAGAATCTCAGTATGCTCGAGACAGGAGGGCGTCTCATCTATGTTACGCCGTCTGCATGGAGCTATGAAGAAGGCTCTCTCCAGATCCGTAAACACATCATAGACAATCTCCAATTTAACTACTTTTACCAGTTTGAAAATAGAAATAAGATTTTTAATGACGTAGATAGTCGATACAAATTTGCTATCTGGAGTGTGACGAATACCACTAAATTTAATGAGACGGTGCCTTGTTTCTTTATGGAGAGGGACGTGTCCCGTCTTTATCCTATAGAAGGTCAAAAGATGAAACAAATACACTATCCTTTAGAGATTTCACGGACACATTTCCCAAACAGTTATATCATGCTAGAGATTAACGACGAAAAAGCTCTTGATATTATCAATCAGATGTACTCTGTCGGTCATGCCATCGATCCAAACTATATTGATTTTCGTAACGAACTTCATATGACGAATGATAACGATCTCTTTATTGAGAGTGCTGTCTTTGATAATCCTCAGGCAGAAGTGAAACGAAGCGACTGCTTTCCGTTGTATGAGGGGAAGATGATCCATCAGTTTAATCCGAACTTTGCGAAGGCTCAATACTGGGTCCATAAAAAAGCACTCAAAGAACGTTTACTGCCCAAAGAGATTTATCGTATAGTGGATAGTATCTATAATGAATTAATCCAATTATCTAAAGATCCCCTCAATCCAACGAAACAAAAATTTACTAAAGAACAAACGGTACTAAACTATCTCGGTTTAAAAGATAAGAATGAACTAGCCAAATTTGTCAAATACGATTATGAGTATCCACGATTGGCATTTAGGGCGATTGCACGTAATACTGATGAACGGACACAAATTTCTTCATTAATTTTGGATAATTGTACAGCTTCCAATTCTGTATGGGCTTCAATTCCGAAAGAATATATTTTACGTGATAAAGGTATTGTTATCCATAAATTAAGTAAAGAGCGAACGCTCTGGGTTAATGCCTCTTTTAATAGCATACCTATGGATTTTGTTTTGAGATTTCTTGTTGATATCAATGTCAATAAAACATATCTTATGCAGCTACCTCTCATTCATGCCACAGACGAACAGCTACAAACAGAGCCCTACAAAACGATATGGCAAAATGCCCTCGCACTCACAGCATCCTACGAACCCAAATTTGCTCCTCTAGCTGAGAGCTATTCTCTTAAGGTACCAAACTCTGATAAAGCAAAAGATATGCTCCAGATCGAAAACGATATACTCATTGCACAATTATATGGAATCACTTCTGATCAAATGTTAGCGATCCTTGATACTTTCCCTGTCCTCACCAAAAATAAACTCGAGTACGTCGCAGCACTTAAAGAGCAAGCTAAAAAGCTTAAAAACTAATATATTAAGGAATTCACCGTGAACGAAGAAATTAAAAAACTTCAGACCCTAAAAAAAATATCTAATAGACGATGAACCTCTGAGTGACGATCTTTTGGAATTTGCTTTTGAGTTTATTGGAGATAATCCTCCCCCAGAATTACTGCCAGCTGTCGAAACACTAAAATCAGATCGTATTGTAAAAGATGAGTATGCGGGTCATTTACTTGTTGATGTGATGATTGTTCATGCAATCTTACATGAAAAAAACAAGCAAAGAGAATATAAAAAGTAATCAATTAGATATGATACAAAAAACACCACCTGATTAAGGTGGTGTTTTTTATAGGGAATAATAATATTTTTGGATCTTTGTAGCAATTAAAGCACGTCGTTTTTTTAAGAATTCTAAATAATTATCCGAGCTCATATTTACGACATCTTCTGGAATACAGTTTTTTTGGAGATTCTCGTAGAAATCTTTTTCATCTGAAATAGTCCCCATCGGTTTTTCAACATCATTAGAACATTGTTGTAATGATGTTGAAAAATATTCTTTAGGAGATCTTTTTTTTATTGCATTGTTGATCGTTGGATCTATATATGTAAAATTAGCTATTTGATTTCGTTGAGTTTGAGAAAAACCATTCTCTTTTAAGTATTGGAGAGGGAAGATATGATGAACTTGCCCTAGATTTTCGACCAAGTACTGAACATCTATATTTTTAGATAAAAAGGATCTGTCGTTATTAAAAACTTGTGCTGCAATATATACAAAGAAGAAAGGAGAATTTGCAGAAGATGTTTCTAGATCTGAAGGTAGTGTTGTTTCCCAGAAAGACTTAGTTAGGGTTGAGTGCTCTGTTTCTTCTAAAAATATTGGAAACCCTTTTTCCTTTACGCTTCGTAAATCACGATCCATTTGAGATTCTGGCGAGCCTATATATCTACTTGTTAGAGTGGATAGAACAAACCATTTTTGAACATATTGTTTAATATGTTGTTTGTCAATAGTGCTATCATTATTTAGTAATAAGTATAATGTATACGCAAAATCAAGAGTCATCTTAGAGTTGAGGAGTTTTTTATGAATAAATCCAGCACTTTGTAATGTAAGAATAAAACTTTCAAAATTATATTTATTCATAAATAGAGAGAGGCCATTTTCTAATTTTTTAAAAGTATCCTCTATAATTTCTTCTTTATATGAACGGTCTTTAAAATCACGTCCTGATAATAAACTAACTAGGTCAGAAAGTTTTCCTCGATTAAATATCAGCATAGTCACAACGCGTATTATATCTCTATAGTCAGGTTCATATAACTCATTATTAGATTTTACTACCCATTCTATATTCTTAAAGTGTTCAGTACTTGAAAACTCAGTATCTGATTTTATGTCTTGAAAAAAGGAAGGATCTATCAGTAGATGACAAAAATAGTCAATAGATTTTCTGATATGATGCCCACCAAATTTAGTATCTGCAGCAATTTTTGACATAGCAAAATCAGCTTGGTTGAGGTGGATTCCTTTAGAATTAATTCGTACAAAAATTTCTGTGATTTCATCTATTGATAAGTTTGGATCAAGTTCTACAACGCCAAATTTAATACTTTTAATTAATTTTATTCTCTCTATAGCTTTTTCTATTTCTAATTCAGAAATGTCTTTGTTTTTTGCACGATATTCACGAATAAAGCGGCTTTGTGAAAATTCCTCTTTGAATAGAATAGATATATCAGAAATCCATAGATTACTATTTTCATGCACTGGTGTTTGCACTTCAAAGGTAGTTTCATCTTCTTTTGAACAAGGATTAAAAGCTATTTTAATCCTTGTTTTTGAATATTTATCACTTAGAACTTCTAAGCCTTCAATAGCAGTCATAAGAGCTGTAATACGCTGTTGCCCATCAATAATTATTTTTTTACCTAAAGCTGTTTTTCCATCTTTAAGTTTAACAGATGGGCTTTGAGAAATAATTAAGTACCCTGCGGGGTAACCTTTATAAAGAGAATCTATAAGGTCTCGTACTTCAGTAGCCTTCCAAACGAAAGGTCTTTGGATTTCTGGAATACTCATTTCTTTATTCTTAATAAATCCAAGTATACTAGAAAGAGGATAATCGCACAACTTATATTTAGGGGTCATTATAAATTCCTTGTAATTTTTATTTTATGATATGTATTATATCATAAAATAAAAATATATACAATCTCAATAAATGACTTGACTTGTCTCTGTATTGAAGCTAACATGTGTTGACGATATAGATAAATACTATGTTATGAAGAAATAAGGAGAGAAAGATGGTGAAAGTAGGAGAAGTTGAGATTAAAAATCATAGTTGGATGCAGATTATTATAAATAAAGAAGATGGGTATGTTAATGGAAGTTTATTAGCAGATCAAATTGGAATGGGCTTGTATGGATTTTTGGAATTAGAAGATATTAAAGAATCTATTGAACATATTAAGGTTTTAACAGGAAATAAAGAAAAATATGAGGGTGTTAGCTATTGGGATAATGTTAAAGGGGTGTACTTACATCCCTTTCTTGCATTAGAGATGGCAGCGATGAAGAAAAACGAAGATCATGATTATGAAGAATATTATGAATTTTTGAAGAAAGTTATAACGGAAGATAATAAATATAAATGGATCGAGGAATTTCATGGATAAATTAAGAGAAAAATATAAAAAACTCGTGGGTAAAGAAGCACCAAACAATATGTCAAAAGTGATGCTAGAGAAGTATATTTTTTGGTATGAACAAGTTAGCAAGCAAGGATTAAAAGAGTTACAACAATTATTAAAAAGTAAACCTACTTTTATTAGTGGATCGAACGGCACATTCGTGAGAGAATACCAAGGCAAGAAATATGAAGTCTCCATCAATGATGGAGACTTTTTTTATATGGGAATAAAGTATAAAAGTTTATCAAAGATAGCAAGAGAAATCACGGGGACAAATTGGAATGGAAAACTATTCTTTGGTTGTAAATAAGGAGAATAAGATGCAAGAAAAAAGATACGTAAAGGGATCGTTTGATGGTGTTGACGGAAATGCTTTTATGTTGATGGGATATTTTCAGAAATTAGCTAGAGAACAAGGATTTAGCAAAGAATGGATTCAAGAGGTTTTGAATGAAGCAATGAGTAGTGATTATAATCATCTTGTAGCCACGCTACTTGATCATATGGAGTCCTAGAATAGGAGGAAATTATGGCAGATAAAAAAGTTATTAAGGCAGCAATATATACAAGGAAATCTTCTGAGGAAGGATTGGAATTAGATTTTAATTCCTTGGATGCTCAGAGAGAAGCTTGCGAAGCTTATATCAGATCACAAAAACACGGCACGGAATCACATGCAGGTTGGGTATTAGTTGAAAAGGAATATAGTGATGGGGGGATTAGTGGAGGTACTTTAGAACGCCCCGCTATTAAAGAATTGTTGCAAGATATAAAAGACGGCTTGGTAGATATGATCGTTGTCTATAAGATTGATCGCTTGACGAGGAGTTTGCACGATTTTTCAAAATTGGTAGAGGTTTTTGATAAATATCGAACTTCCTTTGTATCAATTACTCAACAATTCAATACAAGTACAAGTATGGGAAGATTGACTTTGAATATGTTATTATCATTTGCTCAATTTGAACGAGAAGTTACAGGTGAGAGGATTAGAGACAAGAAGTTGGCTACAGCAAGGAAGGGAATGTGGGGTAGTGGTGGACAGACTAGTTTTGGATATAAGGCAGTTTTAAGTAATCCAGAGCTAGCAACAGGGTCGAAAAAGTTAGTTCCTCATGAAGAGGAAACTGTGAAACTTAGGAGAATCTTTGAGTTGTATTTAGAGCTTAAGAGTGTACAGGAGCTGATGCATCGATTGAAATATGAACAAATATTCACAAGGAATGGAAAGCCGTTCACAGCTGGTAATTTATACCAGTTATTAAAAAGAAAGGTTTATATTTGTAAAATTGAACACAAAGGACAAGTGTACGACGGTATCCACGAACCAATAATTGACCTTGAAATATTTAAGCAAGTACAAGAGTTATTAGCAGAAAATTGTAACTCTCATAAGAGAAGATACAAATCTAAACAACCCTCGCTACTAGCAAGCAAATTATACGATGACAATGATTTTATAATGTCGCCATCTCATGCTGTCAAGAAGGGAAAACGTTATAGATATTATCTATCGCAAGCCTATCTAAAGAAACAAAAAGAGCTTGCGGGATCGCTTCCTCAAGTGCCTGCAACGGAATTAGAGGAGCATTCGATTCAACTTATAAAGCAAAAATTATTGGATCATCTTAAACTAGAAAATTACAGTATTGAGCAGTACGAGTTGTATAAAAAGAACCTAGAAAATTATCTAGGATCATGGAATTTCAAAGACACGATGTCTGAAGTGTCCGAACGCACAGGAGGTGCAATAGTGAGGACTCAAAATAAGGAAACGCACTTTATTGTAAGAGTAATTATTCATAAAGTGATAATTTCTCATATTAATATTATCTACTATATCAATTCAAGCTCACTTCAAGAATTATTTGATTTAATTGTCACAAAACAAGATATTAACAATTATGAGGTACTACCTATCGATGAGAATGAATGTGAGATTATTATTTTGCCATGTGAATTAAAAAGAGTGAATCAAGGGAAAAGCTTAATTATTGGTGGTGATAATAAGCAGAAGAATGAAGGTTTAATTGAACTATTAAAGTATTAAAGAAAGCATGGGAATGGAGTGGTGAGATTGAAAATAGCGTAAGTATCAAAGAAATTGCTGAGCAAGAAAAAGTGAGTACGAGCTATATTTCTAAGGTGTTAAAATTAAGATTTTTATCGCCTAGAATACAAAAGATGATTTTGATGGGGGAGCGTGCTGATATACTAACGAGTCATCATTTGAGAATAGTGACGAGTATGGATTTTATTGAGCAAGAAAAACAACTTGGATTATAAATGATGATACATGAAATCAAAACAGCCCCATAAATTTGTGGTGCTGTTTTTTAGATTTTTCATAGTATGGGACCGAGCAAAATCAGTTTTGAGAAGTACATGCGTATGGCGACCAATTTTCTCAGAATGAGATTCTCAAAAGTTTGTCGTATCTATGTATACAAGTCCGTGTCCCCGTGTACGGCGAGAGAAAAAGAAAAGCACCACAAAATAGTGATGCTTTTCTGAGATGTGACGACTGTCACTCGGAGAGAGAGGGATTCGAACCCTCGGTCCCCTAATATCGAGGACAACTTCTTAGCAGGAAGTCGCTTTCGACCACTCAGCCATCTCTCCAAAATTATCACAATATTATACTATAACTTTTTATAAATGTCAATAGTCATTATTCAAAAATTATAGTATATATGGATAAATCTTTTAATTTTTAGTAGGATATAAGGAAATTCTAGCTATAATCAATGCGAGGATCAGGAGCTTGATAAATTCACCTAATAGGAATGGATAAAGCCCGATAGATAATACAAAATTTAGGGGAACAAAAAGAGATAGCTGGAGTAATCCAATACCAAATAGTACAATCAATCCCGACAATAGAGCAATCAGAGAAGTTACAACAGAATTAAAATAGGTATTATTTTTTAGAGAACTTATTACAAGAACACTAGGAATAAGTCCCCAAAGATAGCCTCCAGTAGGCCCAACTAGGTTGGCGATACTAGTTCCTCCAGCAAAAACTGGTAATCCCAACGCTCCTTCAGAAAGGTAAAGGATTATACTAGCAATAGCAGCACGTTGGTTCATAGAAAGGGCAACGATCATTAACCCTAAGCTTTGACCTGTCAAGGGAACGAAAGGAAAAGGGATAATAATTTGAGCCGAAGTAGCCATAATTAGAGAGCCAACAAATATTTGGGTAATAAACATTATTTTCTTATTGATTAAGAAATATGGTATGGTTAAAGGATTTTGAAAACTCCACATAAAAATACTCCTTTTTATAAAAATATATCTTGGTATTATAGTACAATTTTATGATATTGTCAATTTTTTTAGAAATAACACTAAGTGAGAAGTTACATATTTACAAAAATCTCAACAATGAACTTGATTTAACTTAATAAATTTGCTATAATTTTATATTATAAAATATCATAGTAAATAATTAAGGATTTATCATGCCTTGTTATCGGATAATATTCGTTATTTTGTTAACAATACAATTTTCGCAGTGTTCATCGAACACTATAAAAAGATATGTATATCAAAAAAAACTCATGTATACGGTTTTTGATATTGTTGTATATTCTCTACAACCAAAACACAAAATCAACGTATTTATTGATCAGGTATGGGAAAGGTTAGACTATCTAGAGTACGAATTATCTCCAGCTGGAGAAGGAGCTGTTTCTCAGCTAAATCGAGATTCTATCCTTTATAAAAAGGATAACCCAGAAGTTTTTTCTATTCTTTCTAATTCAATTGAGTTATCAACTTATATGTATCAGCTCAGTGATGGGGCTTTTGATTTAACAGTTTATCCTTTAATTCGACTTTGGGGATTTTACCTACAAGATAAGCAAAAAAGAGTACCTGACAATCAAGAGATTCAAGCAACACTTAAAAATGTTGGTATGGAACACGTATATTTAAAGGATGATAGAATTATTCTTAGTAATAAGGTACAACTTGATTTAGGAGCTATAGCCAAAGGATATGCTGTTGACGTTGCAGTAGAGATATTAAAACAAAATTCTAATATTAGTGCAGGTTTTGTAAATGCTGGTGGAAATATTAGAGTATATGGCTCCAAACCTGATGGCACTCCGTGGAAAGTGGGTATTCGTAATCCTAATGGCGAATCAGTACAAGAAATTATTTCTCTCTATGATGGGGAATCTATAGCCACTTCTGGAGATTATGAGCAATATTTTGAAAAGGATGGGAAATATTACCATCATATCTTTGATCCTAAAACAGGAGCACCAGTAACTCATAATTTGGCATCTGTGAGTATTGTGCTTAATGGTAGTGCAGAAATGGCAGATCTCTTGGCAACAACTTTTTTATCATTAGGTAAAGAGAAAACAATTGCTTTATTACCAAAATTAGACTTCGGAAACCTCTCTCTCTTTCTTATTGAAAGGGATCAAGATCAGCTAATATCCGAAGTAAATGAATTTTGGCAACAGAGACAATAAAAAATATAAATTAGAAAATTATTTCTAAAATAAATATTATGGAGGGGGGATATGGCAGAGATATATTCAGAAAAACTTTTACAGGAATTTCCTTATGCGGATAAGACAAACCTGAGTAGAAAAATTATCATTCATTTCATTATTGCAATGCTATTTCCTACAGCAGCAGGATTTTATTATTTTGGGTTTGCAATGCTTCGAACCTTATTTGCTTGTATTATATTTTCAATGCTTACAGAGTGGGTTTTGAATAAAATAATGCAGAAAGAATCTACGCTAGGAGATCTAACTGCTATTGCAATAGGGATGGTAATTGCTCTTAATATGCGTCCTGGATTAGGGATTTATCCGCTATTAATCACTTGTGTGGTAGGTATTGCAGTTGGTAAAATAATTTTTGGAGGAGCAGGATTTAATCCAATTAATCCTGCTGTTGTAGGAAGATTAGTGCCTGTAGCAGGTTTCCCTGGATTATGGGCTACGGCAATCCGCCCTACAATCCCAAATTTGATGGAATATGCAGGACTTACATATTGGGAAGCAGTACAATATACCTTTGTTCGTGATGTTAAGGCATTACCATTCTATGACCAAGTCTTATCAGCACAACCAGCTCATGCACCGTATTCATTTTCTCAGGAGATTAATACATACTATGATGTACTTTCAGGTACAACTTATTTAGAAACAATTAAAAATTGGTATAAAAGTGGAGTGATGCCTGAAGGCATGATGTACCCCACTGAATTTTTTGATTATTGGACTTTATTTTTAGGGAATATTCCTGGTACTTTGGGTGAAACATCAAAACTTGCAATTTTGTTAGGATTCGTGTATTTAGTACTTACAAAAGTAATTACCCCTCTTGTTCCTTTGATGATTTGGGTATTTATGGGTATTTTTGGGTGGGTATTTTCAGCAACTCGTTTAGGACCTGCAGAATTCGGTCCTTTGGGATTTTTTGCTGGTGATCCAATGATTTGGATTTTAGCGGGAGGAGCAATGATGGGATCTGTCTATATGGAAACTGATCCTGTAAGTTCTCCTCGTACACTACAGGCAAAAGTATTGTACTCTCTTATTTTTGTTACTATTGTAAGTTCGATTCGTTTGGTCTTTTCTTTTCCAGAAGGAGTTTCTTTTGGACTATTGGGTTCTAATTTAACGATTCCATTTTTAGATAAATTATGTAATCCAAACTATAAATATGCTAAACAAATTACTAAATGTTTGATTGGAGTTGGGATATTTATTGCTGTTTTTTTAGTGGGGATGTTTATTTTTAAAACATTTATTAGTCCAACCGTTTATAATAATTAATGTTTAATCTATTCTACTAAAATATTTTCTTTACGTAGAGTATCTGAACACTAGATATTTAATATTTATACGCCTAATTCTTATGATACTTGTTTAGTGCAATTTGAGAATGATGAACTTTTTTCTATACATGGGGCAGATATATTGATTTTTAAAGGTGGAAAATTAGCTGATATATTGAAATAGCAAATAATACAGAAATGGATTATATTTGAGAAGCACACTAGTTGGCTAATATTATCACCCACCTATTTCTCTATATAAATCACAGTAAACTTAAAATTAGAAATAAAAAAATAGGAGAAAATATATGTTAAAAGACGTACCAATAGGATCACCTTTATTTCACCTCTATAATGTTTTATATTTAACCTTTTTTACAGGAGTAATGGCGTTTGGGATGTTATCTGTTTTTTATCTGACTTATGAACCCCCAGACCCTTTAAAAGCTGTGGAAAAAATGCTCGGAGAAACAGAGCAATATAATATAATACAAAAAAATATTGAACTATCAGATCTAGATTCTTTACATGAGGATGATCAAAAAAAATTGAAAAAATATTTTAATGGTACCGAAATTGAGCGTTTTTATGTGACGGATGTGGTAACGGAAGAACCAGTTATGACTGTTGTGTTAGTTGCTTCAGGAGGATTTGGTGGCTCTGTAAAATCACTTGTCGGTACGGATGGGGAAATGGTAAAAGCGATTTCTGTAATTGATGTGTCCACAGAAACACCTGGTTTAGGTCAGCGAGTATCTGAAAGAAAATTTCAAAATCAATTTATTGGGCGTACTCGTGAAACTATCCCGATAGATCGTACAGAATGGGAACCTAAAGATATTGATATGATTTCTGGAGCATCATTTAGCTCAGGAAGTATCGTTAATAATATTGTTAAAGCTTTTGATCTCTACATAGTAGAAGGAGGGGTCTAATGAAATCAAAAAAAAATGCACCATGGACAGAATTTGAAAAAGGTTTATTAAATGAGAACCCTGTTTTTGTATTACTCATTGGACTATGTTCTTCGTTAGCTGTGTCTGCTAATGTTTCTAGTGCTCTAGCAATGGGACTGGCTGTTTTATGTGTCTTAACAAGCTCTAATATTATTATTTCTATATTTCGTAATTGGACGCCAAATGCCGTTCGTGTTCCTGTATTTATTATTACTATTGCGGGCTTTACTTCTATTGTAGAAATTCTTATGCGGCGTTATGCTCCTACACTTTATGGTGTTTTAGGAGTTTATCTACCTTTAATTGTTGTTAATTGTATTATTTTAGGTCGAGCAGAAGCGTTTGCTAGTAAAAATACTGTATTTCGCTCTCTGCTAGATGGATTAGGAATGGGAGTAGGGTATACAGGGGCGTTACTTTCTATTGCAGTATTACGAGAATTATTAGGGAACGGCACACTATCCTTTCAAATAGCAGAAAATGTAGGAATCGTATTAAATTTCACCCAACCTGTTTTACAAGACCCTAGTAATTCATTTGTTAATGTGGTAAATCTATTTGGTTCCGCAGAAGTTCACCCCAATTTAGACGCACAACATCTAACGATTTACAATATTGCTCATATCGTTCCTGATCCTCTCCAATTAATGAAACTACCTCCAGGAGGATTTTTGGTCATGGGGCTTTATCTGACGATTTTACAACAGATAACATTAGTTAAAGCTAAGAAAAAATTGTCAACATCTAAACAAGTAGATGAAGCAAAACAAGGAGAATAATTATGGCTGAATCATCTTATTTAATTATATTTATTACTGCTGTTTTTAGTGGAAATATGGTTTTTTCTAAATTTTTAGGTCTTTGCCCTTTTTTTGGCGTTACAAAAAATATGAACGATGCCATTGGTATGGGTATTACCGTAGTAGGAGTACAGATGCTAACTGTGCTGATCACTTGGCCTCTTTACCATTTAGTTTTAGTACCTTTAGGTTTAGAAGTACTACAAACAATGTTATTTATTTTGGTAATAGCATCTTGTGTTCAAATATTGGAAGCAATTATGAAAAAAGTATCCCCTACTTTATATAAAGCATTGGGGATTTATCTTCCATTAATTACAACAAACTGTATCATATTAGGAATAGCATTAATCGTAATTGCCGAAGGTTTAGATTATGGGCGTGCTATTTGGTATGCTTTTTGTGCTTCTTTAGGTTTTTTACTTGCATTAATTATGATGGCAGGAATGTTAGAAAAAGTAAAAAATGCTCCTGTCCCTAAAGCAGTACAAGGGGCTCCATTGGCATTTTTTATTGCTACCATTATTTCTATTGCATTTATTGGATTTAGCGGTTTTTCTATAAATTAACAATAAGGAGAAAACTATGCCTTTATATACTATTTATGGATTGCTAGGGGTATTATGCGGAGTTAGTGTTCTTGCTTTTATTTTTTCTTGGAGTGCTACCAAGGGATTTAAATTTCAATCCTGTAAGGGAGATGGCTCTTGTAGTCATGGCTGTTCTGAGCATGAAAATAAAACAGCAGAAATGATCCTCGCTTTATTAAAAAAATAATAGGAGAAGAACAATGAATTTTTTAAGTGTTTTGATAGGTACAGCAATACTTTGCGTGGTGGCTCTTGTATTAGGACTTGCCATTTCTTTGGTTACACAGCTATTTCATATTAAAGTAGATCCTCGTATTGCACAGATTTATGAGATCTTACCGCATTTCAATTGTGGAGCTTGTGGTCGCCCTGGTTGTATGCCTTATGCAGAATCAGTTATTAATGAAAATTTAGCACCCAATCGGTGTAAACCTGGTAAAGAAGCGGTGGCACAAAAAATTATTGCAATTTTGAATCAATAATATTAACTTATTGTAAGGAAGTTGAGTGCTTTGTTCCAATATAAGAAGTGGTGGCACAAAAAATTATTGTAATTTTGAATCAATAGTATTAATCCCTCCCTTGAGGGAGAGAATCATAAGGTAGAAGAATGAAATCTATCCGTAATAAGACTATTATTCTTAGTCAAGAAGAAAAAACTTCTTTACAAAAGTTTCTTTTAACAGAAAATTCCCCTTTAGGGCTTGAACAATTTACCAATAAAATTATTTTGGGAGACAGTTTGGCGATTCTCCCCAAATTACCTAAAGAATTTATTGATTTGTTAATAATCGATCCTCCGTATAATCTTTCCAAAAACTACCATGGAAATCAATTTTATAAAATATCAGAAAACCGATACTTAGAGTACATAGAGTCTTGGTTTTCATTGATTTACCCTTGTCTAAAAAAAGAATCTTCTGTATATGTCTGCTGTGATTGGAAATCTTCTCAAGCAATTTGTACTGTATTATCCAAATATCTCAATATTCAAAATCGTATTACATGGCAAAGAGAAAAAGGGCGAGGGGCATTACATAATTGGAAGAATGGTATGGAAGATATTTGGTTTGCCACTTTATCAAAAAAATATTATTTTAATAGTGAGGCGGTAAAAATAAAACGAAAAGTTCTCGCTCCTTATAAACAAAACGGAGAACCAAAAGATTGGGTAAATACGGAAGAAGGAAAATTTCGGATGACTTATGCTTCCAATTTTTGGGATGATATTTCTATCCCTTATTGGTCTATGCCTGAAAATACCGAACATCCTACTCAAAAACCAGAGAAACTAATTGCAAAATTAATCCTTGCTAGTTCAAAAGAGGGAGATTTTATTTTCGATCCTTTTTTAGGGTCAGGGACAACGGCTGTTGTTGCTAAGAAATTAAATAGAAAGTATTCTGGTATCGAACAAAATAGAGAATACTGTCTTGTCACTCTAAAACGTCTTGCTATGGCAGAGCATAATAAAAATATTCAAGGGTATACAGGAGTATTTTGGGAACGTAATACCAAACCTTTTCAATAAATATCTCTATAAAATAATAGAGTAATTTTTTTACTTTTATTTTGAATATTGGGGAATATTGCCATAATTATTATTCTTGTTAATACAATAAACTAATCTACAGAGTATTATTGAATGAAATTAATATTTGTGCTATAATAAAATAAGATATGTGATTCTAGGAGGAATTTATGTCAGAAAAAGTTATCAAAGGAAATGATCAGCACTTTGACAATGAAGTATTAAAATCTAACATACCAGTATTTGTCGATTTTTGGGCAACGTGGTGTGCCCCTTGTCGAATGATTGGACCTTTTATCGAACAAATTGCCAAAGAATATGAAGGCAAACTTAAAGTTGTTAAATGTGATGTAGATGAATGCCCTGAAAGTGCTGCAAAATTTCAAGTTTCTAGTATCCCTTCGTTAATGCTTTTTAAAGATGGGAAAGTTGTTAAAAACACTACTGGAGCGATGTCTTTGGCACAGCTAAAAGCATTTGTTGCGGAAGTCCTATAAGAATATAATTATCAAAAGATATTTTATTTTTTTTATTTATATGTTATAATAACTAGCTGGAATATTCCAGCTAGTTATTTTAAATAGTAAGGAGATACATATGGTTTTAAAAGGTAAGGTAGCACTTGTTACAGGTGTTGTTAATGAACGTTCTATTGCTTATGCGATTGCTAAACAATTCAAAGAGCAAGGAGCTGATGTTATTCTTAGTTATCAAGCTGGGCTAAAAGATCGAGTAGAAAAAATTGCTCAAGAGCTAGGAATACAAGATCTTTATGAAGTAGATGCGACTAAAGAAGATCAAATTCAAGCAATGTTCGAAGCTATCGATAAAAAATATAAGGGTTTGGATTCTTTAGTTCATGCGATTGCCTTTGCAAAAAAAGAAGAATTAACAGGAGGGATTACAGAGTCTTCTGAAGAAGGATTTTTATTGGCACAACAGATTTCTGCATATACTTTAATCAGTTTAGCACGATATGCTGCACCTCTGATGGAAAAAAGAGAAGGTGGTTCTATTCAGGCCTTGACCTATATTGGTTCTACTCGTGCCATGCCTAATTATAATGCTATGGGAGTTGCTAAGGCTTCCTTGGAATCTATTGTTCGGTATTTGGCCTTAGAGTTGGGAGCTAAAAATATCCGTGTTAACTCTGTTTCTCCTGGCCCGATTAACACCCTTGCGGCTCGTGGAATTACAGGATTTAAAGATATGTATAAGGGAGCTTTAGCGACTCAGGTTATCAAAAGAAATCTTACACCAGATGATGTTGCAGGTACCTCGGTTTACTTGGCTTCTGATCTTAGTACTATGGTTTCTGGTATGGTTATTTTTGTAGATGGTGGATTTCACTGTGGGACGAGCTTTATTGAATAATATCTTATAATAACATAATGAGACTTGATTTTTATTTCTTGTTATAGTATAATGATTGTGTATTGTCTTACTAAGTAAAATGGTACACAACTATAGAAAAGGATGATTATTTGATGAATTTTTCAAATAAGAAAGGTATCTTTTTACATTGCTTACGACAATATACAAATAAAAATTTACATATCTATGATAAAAACTCCATAATATAATAATACATTATTATATTATGGAGTTTTTAAATATCTAATAGGAGAGATATAATATGGCGTTTATTATTAAAAATGTGAGTATCTTGGTTTCTGCTCTTGAAGGGACTATTATTAATGGAGCTTCTATAAAGGTTGTTGACGGTATTATTAATAAAATCTCGCAAACGGAGATTAACCCACTCGAAGGAGAAGAGCTTATTGATGGGAATAATAATCTGTTGATTCCTGGTATGGTCAATGCTCATACGCATGCATCTATGTCGTTATTTCGAGGTTTGGGAGAAGGAAGAAGAGATCGATTAACAAAATTTTTCTTTCCTTTAGAAAAGCAATGTGTATCGTCAGAAGTAGTATTTTTGGCTGGTCTCTATGGATTACAAGAAATGCTTACCCATGGAATCACCGCTTTTTGTGATATGTACTATTTTGAAGATGAGGTAGGAAAAGCTGCAGAAGTTCTTGGTATGCGAGGGGTGATAGGTCAAACAATTGTTAATTTCCCAGCTCCCGATGCTCCTAAAAGTTATGGTGGATTAGAACTAGCACATTGTTCTGCAGAAAAATGGAAAAATCACCAACTAATTAAATTCGCCTATGCACCCCATGCTCCTTATACAGTAGAACCCCATATTTTAAAAGAAGTAAACAATTCTGCTGATCAGAACAATGCTCTGGTTACTATGCATGTTGCCGAATTTGAAGACGAATGGGCAAGAATAAATGCTATCTCAGATATTAGAGAGAATGAAACGGTTATTGCTTATTTAGAACGCCATGGAGTCATTAGAGATCACTCTATCTATGCCCATAATATTTTTGTAACAAAAAAAGATATAGAGATACTCCAAGCTCACCATATTCATATTGCTCACTGTCCTATTGCGAATGCTAAAGGAGGCAAAGGAATTGCTCCTATTTATGATATGAAACAACACAATATGACTATAGGCTTAGCAACGGACGGGCCTTTAAGCGGAAATAGACTTTCTCTAAGAGATGTTGTTAGTTATACTTATGTCTTAGCAAAATTAAGAGGCTTAGATCCGACTCACCTTCTATCTAATGAAGTATTCCATTTTGCTACCAAAGGTGGCTATGATGCCCTTTCGATAGTGCATGGAGGGGAAATTAAAGAAGGTTATAAAGCTGATTTTACTCTACTCGATATGACAAATACAGGATTAGTTCCTAACTATGATACGATTTCAAATTTAGTACTTTCGGTAAGCGATAGAGCTTTCTTAGCAACATGGGTTAATGGAGTGAAAGTCGCAGAAAACGGGATTCCTATTAATTGCGATTGGGGAATTTATCAAAAAGAAATTCAAAAAATGATTCACCAACTCTCTAAAATAGTTGTTACATTGTAGCTTCGGTGGAGGAAAGTGTGGAGATACTATTAAAAAATCTGTTCTATAGAGTATTATCAGTGATTCTATTAAATCGTTCGAGTCTTTTGAATACTTTTAATAGTAACTAGATTGCCTATAAACAATGATTAGAATATTAATTAAAGAAATTCAATAGACGATTCATAACAAGCTATTGTTATATTGTAGAGTAAATAGGAGAAAATATGCAGGCGTTATTTGGGTTATGCGTGTTACTAGGAATAACATTTTTATTATCAGAACATAAAAAGAAAATTTCTTGGGGTCAGGTTTTGTGGGGGGTAGGAGTACAGTTTCTCTTGGCACTTACTGTTTTAAAAACAGATATTTTCGGGAAAATAGCTCTATTAATGATATTGTATAGTATTTTTGCATATAATATTTGGCGTATCAATAAGAATAAAAACAATTCTGTAATAAAAACGCTAGGGTTTCTAATCATATATGTTACTTTAGTAAGTATATTAGGACTTATAGAACAACAGTTTGGAATTACCTACATTCTCTATCAACTCTGTATTATCAGTTTTGTCTTATATCTAGTTACGAAAACAATGCGTTTTAAATTTATACCCCAATATCAGTACGGTAATATGTTTGGAATCATCTTTATTGTGTTATCATCTGGACTAGTAATAGGTCAAAATATTACAGGGGCTGATCTAATACAAAGTGCTTCAGATGGAATTACAGCATTTTTAAATTCTAATAGAGCTGGGGGGATTTTTGTTTTTGGTAAATTAATGACAGAGAATGGATTTGTATTTGCTTTATCGATCATTTCTTCTACAGTATTTTTTGCCTCTGTGATGTCTATATTTGACTATCTAGGGATTACGACGGCAATTGTTAATGCAATGGCTCGATATATATCATGGAATATGACACGATTTAAGGTCAAACCTATTAGCGGTATAGAGTCGTTAATAGCAACTGCTAATATTTTCTTAAGTATGCAGGCATCTCCGCTCTTGGTTCGACGTTATCTCCCAAATGTAACTCAATCAGAGATAGTTACCATTATTGTATCAGGATTGGCTACCATTGCTGGAGGGACGATGGCTATCTTTATCAATGCTGGTATTCCTGCAGAATACCTCTTAGCTGCTAGTGTGATGAGTACACCAGCTGCGATTTGTATTGCAAAAATTCTTTGCCCAGAAACAGAAAACCCCGAAACGCTAGGAATAGAAGTTAGCGGACAGCTCGAAAAAACATCCAGCAATCTCTTAGGAGCTGCTAGTGATGGTATTCTTATTGGGATGCGTAGTGGTGCGATTATAACGGTTATGATTATGGGATTTTTATCGTTAATTCAACTCGTTAATCTTGGTTTTGTATTTTTAGATAGTTATATTGATGGTTATGCACTTCCTAATATTTTAGGATATATTCCTGTACCTATTGGAGAATCTTTCAAAGGGATCGTCCCTTCTAGTGTTGATCAGCTATTTGCTTATTTAGGCGTACCTTTCGCATGGATCTTGGGAACCCCTATGTCTGATGTGTTTTTGGTAGGAGAATTATTAGGTCTAAAAGTCGCAATTAATGAAGCGGTAGCGTATACCAAAATGTTAGATTTTATTAATCAAGGTCTTTTGACGGATAAATCTATTGCTATTGCTAGCTATGCGTTATGTGGTTTTGCGAATATTGGTTCTTTAGGTATTTTAATAGGGGTGATTACAGGGGTAGTACCAGAACGAAAAAACGACTTTATTAAATATGGAATTAAAGGTCTCTTAGCGGGAGCTTTTGCTTCGTTTATGACCGCATCGTTTGTGTCTCTATTTTTCTCTTAAAAGAATCCCTGTAAAGTTAAAATTTTTATAGTGTATATCTTATTATCAATAAATAATTTATACCCGTTCATAAAATTGTAAATATCATTTACAATTTTATGAACGGGTATATTTTTGAGTTTAAATTTATAATGCTCCGCCAATACCTTTAAACTTATCTACAAATTTTGATATTTTCTGAAAAACTTTCTGTTTTTTTGTTAAATAGTCGGGGTCGAGAGGGCTCATTTTGGGAAGGGTTGCATTCAGCTCGGTTCCATTTTCACTGGCATGTTCTCTTTTTAAAGAAGCTTTTATATATCTATATGTTGCTTCTCCGTTGAGTTTCTCGGAACTAATTAACGCTTCAATTTCTCGTTTTTGCTCTTCCTTAGCAAATGTATAAAAATCCTCTATTATACTTGCTTTATCTTCAATTTTATCTAAATTTGCCTGATTGATAAAATCAATTATTAAGCTTTCTTTTGCACGATTGCTAACACTAGAACGAATTAAACGGCGTATATCGTTAATTAAACTTTCTTTATCTTGTATGTGTTTTTTTTCAAAAATCAGTTCAATAATGTAGTCCTGATTTATCTCTTGTGAACTCAAAAGATCTACTTCAAATACAATATCATCCCAATAAACTGTAGATTCTTCTGTTCCTATTTTTTCTTGTTTAAACCAATCATGAATATCATTATACACAGATCGATAATCTTGAGTTTGTCTATCTTCTAGTATTGTGATTTCTTGCATAGTGGTAATCTCTTTATCATCACTTATGTGGTAAGTAGCTTTGAAATCATTAAGAGCCTGTTCATTATTAAGATCTAGTAATTGTAACGCTTTTAATTTTGAAAACTCATCGTAATTTTGCAGTATATTCTCAATATTTAAATATTCACCAAAAAGTTTAACAAAATCTTTTTTATCTACTTCAAGTGTAATATTATCAATATTAGGAAATCGAGTATTTAATTCGTTTACTATATTAATATAACCAAGCTGCACTTTACCAGTAGATATATCGGTAAAACCTTTTAAGTATTCTGTGTAACTTTTTTCAAGGATGATATTTTGGGCATCAGTATTACCAAAAAGTGTAATAGCATCGATGGTTGCTTGTTCCAAATTTCTAAAAGTTACAATATTACCAAAGGCTTTTGTTGCGTCAAGGATACGATTTGTTCTTGAAAATGCTTGTATTAGACCATGATAGCGAAGATTTTTATCTACAAATAAAGTATTTAAGGTTGGCGCATCAAATCCTGTTAAAAACATTCCTACGACGATTAAGAGATTAATTTCTGTCTTTTTCATACGATTAGCAATATCTTTATAATAATTTTGAAAAGATTCACTGTCGACACTGAAATTTGTTTTGAAGAGAGTATTATAATCATTGATTGCAGAAGTTAAAAATTCTTTTGCAGTGCTATTCATTGCTGAAGGTTCAAAGGTTTCGTCAGAAATTTCTCCAATACTATATTGCTCTTCATTAGCGGCAAAAGAAAAAATCGTTGCAATTTTTAGAGGTTTTTCTTTATTTTGTTGTAAGTTATTTAATGATTCATAGTAAAGCTTTGCTGCTTCTATATTACTGACGGCAAAAATTGCATTAAAACTATTCATTGTTTTAATTTTGAAATTATTAAGGATATATTGAGAGATCGTTGTAATTCTTTGGGGGTGGAGTAATGCTTTTCTTGCTTCGATTGACGAAAGTTTCTGTTCATCTTGTTCATTTTCAATAGTTTTAAACTGTGGTCGAACATCGTTATAATCAACTTTAAATTTAAGAACTTTGTTGTCTCTAATGGCGTCGGTAATAACATAAGAATGCAAGTTGTCTCCAAATACGGAAGCGGTTGTTTGAGCACCATGAGCATTTTCTGGAAATATAGGAGTACCTGTAAATCCGAATTGATAATATTGTTTGAATTTCTGAGAGATATTTTTTTGTGCTTCGCCAAATTGAGAGCGATGACACTCATCAAAAATAAAAATGACTGATTTTTGGTAAATGGGCAAATCGTTTTCATATTTTATTAATTTATTAAGTTTTTGAATAGTTGTTACAATGATTTTATTGTCGTCTTTTTTGATATTTTTTTTCAGGCCTGCGGTATTATCCGAACCACTAACACTATCAGGAGAAAATCGTTGGTATTCTTTCATGGTTTGATAGTCTAGATCTTTTCTATCAACGACGAAAAATACTTTATCAATAAATTCAAGCTCCGTAGCCAGATGTGCGGCTTTAAAGCTGGTTAATGTCTTGCCAGAGCCAGTTGTATGCCAAATATACCCACCATTTCCAGGGGATTTGTTTTTTTTTGATTGATAGCAACTATTGATTTTCCATAAGATCCTTTCGGTGGCAGCGATTTGATAGGGTCGCATAATGAGTAAATTCTTATTGACATCAAAAACAGAAAAGTGTAATAATACTTTAAGTATGGTGTCTCTTTGGAAGAAAGTTGCTGTAAAATCTTTGAGGTCTTGGATACAATTATTTTTAACATCTGCCCAGTTTATCGTAAAATCAAAACTATTTTTATCTCGTTTTGTAGTGTTAGCAAAATAACGAGTATCTGTACCATTGGATATAACAAAAATTTGTAGGTACTTATAGAGAGAATTTTCAGAGTTAAAGCTTTCTTTACTGTAACGATGGATTTGGTTGAAGGCTTCACGAATGGGCATACCACGTTTTTTAAGTTCGATATGGATGAGAGGTAAACCATTTACGAGAATGGACACGTCATATCTATTGGCGTGGGTGCCTTTTTGTTCAAATTGGGAGATTACTTGTAATGTATTTTTGCTGATATTTTTTTTGTTGACTAGATAAATATTTTTTTGGTGTTTGTTATCAAAGGTAAAGCCATGGATATACTCATCGTGGATTTTGTAAGTTTTATCTAGGTGGTTGTCATTGGGTTTATCGAAGTATTCTTCACAAAATCGTATCCATTCAGAGTTAGAAAATTCGATTTCATTGAGTTTTTGAAGTTGTGTGCGGGCGTTGTCGAGCATATCTTTTGGGGTGGTGAGATTCTTTAGGTATTCATAACCTTGATTGCTTAAATCGTTTATCAGCTCACGTTCTAGGTCGGCTTCGCTTTGATAAGCTGCACCTTTTTGATTGATTTTTTCGTAATGATCTAGGATGATAAATTTATTGAATTCGGCTATTGGATGGTATTCTGTCATTATCCCGCAATTTCCTTTTTATTAAATGTTAAGAGCTTCTCTCGATAATATTCGTATTGCTGTTGCCGTGCTTTAATTTCCGCGGGTAGTCCCTCAGAAATATCATTACAGAGAGCATCAAAACGATCGAGGATAGCA
>JBOFHK010000021.1:0-15084 GCA_051649605.1 Brevinema sp. | reverse complement strand
GAATACTGGTATTCCTATTGATGGAGGTACGAAGTCTAAATCTTTCCGTATCCCAGCGATTTTATCTATTCCTGGATATACCTTTATAACGGCGGATATGCGTTATGGAGCACCGGCAGATTCCGCTCATAATATTGATACAGTGATCCGCCGTAGTACGGATAATGGCAAAACTTGGGAAGGAATGCGAATGGTTCAATATTTTGATGATTTTGCTCCTACCAATATCTCTGAGACAGTCGTAGGAGAAAGTGCGTCTTTTATTGATCCTGCGATTATGATTGCCAAAAATGGAGATCTTCTCACAGTGACGACGACCTTCCCTTGGAATAGTGGTTTAGGAAATATAGGACGGCATGTCCAACCGCTTCCTTCTTATTTTAAATCAGGTAATGATATCTATATGAAGTTACGTTATGGGATTATTCCAGAAGCGAATGGTGGTAATACTTGGAGAGGATTAGACAATAATGATAGTGCCTATGAATATGCGGTCAAAGTCAGCTCTTTTAATGAGAGGAATCCTATTGTCAAAAGAGATTTGACGGAAGCTACAGGGGATCAGTCTGGTTATAGTATAGATCAATACTACAATCTCTACAAAGACGGTGTTCAGCTAAAATCTGATCAATACTTAACTGGTCGCCCTAATAATACAAAGGTTAAAAAAACACCTTTATTCCAGGTGGATACGCATTTATTCTATACGGCATCGGTTTTTCATCCTGTGCCGACTTCTTATATTTTTGTTGCTCGGAGCAAAGATAAGGGTAATACTTGGTCTAAGCCGCTAGATGTCACGTGGAATTTTGATAATAGCCCCTCTGAGACACCGTACCCTACGGAGAACAAAAATGATTTATCGGGATCATCGTTTTTGGGGGTATCACCAGGGATTGGCTATACAGTCAAAGAAGGACGTTATCAAGGTCGATTATTGGTTGCATTACAAAAATCCCCTGCAAGTGATAGCTGTGAAGCTTTTTCTATGTATTCTGATGATAATGGACTAACTTGGCGTTCGGGGGACTCAGTCTCAAGAAGTCCTTCTGGAGGTCGACGATCGGAATCCCAATATATTGAAGCTCCAGACGATCAGCTTTTATTGGTGCACCGTACCGGGAATGTTCTAGCCTACAGTACTTCTGAAGACGGTGGGGTAATGTGGAAAAAAATTACCGAACCTGTAGATGCAGAAGGTAATAAAATCAAGAATGTGGGTTCTGATGGTTTTGGAGCTATGGTGGGAGCATCTAATTTACGACGTGTGCATTATTTTAATCAGCCGATGTTTGCTCTATCCCTAGCTACTGGGAATGGTCGGAGAGCAGGGAAAGTGTATGTAGGTTATCTTAAAAAGGATCGTAATACTGGGGATTGGGACATAGATTTTAATATTAATGGGAATACGATTGCGTTACCATGGAATCCTAATAACGAATCAGAAACGGCAGCCTATTCGTCGGTGGCAGAGCTTGATGACGGAAGCTTAGGCTTATTTTATGAAGGTGCTGGTTACGGTGGGGGAGGAACGAGAGGATCGACTATATCATTTGTAAGATTTCCCGTGTTATCTGAGTAAGTAGGTAATCAATATTTAATTAAAAGATTTGTTATAAAAATATAAACTCTCTATTTTTGTGTAGTAGGGGTCTCTGGAATAATTTCAAAGACCCCTATTGCACGTTTATTAATAAACGAGGTAGGGGTCTTGATTATACCAACAATCTAAAATAACTATAATAAATAAAATCCTCAAGATCGATAGAGCAAATTATAATACCTATTGATCTGATGAAAACTATTGACATCTTAAGACATATTAAGTATAATAAAAAATATTATTTAGGACGTAACATGTATAAATCTATTTTATTTGATATGGATGGATTAATGATTGATTCAGAAACTATTTATATAACATACTTTACTAAAAAATTAGCAGAATTAGGATATTCCCTTACCGAAGATATGTTTAAAGGGCAAATGGGCTTGGGTATTCCTGAAGAGGCGGATTATTTTATTAAGTGTTTTAATATTAATAGGACGACTGAAGAGATGGTTCGATTTTTAGATACCGAAGGAATGCAGGCAAATATTATAAAAAATAATGAACGTTTAGAAACCATGCCTGGGCTATTTGAATTAATTAGTCATTTTAAAGGACGGCTTAGTTATGCGATTGCAACAGGTTCGTCTACTCCCTTTCGTGATTTTGTAGTACAACAACTAGGATTAGCTGATACATTTTCAGTATTTGTCTCAGCGGAAGAAGTTCAAAAAGGGAAACCCAATCCTGATATTTATCTTGAAGCAGCTTATCGATTGGGGAGCGATATTGGACAATGTATCGTTTTAGAAGATGCACCGGCAGGCGTTATCGCTGGGAAAACGGCAGGAGCTTTTGTTATCGCTGTTCCCAATGAGTGGTCTAAGGATCATACTTTTGACCAAGCCGATGTGATTTGTTCTTCTCTTTTTGAAGCTCGTGATCTTATTGATAGGCTAATTCATCAATAAGTGTTTTGATAAGATACTAATAGAAGTAAATAAAAAAAGGGTCTCTCGAAAGACCCTTTTTTATGATTTCTCAAATTATGCTTTATAGCCGATCATGGTAGCAAGCTCTTGATCAATAAAAATAGTAACATCAGGATGAGCTTTCAAAAAAGTACAAGGACACTCTGTGGTGATTTCATCACCGAATAATAATGCTTTCATTGCTTCTGCTTTTACTGCTCCAGTAGCGAGGAGTACGAGAGATTGAGCTTTCATAATATCGCCTATTCCTTGGGTAAAAGCTTTTTTAGGGACATCTGCTTCGGAAGCAAAATAACGAGCATTCGCTTTGATGGTAGTCTCAGCAATTTCAATAATATGAGCATTGGCATGAAGATTGTTTGCTGGTTCGTTAAAAGCGATATGCCCATTAGGGCCGACGCCTAGGAGTTGAAAATCTCTAGGGTTTTGAGCCAATTTGGTTTGAAATTCTTTAAGAGCTTTTTGATGATCCCCAGTCCCCATAGGAACAAAGGTATTTTTTTTATCAATATCAACATGATTAAATAAGTGCTTGTCCATAAAATAACGGTAACTTTGATCATGATCGCCAGATAAACCGACATATTCATCTAAATTAAGGGTATGGACATGTTTGAAGCTGATTTTACCTGATTGATGAATTTTAATAAGCTCCGCATAAACTTGTTCTGCTGTTCCACCAGTAGCAAGTCCCAAGACAGGTTTTGAATTCTTGTTGATGATTTCTGCAATCATCTCAGCGGTACGGAAACAACTTTCCTTATGATCCTTGGTAATAATAATTTTCATAATTTAAAACTCCTCAATCGTATTAATGATACGATTATAATTTTGTTTGTTAGATTAATTCTTCAATTTTTTCAGCAAGAATAACTTCTTCTTGATTATTTTTATGTAATCCTGTAATCGTATAGAGAGCTTCTTTTTTGTTGTGAGCAAGCATTTCTCTTATTTTTTTCGTATCAGGATCTTCAGAGTTTTTGTATTGAAAAGCAGCTTGAACTCCTTTTAGGAGACTATCGTTTTTAAGACCAAATTCTATTGTACCTCTTAGAGGTTTGATAAGACGGTCATTGTATGATAGTTTTCTTAGAGGTTCTCTTCCAACACGTACTGTTGAATCGTTCAGATAAGGATTTTCAAAACGTTTTAAGATTTTTTGAATGTACGATTCGTGAGCTTCTGGATCAAATCCATAACGGATCACTAACACCGCTCCACTTTCTTGCATTGCGGCAAGGACTGTTTCACGAACGTTTGGGATAATAATTGCTTGATCAATTGTTGGAATATCTGCTTGAGTGCCTAGATAAGCAGTGATAGCATGCCCAGTATTTAGGGTAAATAATTTTCTCTCGATATAGGCGTCGAGATTTTGCTCTAAAAACAAGCCTTCTGTGCGTGGTAATTCCCCAAGAAATGTCTTTTGATCAATAATAATTTCTGCAAAAAATTCTCCTGTTACTTCTAAAGGATTATTATTATTTATTGCAGGGACGATACTATCTGTTGCAGCATCAGGAAAAGCAATTTTTCCATTTATCCAAGAATGAATTTCTGGGGATAATAATTTTACTACATGCTCTTTTAAGAGAGAAGAAGCACGAACGGTATTTTCACAAGCAATAATATTAAGTAAACCTGTATTATGAGATTCATAGCGGGTTTGAATGATATTCGCAATTAAGCCTGCAATTTTGGGAAGGATGGTTACACCTACGGCTGTCGTTAAAAAAGAAATTTCATTGAAAATCTCTTGTTGAGTACTTTTATTGTCTGGGAGTACACCGATATTTTTAATTGTTTGACGTTCTTCCTTATCCTTACCCACGAGATGAATATAATATTCTTTTTTTTGATTTAGTAAAGCTATTAGCTCTTGATTAACATCGGAAAAAATAATCGAACATCCTGCTTGAGAAAATAACCTACCAACACAAGCTCTTCCTATATTACCAGCTCCTATTTGGAGTAGACTTTGCATATTTGTTCCTTATTTTGATAGATTTTTGATGATGTTTGTATAAAATTCTTTGTCCATAAAATTACTAATGGTTAAATGGATTGCAGAAGGAGCTTTGTCTTTTGCTAAAGGAGTGAGAGTTGCTTGAGTGATAATCAAATCTTCTGACCCATCTAAATTGGAAATCGCTTTGTTACTTACTTCAATATCAATCCCCGCTTCTTTGATTAGTTTTCGGAGGGTAGAAGCCCCCAAAGCACTAGAACCCATCCCAGCATCACAAGCAACAACAATTTTATGAATTGTTTTGGAAAGATTTTTTTGTAGAATATTTTTTTGTTCAGCTTTATCAAGATCTTCGTTATTTGTTTTTTTAACAAAAAATATGGCTAGAAAAAAAGTAACTGCTGTGGAAATAAGTACTGCTAATAATGTTGCAAAAAAACCACCACGAGGGGTAACAGCAAGAATTGCAAAAATTGAACCTGGTGAAGGGATGGCAATATAACCTCCATGAAACAGTACATTAGTGGCGATACCGCTCATTCCGCCCATCATCAAAGGAAAGATTAGAATAGGATTCATTAAAACGTAGGGAAAATAAATTTCATGGATTCCACCAAAAAAATGAATAATCATTGCTCCAGAGGCAGAAGCTTTGGAGCGTCCTTTACCAAAAATCATATAAGCTAAAAGAATACCTAATCCAGGACCAGGATTTGTTTCGATAGTAAAAAAGATTGATTTACCGACTTCTGTTACTTGTTGGATTCCTAACGGTGAAAAAACGCCGTGATTCAAGGCATTATTTAAAAAGAATACTTTTGCTGGCTCAACCAAGAGTGCAACTAAAGGAAGAAGATTTTTATTGACAAGAATTTGAACGGCACTTCCAATCCCTAAACTTAAGGTTTCGATTGCTGGACCTGCAATAAGAAGAGAAACTATTGCTAAAAACATTCCAAGAATTCCAGCAGAGAAATTATTGATTAGCATTTCAAAGCCAGATGGGGTGATTGGTTGTAATAGATTATCTGTTTTTTTTATTAAAAAAGCGGCGGAAGGACCTGCGATCATTGCCCCTAAGAACATCGGTACGGAGCTTCCAACGATTAATCCCATCGTCATAATCATCCCTAAAACACCACCTCTATGAGCATAAACCATTGAACCACCAGAGTAAGCAATGAGTAGAGGTAAGAGAAAATTAATCATGGGGCCGACAAGAGTGGCTAAAACGTCATTAGGAAGCCAGCCTGTTGGGATAAAGAGAGCTGTAATTAAGCCCCATGCCATAAAAGCACCAATATTTGGTTGTACCATATTACTAAGATAACGTCCAAATTTTTGAATTTGATCGAGTTTCATGTAAGAACTTCCTTCTATTTGTATTATTTTGTAATAATTGCTTTAATCTCTTCAAGATTTTTTGCTTGTTTTAGTGTTTCTAATATTTGATCATCTCCAAAAAAATCAGCGATTGCTTCGATAGTTTCGATATGAGCATCGGAATATGCTGCTGCCAAACCAAGGACGAGCCAGACTTTTTGATCACCTGGAAACAGTACAGGAGTGTCTAAAATTAAAAGTGAGAGTCCACTCTTGCTGCATCCATCTTCTGGGCGAGAATGGGGCATAGCGACTCCTGGTATAATAATCATATAAGAACCGAGATTGTGTATATTATTGACCATTGCATCAACATATGTTGAATTAATAAAATCGCCATCCAAAAGAGGTTTTGCAACTAATCTTACAGCATTCTCCCATGACGTACAAGAATCCAGTTTTTGGATACGAGTATCTAAAAGATTTTTGAAAGTACTCATTTCTTCCTCCATAGTGACAGTTTAATTGTATATATTATATCTTAATTATAAAAATAAATCAATCAGATATAATCTATCCTAGAAAAATTGAAACTGAGATTTTTGGGAAATTATAGAACTTGAAATATTTATAGAACAAATTAATATAACGATTATATCTTGGAAGAGAGGTAGGTTAGTTATTCTTTTTATTGACTAAAAATACGAGCAAATTGTCCCATAATATAACCAACTCCAACAAAATCACCATCACTAAATGTTGTGTTTTCAAATCCTAAATCTCCTAATATAGGTAAAAGAAGTACAGGAAGGAATGCTAATAAAAGTCCATTAATAAAACTTCCAATAATACATCCTCGTCGTCCCCCCGTGGCATTCCCAAATACTCCTGCAGTTGCGCCAACAAAAAAATGAGGAACTACACCTGGTATAATAAGAGTTCCTCCGATCACACCTAATATCGTAAGACCTATAAGACCTCCAAAAAAACTAGAAAGAAATCCAATAAGAACAGCATTTGGAGCATAGGGAAAAACTACAGGACAATCCAGAGCTGGAATTGCCTCAGGTACTAATTTTTCAGATATTCCTTTAAATGCAGGTACGATCTCTCCAATAATCATTCGCACACCAGACAGTACTACGGAAACACCAGTAGCAAAGGTAACTCCCATAAGCAAAGAATAAACTAAAAAATGTTGATTATTAGAAAGGTTAGACTCAATAAATTCAGAACCGGCAAGTATAGCAACAATAATATACAAAATAGACATCGTTAAAGCAATCGCTAGGATATTATCTCGCATAAAACTCAAATTTTTGGGTATGTTCATTTCTTCTGTAGAGATAGAATTTTTTCCAACAATTTTTCCAATAAGTGCTGATAAACTATAAGTAAGATTTGAAAAATGCCCAAGAGCAATATTAGCTTCTTTACCAATAATTTTGGGCATCGCCCAATATGATAAAAGAGGAGATATACTCATTGTTAATGCAGTTATGATAGCAGAGACAACAACTAGGTTTATTCCTGTTAACCCTGCTACAGTACTAATTACTGTTACCATTGCACCCATATAGAAAATATGGTGTCCTGTAAGAAAAATAAATTTAAGTGGGGTGATGCGAGCAATTATAAGATGAAATACCATTGCAAGAATCATCACCATAGCGATCTGTGTACCATAAATATTAAGAGCTACAGCAACAATTGCTTCGTTATTAGGAATAACTCCTTGTACTTGAAACACATGCTCAATTATTTGTCCAAAAGGGGTAATTGCGTTAACAATAACTCCTGCTCCTGCTCCTAGTAAAATAAAACCAATGAGAGATTTCATTGAGCCAGAGATAACTTCAGATAAAGATTTTTTTTGGAATATTAATCCAAGCATCGTAAATAAAGCGACCAGAATAGATGCTTGGCTAAGAAGGTCAACAAAAAATTTTAGAATCATAAGATTCTCCTATAATATATATTTATATTTTATTTAAGACTACTTGTATTTTTTCTGTAAGTTCTGGAAGACTTAAGATATTATTAAGTACAATAATCTTTTCTTTTGGAATACTTGATACAGCCATTGATTCAGCTACATCTAAAGAAAAAATATAGTAATCTGTATCTTTAGATACCACAGAAGAAATATCACAATGCTCAACTTCACAATTTGTAAGATTAAGAGTTGAGAATACTTTAGATACATTCATAGAAATAATCAATGAAGACCCTAATCCTGATCCACAGGCACATAAAAATTTCATAATTTACTCCTTTGATAAATGTTTTTAAGAATTTTTTATTAACAGAGTTTTGATAATAAAGTACTTACCTCTTTTACGGAAGTTAATCTAGCTAATTGTGGTATCAATTCTTCATTATAAAAAATTTCCGAAATATCTTGTATTGCATCAATATGATCAGTCTTATTGGTGGCTACTAAACCAATAAGACAATAAATAGGGTTATTTCGATGGTTTTTAAAGGAAACACCGCTATTAATAATAAGCATAGAAAATCCGTTTTTTAAAGCCCCATCTTCTGCTCTAGCATGAGGCATTCCCAAACCTTCTGCCAAAAGATAATAAAAATCTAAGATCTCCCCCGCTTTAATCGCTGCATGAATATACTGATCTGTTATAAAACCTTTATCCAATAGTGGCTTGAAACACTGTTGAATACTATCTTGCCAAGAAGAGATCGAAGGAACTATCCTAATCGAATCTAATTCATTTAAAACTTCTAAAAATTTTGCCACAATATATCTCCTTATTATAACTGTTAAACCCAAAAATACCCCTATTTTTATAAAAATTACCACTCTAGTTGATGCTTATATTAATAGACTTTTTATTATACTTATATAATATATTTAGAGTGTCAAAATAGTATTAATAAAATGAAACTATATAATAAGATATTGTTATCTAATTATATATTAATAGCTTACTCGCTTTTTTTAGTATATCTTCAGAAGATAATCCGTATTTTTGTTTTAATAATGTAGAGTCTCCAGAACTACCAAATTGATCATAAACACCAACAATACCGATAGGAGGGTGATTCTTTTGAGAAGCAAGATATTCAGAGACAGCACTACCCAGACCACCGATAATACTATGGTTTTCAAGAGTTATAATAGCTTTTACCTGAGTAGTCAACAAATCAAGATTATTAGTATCTAAAGGTTTTATTGATCGTGCGTGGATCAAACGACCCTTAATATTATGCTGTTTTAATAGCTCTATACTTTCTAACGCTATCCCAAGTGTAGATCCTTCAAAAATCAGTGCAACATCGTTACCATAATTAATTACTTCTTTATTAGTGATCTCATAAATCATGTTAGAATTATTATAAATCTCAGGAACAGAATCCCTTGATACGCGGACATAATACAAACCTTTGTTTTCTATAGCGAAACGTAAAGCTGCTGCTGTGTCATATAAATCAGAAGGTGTCAAAATAGTTATATTTGGGATTGCCCGTAATATAGCAATATCTTGAATAGCTTGGTGGCTAGCACCATCTAAGCCTGCATCTAACCCTGGGTGAGTTGCTACAACTTTTACATTAAGTTGAGCGTAGGCAGTTTGTCGAAGTTGTGTCCAAATAGTACCAGAAGCAAAAATTGCAAAATTAACATATACTGGAATAAAACCTTCTAATGCTAATCCACAAGCACCACTCATTGAACTCTGTTCACCGATTCCAAGTTCCCAAAAATTTTCTGGATATTTTTTTTGGAAGTCAATACTTTTTGTAGAAGTACTAAGGTCATTATCAATAACAATAATATTCTTATAATGATCATTTATTATAGCAAGCTCTTTCCCAATGATTATTCGGGGAGCGGAATTTCCGTAAGTTTGTACCACTTTTCTCTCCTAAACTAGTTCTTTTATAGCATCATTATAACTTTCTTCAGTGAGTTGTACAGAATGGTTATCTGGATTGTTCTCTAAAAATGAAATACCTTTACCTTTGATGGTATGAGCAATAATAGCAATAGGTTTATCTTGAATGGAGTCAATTTGGTTTAAAATCTCAGTGATCTGTGTCATATCATTTCCGTCATCGAGAATAAACACATGCCAGTTAAACGCTCGTAATTTTTGATCTAATGGTTCTAAACTAATAACAGAATTGACAGGATCATGGGATGATAATTTATTATAATCAATAATAGCAATTAGATTATTCAATTTATAATGCGCTGCTTGTTGAATGGTTTCCCAAATCTGCCCTTCATGTAATTCTGCATCACCGCATAAAACAAAAGCCTTGTTAGAACTTTTTTTTAATTTTTTAGCATAAGCTACTCCCATTCCTACACCTAATCCTTGTCCTAATAAACCTGTGTTCATATCAGTTTCAGGAATTTTATTAATATCAGGATGACCTTGTAAACGTGATCCTATCTGTTTTAAAGTATGTTTTTCATCAGTATGAACGATGCCGTATTCTAAAAATATAGCATAAAGCATAGCTATCGTATGCCCTTTAGATAAAATAAAACGAGACCTTTCAAGAGAGTTATAGTCAATAAATTGATCTAATATTGCAATAGTAATGTCCATTGCCGATAACGATCCTCCTAAGTGAACAGCCCCTTTACTGAAATATGCCATTTCAATTAAATTTTTTCTACACTTTTTAGAAAATTTTTCTAAATCTATAATTGATTTCATAGAAATCCTCCTAACGTATTCCAAAGAATTGTAATACTGAATTAAGTAATAATCCGACAACAACAAAATCTGCTTCTGGGAATGATGAACCATTCAAACCAATAGAAGACATGATAGGATATATTAATGCTGGACCAACTGCAATAATAATCCCTGTTATAAATCCCCCTGTGATAGCACCTTTCCAGCCTCCTGTAGCATTCCCAAATACAGCTGCTGTAGCACCAATAAAGAAATAAGGAACAGCGACAGGAATTATCACGGGTAGATTTAGTAAAACAAAAAATGGAATACAGATTAATCCTCCGATATAAGCAGCTAAGAATCCTAGTACCGTTGCGGTTGGAGCATATTGAAATACTACTGGGCAATCAAGGGCAGGTTTAGCATTAGGAATCCATTTTTCAGAAAGACCTACAAAAGAAGTAATAATTTCTCCTAAGATCATACGAACACCAGTAATAATAATAAATAATGATGCAGAGAAAGTAAGGGATTGTATAAAAGGAAATAAAAGCCAATGGATATTCCCTGATACTGTAGATACTTTTTCTGGGCCTGCAAAAAATGCAGCAATATAATAGAATATCATTACTGATATTGCAACTGATACGACGTAATCTTTAAAAATTATTAGCCATCTAGGCAACTTTAACTTTTCCGTACTATCCTCTGGGTTGCCAACTTTTCCCCCGATCCAGCTTGATAATGCATAAGCAATACAAACGTAGTGCCCCATGGCAATATCATCAGAACCAGTAATTTTTTTCATCCCCTTTTGTGCAATAGCTGGAAAAAGTGTTGCACAAACCCCAAGGATTAATGCTCCAATTAATATAGACATTCCGGTACTAATATTATTAGCTTGTAAAATAACTGTTAATAATGCTGCAAGGTATAAATTGTGTTGCCCTGTTAAAAAAATATATTTGAATGGAGTAAATCTTGCTACAAGAAGATTAACGGCAAAACCAGAAACCATAATTAATGTAACAATGGTACCAAATTTTTCTTGTGCTAGAGCTGTTACTGCTTCTGCTAATGGAAGTACTCCTGTTAAATTAAATCCTTCAGAAAATAAAAATTGGAAAGAATCAAGTGTCTGAACTGCTAATCCTGCTCCTGTACTAAAAATTAAAAAACCTATAATGGTTTTGAATGTTCCTATTAATATTTTATCTAGCGGTTTTTTTTGAAGAATTAAACCAAGCATAGCAATAAAACCAACCAAAATGGAACTATTTCCAAGTAAATCATATACAATAAATTCTAAAAATTGTTGAATCATTATTTTTTCTCCTATATTTTAATATTTATTTTTTATAGCTTGATATAGCTTAGAAGAAATTTCTTCTTTGTCCATGAGAGACTCAATTCCTATTACAATTGGAAATCGCCCTTGCATTTCTTCTTTTAAATCCGCCATTGTGACGAGGATATCGATATCATTATAGCCTGTAATAGCAGTAATTACATCGTGATAGACATCTGCATCTAAACCAAGAGTAGTTAATACTTGTTCAATTTTAATCTTTAGTATCATACTGCTCCCCATGCCTGTTCGACAGGTAACTAAAATTTGTTTTCTCATTTTCCACCTCTAAAATATTTATAAATTTTTTAATAATATATAAGGATTAAATTCTAAAATCTCATAAATGTTTTTTGTATCTAAAACCTCTGATAGTAGCTGTATTAATTTAATATGTTCATAACTATCTATAGCACTTGATGCAAAAACAAATTTTATAGGATATCCTATAAAATCAATTTCATTTTTTAAAGAAATATAAGACACCCCATTTTTTAATGCTCCTTCATCTGGTCGCGCATGTGCTAGTATGATTTTAGGGGTGATGTTAAAATAGGGACCGTGTTGATGTACTGTGTTAATAATTGCTTGTGTATATAATGGTGTAATGAGCTGATCTTTTAACAATAGTTCACATGCAATATGGATACTTTCTTTCCAATTTGTACAGTTTTGATTACAAAGGATACGATTATGTGTTAAGAACATATTTATCTCCTAGCCTTTCCATTCTGAATTAAAGATAATCTTACTGAAATCTTCATATCGAATAAAAGTTTCTCTATACTCAAATGCTTGTTGTTGATAATCATTATACGATTGTCTTTTAATACATAAAAGTGGAGTAGCACTTGGTAAATTCATGATATCAGCTAAAATAGAATCAGAAATTCGGGGGGCGAGTGTTTCTTTGTAGGACGTAACTCTAATATCACAAATTTTATAAATATCTTCGATCGTTATGTTTTGGAGGTGTTGTTCTGAAAGGGTATTAATCTTTACAGATGTATTCCACCAAATTCGATCTACTGAAAAAATTTCCTCTTGTTTCATATTTAGAAAACTAATAAAATGTCCCTTTTCGCAGTTTAGGTGCATACATTCATCAAAATATGTATTTGTTTCTAGTACGATGAATTTATTGTTTGTTGTGAACGAATGTTTGAGTGTTACTAAGTTATTAGTTGGTACTTGAATTACGTAAGTCCCTTTAGCTTTCTTCGAAATTAATATATTTTTTTTCATTAATGATACTAAAGCATTTCTAACCGTAATTCTACTAATGCCTAGATCTTTTGCTATTTGATCTTGGCTAGGGATTAAACTTCCAACGGCATAAGTGCCAGAAATTATTTGATTAGAAATATATTCTTCTAGTTGATGTACTAAAGGTAGGGGATTTGATCTATCGAGCATTGTTTACATTCCTGACATAATATTTTATAATGTTATAATATTATAACATTATAAAATATTATGTCAATATCTTTTTTTTATAAATATAAATTTATATTTAAATCATTTATTAAAAAAGATATAGTAGAATTATTGGTTTTTATAAATGGAGAAAAATTATAATAGCTTAGTAATTCTCATAAAGAATTATTTACCTTTGGCTATGGACTAAGTTATACAAAGTTTGAAATTGGTGATTTTACTCTAAATAAATTTCAGATTGATCCTGGAGATATTCTTGAAGTGAAATGCTCAGTAAAAAATATAGGGAAAATATTTGGAGGGGAGGTTGTGCAGCTATATTTTCGGAATAACGCTCCTGGAGTAACCCGACCAAATAAAGAATTAAAAGGTTTTGCCAAAGTTTGGCTTGCTCCAGCAGAACAGAAGGAAATCACTTTTCGAGTACCTATTAATATTTTAGGATTTTATGATGAAAATATGGATTTTTCTCTTAAGAAGGCAGAGATTGATGTGATAATAGGAACAGATGCTCGTACTATCCATCACCAAAAATCAATAACTATTAGTAAAGATCAAAAACTAGAGAAAAAATCTTTTACGACGGAAGTCTTAATATCTTAGTATAGTCAATTTGTTGTTAATATAAGAATTGGCTCTTATTTTATAATAAAAATCTTATAAAGTGATTCTAACAATAATGAGCTTCAGTAATATTATACTGAAGCTCATTATTGTTAATTTGAATTCTCGTAGTATTAATAACTACCTAGAAATAAAAAAGATTTCTAGAAAAGAATTTAAGTTGGATTAGCTTTACTGGATAAGATAATAGGATCGCTCACTTTGTTTTCTCACTATTCTCTAAAAAAGGATTGAAACATCAAGACCAATTCTTTCATCGATTGTTTTATAGGATATAATATGTCGGGATCGCATACGAGAGTATTTTGCACCAATAATAAAACGGTCAATTTCAAAACCTATTCCTGTAGCAATAACAGGATACCATCGAGTAATATAGGTATCAGATTCGTTTGGAATATCAGTTTCTGTTCCTTTGGTGATAGTCCACACACGATCGTAATTTGCCCCTACATGGAAGCCCATAATAAAATTAATCTCTCCCCAAACTGGGATTCTGACATCTGTACCAAAATTTATACCAACGAGTGTTTTATAGGCTACTCCTCCTCGGTATGTGAAATTTATTCCACCATAAAAAGTAAAGTATCCATAATTATAGTAGGCTTCGAACTTCATACCTTCTAAGCCGAGGTCAGGGATTGCCAATTTGGTTTCGGGGTCGAAATCTGGATCACCTTGATAATCTCCAGAGACATGGGTACACTCATGGTAGAGAGGAGTCCATCGGAATTTAAAAGTATCACCAATTAAAAAATCAAAATGTAAATTAAGTCTCATATAGTCAGAAATAACAAAATTAACGCCATATTTATGGGCAAAATCTCCAGAATAAGTTAATAATTGGAGATCGGCAAAGAAAGCAACTCCCACACGGAAAGTAAAATTATTTACTGTAAAGGCAATGGGATTGACTTCGGTGGCAATTTTCATACCATAGAAGAGATAAGCTTTATCAAGATTCCAGTGAGGATCAGGAAAGTTATTGTATTTACTGAGAACATCTCCAACCCATAGATGGGAAACAAAATTGTCTGGATCGAGCCATCCGATAAGTTTACGTTCGGTATCGCTTTTACGAAAAGGGTTGTATCGCCACTGGGCTTTGGTGGTGGTAATATCTTCTTCCATTTTTTCTAATACTGTCTGTGGTTTTACGATTTCTTCTTGGGTAAAAATCGTAGAAC
>JBOFHK010000020.1:0-1531 GCA_051649605.1 Brevinema sp. | reverse complement strand
GAGCTAGGCGATTTCTTTGGTTTTTTGTGGTTAGAGAATAGAGAGACGAAGGCGATACTATTGTCTTATCCAGCAAACGCTGGATACAAAATATTTTCTTGATCTAAGTCCTTACGAAATAAGTACTTGAAAAAAAAGTCTAGAAAACATAGTACATTTTGGGGTTTTTGACCCTCTCAATCTTGACAAAGCAAGTACTATAGTGTATATTAAACTATAATGCTTGTTTTGCTAAAGAAGGAGGAGAACATGCTTTTAGTGCTGGTGATGTTAATGGTTACAGGATCGGTCTATGGGGTTGTGGAAGCCTCTTATGACGGTGAAACTCTCATCATGACTGAAAGAAGCGGATTTAGTACCGATTTAAAAACAATTTTAAATCCAATTACGGATCTTTCTGTACCACTATATTCTATCTATTGGAATCCGTCTAATAACCAATATTACTATGTCGAAGACGGTTCCGATCTCACAAAAACCAATGGTCTAACTTACAAACTTGATCCTAAGAAAGAAGAACAAGTATTTGTTCCTGATATCAAAGATCCTTACCTACAATTCGCAGGCTATATCTCCACCAATGAGCGTCTCTATATCGATAACAGAAACAAACAACAATATATCAAAGTCCTTATCCCTATCAAAGATCCTTTTGAGGTTATCCCTAAAGAAGGACATTTTATAAAAACGGCTATAAGATATTGTGATCCTAAAGAAAACGAAGGATTTGGAAGAAAACCTAAAACTGGCAATCTCACTTTATCTTATCTACCTTAAAAGTTATATGGTAGTGAGGTTCTCCATCAGCACCACCATTATAAAAAGTTGCTGTTTTATATTTTTCCAATAATACAAGTAATAATTCACTAGTACTAGAAGTTCTAAGATCAATAGCCTGAGAGGCGGGTTTACCCAAAGAGTCCGTAATCGTATGGAAAGATGGATTAAAGAGTTGTTTTTCTATATAGCTTATTGTAAGAACACTCTTCACATCTTCTACATTTCCCTTCCTTATCCCATTCTTATCGATAATCCCTTCAAAAATATTTCTTATTTTCTTCCCATATTCAGGATTGCCAACAAAAATACTCTCTATCGCTAAATAGTTATCTTCAGGCACTTCCATATAAACACCATCGTAAAGATTTTGCATGATCTTGAGATAGGGTGCACTTTTCGGAGCTCTATTTTTATAGTATTCATACATATTAGACTTTGAGGGATCTTCTGTTAGAACAAGTTTTTTCAATAATACCTCATCTCTCTGTTTTTCTTTAGAGCGAAAAACACTAGTAATAACGATTTTTTCAAAAGAGTCTCCCATTTCGTTATGAACTTGTTTTGCCATATCTATAATATGATTTCTAGCACCTTCAGAAAGTTCACAAAGTTTCTCAGGATTCTCAAAATATTTTCTCAGCTCCTTGTATGTTAGCTCTCCTAAGCAATTTTCCTCAATATCTTCTTCAATATAATCGCCTTTAGGAGGAGTTTCTAGTTGGTGTAGATCATCATCTGTATTAGAAACAGG
>JBOFHK010000019.1:0-4392 GCA_051649605.1 Brevinema sp. | reverse complement strand
TTTCCCTTAATCCCTGCATGACCTGGGACCCAGCAGAAATAGATTTTCTTTTTTTGGGTATAATTGATGAATAGCCATTTTTGTACAAGCTGAATTAGAGGGTGGAAAGAATTATATTGGTAAATTGCATTAATGACGTTTGCCGAATCCGAGTAAATCACGAAATGGTCGTGATCTATATTGGATATTAATTTTAGCGATTCATATATGGGTGTTATTTCTGCCGTGAATATCGATGCATATTTTGGGAGCTTTCCTTGCCCGATTGATTCGGGGAAGTTAGCCGCATATCCCACTCCTTCTTTTGATTTGGATCCATCGGTATAAATTTTGAATGCATTGCTATGTATTGAATCGTGTTCCATCTGATTTCCCCTCAGTACTTCTTCCGAGTCGAGTTTTTTGTTTCCTATTTTTTTGCAGATGTTAATTCTCGGGATGAGCCACGGGGGAATATCCGAAAAGCCAACTTTCTCTACATTTTGGTTTAATAGAGATAAGTTTGAGCAGCTTTCCTGCAATCTTACTTTGAAAGGTTTTGATGTTCTAGTGCCTCTGTATTTAGACAACTTATCCTCTTTTAAAATTAAAGTAGTTGGGTTATTTATTGATGCTTTTAATTTGTATAAGTATTTAATGGCCATTTTTTCCCTACGTATATCGAGTGGAATTTCCCCTGCATCTACATACATACTTTCAATGGGGGACGTTCTGAATGCTCCTGTACTTATTCTTATTCCTGCATTATGGATGACATCCAGCTTGCGAAGGAGAGTTTTACTAGCTGAGGAGTATATGGTACTTGCATAGTCAATTCTTGATCTACAAATAGAGGAATATATTCTCAGCAATAGTTCCTGATCAGATCCCCAGTCTATATTAGATAAAACTTTCAAGATATCAAGGGATTTTCTACTGGTTTTCACTAGTTCTGCAATATGAGGTGCCCATGTGAGTTTACTATCAAGAGTCATTCCTAGGAATTTAACCTTCTCCCCGTATTCCAGAGGTAATCCTTCAAGTTTTAGTGTTGGTATTATCTCTCGTTCTCTTCTGCGTGTAAATCGCATTGCTATTGTTTTGGTTGAAGAAAAGGTGAATCCATTTATTACAGCCCACTTAGTTATTTTATCTATTGTGTTTTGTAATTTTGTAGTTACCGAGACCGCGTCATAGCCTGAATTGAATATGACGATGTCGTCAACAAATAATGATATTTTTATTGGCTTTGGAATGATATTTGTTATATTATTGATAGCAATTGCAAACAACGTCACACTTAGCACGCTTCCCTGGGGGATGCCAGTTTTAACTACAAAAGATGACGAGTGAACATTTCCGATTCTTACCTTTAGAATCCTTTCTTTTAGAAAATCCTCTAGAAAGAGTAACATTTTTCCTTGTATACCTATATTTTTAATATTGTTCAACAGCATTTGATGATCTACTGTATCGTATGCTTTTTCTATGTCAAAGAAAACAGCGATCGTTTGCATATTTGTAGTGAATCCTTTTTGGATTTCATTTGTCAGACGGAATAATGAATCCGTTGTGGATCTTTGTTTTCTCAATCCATATTGGTCAGGAGAGAGTATATTATTAATTTCCAAGTACCACGTTAATCTTGTATTAATTATTTTTTCCATAAGTTTGCATACGCAACTAGTCAAGGCAATAGGTCTATAATTTTTAATATTTGTAGGTTCTTTTTGTTTTTTTAGAATAGGTATTATGATTGCTGTTTTCCAGCTCTTAGGAAGTACACCTGATTCAAATATTCTATTGAACATATTCAGCAGGAATACTTTTCCCGAGGGATTCAGTTCCTTCATCATCTCGTAAATGATGTTATCGTCTCCTGGAGCAGATGGTTTAGATAGTTTCAGTGCAGATTCCAATTCCTTTATAGTTATGGGACTACTTAAGGCATTGCTTCTGCTTACTATACTATTATTAAATTGGGGACATTTTTGCTGGATTTTATGATAGTTGGATGCTATATTGGTGAGATTTTTCCCAAATTCATTTGCCACTACGGCTGGAGATGTTATAATTTTATTATTTATTTTTAATGTTGGTAAAGGGGGTGGGACAAATTTGCCTTTTAATTTTTGGATTTTTTTCCATATAGTTTGAATTTCAGTACTCGAATTTATGGTGTTTATGTACTCTCTCCATGAATCTCTTTTTGCTTGTTTGAAGTATTTCCTCTGGCGAGCCATAGCTTTTTTGTATATGATTTTGTCAATTGCTGAGCCTGAATTTTTAAATCTTCTATATTGGCATCTCGTATTATTTCTTAATTTTTTACACTCCTCATTCCACCATGGAACTACTGGTCTTCGGGGCATACCTCCTGTCTGTGGAATATGTAGTTCCGCACTTTTCATTATATTTAATTGGAAGAAGTTATATGCTTCCAGCGAGGATGTGAAATCATTTATACTTTTATTGAAATTTAGAGATCTTCTAAACTCATTCCAATTTGCTTTTTTAAGATTCCATTTGCGGTTTGATATTGATGGTGTATTCTTTAAGTCTCTTAAAATTATGGGATAATGGTCACTTCCATTAAGATCTTGCTGGACTTGCCATGTATAATCCATTAATATGGAAGATGAGCATATGCTCATATCTATCGCAGAATAGGAGTTGTGATATATGTTGTGGTAAGTAGGAGTTCCGTCATTTAGCAACGAGATATTGTCGTGATCTATTATTTTCTCCATGATTGACCCCTTTGTATCAAGGCCTTGATCTCCCCACATAGGATTGTGGGCATTAAAGTCTCCCAAGAGGAGAAAGGGAGTAGGCAATTGATCAATAAGATTTCTAATTTCTCTATATTCTACGTGTATATCCGGTGGGATATAAATAGAGCATATAGTGACTATTTTAGGCGACATTATTCTAATTGCTATTGCCTGAAGGGAAGTCTTCAAGGCAATGGTATCACTATGTATCGTACTTTTGATTATGATAGCTGTTCCTCCCATTGGATAAATGTTTATAATTGGTGGCGAGTTAAAAATTTTATAATTTAATCCAGCATTAAAAGGTTGGTGACCCAACTTTGTCTCCTGTAGACAAACTATGTCTATAAATAAATCTCTCATTAAAACTTTTAAATTTTCTATATTGGAACGTAATCCTCGGCAGTTCCATTGTAGTATGTGCATTAAAAAATATTGGTAATATAATATTATATTATATTTTATTATTATATTATTTTATATTATTCTTTAAATATACGTTCCTTTATATTTTACTATTTCTTAAATTTATTTTATTTTGATTATTTATTTGTCCTCATAGGGATATGATTATCTCTTGACAAGATTTCTCTTGGATCATTTTTCTTCGATTTTTTCTCTATTTCTTTTCCTTGCCTCTCGTAATTGAGATTTTCTAAGCCTTCAAATTTATTGCTTAGAGTAATTTCTGGCACAGTTGCCATGAATGATCTTTTTTTTGTTAATTCTGATTGGTTAGGATTTGTATTGATTTTAGGTTTCGTTATTTCCCTATGTGGTTGGTTGATTTTGGTCCTTTCTTCATTTTGTTTTTTATTTGTTCCTTGGTTTACATGTGACTTAATGGTTGTTTTTGCTCTAACAGATTCTTGTTTTTTATCTTTTCCCTCTTTTGGAATATCTTTGTTTTGTTGAGATATCTCTTGATTTTCTTTAGAAGGTACTATGTCCATTCTCATTTCTGCTTCTTTATTATCCTTTTCCTTTTCCTGATTAGGGATTGGAGTTATTCTTGGTGATATGTCTTTTGATTGTTTGTTTTTTGGTTTCCTGGACATTCTTATTTTCTTTACTGTTTCTGCATATGTCGATGCTGGGTTTGTATTTGCACCCATTAGTAAATATTTGGCTGCTCCTAGGCTTAAGTGTTCATTCTGTGCAACGTCAAGCACTTCTTGTTCAAATTTATGTCTATTGCATGATACTGAGAATGGGCTGTGATCTTCTTGGCAATGCAAGCAGAATTTTTTACATTCGCTGTTTTCTTGGAAGAAGTGGTCTCCTGAACATTTTCCGCATTTTACCTTATTATTACAGTATTCTTTGAAGTGACCATATTCTAAGCAGTTATAACATATTTTGGGCCTCTGTTTGAATGGTTTTACTCCAATCCTCATATGACCTATTGAAATGTAATCAGGGATATAAGGTGATGAAAAAGTTAGAATTATTCCAATAGAGTTTCCTTTCATCTTTCTTATTTGGATTACGTTTGATGGACATCTTTCTAATATTTCCTCCTCTGATAGGTGGTGTAGATCATCTGAGAAGGTAATGCCTCTTCCGGTGTTAAATGTAGGATGAGGGGATATTTTCTCTATGTTACTTAGCTCTGATGGTTCGTAGAGTTCTAGTAACT